>JAYOYH010000019.1:0-50975 GCA_038153405.1 Gemmatimonadota bacterium | reverse complement strand
ACCATCCGCCCAGCGGATCGGCAGTGGAGGCATCATCTACCGTCGAACGCAGCACTTGGTAGTGTGAGGCACCTGGCAACGCCGACCACTCCAGACGCAGCAAAGCGGGGCTCTGCTCGACCAACGCCGTCTGCAGGGGTCGACTCAGCGCGCGAAAACCGGCACCCTGATCGCCTAGGCTGCCGGCGTTGACACCCATATCGCCGGGTGCGGCCTTTACCCAGTAGTAGTAGTCTACTCCGGGAACGACTGAACGGTCGGTAAAGTCCATCGCGCGCTGCCAATTGGATATCGGACGGGCACTGGCAATCTCCTGCTGCCGACTGCGATACACGCGATAGTGAGTGGCGCCGGAAACGGGCGACCACTCCACTTCGATGCCCGCAGTCAAACCGGCCGATGCGAGTACGCCTCCCACCGGGGCCAGGGCGCGAAAGCCGCTATTGACGGCGCTCATCTGGCTAGCCTGCCCTCCCTGCGCGTCACCGGCGCTGCGCGCGAAGTAGTAGTACATCTGCCCCGGACGCACACCGCGATCGATAAACTGACGCTCTTGCTGCCAGGCACTCAGCGGCAGTGCATGGAGGGGATTGGCATCGTTGGAGCGATAGATTCGATAGTGCGTGCCCCCTAGGACTTCATCCCAGCTGATTTCTATGTGCGCTACGAATGCGCCGTCTGAGGCGGTTATCTGGCCCGGTGCAGCCAGCACCTCTGCGCCTACGTATCCATCAGCCATTTCGCTAAAACTGCCCGCGGCACGACCGCTTATATCGAGCGCGGCCTTTACCCAATAGTAGTAGCGCATGCCGGGCTGGGCCGATGCGTCGCTAAAGTGCGTGTCGCGCTGCCACTCGCTCAGCACGGTGCGAAAGTTTGTTTCGGTCATTTCGCTGCGATACACGCGATAGTATTCGGCTCCAGCCACGGGCTGCCAGTTCACCTCAATCTGGCCGGCAAATAGGCCGCGCGAAGCGCTAACGCTGGCCGGAGCAGGCATGGCCATAAAACGCGTAGCCGCTTCACTCGGGCCGCTCGGAACGCTGCCGCTGTCATCTGCGGCCGCTTCGATCCAGTAGAAGTAGCGCACTCCGGGCAGTGCGGCGACATCAACCCATTCGCGCCCCGACTGCCAATCGCCCATGGGCTGGGCCCGTCGCAGGTCTTCGATCTCGGCGCGGTAGACGCGGTAGTACTGGCCGCCGCGCACACCGTCCCAGCGCAGCAGTACGCGCCCGTCCTCTCCTTCTTCTACGACGGGCGCAAGCGGCGAACTCAGGGGCAACAGGCCGCTGTGCGAAGCGGCAAAACCGCTCTGGCGCTCGCCGCTACCGCTCACCGCGGCTTCCACCCAGTAGTAGTAGCGCACACCGGGGGTAATGTCCGCATCGACAAACGTCAGCTCACCCTGCCAATCGCCCTGTAGCTGTGCGTTGGCAACGCGCGGCTCCTCGCCGCGGTAAACGCGGTAGTGCGTTGCACCATCGACCGGATACCAAGCGATCTCGAGCGCAGCGCCGTTCGCCTGCACCCCGCGCAGCTGCGGTTGGCTCAGCATGCGGTACGCACTGGACATGCCGCCGAAGGCGCTGGCGCGCACGCCGCGCTCGCTCGTTGACTTGACCCAGTAATAGTATTGAACCCCGGGAACGGCGCTGGCATCTACAAACAACCGCTCGTATAGCCAATCGCTGATCGCCCGCGCGCTGCTGCTGTCTGCGCTAGCGCTGCGCCACACTTGGTATAGCTGCGCGCCGGGCGCATCGCGCCACAGCAGGCGAACGCCCTCCAGCGAGCGCATGGCGACTGCGTCGGGCGCTTCTACCCCTCGATAGGCGTGCAGCGGAGCGCTAAAGGAGCCGGCGCGTTCGCCGCGGACACCGGCGGCCGCCTTCACATAGTAGTAGTAGCGCACGCCCGGCTCGGCACCCACATCGACAAATGCCCTGCCAGCCTGCCAAGCCGACAGCGGCTCGGCGGCACTCGTATCGATTTGCGCGCTGCGGTAAATTCGGTAGGAATGCGCGCCTA
Organism: Gemmatimonadota bacterium; assembly: GCA_038153405.1. Taxonomy (GTDB): domain Bacteria; phylum Latescibacterota; class UBA2968; order UBA8231; family UBA8231. Next base: position 48,944 of record JAYOYH010000019.1, on the reverse strand, counting down.
GTACCTCGTCCCAAGCCAGTTCAACCGGCGCCGAGCTACCCGTGCCCAGCGCACGCAGCACCGCCTGCCCGACTGTGCGCACGCGCGCGTAGCCGCTGACCATGGCGCTAAAATCGCTCGCATCGTCTCCCACCGACGAACTGGCCGCCTTCACCCAGTAATAGTAGCGCACGCCCTCCACAGCGCTGCGATCTTCAAAGACGTTGCCCTGCTGCCAGCTGGATAACACCATGCGAAAAGCCGGGTCGGGCCGCGTGCTGCGATAAACCCGATAGGCCTGGGCTTCTTCCACGGGCGCCCAGCGCACGATAACTCGGTCCACATAAAACCCCTCGCTGACCGCCAGACCCAGCGGTGCCTCTGTAGCACGCGCGCTCACCGCGCAGACGAGAGCCAACAGAGAACAAACTAACCAGCGCTTTATCATTGCCAATTCCTCACCAGAGCAAGCGCACTCCGACAGCCAGCGCGCGATGGGCATTTGAGGACAGGGAGAGAACGTGCGCGACTTTCCGGCGCGATAGACCGGGCGCAGTTCACTGAGTAGAAGTGTTAGGAAGTGGGGATAACTACTTGCAGGAGAATCGGGAACAGGGGGGTTCCACTCGACAATTTTACACCTTCATCGCCTTTTTGTCAACACAGAAGACGGAGCTCTCTGACGAGCCAAATCGCGGCGCTCTCATCGCCTTTAATGCCCTTTAACAACAGGCGCTGCGCCTGATTGCAAAGGCGATTACAGCGCGCAGTGATCGAGGCCCCCCATGCGAGGCCCCTTCTGACAGCACGCAACAGGGGGGTGTGCGCTACCAGATGGCGACTTCACTCGCCTTGACACGCAAAACTAAACGCCGTATTCTCCAGCAAATTGGAGGGGTTAACATAATACAATGCGCGACAACATCTCCGAAGCACTGCGCTTAAAACTGGATGCCCTACCCACCGAACCGGGTATCTACCTGATGAAGCGCAAAGACGGCGAGATCATCTACATAGGCAAGGCGAAGAGCTTGCGCAGCCGCGTCCGTTCCTACTTTCAGGATGGGGGTCACGACGGCCGACGCCAGTTCCAAGCACTGGTGCGCAATATTGCGGATATCGACTGCATTGTCACCGCCACCGAGCAAGAGGCGCTCATCCTCGAGGCGACGCAGATTCGCGCCCACAAGCCGCGCTACAATATTCAGCTCAAAGACGACAAGAAATACCCATTCATTCGCATAACGGACGAGCCCTTCCCGCGCATCTTCGCCACGCGCAATGTCGTTCGCGATGGCTCGCGCTACCTCGGCCCCTACAGCAACGTCCGCGCAATGCATACCACGCTGGACATGCTGCGCAAAATTTTTCCCGTGCGCAGCTGCGACTTCAACCTGCCCAACACGAGCGTTCGCCTGTGTTTGGAATACCATATAAAGCGCTGCGAGGGCCCGTGCGAGCAGCGGGTTGACGAAGCCGAATACAAGAAGACGATCGATGACGCCGTGCGCTTTCTACGCGGGCAAAATGCCGAGGTTCTACGCGAGATACAGCAGCGCATGGAGGACGCCTCCCAAGCGCTGAAGTTCGAAAAAGCGGCGCGCCACCGCGACCAACTGCAGGCCCTTGAATCGATGCGCGCCCGACAAAAAGTCGTCATGGACGGCCCCGTCGACCGCGACGTAATGGCCATCGCACGCAGCGACGATGAAGCCTGTTGCAGCGTGCTGGAAATCCGCGAAGGCCGTCTACTCGGCAAGAAACACCACGTCCTCGGCGGCGTAATGGAGGCGGCAGACGAAGAAATCATCTCTGCTTTCGCCCGGCAGTTCTACTTACAAAACGACTTTGTTCCGGGCGAAATCCACCTGCCGACCTTGCCGAACGACGCCGGCGATATTGCCGCGTGGCTCAGCGAAAAAATGGGCGGCAAAGTCGAACTCTTTGCCCCTCAGCGAGGCGCCAAAGCCCGCATGATGGAAATGGCAGAGAAAAACGCCCAGCAAATGCTGAAAGAGCGCCAGCTAAAGCGCGAAATGAAGCGAGACCGCGTGCCCCAGTCGATCTATGCGCTGCAGCGCGACCTCAACCTACAGGTGCTTCCCCGCCGCATAGAGGGCATCGACATCTCGAATTTTCAAGGCACCGACTCGGTCGGCTCACTTGTTTGCTTTGTCGATGGCCAGGCCAAGCGGAGCCAGTATCGCTTTTTTAAGATTCGCGACATAGAGGGACCCAACGACTTTGCCTCGATCCACCAGGTCGTCGTGCGGCGCTTTCGCGGCCTGCAGGAGCGCGGCGAGCCTCTACCCGACCTGCTCCTTATCGACGGCGGTAAAGGGCAGCTTTCCAGCGCCGTGCAGGCCCTGAGCGAAGTCGGTGCTGAGGGGCAACCCGTCCTCGGGCTAGCCAAGCGGTTGGAAGAAGTCTTCTTACCCGGCCATAGTGCACCCGTCATTTTACCCAAGACGTCGGCTTCGCTGCGCCTGTTGCAAATGCTACGCGACGAAGCGCATCGCTTCGCGCTTAAAAATCACCGCGAACAGCGCGGCAAGCGCACGCTCACCTCGCGCCTCGACGACATTCCCGGCGTGGGCCCCAAACGTCGCAACGCCCTGCTCGGACTGTTTGGCTCCGTGCAGCGCATAGGCGCCGCATCGGTAGAAGACATCGCTGCCGTGCCCGGCTTTAGCCCCAAGCTAGCCGAAGAGATCAAGCGCCACCTAGCGGACGATCAACAGGACGAAGCGGCGACACACGAGACCACCACAGCCGTCGGCGGAGACGAACTCCGCCCGTCCGAACATGCCTAGACCCGCACAGCAAAACGCGCCGCTGCCCGACCTCCTACAGCGCGCCCTCGACGACTTCTTGCTGTCTATGCAGCGCGACAAAGGCCTATCGGCCAACACGCTGGATGCCTACCGGCGCGATCTCAGCCGCTACCTCCGCAAACTGGCCGATATGCGCGTTACCGAACCAGCGTCCATTCAACAGGACCATATAGCCAGCGTCTTGCGCGACCTGCACGATGCCGGACTCAGCCCCGCGACCATGGCGCGCAATCTGACCTCCATCAAGCGCCTGCACCAATACTTGCTGCTCAAAGGCACCTGCTCCCGCGATCCAAGCGAAATGCTCGAACCGCCCAAGATAGAGCGCAGGCTACCCGACGTGCTCACCCAGGGGGAAATAACGGCGCTGATGGAAGCGCCAGATGCGTCCGATCCACTCGGCATGCGCGAGCGCGCCATTCTCGAGTTGCTCTATGCAACCGGCATGCGCGTTTCGGAGTTGACCCAGCTGTGCGAAGACAGCCTGCGCCTGAGCGAAAGTCTGGTGCGCATCACCGGTCCCCACCCGCGTTTGGTGCCCATTGGAGGACAAGCCGTGCGCGCGCTGCACACCTACCTGCGCAGCGGTCGGCCCCACCACGTGCGCGACCCATTGGCCACGCGCATATTTCTCAACGCACAGGGCGGACCTCTCTCGCGCATGAGCGTGTGGAAGACAATCAAGAAAGCCGCGGAAAAGGCCAATATTGCAAAGCAAGTAAGCCCGCATACGCTGCGCCACTCCTTTGCCACGCACCTGCTGGAAGGCGGTGCCAACCTGCGCGACGTCCAAGAACTGCTCGGCCACGCAGACATTGCGACGACGCAGATTTACACCCATGTAGACAGCACGCATATCAAAGAAGTGCACAAGACCTATCACCCGCGCGCTTAGGATACGTTCGATGTGGGCTTTCATCATTTGGATTCCAGCCGTACTTATCGCCCTCGCCCTACACGAGGCGGCCCATGCCTACGCAGCGGATTACCTCGGCGATCCAACGCCCAGACGCTTGGGGCGCGTGACGCTCAACCCACTCGTGCACCTCGACGCCATCGGCACCCTGCTGCTGGTCCTAGTCCACTTTGGCTGGGGCAAGCCCGTGCCCGTAGACCCGCGCTACTTTGGCCGACCGCGCCGCGATATGGTGCTGGTAGCCCTGGCCGGTCCCCTTGCCAACATAGTGACAGCTGTTATATTGGCATGCGCACTGCGCACGGGTGATTTTGCCGCAGTGCCGGCAGCCTCTGTTGCCGTTAACGCACTCGTTATCGTCAACCTGCTATTGGCCTTGTTTAATCTCTTACCCATTCCACCGCTCGATGGCTCCAAGATTGTCCATGGCCTGTTGCCCGCTGCGCTTTCGCCGCACTATCAGCGGCTCAGCAAACCCCTGTCGTGGGGATTGTTCACCCTGGTCGTAATTGGCAGTGTGAGCGATTTCAACCCACTCGGCACGATGCTCTTCCAACCCGTTGATATCCTCTACGAATGGCTGGTCGGCCGTGCGTCATCCATTTAAAATACAGATCTACCATGAGTGATCCACTGGTCATAGCGCGCGGCGTGGGCAAAAAATTTCCCGGCGGCGTGCACGCGCTGGCCGACGTCGACCTGACGGTCGAACGCGGGCAGTTTGCCGCCATCGTCGGGCCATCTGGCTGCGGCAAGTCGACCTTTTTGCGCCTCGTCGCCGGACTCGATGAGTACACCGCCGGCGAACTGACGGTCGACGGCGACGTTCCCCTGCACGCGCGCCGCCGCCGCCGCGACCTGGCCTACGTTTTCCAGGATGCCACGCTCTTACCATGGCGCAGCGTGCGCCGCAACGTGGGGCTGCCACTGGAGCTCCGCCAGCAGAGCGACGAAGCGCGCATCGACGAAGTGCTGGATACCGTTGGATTGAGCGAGTTTGCCGACGCGCTGCCCGCCCAGCTCTCCGGCGGAATGCGCATGCGCGTCTCCATCGCCCGTGCCTTAGTGACCCAGCCCGGTCTCCTGCTGCTGGACGAGCCCTTCGGCGCACTAGACGAGATAACGCGCCAGCGGCTCAACGAAGAACTGCTGCGTATGTGGGAGCGCGATCACTGGACCGGCATATTCATTACACATAACGTGTACGAAGCGGCATTCCTTGCCGATCGCGTGCTCGTTATGAGCGCGCGACCGGGGCGCATCGTCGCCGATATCGCCGTGCCTTTCCAACACCCGCGCGATGCCGACCTGCGCCACCAACCGGACTTTGCCAAGCTGGCGCGCGATATATCCGAACAGCTGGGGAGGGCCCACTCGTGAACGCGCGTACCCTAATCAAGCAAATCGGTCCACCGCTGTTTTTTTTCGCTTTTTTTATCCTGAGCTGGCACGCCCTTGTCGAGCTATTCGACATACCACCCTATCTGCTACCTGGACCACCCCGCGTCGCCGACGCCGTATCGGCACACGCGGCACGGCTGGTCGATGCCGCTCTGCTGACGGCGATGGGCGCGCTCAGCGGCTTCGCACTCAGCTTTGCCTTTGGCTTTGCCATAGCGCTGCTCTTTTCGCAGTCGCGCATTATCGAACGCGGCCTCTACCCCTATGCGATTTTTTTGCAAACCGTGCCCATAGTTGCCATTGCGCCGCTAATCGTGCTGTGGATCGGCTACGGTCTGCAGGGCGTCGTCGCCGTATCGTTTATCATCTCGCTTTTCCCCATTATCGCCAATACGACCGCCGGCCTCACCCAAGTCGATCCACGCCTGCTCGATCTCTTTGCCCTCAACAACGCCAGCCGCTGGCAGATTCTTTTCAAGCTACGCGTGCCCAACGCCGTGCCCAATATGCTGACCGGTGCGCGCATCTCCAGCGGTCTGTCCGTCATTGGCGCGATCGTCGGCGAATTTTTTGCCGGCTATGGAACCGATGACTTCGGCCTCGGATACCTCATTATCCAGACCAGCGGACAGGCCAAGACCGACTATCTTTTTGCCTGCATCCTATTTTGCACGCTGCTCGGCCTCGCCATATTTAGCACCGTTGGCTTAGTCAGCCATTTATTGCTGCGCCGCTGGGGCGGCGCGTAGCGAACCGACGTTTATCTACTGAGAGGTGATCCCATGAAAGCGATGTGCTATCTCTTTTCCAGCCTGCTGCTGTTGGCCTGTGGAGGGGGGGAAACGCCGCCTCCAACAGAGGGGGGCACAGCGCGCGTGCGCCTCGCGCTCAACTGGTTTCCCGAAGCGGAACACGGCGGATTTTATGCCGCGCAGATCCACGGCTACTACGCCGCCCGCCAGATCGAAGTCGAAATCTTGGGCGGCGGTCCCGACGCACCGGTCATTCAGCGCGTCGCTACGGGAGCAGTCGAATTCGGCGTTACCAACGCCGACGACGTGCTCTACGCGCGCGCCCAGCAGGCCCCCGTCGTCGCGCTCATGGCCCCCTACCAGATTAACCCGCGCTGCATCATGGTGCACGCTTCTTCGGGCATCGAGCACATTGAACAGATACGCGACATCACGCTGGCCATGTCGCAACGACCCGCTTTTTCGCACTACCTGCGCTGGAAGTACCCGCTCGAAGGCGTCAATATCGTGCCCTATCCTGGCAACGTCAGCCAGTTCCTCGCCAATCCCAACTTCGCGCAGCAGGGTTACGTCTTTAGCGAGCCGTTCGTCGCCCGGCAGCAGGGCGGCAATCCACGCGCGCTGTTGGTCTCCGATATCGGCTTTAACCCCTACGCCAGCGTGCTCATCGCCACCGAGGAGACCATTGGCCAGCGCGCCGACCTCGTGCGGGCCGTCGTCGAGGCCAGTATCCAGGGCTGGGAGCACTACCTGCGCGACCCGCAGGAAACCAATCGACACATCAACTCGCTCAACCCAGAAATGGGCATGGACATTCTCGACTACGGCGCCCAAGAGTCGCAGTCGCTGGTGCTCGACTCGGTTGCCAGCGACAAGGGTCTAGGCCATATGAGCGCCGCGCGCTGGAGCGAATTGCGCCAGCAAATGGTCGAGGCCGGTCTAATAGAAGCCAACAGCGGCGATGCGGCGGAGGCCTTTGACGCGCAGTTTCTCCGCTAGTTCATGCCTGCGCTGCAGGATATAACGCTGGGGCGCTACCTCGCGCTCGACTCGCCCGTCCACCGGCTCGACCCGCGCACCAAATTCGTCGGCACCATGGCCCTTATGGTCGCAGCGCTGTCGGCGCACAGCTTCAGCGCCCTCTTCATCTTCGCCGCCCTACTGGCGCTGACGACGATCCTTGCCAACCTGCCTGTGCACATGGTCTTGGCCAACCTGCGCGCCTTTGTCTGGCTCTTCACCTTCACCTTGGGCCTGCACGCCTTTCTAACCCCGGGCGCGCCGCTGTGGTCCATGCCCCTCACCCACTGGTCCGTCAGCGCCGAGGGCCTGCGCACCGGTGCCTTTTTCTGTCTGCGCTTAGCCACCGTGGTCATTGCCGCTGCCCTGATGACGCTCACCACTTCCCCCATGCAGTTAACGGCTGGCTTAGAGCGTCTATTTGCTCCGGCGAAGCGCATCGGCGTTCCCGTGGCGGAACTGGCGCTGATGGTTTCGATCGCCCTGCGCTTTATCCCCGTTCTCGTCGACGAGGCAGAGCGCCTGCGCAAAGCGCAGGTCTCGCGCGGCGCCGACTTTAGCGGCCACCCCATACGGCGTGCGCGCAGTCTCGTCCCCCTCCTCATCCCGCTCTTTGTTTCGGCCTTTGAACGGGCCGACCGACTGGCTCTGGCCATGGAAAGCCGCTGCTACCAACCCGGCGCACCGCGCACTCACTACCACCAGCTGGCACTGCGCTGGGGCGATTTGGTCGCCGCATTGGTCTCCCTATCGGCCATCGCCGCCATCTACTGGAGCCGCTAGGGGATGCGCGCCATCCGCCTGCTCATCGAATACGACGGCAGCGACTTCGTTGGTTGGCAGATTCAGGCACAGGGACGCACCGTGCAGGGCGAGCTGGCACGCGCGCTGCACACCCTGCTGCGCGAAGAGATCGTTCCCACCGGTTCAGGGCGCACCGACGCCGGCACGCATGCGCTGGGACAGGTCGCCCATTTTCACACGCATTCACCGCTGCCCGTCGCGCGCATCCTGCGCAGTCTCAACGGCATCCTGCCCGCCGACATCGGCATACTCGACGTCGAGGAAGTGCCGCTCGAGTTCCACGCGCGCTACAGTGCCAAGCGCAAGCGCTACCGCTACTGCATCCACCAGGGCAAACGCGCCGTGGGCCGCAACTACGCTTGGACCTACCTAGCTCCCGTCGATGTGCAGCGCATGAACTCGGCCTGCCAAAACCTGCTTGGCACGCACTCATTTGGCGCTTTTTGCAAGCTAGACCCACCGCCCGACAACCTGCGCTGCACCATCTATGCAGCCGAGTGGTGCCGCGAGGACCGCGCGCTCGTCTTTGAGATCGAAGGCAACCGCTTTTTGCGCCATATGGTGCGCATACTCGTCGGCACCATGGTCGAAATCGGCCTGGGTAAGCGCCCCTCGGATGATCTTGGCCACCTCCTGCAAGACGGTCGCCGCGAAGCGGCCGGACGCACGGCACCAGCCTGTGGCTTACACCTGCTCTGGGTCCGCTACGACCACTGAAGTTTACTTTGCATATATACGTGTTATTACTTATTGTTATGCACCAACTGACACGTGGAGATCGGCTCTGCAAGCGCTCTTTTTAGCCCTGTCATCATGTCTGCTGTACGGCTCGGCACTGGGCGATGATATCGCGCAGTCGCGCCGCACGGCCGTCGTCAGCGCCGTCGAGAAGGTACAGCCCGCCGTGGTCAGCATACACGTGACGACGCGGGTCCGATCGCTGCGCCCCTACCGGCTGCGCGATCCGTTTTGGGATTTTTTTTCACCGTTTTACTACGTCGTCCCCGAACAGAGCGAGCGCCCTTCTAGCGGTTCGGGCTTTGTGATCAACGCCGAAGGGTACATCCTCACCAACGATCACGTCATCGGCGGAGAGACCCAGAACGAGCGCCGCATCACCGTATCCCTTCCCGAACCGGACGGGCGCACGCTGGAAGCGCGTTACATTGCTTCCGATATCGGTTCCGACCTGGCCGTACTCAAAGTCGATGCGGGCGATCTACCGGTTGCGCCCCTAGGGGATTCGGGCGATATTTTGGTTGGTGAGTGGGCCATTGCCATAGGCAATCCCTTTGACTTGGGCCCCACGGTGAGCATCGGCGTCATCAGCGCACTCGACCGCGACTTTCCGCAGCCGCAGGGCGAGCACTACTACCGGGATATGATCCAAACGGACGCGGCAATTAACCCCGGGAACAGCGGAGGACCGCTGGTCAACGCTGACGGCCAAGTCATTGGTATTAATAGCTTTATATACACTGGTGGCGATTATAATATCGGGTCGATAGGCATTGGCTTTGCCATACCGATTGACACGGCGCGCAACTTCTTAGACGAAGTGCAGAAACACGGCCAGGTGCGCCGCGCGTGGAGCGGTATTATCGCTCTCAAAAACATCACCCAGCGCCTGGCCTCTTACCTTTCGCTGCGGTCTACCGAAGGGGCTCTGGTCGTTAAGATTGCCGTCGACAGTCCCGCCGATCGCGCTGGGCTGGAAAGCGGCGATGTGATCATCGCCATCAACGGCGAGAAGATGCGCAGCGGCGAGGATGCCCTCGGCGTGTTGAGGGGGTTGCGCGTCGATGAGGAGTGCACGCTGAGCGTCATGCGCTACGGCGAGAGCCTGTCGCTGACCATGCGCTTGGAGGAGTGGCCGCGCTACCGACAGCGTTGGTAATGGCAACACACTGAACGGAGTTACCCATGCGAGTTATCATACCGCAGCTGTTTACGGCATCCAACTTACTCTGCGGTTTTCTGGCCCTGCACTACGCATTCCAAGGCAGCTATATTCCGGCCGCTTGGCTCGTCTTGCTCGGTGCAGTAATCGACAAAATGGACGGCAAAATCGCCCGCGTAATGGGCAAGGATTCCCTATTTGGAATCCAGTTTGACTCCATCGTCGACGTTTGCACCTTTGGCTTTGTGCCAGCCTTCATCATATACCAAGGCTATCTCAATTCGGGCTGGGGACTGGCGTTGGCCTTTGCCTATTTGCTCTGCGGCGCCGTGCGGCTGGCGCGTTTTAACACCATTAGCCTCAGCGGGGAAAAAGACGACGATTACTACCTGGGGCTGCCCATTCCCACGGCGGCTATCTGCCTGACCCAGTACGCCGTCTTTGAGCAAGCCTGGCCAACGGCCTATTCCACGCCCGCCGCCGCACTGCTGGTGCTCTTTCTCGCCTTTCTCATGGTCAGCCGATTCGACTACGATACCGTGCCCAACTTCCGCGGCACTTCTTTTGCCGATCGCCTTAAGCAGCTGTTCTTTGCCATCTCTATCGTGCTGATCATCTACAAGAGCGAGTATTTTTTTCCGATGACGATTATCTACATCTTCTCCGGCATATACCGCTGGGTCATCGGTCTGTTCAGCAACGAAGTAACCCAACACGCCTAGGCCCGTATGTTGCGCGACAAACCCGCCAGCCACCTCGTTCTCATACTGTTTACGGGCATGCTCGGCGCCAATATCCTCGGCGAGGCGCTGCGCGTCATCCTCGCATTTATCGCGGGATCCGACACCATCGTCGAGCGCGCACTCTTGCAGTACGTGACCTATTCCATAGGTCCACATATGTTCAATCTGATCATCTTATCGTTCTCTTTCGAACTGTCCCTGCGCTTTAATGCCATCACGCTGCTGGGTCTATTCGTCGGTTGGTACTACTTCAAGTACAGCTACTAAGTCGTCCTAAGGAGGAAACGCCATGTTTGGCATGGGCCACTGGGAAATACTCATTATCTTGCTCATCATCTTGCTCGTCTTTGGTGCCAAGCGCATTCCCGAGATGGCCCAAGGATTGGGCAAGGGCATTCGCGAATTTCGCACGGCGATGCGCGACGTCCAAGAAGAAATCGATATCAACGCGCCAAAGCCGACTGCGCAGGGCAGCAAAATCGAGCCATCGGCCCCAACCGATTCCGTCGCACAAAGTGCGCCCGGCCACGGCGCAGATGGGGAAAACAGCACCGAGCAGCGCGCCGAAAAACAGGCCTGATCCGCATAGATGGCGCTAAACGAAGAAACGGCACACGAGCTATCCACTCGCCTGCAAACAGGCGAAATCACTTCGCGCGAAATCACCCAGGCCGCGCTCGATCGCATTGCCGACGTCGACGGTGAGATCAATGCGTTTATCAGCGTCGATTCCGCTGGTGCGCTCGCCCAGGCCGATGCCGTCGACCGCCGGCGCAGCGCCGGCGAAACGCTAGGTCCACTCGCCGGTATTCCCATTGCCCTCAAAGACGTGCTCTGTGTGCGCGGCGGTCGCACGACCTGCGGTTCGCGCATCCTCGAAAACTACATTGCCCCCTACGACGCCACCGCCGTCGACCGTCTGCGCGAAGCCGGATTGGTTTTTCTCGGCAAGACCAATATGGACGAGTTTGCGATGGGTTCATCCAACGAAAATTCCCATTTTGGTCCAGTGCGCAATCCGCGCGATCTCTCGCGCGTGCCCGGTGGCTCCAGCGGCGGCTCTGCGGCGGCCGTAGCCGCCAACGAGACCATTCTCGCCCTCGGTTCTGATACCGGAGGCTCGGTGCGCCAGCCGGCTGGCTACTGCGGCATTGTCGGTCTCAAACCCACCTACGGACGCATTTCGCGCTATGGTCTAGTCGCCTATGCATCGTCGCTAGATCAAATTGGACCGATGGGCAAAGACGTGCGCGATACCGCGCTGCTGCTCGGCGCTATCGCCGGCCACGATCCGCGCGATTCGACCTCCATCAAAGCCCCCGTCCCCGACTATAGCGCCCGGCTCGACGGCGACGTGCGCGGGCTGAAAATAGGCCTGGCCAGCGAGTTCTTTCCCGAACAGCTCGATGCGCAAATCGGCGACGCCGTGCGCGGTGCAGCGCGTGCGCTGGAGGATGCTGGAGCGGAATTGGTCGACGTGAGCCTGCCCGTTGCTGGCCACCCAGAATATTGCATAGGCACCTACTACCTAATCGCTATGGCCGAGGCTTCGGCCAACCTTTCGCGCTACGACGGCGTCAAATTCGGCCACCGCGCAGGCGAGAGCAGAGATCTGTTGGAAATGTATTTACAGACGCGCAGCGAGGGCTTTGGCGCCGAAGTCAAACGGCGCATTATGCTCGGCACCTACGCGTTGAGCACGGGGTACTACGATGCCTACTATCTGAAAGCGCAAAAGGTGCGCACCCTGATCCGCCGCGATTTTGACGAGGCCTTTACCCAGTGCGACCTCTTGCTGTCGCCGGTGGCTCCCTCGACCGCTTTTGCACTAGGCGAGCAGCTGGAGGATCCTCTGCAGATGTACCTCAACGACATATACACGGCCTCGGTGAACTTGGCGGGCATTCCCGGCATTTCCGTGCCATTTGCCACTTCGGCCGACGGCCTGCCCATCGGCGCACAGCTGCTCGCGCCGGTGCTGGGCGAGGACGTGCTGCTGCGCGCGGCCTACGCGCTGGAACGCGCCGCCACTTGACCGAGTCTATCTGAGAAATGGGAGATCTACTTTTATGCGTCTACTGACCGCGCTCTTTGCTCTGCTGCTCTGTGCGACTCCACCGACCGAGGCCATCAATTCCAACGCCGGCACTACAGGGTACAACTTTCTGAAGATCGGCGTGGGCGCACGCGCTGCCGCGCTCGGTGGAGCCTATGTGACAGCGGCGGCCGAAGCCGAGGCCTCGGCGTGGAATCCGGCCGGACTCTTTGGCATTGACCAGCGCACGGCTGCCGTCTCCCTCAATAGCTACCTAGTCGACTCGCAGGCCGGCTTTATCAGCGTAGTGACACCGTCCGCCCATCGCGTGTGGGCCGTCAGCGCCAACTACGTCACCTACGGAAATATGCAGCGCACGAATGAGGAAGGGCGCGACTTGGGTTCGTTTTCCGCTGCCGATATGGCCGCCTACATATCTGTCGCCCAACCGGTATGGAAGGACTGGCTCACGCTGGGTGCCAACGTCAAGGCGATCTACTCCAACATCGACGAGTTTTCTTCCGATGCCTACGCTTTTGACTTTGGTCTGCTCGCCCGCGGCCCCCTGCAGGGCATGCACATCGGCGCGTCGCTGAGTAACCTCGGCTTTGTGCGCAGCGCCTATGCGGGCGACTTCAAGGACTCGCTGCCCGTGCACATGCGCTTTGGCCTGTCGCATCAGCCGGCGCACATGCCGGTGCCCATGCTGCTACTGGCCGATTTCAACGTGCCCAACGACGGCGATCCCTACTTGGCACTGGGGCTCGAAATACAGCCTTTTAGCGGGCTGTTCCTGCGCCCGGGTTACAGCCTACAGCAAGTAGGCTCAGCCGGCGAAGAAGCCATGGGGCTGACAGCTGGTGCAGGCCTTGCCGCCAAGCGCTATCGACTCGACTACGCCTTCTCTTCCTATGTTGATCTGGGTGACGTGCACCGCGTGTCGCTAATCGGCGCGTTCTAAACGGCGGACGCCAACCGCACTAGCGCAGCAAGAGCAGTGCGCGACTCCGCGCGCCACCCTGGGCATGCAGTCGGCAATAGTAAACACCGCTGGCCATAGCCATTCCTCCATCATCGCGTCCATCCCATTTGAGCTCGTAGCGCCCGGCCGATACTTCGTCGGCCAACAGTGTCCGCACGCGCTGGCCAAGAGCGTTGAACACAGCCAACTGTGCAAAACCGCGTTCGGCTATTTCAAAACCGATCCGCGTCTCGGCGTTGAACGGGTTGGGATAGTTAGCCAGCAGGTGCAGGGTCTGCGGCAGCCTCTCCTCTTGAACGCGCACAGCCGTCGCGCGTTGCCCCTCGACTACTTCGATGCGCCGATCTATGGGCAGGTTTACCAGGCGCTGCACGCGGCCGCTCGGCCAGTGCAACACGAGCGAATCGACGCGGCTCTCGGCGCCCAAACCAAAGGTGACGACGCGACTGCTGTGCGCCATACCCGCCGTGCCGTTGACCTGTCGGTGCAGCGCACGTCCACCTGAATACAGCGCCAGGCGCGCACCCACTGCGTCGCGATTGCTCTGCACGCCGCGCGCGCGCACCTGCAGCCAGTGAGCGCCACTGCCGTCGTTGCGGTAGAGGCGATTGGGATGCCGCTCGTTGACCACATAGGGGTCCAGATCACCGTCCCCGTCGTAATCGCTCAGCAAGACGGCGCGCGCGCGCACCGTATCGGCCATGCCCAGAGCCAGCGCCACGTCGACGAAAGTGCCATCGCCGCGATTCATATAGACGCGATCGGCGTCGTGCCCGTTGACGACGAAGAGGTCGAGATCGCCGTCGTTGTCGTAGTCGCCAAACGCACATCCCGTGCCCGGACCCTGATTTTCAACTCCACTCTGACTGGCTACGTCGACAAACGTTCTCGTCGACAGGTCGTTGCGCCACAGGCCGCTGCGCCAGTTCTGGTTGACGACGAAAAGGTCGAGATCGCCGTCGCCGTCGTAATCGCCCATCGCCAATCCCACGGCGTCGCCTTCGTCACCCACCTGCGCTATGGCATACGACGAGTCGCCGACCTCGGCGTAAAACGCGTCGTAGATTCCATACATGCTAGCGTAGAGATCCATATCGCCGTCCATATCAAAATCGGCGAAGGCGGCCGCCGACCCGGTGAAGCGCTGGTAGCTGAGGACGCGTCGGGGCCTGCTCTGGTCGACGAAGACGCCGTCCGCGTTGCGATAGAGCGCATTGGACTGACCGCGAAACGCAGACACGTAGAGGTCGAGCATGCCATCTCCATCGTAGTCACCCACGGCGGCAGCATAGCTGGCCTGCACGGCGCTTAGACCCGCTGCTTCGCTCGCGTCGACAAAAGTCCCGTCGCCGCGGTTGTAGAGCAGGCGATCCGGTTCGCCGGGAGGCAAAAAACCGCCCTTGGCCATGAATATATCTTGGTGGCCGTCGCCGTTAAAATCGGCAAAGACCACGCCCGTTCCGTTGCCCGAATCGGCCGTGCCATTTTCGCGCGTAACGTCAGTAAAGCCATCGCCGTCGTTGCGGTAGAAAACATTCTCTCCAGCGCCGAATGAACCGCCATTAGAGATATAGAGATCCACGTCGCCGTCGCCGTCGCCATCGGCCATAGCCGCCGCCCAGCCGGCCCCTTCCGGATCGGTGATCCCCACAGCAGCGGCAACCTCCACAAAGGGATGCCAATATAAGTGACGTTGCCAGCGATTGTTTTGGCGCACGTCGTCATCGCCCTCAAGAAAGAATTCCACGCTGTATTGGCCGCTGCGCTGCGGAGCGAAAGGCGGCAATTCGATCCGCGCGCGCTGGCCACTAGCCAGTTCGGGCACGCGCGCACGCTCGTCGTATAATACTGACCCATCTACTGCGATCTGCCCGCGCAACACTTGCCCCTGCACGCTCTGCGCACCGCGGTTTGCCACATCGACTTGCGGCCGCAGCGTTTCCCATCGCTGAGCGCCCGTCGGTGCATGTACGGCTACGATGGCCACATCGCGTTGGGCTATGGGCTGGACCAACTGCACTACCTGATCTACAGCAACGTCGACAAGAACCTGCCGATGTCCGCTGGGCCAGTCGATCTCTACATCGACGGCAGCGTCTGTGTGCAAACCAAAATGGGCCGCGACTGCGGCGTTGCCCAACTGCGTGTCGACGCGCTGCTGGCGCACCTGTAGAACACCTGCTTCCCGCACCTGAACCCGCGCTCCTTCGCTGCCCGGCGGCCAGTCGAAGGCCAGCCAATGCCCCGCGCTAAGCTCGTTGCGCAGCAGCGCATCGGCGCCGCGCAAACCGCAGAGGAATGCGTCGACATCGCCGTCTAGGTCGTAGTCTGCGGCGGCAACGCCAGCCGTAAATGAGTCAGAGCGCAGCGGTAGCGGCACCGCCGTCGACGACACGTCGTCAAAATGACCGTCGCCTCGATTGGCGTAGACCTCTACCCTGCCCAGGTTTGAAACGAGAATATCGACGTCTCCATCTAAATCGAAGTCCGCGGCCGCACCGCCTGCGCTGCTACTGCGCCCCTCGGCCGCGCTGCGGTGATACTCAAAACGCCCGTCGCCCACGTTCTCCCACAGCACATTTTCTCGTTCGGCAGCGTGCAGCACATAGAGGTCGAAATCGCCATCGCCGTCGTAATCGGCCGGCAGTCCCGCTACGCTAAAATCGCGGCCACTCAGTCCCGCCGCCTCGGCGACCTGCGTGAACGCACCGCGCCCGTCGTTGCGGTGGAGTAGATCGGCAAAGCCAAAATTCGCCACATACAGGTCTTGGTCGCCGTCGCCGTCGTAGTCAAAGGCAACGGCGGCAAAGGTCTCTTGTCCCGAGCGCAGCCCGCTTTGCTCGTGGCTGCGCTCGACAAATCCATCGATCGAAAAGGTGGGAAAGTACTGATTGGCGCTGACGTAGCGGTGAGTGGAGTAGAGGTCGAGCAACCCGTCGCCATCGAAATCGGCAAAGACCGCCGACGTCGCGCCGATATGGCCGGTGGCCAACTCATCGTCTGGCAGTGGGGCCAGCGCGCCGCCGTCGTTGCGCAGCAGCGCATTGGCCTCGTTGAAGCGCACGGCGTAGAGATCGCGGTCGCCGTCGCCATCGTAGTCGACAAATACGCCCCCCATCGAGCGGCCAATTCCCTCGATCAGCGCGCTCCTATCGGTAAAGGTTCCACTACCGGCATTGGCATAGAGCAGGGAACCGGCACCGACGTCCAAGCGAGCGACGAAGAGGTCCGGCCACCCATCGCCATTATAATCGCCGAATGCCGCACCGTTTGCCGTGCCGACGTCGGCCACTCCCGCCTGCAGCGCGCGCTCGGAAAAGGCGATCTGCGCCTCTGCAGATGCGCTGGACAGGGCAATGAGCAAAGCGGCGATGGGAAGCATGGGGGCGTCTCGCGGGCAGGCTTAGAAGGTGTAGGGCGAATATACTCGCCGCACTTCAATGTGCAATCGGCGTGTAGTAGGCGTGACGGCGCTGCGGTGCTCGAGAAACGCCCCCACTCATCCCATCCGCGCATGGGTAATCCACAAGTGACTGTGCGGGTGCAGTTAAGCTCAGAACGCGATTCGGTGGAATGTCTTTTGCCACAGCGCACACCATGCACGACAACCGCTACCTATTCGCGCTCGCTGCGCTCTGCGCCCTCAACACGCCAATACGCGCAGACGACGTTTATATAAGCGAAATCCTCGCCGACCCGCCCGCCGGTCTGCTCGGCGACGCCAACGGCGACGGCCAGCGCCACGCCTACGAAGACGAATTCATCGAACTGCACAACGCGGGCACCGACACCGTCGACCTAGCCGGATGGCATCTATCCGACGACGACGTCCCCCCCGAGTCGCGCTTCGCCTTTCCCAGCGCAACGATCCTGCCGCCCGGCGCACACCTGCTGCTCTTTGGCGGCGGTCGGCCAACCGGACTGAGCGCGCCGGCCTTTGTCGACGATGGGCGCATCGGCAACGGACTGAGCAACGGCGGCGACACCATATTTCTCATCCACGCCAACGGCGACACTATCGACCGCGTCGACGGCAGCAATTGGCCCGCAGATCAATCTGTCGCACGCGGACCCAATCGTATTTTTGCCGCGCACCGATCGTTCTTTGCAAAGCCTTTTTCGCCGGGTGTTCACCCAAGCGGCGATGCGCTTTCTAGGTCACCTGCGCCGGCAGACAAGAGTCCAGCCGCAGCACCCATCGGCCCATTCATACGCCAGATCCTAGCCGACCCACCGGACGATGCCAACGGCGACGGTCAGCGCCACGCCTACGAAGACGAATTCATCGAACTGCACAACGCGGGCACCGACACCGTCGACCTAGCCGGATGGCATCTATCCGACGACGACGTCCCCCCCGAGTCGCGCTTCGCCTTTCCCAGCGCAACGATCCTGCCGCCCGGCGCACACCTGCTGCTCTTTGGCGGCGGTCGGCCAACCGGACTCGGCGCGCCGGCCTTTGTCGACGATGGGCGCATCGGCAACGGGCTGAGCAACGGCGGCGACACCATACTCCTCATCCACGCCAACGGCGACACTATCGACCGCGTCGACGGCAGCAATTGGCCCACACAGCAATCCGCGATGCGCCCGAACCGCGGCGATGCATTTACGGCGCATACAGCGCTTTATGGCACGCCCTACTCTCTGCCGCGCGCAGACGCAATATCTCCCGACACCAAGAGCGCACTGCCCGCAGGGGGGAGCACTAACTCCACGCCCACAGCGCACCCCACTCCAACCGATATTCGCCTTAGCGAAGTCCTAGCCAATCCGCTCGACGACGCCAACAGCGACGGCGTATTTGACGCCTACGCCGATGAATTCATCGAGCTGTTTAACGCTGGACCCGACCTCGACCTGTCGGGTTGGCACCTATCCGACAACGACGTTTCAGCCGGGCGGCGCTTTGCCTTCCCCACCGGCACCATAGCTGCGACAGGCAGCTATATCGTCCTATTCGGCGGCGGTTCACCCGAAACGCAAAAGGGGGTTTTCACCGACGACGGGCGCATCGGCAACGGGCTGGGCAACGACGGCGATACCATACTCCTCATCCACGCCAACGGCGACACCGTGCTCAACTACACCTTTCCCTCTAGCATAGATGGCCATTCGCTGCACTTTGACAAACAGCGGCCCATTCCACACGGGCGTTTACCTGCGCGCACGCGCTACTCCCCGGGCGGCCAGCGCCCCCTCTACGAACGCTTTGAACTAGCGGTTCCTATGCTGCGCTTAGGCCAGCGCGAGGCCGCCTATCTGCGCGGCCTGCACCACAGCGGAGTAGATACCATCGAAGCGACTTCGGTATATTGGCTATCGCTCGACACCAGCATCGTCGCCGTTGACCGACGCGGCATGCTGCACGCCCGCCGCATCGGCCAGACCCGCGTCGAAGCCTGGTCGGACATGGGGTTTGTGGCGCAGGCTCTGCTGCAGACGATCGCGCCGTTGCCGCCACCCAACCAGCAGCCGCGCATCACCTCTACGCCGCCCATATCCGTCTATGCGAACGGCTCCTATGCGTATCCTGCGCAGGCGACCGATCCCGAGGGCGCCACGCTCATATTTTCCCTCGTCCGAGCCCCTACCGGCTTTCGCCTCCACTATGCCAGCGGTTTGCTCAGCGGTCGCGCCCCGACTCTGCCCGGACGCTATCCGATTTCCTTTGAAGTAGCCGATGGGCGCGGCGGCCTGGCGAGCCAGGCGTTTGAACTGCGCGTGCTGCCGCGCCCGCACTTGCGCATTAGCGAGGTGCTGGCCGACCCGCCGCCGGGGCGAGCAGGCGATGCCAACGGCAATGGACGGCGAGAGACCTACGCCGACGAATTTGTGGAAATATTGAATGCCGATTCCGTAGCCATTGAGATGGGTGGCATGCTGCTAGGCGATGCGCACAAAACCAGTTTTATCTTCCCCGACCACGCGCGCATTGAGCCAGGACAGCGCATCGCCGTATTCGGCGATCGCGCGCCGCAGGGCGTTGGCTTTTTCAGCGCTGGCGGGCGCATAGGCAATGGGTTGGACAACCTGCGCGATGCTGTTTTCCTGCTCAGCCCCGACGCAAACGACACGCTTGCACAGGCAGCCTACGATATCCCATCGCCGCCGCGCCAATCGCTCGTATGGGAAGAGCGCGGTCTGGAGGTACACACCAGCGCCGGCGTAGCGCAGCCGTTCTCACCTGGCGGCGAGCGCCCGCTGCTTATCCGCCTCAGTATAGCCGATACGTACTTGCACATGATCCAAGGCGAGGTGTGTACCCCTTCCCTCATCGCCCACTGGTCTACCGGACACCGGGTGCGAATCATAGGCGAGGGATGGTGGACTTCATCCGACAGCAGCGTCATCTCCGTCGAAAGCGGCGGCACTGACCTGCGCGCGCTGACGCCGGGTGTCAGCACCTTAACGGCCCACCTCAGCCAGCATACAACGCTCGGACAGCGCGTAACCGTCTATCCACCACTGCACACCCAACTGGCCTTTGCTCCCGATGATAGCGTGGTGTTTATGCACGGCGCACACGACGATTTTTTTTCGTTCCACGCGCTAGACGACCGCCCGCTCAACTTCACGTGGTATGCAAACGGCCAGCGCATTCCTCTGCGCAAACAGCAGATTAGCTACCGCTGCTGTGCGCAATCAGTCGATACGCTGGCCGTAGAAATTCGCCGTGGTCGTCAGGTCGTCCAGCGGCGCTGGTTCATCGCCGAGCCGGGCGCATCCAAACCCGTCGTGCAGCGATTGACCGTCTCGGCCTATCCCAATCCCTTTAGCGACATTGCACACTTCGACATATCGACTCCATTGGCGATGCCTGTATACGTGGGTATTTTTGACGTGCGCGGACGCCGGGTGCGCACCCTTTCCACGCCAACCGACCCAATGCACTGGGATGGGCGCGACCAGCGTGGCATGCCGGCCGCCTCAGGAGTCTATTTCTACCGCGTGCGGCAAGGCGCGCAGAGCGCCACCGGCAAGCTTATCCTACTGCAATAAAAATCCCGCCCCGCGCGAGCGGGACGGGAAGACCAAACGATTGGAATACCAGCTATTCTATTAGACGGGCTACTTTGCGTAGGCGGCCTTGAACGCGTGCAGCAAGTCGTGCAATGCCTGCGGATGCGCTACATCGGTCGACTGCTTGCAGAGCATGGCCGTGCGCAGCATCTTGTGTAGGAGGACGAGTTTTTCCACATAAGCGTCAAAGGCACCCGCATCCTCTTGGGCGGGCGCTTTCAGCCGCTGCGTCATAAAATACTGCGTTACGGTCTGCTGGATTTTATTGGCGTGATCCTCTTTCGTCACCACCCAGCGGGCCAACTGATTTGCGCTCTGAGCGTCCGTCTTACCCGCTAGGTCGCCAATCATACCCATGGCTTTCTCTATCGTCTGCACATCTTCGGCAATAGCGGCAAAGCGCGCATCGTCGCCGTAAATACCACAGGGTACTTCGCAATGAGCCAGCAGCGGCGATGTGGCCAGGCACGTGCCGACCAGAGCGATGGCAATACTATATCGCAATAGCATAGAGTTTCTCCGTTGAATGAGGTGCGCGCTGTCGGGATGGATTATATTACCAACGAGCGCACAGGTCAACGCACAAACGGCGCCAAACTTATGGAGAACGGCATGTCCAAACTGTATGAGAGCAGCCAGCTCACCACCCCAAAAGGCTTTACCTCGGGCATAGAAGGCCCCGCCTGCGATGCCGCAGGCACTCTCTACGCCGTCAACTTTCACCATCAGGGAACGATCGGCAAAGTCGCCCCAGACGGAGCCTGCAGCCTCTTCATTGAATTGCCCGAAGGCAGCACGGGCAATGGAATACGCTTTCACAGCTCGGGCGATATGCTCGTAGCCGACTATACAGGGCACAACGTGCTGCGCATCGACATGCAAACGCGCAGCGTGTCGGTCTATGTGCACGAACCGAAGATGAACCAGCCCAACGACATCGCCATTGCCGCCGACGATACCGTCTATGCCTCCGACCCCAACTGGGCCGAGGGCACGGGTCAGATATGGCGGATTGATAGCGACGGCACGGCCCACAACATAGACCCCAATATGGGCACGACCAACGGCATCGAAGTGAGTCCAGACGAAAAGACCCTCTACGTAAACGAAAGCGTCCAACGCAACGTCTGGGCCTACGATATACGGCCCGACGGCTCCGTTGCCAACAAGCGACTGCTAATCCAATTTCCCGATTTCAATATGGACGGCATGCGCTGCGATATCGACGGAAACCTCTATATCACGCGCCACGGCAAAGGCACCATCGCCAAGCTATCGCCAGCCGGTGAAGTCCTCCTAGAGATCGAACTGCACGGACAGAATCCAAGCAATATTGCCTTTGGCGGCGCCGATGGATGCACCTGCTACGTCATGCTACAGGACCGCGGCAACGTAGAGACGTTTCGCGTCGAGCGACCGGGGCGCAGTTGGCAGCTCTTTCGCCGAGCCTGAACGCTGCGCATTACCCCAGCGTTGCCAGTGGGTACAAAAAAACACCGCCAAATTGCGGTGCAGGGGCTTTTTCAATTGACTACGACGACCATCTCGTCAGTCGCTTTGTCCTTCCAGCTTGCTTATCTGATCCCTGACCTCCGCCGCCTCTTCGTACGCCTCCTGTGCAATGAGCCAATCGAGATGAGCCTTGAGCCTATCCACATCGCTCAGCTCCTCCGCGCAGACTGCTATCGCAGTCTCTACAGCATTTTCTACGCCGTCATCTTCATCGTCGCCGTCGTATTCATCGTCACCGTCGTACTCGGCATGGCCTACGCCTGCACTCTCGGCAATTTCAATGATGCGACCAGCCTTTTCCAGCACCTGTTCGCTGATAAAGAGCGGAATGGCAAGCTGCGTAGCGAGAATCATTCCATCGCTGGGCCTGCAGTCGAGCGGCAGCGCATCACCGGGGGCATCAATGTGCAAACAGGCGTGAAATACGTCGTCTTCCAGCGTATGTATAACCAGCCTGTCGGCGCGCGCACCCATATGCTGTAGGACGTGGCGCAGCAGGTCGTGCGGCAGCGGCCGCGACATAGAGACCTTGCGCATAGCCATGGCTAGCGACTGACCTTCAAAATGACCTATCGTAATGGGAACGACGCGTTCATCGGCCTCGCCTTTGAGCAGCACTAGGAAATTTTGCGGTGACCCGATTCCCTGATGAGCATCGGGATAGGGGTAGATATCGAAGATCGATACAGGAATTATGTCGTCGTCGTTTTTCATATAGCACGCACGCGAGCAGTGAGGTCGCGCTGCATTTTGTAATATACTCCTTCGATTGCGAACGGCAAGCGCATCATAGCAAACCGTGCTCTTTCATACTAAGCACATCGTCCGCTGCGATGATTATGTGATCGAGTATATCTATGCCCATTATTTGGCCGGCGCGCACTAACCGCTGGGTCAGTTCGATGTCGTCGCGGCTCGGTGAGACATCCCCCGACGGATGGTTATGCGACAGCACAATGCTGGCCGCCGAATGGCTTATGGCAACCTGAAACACCTCGCGCGGATGCACGATAGAAGCGGACAAACTGCCGATTGAAATCACCTCCCGATGAATTATCTGGTTGCGCGCGTTGAGATACAGACAGAGGAAATGCTCGCGCCGCTGCTCGCGAATATCTTGCAAATGAGGCAGCGCATCGGCTGGACGCACAATGCTAGGGCGCAGGCCCAAGCCCTTGCCCAAGCCGCGACGTGCCAGCTCAAAGGTCGCCACCATCTGTGCCGCCTTTGCAAGTCCAATTCCCTTCAAATGCCGCCACGCTGCTACGTCGAGCGCAACCAGTTGCTCTGTGCTGACCTGTTTTAACACGTCGCTGGCCACTTCCAGCACGTGACGCCCGCGATACCCCGTCCCTAAGGCAACCGCCAACAATTCGCCGTCGCGCAGCGATTCCGCTCCGCAGTACAGCAGGCGCTCGCGCGGCATCTGCGCCCGCCTCCGATCTACCAATTCACTTGCCATAGCGCCCATTTTGCTCTCCATTGCGATCGCCGATCTTCGCAGATTTTTCATGCTCACACAGGCTAGCGATAACCCGCATATTCTCGTGCAATGAGTAACGCACTCGTGTGGCCCGGCCGCTACACAACACACTGCGCCGGTGCGGACACACCCTTTCCTCGCCTATGCAGCACAAGCCGTGCCACGTTCTTGCCAGCGCGGACGGACCGGTCTATATTCTGCTCGCACACCCATCCATTTCGTCCCTACTTCACCTGAACGTTACCTGCGATAGACTCCGTGCGGACGGCGATACCCTTCCTCCCCCACTGGTTCCTCTCCACACTCAGCGGCGTTCTGCTAGCCCTTTCCTTTCCCGGTCCGCCGATCGCCGCACTAGCCCCTCTGTACCAGCCGCTCTGGGGCCACCTGGCGCTGCTGCCCTTGTTTGTGGCGCTCCATCGAGCGACCACCCGCCAAGCCTTTTACAGCGGCTGGATTGCCGGTTTTGCCTTCAACCTACTCTGCCTGTACTGGGTGGCCTATACGCAGGGTGGAGGACCGGCCGTAGTCGGCGGTGCCCTGCTCCTGGCCGCCTATTTGGGCCTCTTTATCGCGCTGTGGGCGCTGGCCTGCAATCGCCTCGTCGCGCGCTGGGGGCCTTGGGCATGGATGGCCGCCCCCGTGCTGTGGACCGCCCAGGAATACCTCCTCTCCCTCGGCGAATTGGGCTTTCCCTGGCTGCTGCTCGGGCACGCCCAAGCCGGACAGACGCACTTCGTGCAATTTGCCTCCCTCACCGGCGTCTACGGCGTTTCGTTCTGGGTGGCGTTGAACAACGCGCTGATCTTTCTCTGCATAGACCAGCGCTATAGGGCACGCCGCGCGCTGGTCGCTGCGATCGCCGCCGCGTTTTTGCTGCCCTGGGCGCATGCTCGCAGCACACTGGCCGATACGGGTAAAGACCCACAGCTGCGCGTGGCACTCGTTCAGCCCAACTTAAGCATGGAGGAAAAGTGGCAAAGGGGTGGACTCGAGCGCAGCCTAGAGCGACTGACCGACCTATCGCGGCAGACCGTCGCCCAACAGCCCGACCTCGTTGTCTGGCCCGAGACGGCACTGCCCTGTTATCTCGCCCTTACGTCAGACTGCGAACAGCGGGTGCGGCAATTCATAGACGAGATCGATGTCCCTCTGCTCACCGGTGCATCCCACTACGATACGGAACGCCAACAGCCCTACAACGCTGCGTTCTTTGTGCGTCCTAACCAAGGCGATATGCCATCCTATGCCAAAATGCACTTGGTGCCTTTTGGCGAACGCACACCCTATCGCGACAGCATACCCCTACTCCAGTCTATCGACTGGACCCAGTTGACCGGGGACCTCGGACCGGCCGAATTTGCACCGGGCCGCCAGCGCACTATTTTCTCGCATGAGCGCGCCCGTTTCGCCGTGCTGATCTGCTTTGAGTCGGTCTTTCCCGACTTGGTGCGCCGCCACGTCATGGCCGGGGCCCAAGTGCTTATAAACATCACCAACGACTCCTGGTTTGGGCGCAGCGCCGGCCCCTATCAGCACGCGCTGCTCAACGCTATGCGCGCCATAGAAAACCGCGTCGCGATTGCCCGCTGTGCCACCAGCGGACAGTCGCTCTTTATCGATCGCTTCGGGCGCCGCTACCAGACCAGTGAGCTCTTCACCGAGGCCGCCCTCGTCGGCGATATACCCATCGCCCAGAGCGGATCCTTTTACAGTCGCTACGGCGACCTCTTTGCGCAGGCATGCCTACTATGTAGCCTACTGTGCCTGGCCGCAGCGCGCCTGAGAAACGCACGCAACTATGACTGACGAGAGTCGGCATCCCGCACCCACTAACCAGGGCGAACTGTCAAAGCAACCGCCGCCACCGAGCGATATGGCCTTTCTCGACCATCTCGAAGAGCTGCGCTGGCGCATACTGCGCTCGCTGGCCGCTGTTCTCGTGGGATCAATCGCGTGCTTTACCTTCTCCGACGCAGTCATGGGTCTGCTCACCCGCCCTTATGAAGAGGCCGTGCTCAGCCTGGAAAACCAGCGCTCACCGGGCGCCGTCGCCGCCATGCAGAATCTGCTCGATCGCTGGCTCGATCGGGAGCCAACCAATGAAAGCCAAATTGCCGACGTCGTGGAAATACCTCCCGCCCGGCGCCTGCAGGCCCTGCGCCCCATGACGTACTTCTTTATCAGCCTGCAGGTGGCTTTTATGGGAGGATTCGTCCTGTCTCTACCCTACGTCTTTCTGCAAGTCTGGCAATTTGTCGCACCCGGCCTGCTGCACTCCGAGCGGCGCTTAGCCCTTCCTATTATTTCGCTGAGCGTGCTGTGCTTTGCCGTGGGCGCACTCATCGCCTACGAGCTGGTGCTGCCTATCGGCCTGCGCTTTTTTCTCGCTCTCGAACCGCCCGATATGACGTCGCAGTGGGCTGCCGACGAATACATCGGCTTTGTGCTGCGCCTCATCCTCGGCTTTGGCATCGTCTTTGAAATGCCCGTTATCGCCCTCTTTCTGGCCAAAGTGGGTATTCTAACGGCTGAGACTATGCGCCGCATACGTCGCTATGCCATCGTAGGTATATTCGTCATCGCTGCGATTATTACACCACCCGACCCCGTTTCCCAGTTCATGATGGCCCTTCCGCTCCTCTTGCTCTACGAACTCAGCATTTGGATCTGCAAAGTCGCAGGGCGCAAAAAGGCTAAAGCCGAAGCGGCCACAGGGTGAGAACGCAAAGCGGGGACGCCTCCACCGAGACGCCCCCGCCTTCGCCTGCCTGATATTACTTCAGAACGTGCGCGCCATACCGATGTAGGTGCGCACGTTGCTCACGTCGATCAGCGGTCCCCACTTGATGACGTATTGGTAGCCCGTTTCCGCCAACAGCGTCCAGTGCCTCCCTGGCACCTGCACACCAGCCGAGACATTGAAACCCATTTTGTTGGCCGAGTCGTCGCTGTTGCCGGGGGCGTCGACGCTCAGCTGATGTAGGCCAGCCCCCACCCCAACGTATAAACCCGTGCAGTCGTAGTCGCTTAACAAGCGGTGTATATCGGTCTCTATTGACAGGTCCGTCGTGCCGCCGCCAACGCCCGCTCGGTAGGTAAAATTGAGCCGCCAGCGCCTGTCGAACACGTGACCTAAACGCACGCCAAAGCCCAGCCCGTTATTCGACTTAGCCTCGGCCAAGAGGTTGTCTTCCACGTTCCAGCGCAGGTCGGCATCCCGACCCCAATCGCCGCCAAACAGGACGAGCACCGATCGCTTGCCGACGACGTGCGATACCGATACTTGGTGTTCGTATACGGGTTGGACCGCCTCGGCAGTCTTGGCCTCTTCGCCAAGGCGCTCCCACTCGCGCTTGGCAATTACGCGCCGCAGAACTTCTATCGTCTCGCCCTGTGCGACATAGGCTATCTCGCCAATGCTAAAGCCGCTAGAGACGCGCACTATTTCGATCTCGCCAATCTGGACATAGCGGTCTTCGTCAGCGCGCAGGACCAGAAAGGTCTCGCCCACCTGCACGTCATTTTCCGCGCCGGCATCGATATAGACTAGGGCCGGCGTCACCTTAATTACGTAGTGCGCATTTTCGGCTCGAACCACGGCTGCCGACATCAGCAGCGCCGCGACTAGTAGCATTTTTCTCATCATGCTCTACACTCTTTTTTCAAATTCATCTTCGAAGTCTTCGTCGTCTTCAAAATCGTCTTCGTCGAATTCTTCGTCGAAATCCTCGTCGTCCGCCACGCCCTCATCGAAGTCGTCTAACCCGCTCATCACATCATCGTAGCGCCGTTTTATGATATATATAGCGGCAGCCGTCAGCGCGACGATAAAGGCGACAACTCCCCCCACTACGGCCGGCGAACTAAGCGCTGCGGTATCGAAGCTAAAGTCCCAACCAATCTCTTCTTCTACGCCCTCCTCGTCTAGCGCTGTTGTATCAGACACCACTGCCATTTCATCGGCATTGCTCACCTCTTCCAGGTGCAGCGAATCGCGCTCCACGCTAATGACCAACGTCTTGCCGGCCACCTGCAGACGCACATCGGTATCTTCGCTGTAGCGTATGGTGAGTTCGCGCGCATTCTCGGACCTACTCTCACCGCCGATCACCTGGGCCAGGCGGTTGCGATCTTCACCTTGCTGCGCTTCTAATTCGATCAGGCGTTCGTCCATGGTCACGAGATACGATTTTATGGCGCCCATCTCATCCCACACCTGCTGGGCAAACACGGGATATGCCGAGAGGGTCTTCTGAGATTTTTGATAGCTCTTGATGTCGTTTTCCAGACCGCGCACCCGCTCCATGACCTGCTCGACTGCCGCGGGGTTTTCAATCGCGCCGACCGCTTGCTGCAGCGGTGCTTCCTCGTATTCTGCCACGTCGCCAACGCGTGGAGTCGAATAAGTCTTCACTAAAATGGCAACGGAGCGATTCGCCCTAACGCTGCGCACTTCGGCCACACCGACCGGTTCCTGCGGCACACCCAACACCTCGCCGCTGAGCGGGTGGACGATCTTTTCGCCCTCGCGCAGCAGCGTAACCGACGCGCCGCGCACCAAGCCCTGATTGGCGCCCGCTTCCAGTTCGACCGCAATGGCGCCGTCGCTCATGACCTGGCCGACGCGCGCCGTCGCCATTTGGGCAAAGGCGGATGCGGCGCACAGAGCTATACATAGTATGGTGCAATGTATGTAGAGCATGGGGAGTCTACTCTCGTTTACGATCCGTATTGTATGGCGGGGTTGCTACCCCGCGCTAATTGTTCGCATAAAACGACTATAAATTGCGCGGGCCGAAAGCCAGCAGGACTTCCATCGGCTGCTTTTCGCTGCGCGGCCACGTTTCGCGCCCGACCAGCCCTACGCCCGGGGAATAGTACGAGGCATAGGACATGACCTGCGACTCTTGCTCGCGGCGAAAATGCGTTAGAACCTGCACGCAGCGTTCGTAGCGCAGTCCGTCGACCGTCAGCAGCGTATCGCGAACCCCAACTTCCTTCTCGATGTAAAGGCCCTGGCTGCGGTACGCGTAGGGAGCAGAGGTCTGCGCCGCATCGACGACGACGACGTTGACGCCCCCTTCTGGGCCCATTTCAAACACCTTGCCGTCTTCGCGGTAAGCAACCGTGCCATCGTCAAAAAAATAGACATCGCGTTCGGCCCGACTCTCTCGACGCACAATGCGGCGCTCTACTTCGGTCGTGGTGCCGTGCGATGGGTCGTGCCGCCGGTAAATCCAGTAGCGTCCCACTTCCAGTGGATAGAACGTCTGCTCGGCATCATCTATCCTGGCCGCTGCGGATGCTGCAAGCACGGTAGATTGAACGGTCTGGTCGACGGCTGAATGCGCCTCGCCGGCCTGCGCCCTCTGCCACAGGGCTACGCCGGCCGCAACCAAACACGCGCTGCCTAGTATACCGAACGCACGCGCTGCCCAGTCGGCGCGCTTACGCCTTTTTTTTAATCGAAGTGGCACTATTACCTCCGCACACTTACTATCGGATGGGTTACAAAAACCTTGATCTTTATATTGGACACCGCGACGCGCCCGTCTGCATAACACCACATATTGTTATAGAACACGGGCGTTACCCACGATCTACGCCATCGTAGAATACGATAACCCCACGGCAAAATCCACTTGCGCCGGCCCATACCCCCTCGCCAGAAAAGGCGCCATTCCATATATTCTGCCTGTTTTTTCCAGCGCATTACTCTCTCAATAGGAGAACCGCCATGAGCACAAACGCGACGCGCATCGGCCTAGTGGGCTACGGCCAGATCGGCCGCGCTGTTCATCATATGATTAACGCCAACCCGCACACCGGCATGCAGGTCGTCTTTGTCCACGACCAATTTGCCGCAGCCCTCAACGACATACCCGCCGACCTGGCCCTCGATGACTTGGCCCAATTTGAAGAGAAAAAACCCGACCTAATCGTCGAAATGGCTCACCCCGACGTCACGCGCGCCTGGGGTAAAGCCATTTTGGAAAAAACCAACTATATGTTTATTTCGGTCACTGCGCTGGCCGATCGCCAGGTCGAACAGGACATCGAAGAAACGACGCAGCGCTGCGGCACGCGCGCCTTTGTACCGCACGGCGGAGTCGTCGGCATGGACGCCCTGCTGGAAAATCGCGACGTGTGGGAATCGGTCGACGTCATCATGAAAAAGCCGCCGCACAACGTCGACTGTGCCGCCGCAGGACTGGACCCCGATGAGATCAAGGAAGAGACGACCCTCTACGATGGACCGACGCGCGGCATCTGCCCGCTCTTTCCGCGCAACGTCAATACCCATGCCGCCATAGCCTACGCCGGCATCGGCTTTGACCGCACGCACTCGGTGCTACAGGTCAGTCCCGCGTGGAAAGAAGCCACCGTTGCCATCCACGCCAAGGGGCCCGGCATCGACCTGCACGTCGAGCGCGTCGAGGGCATCACCGGCGTAACGGGCGCATCGACCCCCGCCTCAATATACAATACCGTGCAAATGATCGGCTCGACCGGTCCAGGTATCCATCTGCGATGAAAGCATTTGCCAGCGTTCCCTCGAAAATACCGCGTTCGGGCATACGCGAAATCATGGACATGGCCTGGGCCGTCGAAAAGCAGCGACCCGTCATTCACTTAGAAGTAGGCCAACCCGACTTTGCCACCCCCGAACACATCGTCGATGCCACCTGCCGCTACGTGCGCGATGGCCACACAAAGTACGTGCCCAATGCGGGCGTGGATCCGCTGCGTCAGGCGGCTGCGCGCTATTTTCAGCAGCGCAGCGGCGTCGAGACGACGGCCGAGAATATTCTCGTCACGCCCGGAGCGGTCATGAGCATTGCTTCGGCTTTTTTCTCGCTGCTCGAACCGGGCGACGAGGTGCTGCTGCCCGATCCAGGTTGGCCCAATTACAATATGGCCGCGTCGCTCATTCACGCGCAGCCTGTTTTTTACGACCTGCGTTCAGAAAACCAATTTCTGCCCGACGTAGACCAGATAGACAGCCTGATCTCGCCGCGCACAAAATTGCTGCTGCTGTGCACGCCCTCCAATCCAACCGGGCAGGTCTACGACGCAGACGCGATGTCGGCGCTAATGCAGTTGGCCAAGCACCGCGACCTCTGGGTGCTTTCCGATGAAATATATGCCGATATTACCTTTGGCGAAGGCCATGTATCGGCGCTGCCATACGATGAGGATGGGCGCGCACTCATCGTCAGCGGCATGTCAAAGAGCTATGCCATGACCGGCTATCGAGTCGGCTTTACGCGCGGACCGCGCGACTATATCGAATTGGCAGCTAAATTGCAGGAACCCTTTGTCTCCTGCGGCACCGGCTTTTCCCAATTGGCCTCGGCAGAGGCGCTGGACGGCCCGCAGGACTGCGTTGAGGCAATGCGCGATGCCTATGCGCGCCGACTGCAGATCGCACTCGATATCCTGCGCGAATACGACCTATACCGCTACAGCCCCGGCGGGGCCATCTATCTGCTCATCGACATATCGCCCTCCGGCCTCGACTCGCGCGACTTCGCTACGCGGCTTCTGCAGGAAAGGGGGGTGGCCGTTGCACCGGGCAGCACGTTTGGGGCCATGTGCGCCGACCACGTGCGCATTTCCATCGCTGCATCCGATGAGCATATACAACAGGGCGTCACGGCTATCTGCCAGATGGTGCGAGATTTGGAAGCGAATTGATGCAGCTGCCGCGCGCGCATTGTCTAGCATTAGCAATGAGTGCACGCGGACGTGGACTGACAGCTGATCAAAACGCTGTCGCAAGCACTAGGGGAGTAGGTATATGTGGGATTGGTCGGACAGCGGGTCTGCCGCTTTGGCGAATTGATCGAACCGCTGACCGACCCAACCTGCATTTTTAACTTCTCTGTGTGGGGGCGACCGCAGAACAAGGGCGCCGCGAACAGCAGTTAGGCTGAGACGTACTCGACTTGGCCATGCCCATCGTCCGCACATTATTCGACGAAGAATCGACCGAACCGCGCCCATTCACCAATGCCTATATGAAGATTCTTGGCCCCACCATCCGCAGCACCGTCGGCGCGCACACCGCCCACTTCGACTGCTGCGATCTAATCCCAATGCTGGAAAAGCTAGGTAGTAAATAAAATGGGAGCGGCATCCATGCGCCGCTCCCGATCGAAAGATTGACCGAACCACACCTCAGGTATAGCGGTCTTGATGGTGCTCCTTCAGCAGATCTAGCACATCGCGCACGCGCTGGGCATCACCCTTTCGGCACACCAGCAGCGCGTCCTGCGTATCAACGACGACCAGGTCTTCCACGCCGATCAGCGCGACGAGTTTATCGGCCGGTGCATAGACCGTTGCATCGCGCGCGTCGATCGCCACGACCTGCCCAGAAAATAAATTGCCGTCGCCGTCGGTTGGCAGCACGTCGGTCAGCGCAGCCCAGGTGCCGATATCGCCCCATTCGATATCGGCCTCGATCGTCGCTACGTTTTCGGCCCTTTCGATAAGCGCATTGTCTATGGCCACCGCCTTCAGAAGCGGATATTCCTCTGCAATGACGGCTTCCTCTTGCCCGCTGCCGACCGATGCTGCAATCCGCATCAAGATCTCGTGCATACCCGGCTCGTAGCGGGCAAATAGGTCGAGCACCGTCGCCGCTTTCCACACAAACATATTGCTGTTCCACAGGGAACCGCTGTCTACATACTGCCGTGCCCGCTCGGCATCGGGTTTCTCTTTGAACGCATCGACGGCGTATATCGGCACGCCGTCGACCCGACACAGTTCTGCACCGCGGCCAATATAGCCGTACCCCGTCTCTGCGCGCGTCGGCTTCACCCCGAGCGTGAACAAGTACTCCGGCCGCTCCTGCAGTGCCCTCTCTGCCGCCTGCAGCAGGCGACAAAACTCGGCGTCTTTACCGATATAGTGATCGGATCCGAGACTGGCAACAATGCAGCCGGGAAAGCGCGCTTCGAGCAGGGCGCACTCGAGTCCCACGGCAGGGCCCGTATTGCGCAGCGCAGGTTCGACCAAGATGTGATCTTCTGCCATGTCTGGCAGCTGTTGACGCACCAAGTCGGCCATGGCCGCACCCGTAGACACGTAGATATCATCGCGCGTACTTATAGATGCCACGCGCCCAACAGCGTCTTGCAGCATGGTTGCTGCTCCGGCCATAGCGTGAAACTGCTTGGGCCGATTCTTACGGCTAAAAGGCCACAGGCGCGTGCCAATACCACCGGCGCGAATGACAAATTTCAAATAGATTTTCCTCTCTGTTAAGCGCGCATGACCGAAGAAACCACGTATTCCAACACGTCGTCGCCGCGTTGCTCAACGGCCACGGCGCGCCGGGCCGGCAGCAGCGCAGTGCCGCCGGCAGCCAAGGCATACGCGCCGTCTGCACCGCTCAGCACGGCGCTACCACCGACAACCGTTAGCGCCGCAAAGCTGTCCCCCGTTTCGCAGCGCGATGCCCCGCCGCACACAAAGCGCGTATGGAAGTGCTCGCAGTCGACCAATACACCGCCGTGCTCGTCCATCCCGGGCAACGCTGACCACGGCTGCGGCGATGGCAGTTGCGCGGAAAAATTGATTACATCAAGCGCCTGCTGCAGATGCAATTCGCGCGGCTTGCCATCGAGGCCCGGTCGATCGTAATCGTAGATGCGAAACGTCAGGTCGCTCGACTGCTGCACCTCGTATATTACCACACCGGCACACAGCGCATGCACCGTTCCCGGCGGCGAGAACACTAGGTCTCCGCGCTGGACGGGAAAAAAGCGAATTACTTCTTCGACGCGACCGGCGGTCACGGCGGCGGCCAATGCCGACTGATCGACTCCATCGGCCAAACCATAGGCCACTCGACCTCCATCCGAGTGCAGCACGAGCCACGCTTCCATTTTGCCGTTATCGCGCAGGGCATGAGCGCGCGCGTACGCATCGTCGGGATGCACCTGAATAGACAGGTCTTGGCGCGCATCGAGCAGTTTGACCAGCAGCGGCATACACTGGCCATAGCGCTTGACGACGCCGACGCCGAGCAGTTCTGCCCCGTAGCGCCCCACCAACTCACCCAGCCCCATGCCGCGCAAAGGTCCATCGCTCACGCGACTTTCGCGCCCCCTGTAGGCCGATAGCTCAAACGATTCGCCAATGGAAACGGCTTCAGGCAGCTCTTTTCCAAACAGCTCGCCAAGGCGCCTACCACCCCAAACCATTTCGCGGAAA
The DNA here is from genome assembly GCA_038153405.1 of Gemmatimonadota bacterium. GTDB lineage: Bacteria > Latescibacterota > UBA2968 > UBA8231 > UBA8231. The sequence continues at coordinate 15,330 of JAYOYH010000019.1, read as the reverse complement.
TACGGGCTTAGTGGAAGAATATCGGGCAGTTTCTCAGACATAACTCCGCTTTCTCATATATCTATCTAACTTAGTTTTCCCCGTGCGCGCCGGCAAGGTAACGGCACCAAGTAGGGCCGCTCTAATCCGACTTACTCAGGCGGGCGAATTCACGACGATATGCCCTGCATATCCCCCCTAATTTTCTTGGCCATTCGTTAGTCGCATTTTACTTTTGCTCACGCCTCCAGCTTTGTTATCTTAGGCGCATCTGTATACAGTTCGTAATAAGCGCATCGAGCTAGGACAAACAATGGAAAATAGCAACGAGGACAGCGATTCATTAGAAGAAGAAATCCGTGCGCTCAGAGCACGGCTTGCCGAACTGGAAAAGCAGCGCTCTCATCAGAAAAACCCACAGCGCTCTGCGCGCAACGAACTTTCTACTCCAATTCATTTTATTGGCGACTTTGGACTTATTGAGGCAAGCGGCATTGACCTGTCAGACGGTGGCATTTGCTTTGAGACCAACGAAGATATACCGTTCGATATGGAGTTCGAGTATAAAGGTACTGTGCACCAGCACAGAGGCCATATGGTGTGGATGCGGCGCCTAGAAGACGGGCGCTGTCGCTTCGGCTTTCAGTTTCACTCCGACTCTCCGTCTGGCATGCTCTGGTTATACAAAGAGCTGAAAGCACCGCGGCAAAACGACGAGTAGTGCACGTCGACCCCGCCCGGGGAAGGCATTATCCAGCTGGCCGTTTTAATCTACCTAAATCCGTCATTTACTCCACATCGCACGGCGCGAGGATCAAGCGCTGAGCTAGGGTTAGCAGACGCTCTTTGCCGGCTAGATCGGCGTCCAGCGGCAGCTGCGCCACGCCGATGAGTCGGCGCATGATTTCCACGCCGGCAAAGCGCAGCGCAACCTCGCGCGAAAACAAGGCGGTTGCCTTGTAGTGTTCGAAGACGCTAAGGGCGTACTGCCACGGCCGGCCGGCCAGCAGCAGGTGACCGACAAAGACGCCCACGTCGAACTCACCCGGACCAAAAAAACAAAACTCCGGATCGATGATCCACACCCCATCAGCCGACTGCACCCAACTGCCCGGGTAAAAATCACCGTGTAGTAAGCAGTTCCCGTTGGCCAAGTAGCGCTGCCCTAGCTCTGCGACGACCTCTGCGAGTTCGTCGTTTTCCACTAGGGGGCGAGCCCGCTGTGCCAAACCCGGCGTAATCGCATCCAAGTCGAGCCCATTGTCGGCCTGCAGCGGCAGGCAAAAGATGTGCTCGTGGTTGAGCTCGCGCATGGAGCGATTCTCCAGACCGCGGCGCACGGCCTCGTCAAACTGTGCTCCGTGCAGCGCCGACAACCAGCTACACAGCGGGCGCAGCGGCGCCAAATCGCTGCCGCCATCTCGATAGGCGCCGGTGAAATCAGCCGTTTCACCCAAATCTTCCAACAGAACAACGCGGTTGCGCTCGTCGAAGTCGAGCAAGCGCGGCATGCGCGCAGCAATCTCGGCAAGGGAGGCGACCGCTCGATAAAACATCGCCTCTTTTAGCACGCGCTCTTCGGGGGCGGCAATCGAGGGATATTTCTCTACCCAGGGCCGCGACTGCTTGGCGATAAAAGAGCGACGGTTAGTGCAAACGCGCAGCGTGCAGTTCATATTGCCTTCGCCCGCCCGCGTCACACGCTCTACCCGCTCACCCTCTTGCAGCCATCCGCGCTCCAATAAATAGCGCTCCATCCGCTCGCAGTCGCCCACTGCTATCAGCGCGTAGGCTACTCTATCATCCGTCATGCAATCCTTCCATCTTTTAGTTAGCCCCCGCGGTCAACGCGTTAACGGCACGTTGCGGCAGTTGATCGCTGCGCGCGATCGGCGCGATGAAATAGAATGTCGAAAAAAGGCTTTTGCGCCCCCCATAACTTGGCGATAATTAAATAAAAAAAACCGACCATGCGCCAACCTCACCTATCTAATGAAAGCTATCCATATGCTTGAGCAACGCGATCTCTTCACTAGCGGCCACGAGGCGTATCACACTTTTCGCATTCCCTCGATTATCGCCACGCGCGCCGGTAGCCTGTTGGCCTTTTGCGAGGGACGGCGCAGCGGTCGCAGCGACAGCGGCGATATCGATATCCTCCTGCGGCGCAGCGACGACGGGGGCAGCACCTGGTCGGATATGCAAATCGTATGGGCGGACCCCGGCAACACCTGCGGCAATCCGTGTGCCGTCATCGATCGCAGCAGCGGCGCCATATCGCTGCTGCTAACGCACAATCTGGGCACAGACGTAGAGCACCAAATCATCGACGGCAGCAGCCAAGGCACGCGCACGGTCTGGCTAACGCGCAGTGAAGACGACGGGCACTCCTGGAGCTCGCCACAGAATATCACCCACACTACCAAAGAAGCCAATTGGACCTGGTATGCCACCGGGCCGGGCGCCGGCATCCAACTGCGCAGCGGACGCCTGGTCATTCCCTGCGATCACATAGAAGCTGAGAGTAGAAAGTATTTCTCCCACGTTATACTCAGCGACGACGGCGGCAAGAGCTGGCGCTTGGGCGGCACCACACCACAGGACCAAGTCAACGAGTGCGAAGTAGCCGAACTCAGCGACGGACGCCTGTTGCTCAATATGCGCAACTACGATCGCAACCAACGCGCGCGCGCCATCGCCCACAGCGACGACGGCGGCGAGAGCTGGTCGACGCTGTCACACCAGAGCGAATTGATCGAGCCCATTTGCCAGGCCAGCCTGCGCCGCCTCGAGACAGCCGATGCAGCGCTGCTGCTCTTTTCCAATCCGGCCAGCCAAGAAAAGCGCGAAAATATGACCGTGCGCCTGAGCCGCGACGATGGCCGCAGTTGGCCTATTGCGCGCACTCTGCACGAAGGGCCAGCCGCCTATTCGTGCCTGCTAGCCATGCCCGATGGCAGCGCCGCATGCCTATACGAATGTGGGCGGGAACATCCCTATGAAGTAATTCGCTTCGCCTATTTTGACCAGACGTGGCTATCAGGCGCTTGAGCCGCAACCGTTACCCACTAAAGAATGCGAGCTGAATCATGAATATCACCGATATGCGCGTCTTTGCCGTCGCTCAGTTTGTCTATGTCAAGATCGAGACCGACGAGGGCCTACACGGCCTGGGTGAAGCCTCTCTCAGCGGGCGCAGCATGGCCGTCGTCGAGGCACTCCATGCAATCAAACCCCTGCTCATCGGCCGCGACGCCACGCGCATTGAGTTTATCTGGCAGGATATTTTTCGCGGCACGTTCTGGCGCGGCGGACCCGTACTGCAGTCGGCGCTGGCCGGCATAGATATCGCCCTATGGGATCTAGCCGGCAAGGCACTGGGCGTGCCGACCTATCGCCTGCTAGGCGGCGCGGCGCGCGACAAGGTGCTGGTCTACCGACACGTGCGCTGCAGCGATATTCCCGGCATGATCGAACACGCCCGCTCTTTGCTCGCAGAGGGCTATAAGGTCCTGCGCATGTCGCCGCTGGACGCCTTTGCGCCGGGACACGTATTCGATGCCGTGCGCGGCCTGCGCGGCGCGGTCGACTATATGGCCGCACTGCGCGAAGCAGTTGGCCCAGATGCGCAAATCATCTTTGAAGCCCATACGCGCCTCAACCCGCCGCAGGCCGTTGAGCTGTGCAACGACCTAGCACCCTACCGGCCCTTCTACGTCGAAGATCCCATCCGCTCGGAGAATCCCGCCTCGTTTGCTCATCTGCGCGCCCATACGGACGTGGCGCTCGGCACGGGCGAGCAACTGCACGACAAGTGGACATTCCGCGAGCTCATTGAACGCGAATTGGTCGACTACCTGCGCGTAGATATCTGCCACACGGGAGGTATCACAGAAGGGAAGAAAATCGCTGCCATGGGCGAAGTACACTACCAAGAAATGGCGTGCCACTACACGGCCAGTCCGGTCAGCACGGCAGCCATGCTGCACCTAAATCTCTCCATAGCCAACTGTGCCGTGCAGGAATTTGCCCCCAGCGGCGGCTGGATGAACGACGTAATCCAAACCAGCCACACTCTCGAAGACGGCTATTTGCTCGCTCCCGATGCACCGGGACTCGGCGTAGACATTGACGAAGAGGCGGCGGCATCGCATCCTCCGGCTCTGCCCGACGAACCGCCGCACTGGCGCCGTCCAGATGGCTCGGTCAACGATTGGTAGGCATCCCATAAAAAAACGCCCCTCGCCTATGTGGGCGAGGGGCGTTTTTTTATGGGGGCAGAGGAACTAGTCTTGCAGACCGGCGAATGCGCGCACAAAAATAAGCGAGCGGCTTTCGCTATCCTCTTCAAAGCTGCGATGCTCCCAGCGGAAACCGGTGTTCATCGTAAGGGCGTAGCCCAGATACGACGACTGGTTGGATAGCTGTATGGCCAACACCGTGGCGTTGAAATCGTTCTTGAAACCGGCCGGCACCACCTCGGGCGCATCCTCCATATTTCTGAACAGGTCAAACTCTACTCCGTATTCCACATAGGTCGTGGGTAGGATGAAATACTTGGACGTCAGCATAAAGAAGTGCGACCATTCCGTGGTGGCCAAATCCGTGTCATAGGTCGGATTGATCTTGCGGAATATACTCTTCCAGCGCGGCCAAAACTGCATATTTTCGGAGAAGACGATCGGGTAATCCGCCCGGTTGATCATACCGAGAAACAGGCGGTCGTCCTTGAGGTCGGCCGCATCCCCGCGCTGCTTGACGAAATTGTACTTGACCTTGTTGTAGATATTCAGCTTGCCAAAGCGCTTGTAATCAAAAGTTAGATACCCCGTATTGATAAAGGCATCGGTAGCTTCGAGCGGGTCGACGACTTCGCGGAATCCATCCGGGTCGGTCCAAAACAGCACCGTGTCTTCGATATTGTCTTCGACCGAACGCGCGTACTCGTAGGCGCGGACCTCTATGCCAGGCCAGTTCCAGCGGCCCTGCACAATGGCGTACATCTGGTCTGAATTGCGCTTGCTGCTAATCTCGTCGGTCGAAGCCAATCCCACGATCAGTTTCAAATTACCGTCGATGTGCACGCCGCCATAGGTATTCCACCCGCGGCGATCCTGGCGGTAGGGCAAGTCGGCCAAGTTGTCGTTTTCAAAGCGATCGACAATGCCGTTGTTGTTCATGTCGACGCCAAAGAGGAACTCCGGCGCGTCGACGCCGTAGCGCACAAAGGGCTCGTCGTAGTCGGGCAGCGTGTTGTCGTTCTGGTTGAAGTCGGAAATAAAGTCGGAGTTTTCGTCGTAGCCGGGGAAGACCTGTGGGTCGGGCAGGCCGCCCGTGCCAAACGGCGTCGTGCCAAAGACGAAATCACCCCCCTGCCACAGGCGCTGCCAGTCGGGAAAGCGGTCCTGATCGTCGTTGTCATCAACCGCCTCAAAGGTATAGCGCTCCAGGTTCTCATAGTCGATAAAGCCGCGCGTATCGCTCATAAAGGAGCGGGTCGAGTACTCGGGATCAACGCGGTAGACCTCGCCATAGGCAAAGTACGGGTAGGCATCCTGGGACGCCGTCAGATAGTAGGCCACGCCCTCGTCTTGGGCCACCTTGTGCTTCTGGAAGTTCTGGTTGGGAAAGCGGCGAAACGCGCGGCTAAGCGCCCACTCCGAGCGCAGGTTGAAGCCGTTGGCATCTTCGATATTGAAGTTGAAGCCAATGATATCGCGCCCCGTCGGCAGCCCGTAGTCAAAGCGCACAAAGCGCAGATTGGAACCATCGCTGACATTGCCGTGCGCGCGTTCGACCAGCAAGAACACCGGCTCGTCCTGTCCGTTGACCTGCAGGTTGGAAGTGGCCTCAATCCGATAGTCGTTGGCCACGGCCAGTTCGAATTGGACTTCGCGCACTTCTTGATAACTCTCGACCAGGTCGTCGTCGCGCAGTTCAAAATCGGTAAGGATATTGTACGTTAGTTCGATCGCCTCGACGCCGTTGGCCTCAATGACCCCACCGCGACGCACGCCGCCGCGCAGCACCGGCACGATTTCTGGATGCTCGACGCCGTTGATCAGAATGCGCTCGGAAAATAGGCGCGTGCCGCCGACGCCGTCTTCCGGGCTGTCGTCGCTGAGGCGCAGCACCACCGTTTCGACCTGCCCCTCGTTCTGCGCTCCGGTCAGCACGCCCTTGAGCGAGTTGCGACTCAGCTTGCGCGTGCTGGAAAAGTTGGACACGTTGAGATAGGTAAAGCCGAGCTGCGAAAAGTCGTTAAGGCGCACGTTGGCGTGGCCGCCAAAGAGGTTGGTCACATCGCCTAGCGCCTGACCGCCGGCGTTTTCGCCCATGACCACGGTGCCGGGCGAAGCTAGCCGCGACGAGAGCATCGTTCCCTCAAAGCGCTCCGAAGCAAAGTCCCACTGAATGCCGTTAAAAGCCGGTTTGTTAAACGTCAGCGGCGTCAGGCGCGTATTGATGGCGTCGCCGATCATCAGCGCCGAGTAAAAGCCGCCCTTTGACATGGAGGAAACGACCAAGTTGCGAAACCAAGACCCGTATTTAGGCGCCTTGCGCACCGTCGTCCCCGAGTTAGCCGGACTGTCGATAGCCCAACTGTAAATCGGGAAGCCGCGCGTCACGTAATTGCCGTACATGTCGTAGGTGCGAAATCCCTCCAACTCGGTAGACACGTAGCGCTCGTAGTTGTTCATCGCATAGTTGGTATACCCTTCACCGGTCCAGCGGTAGAAGTGATACAGACTCTGAGACTGTTCCCACTTGCGCATAGAGGGGGTCATCGCCATCTCATACACTTCCACGCCCTGAGGCTCGCGCCCGCTCAAAAAACTGACCTTTTGCGCATCGACGCACACTGCCGACAGCGAAGCTAAGGCCAAGGCGCACAATGCTAAATTTCTCATATTTGGCATAGGTACCTGGAGCTAAGAAACGTGCTCAGAAAAAGTGGTCAAACATTATAACAAACCGGATCAAATCCAACAAGTCTTAAATAATATGGTTAGCCGCTGTTCAGAAGTGGGATGCCTCCCACTCCACGGGCGCTAGCAGGCCCTCGCGCTGCACCACGACGAGCAAATCCCCTCGACCTACCCGTATTTCGACTGGATTGTCTACGACCTCGTTGGAAATGCCATCGCGCACGCCCAGTTCCAACGACTCGCCGCGTAGGGCAAAACGAAGGCCGCGCGTCTCAATTTCCTCTGCTGGACCGCCAAGCGGCGTGAGGGAAATTTTCTGGCCCACCGCGGCGCGCAGTCGCAGTGTACCCGATACCAAACGCATCTCACAATAGTCGTCGATCACGCGCAGAGCGATGGACGCTGCAAACGCCTTGAGCATGCTCAAATTCCACAGCCAATGGTCGCTCCGCCCGCCCGTAAAGCCCACCAACGTCGCCGCCTGAACGCCCATATCCGTTGCATAACGCAGCACTTTCTGCACGTCCGAGCCCGTATTGTCGGCATCGACCTGCACCAGGCGCTCGACGGGGATCTGCGCGCGCACGGACGGCGCAATGGAATCGAGATCGCCAACCACCGCATGGGGCACGACCCCGCACTGCCAAACCCAATTGGCACCCCCATCGGCGCACAGCACGATCGGCTGATCCACCATGAGTTCGTTCCACAAGGCAGACGACGGCTTCTCGCCATTGCCAACGATAAGCGCACGCGCGCAACTCACCTTCTCATTGGCCATGATGTTTAGCGGTGTGGAGCCTTTTGCATATATTCTTCACCACAGCACCCTCGACCGTTATAGGACGCACGCATGACGCGCTTAATTGCCCTGTTGGCCATCGCATTGACCCCGTGGCCGCTCTGGGCGCAGGATCCGGGCTTTTCGCCCGCCACGCCAGCACAACAGCCGGCACAGCTGGCGGGGCGCTGGATCAACGCGTTCTATTTCGCGCAGCCCGACCAGCTGCCGCGCCCATTCTGGCAGGTCATCAAGCTCGATGCCGACGGCCGCGCGCAGCACAGCTACTTTTCGCGCGATCCCGTCGCCGAGCCGTCTACCCCCTACACAAGCATCCTATCGACCTGGCAGGCCGGGCTCTTCGTCGACCCCGAGGTAGCCAAAGGTACCTTTGCCGTTATCCGCCTGCAGCCCAACGAGCAGATTAACTACGACGCGCTGCTCAACAGCTTTCAGTACATACGCGGCAATTTCGGCCCGCAGTTTCGCCGCTATACCCTATCGTCCGACGGCGCGCAGCTAACGCTTTCCGAACTCGTCGTGCTCGAGGTGCCGGGCGACATCGTTATCTCTTTCCCCTCTGCCGCCCGCGACATGGTCTTTAGCCGATTAGTCGACCGCCCCAGCGCAGTGGAATTTGCCCGTTGGGGCCAGATAAAGCGGGGGCGCTGAGTAGGCGCGCTACACCGACTGCGCTGCCAACTGACGCCGCACGGCTTCATTACCGGGCTCGCGCACGCGGATAAACAGCTCTTGTATGCCCTTGGAGGTCTGCAGCACGCCGCGAAAGCCGCCAGGCATTTCGCCCTGCAGCTTAAAGTCGCCCACAGCGCGCGACCGACCGATGCACTTGCCGCCGATAGAGCGGCTGATAATTACAGCCTCGACCCCGGGAATGCGCTCTATCGCGTCGATCGTGCGCCGGCCTTCCTTATCGGTCGAGCGATGTCTGCCGCGCCCTTTTCCCATCCTTGCCTCGCCGGCTAAAAGCCATTCGTTGCCCGATATCGGGCTAGTGCAAACTGAAGTGCTCCGGGCCGACGGCGCTCGCGGTCAGGTGCACCTCGGCAATGGCTCCCTTAAACCAGCAAACGCGATTCAGACGGACGCCGATGGACAGCTCGCCGGCGTCCATTGGGGTCAGGTCGACGGGACCGCGCCGCTCCAAGTGACCGTCGACGTAGTTGATCTGCTCACTGCCATCGCAGCTCATTGCCAGGTGGTACCAGCGCCCCAGTGGGTGAAGAAAGCCCTCATTTAGCAGCGTGCAGTGCGAGTCACCGGAGCTTATAAACGTATCTAAATACCATTCTCCACTGCTATTTAAGCGCGTTTCAAACAGCGCGCGATCACCGCTGGCACTGCCCGCGTGAAAAAAGCGCTGCTCGGCCAGTCCACCCGGGTCGGGGCGGAAGAGAATTTCAATCGTAAATGCCTGCAGGCCCTCCAGCGGATTGACTTGGGCAAAGAGCCCGTCGGATGCACCCGCAAACTCTACCGCCCGTCCGCGCGGCGCCTCCACGAGCCGTGGCTGCCCTTCGGCCCGCAGTGCGATAGCGCCCAAACGCTCAATGGAGTCTAATTGCCAGCTCGTCTTTTGCACTGAATGCTCCTTTTGCCTGTGCGCGCACACAGCACGCCTAACTTAACGACCACCCGGCGGCGGCCCCGCGCCCAACATGGCGCTGATAAAGAGGAATTTGAGCGGTTTATCGCCGATATTGCGATGCTTGTGAAATACGTCGCGCGGCAACAAGACGCAGTCGCCGGGCCCCAGTTGATAGGTCTCATCGCCGACGTCTACTTCCATCTCCCCCTCCAAGATGTAAAACGCCTGCTCCTGATCGGAATGTGAGTGGCCATCGCCCGATAGACCGCCCGGCTCGTATTCGTTGGTGTGGATGACCAGTCGCTCGCTATCGAGCGCGGCGGGGCGATCGGCGCGGCGCGCGTGGGGTCCGACGATCACCCGCGAAATGCTGCCGGGATGCCCGTGGTTTTCCGGCGGCTGTGCAAAACATTCCTTCACGCTGTATTTTTCCGTCATCGCTGTTGATCTCCTCCTGTTGTCGTTTCCCTTTGGCAGCACGCGCAGCACCGCCCGATCCTTCGCTGAGCGAAGAGTAATCCCGCTCAGTAAGCGCCCAATTTTTCCAATACCAAAGCCAGACCGACGATGCACGCCGTTTCGGTCTTGAGCACCCGCTGGCCCAGACCTACGAGGACGAACTCCGCCGAGCGCAGCGCGTCGCGCTCGCGCGCCGACCAGCCGCGTTCAGACCCCACGGCCAGAATGTAGCGCATCGCAGTGCCCTGGTGTGCTCCAAGCGAAATCTCCGCTTCGTAATTGTCGAGCGCCAGTCGCTCACCCTGGGGCAAATGGTCGATGCAGTCAGCGAGCGAATCGTGCAACACGACCTCGGGCAGATGCGTGCAAAAGGCCTGTTCCGCGCCTTCGCGCAGCAGGCGCTGATATTCGCCACCGCTCCACAGCCGGCTGTTTAAATAGGATTTCTCGCCCTTATCCGTAGCGACGAAATGCATCCTTCCCACGCCCTGCGCAGTGAGGTCTTTTAGGATCCGGCGCGCGCTGGGCGGACGCGGCAGGCCAATGACCATTTCCACCGGGTAGAGCTGCGGCACGTCGGGACCAAAGTGAACGTCGAGCGTCAGACCGCGCTTGTCCACGGCGACGATGCGCGCTTTGCCGCGCGGTCCATCGACCAACCCCACGTCAAAGCGATCGCCCTCATTGCAGCCCATCACGCCCAACACGTGCACGGCGCGCGCATCGTCGAGAGGCAGGGGCCGCTCCAACTCGCACTCCTCAAAGAGAATGATATTCAAGGCCCCTCGCCTACTTCACCACTCTCATCGTCACGGACTATGATTTCCTCGCGCCGACACTCCAATCCCGCACACAGGCGCTCGACAATATCTTCCTCTACTTCGCACTTACCTTCCACGATAATCTGGGTCAGGCGATCATAGCTAATGCCGACGAGGTTGGCAATCTGATGTTTAAAGAGAAAATTGTGGCGCCGCATTACCTGCTCTAGCGCCTTCACATCTATTCGCGGCATATACTGGTCTTTTCCTCAACGAGTTTTCGGTGACGGCACGAGCGCAACCATCTCTGGCACCCCCAACCACAACAACGGATATGGGCAACGCCATCTGCCGAGACCCCAAAGGGACATAAACATTTAAAAAAATTAAACATACGTCAATACAAATCAATCCTAATTTCACCGCGGCGATGCTCCGCGTGCGCTGGGAGTGGGCATTTTTGCCAACTGGCCGATAAAATAAGTAGGAACGGCACAATGGGCAGTTGAGCGACTGGCCAATCGCACGGAACCGCGCACAGCCGTTGGCCTGTTGGACATCGACCCCTGCCGCATCCATCGACTTTTACCGATCGATGAACTTATGTGGCAATTAAAACTTTTTTTACTTTATTTAGTGTATAAAAGGGCCCGAATCCTTTTTTCTGTGGACGTCAAGTGGAATCTTTACTCGACACAAATTTGATCGCCGGGTTTGTATGCCTTGGCGCACTCGGCATGTCCATCCGCATCATGGCTGGCTTTTCGAGCGAAGCGGCGCGACTGCGTCCTAAATTGGCCAAGATAAACGGCGCTCTGTCGGTACTGCGCGAGCGATCCGCCGCGCGCAAGCCCAGCATAGAGCAACTGCAGGAATTGACCTCCCCGCTGCGCGACGAAGAAAAAATGCTGCGCGATTACTTTGAAAAGCTCACCAAGATCGATCTAGAAGAAATGCGCAAAGAAGATGAAGAGAAGCAGGAAAAAGAAGGCAAAAGCATTCGCCGCCGCGGTTGATAGATGAACCATTTAGCCGTTGCTGCACGACCCGATCTCCGCAGTCTGCCCACCCATAGCACCGTCCAATGTTCATCTTAGTTCCGCCCATCGTCGGCACGCGCGACGCGCCATCGCCATCGCCTTCGACACCCGCGATCTAGGTTTTGCTCTCGCTTTTTCCGGTAATAGCAATAACCCCAACGACGTCGATTTTCGGCGCGATACCGTCGAGTTGCACATGCAGTTTCAGTATCCGCACGAAATGAGCTGCATCCGCCTGCGCTTCAGGATAGAAGATCCCGACGCGCTCTTTGCAGAATATGCACAGCGCGGCGTCGAGTGCAATCCAAGCGGACTGCAGGACACCGCATGGGGCACGCGCGAATTTGCCCTCTACGATCCCGACCGCAATGCATTGACATTCTATCGTCCCCGTCCCTAATTAGGTCGGCATCTGCGCACTATTGCAGCAATGGAGTCCAACCGTATGAGTGACATCGTCGACCTATTCAGTCAATCGCCTACCCTGTCTATCGTGGTTGGCGAAAAGCAGACGGAAAGGTCGTGCAATCGCTGTAGAAACCCTTTCGTTATGGATATCGATTTTTACATATGCGATACGGGCAATAACCAACCTGTTTGCATGCTGTGCGCCGCTGACATACACCGCCCTTTTGTAGACCTTTTGACTACATGGAGCATACGCGAAGAGCGACCGCTCGATCCCAACGAGAGTTTGAATTTTAACGAGCAGGCAATACAGATCGCCAAGGCCAGCCTTGAGCGCTGCATGCACACCAGCATGATTGATCATTTCTACGAAATGCTACTAGAAGAACAGCTCGTCAAACACATCTTTGAATCAAGGCAGCACGACATAGCGGATATAAAGAAAAAAGTTATTGCTACCCTCGTCTTTCTACTGGCCAACGCGGCTCAACCAGACACGCTGCGCGCGCGTTTGGAAAGCGTGGCAACGCTGCATTCGCGCTCAAAGGCAAACGTTCACCCCCTATTGTATCAACACTTTCTCCGCTGCATGATCGCATCCATCGCCCGATTTGACCCACAGTACGGAGAAGACGTCAAGAAGGCCTGGCTGCATATTCTACCCGTTCCAGTGCGCTTCCTCATAGAACACTACTAGCGCGATAGCCAACGCATCCTACTGAGCTGGTAGCACGGCGCGCAAAACGCGCAGGTAGTTTCCACCAAAAATTTTAGCCGCGTCGGCCTCTGCATACCCGGCCTGCAGCACGGCATCGATCAGCCACGGCAGGCAGGCTGAATTAAAGTGCGTGCCAATGCCGACGCTCTCAATCCCCATCAACTTCACCGCGTAGTCGATGTGCCGAACGACGCCGGCCAGTTGGTCGGCATCAACGCCCGCGTAGGGACGCTCCCCTTGTGGGCGAGCAATAGCCGGCACCAATCCCAATAACCCACCCCTATCGGCCAGCGCCCTCATCACCGCATCCGACGTGTTGCGCGTCGACTCTTCTAACGCGCGCGGGTTCGAATGGCTATCGATCACCGGCCTCTGCGAATGCGCTATGATATCGAGCGCACTCGTTTCGTTGGTATGGGCCAGATCAATCAGGATACCCGAGCGATTCATCTCGTCGATGAGCCGTGCACCCAATGCGCTCAAACCGCCACTGCCCTGGGCGATATCGTGGCCGTCCCAGCCCAGTTCGCGCCCCGAACTATTCAGCGTAATCATGCGCAGGCCCAAACGAGCAGCCATGCGCAGGACGCCCGGCACGTCGCCAAACCAATCGGCGCGGTTCGACCCCATCAGCAGTGCAACAACCCCATCGCGTGCGGCGGCGTCCAAATCTGCTGCCGTATGGACTAGCCGCACCTTGTCCGGATGTGCTTCGACATCGCCCAAAAAGCGGTCGAGCAGCGCCAGCACGACCTGCGTGGGATTTTTAAACGCGGAGGAAAGATACAGCGGTTCAGGCTGGGCGCGCCCCGGCCGCCGCTCGGGCTGGTGCGGCCACAGGGCGGCAAAATTATCGTCGAAGAGCACCGGCCCGCCCTTGCACATAACCACGCGCAGACCCCATTCGGCAAACTTCACAAAATCGCCGCGACAGGTGCTGTCATCGCGCTGGCCCAGATCGATGTGATCAATGGCAAAGCGCGGGTGGGTCAAATTGAGCCCCAGCATATCACACAGTGGATGGGCGCGCACGAACTCGGCGACGCGCGAATTCATTTTATCGCTCATATCTGAATCATCACCTTGTTGCGCTCGGGTTGCCCCATGACGTCAATTGCTTGGTGTATTTCGCTCAGACGGAAGCGATGGCTAATAATGGCCTCGGTGTCGACCAGCCCCGACTCCATCAGGCGTATAGCGCGCTGCATCGCTGCCGGATTCGTGCCAAAGCTGGCATCCATGCGCCCCTCGAGAAAATGCGTTAGCCCACCGTCCAGCGCGAACGTCTCGTGCGTGGTGATACCAAAGACATTCCAGCGCGTGCCGCGACGGCGCAGCGCGGCCATCAGTTCGACCGCGGCGATGGGGCCGGCTGCTTCAACGACGAGGTCCGGTCCACCGGGAATAATGTCGTAGACCTGCTCGCGTGGGTCGCCGGCCTGTGGATCGACCACGTGCGTGGCGCCCAGTTTCTGCGCATTAGCGCGAGCGTAAGCACTTGGGTCAATGGCGATCAGTCGCCCTGCTCCGGCCGCACGCGCCACCATCAGACACAGCAGCCCTATGCCGCCTACGCCGATAATGACGACGTCGTCGCCCACCTGCATTTCGCTGTGCCCTATCAACCCCTTCCACGCCCCCGACAGGGGTTCGGTCAGCGCCGCTGCATCAAAGCCGATCGAATCGGGCTTGTGCAGCAGACAGCTCTCAGTGGTTTTCATGTATTCGGCAAAGGCACCGGGCCACACGTCTTCGGGACCGTCGCCGCCGGTGGTAAAGGCGCGGTCGCAGTAGTGCGTATTGCCGACCTTGCAGTGAGCGCAGGCCCCGCAAAAGCCCGATGGCTGACAGATCACTGCATCGCCTTCGGCCACGTGGCGCACGCCGGCTCCCACCGCTGCAACAATGCCCGACGGCTCGTGTCCGGGAATGAGCGGAAAGGTCACATTGCGGCGAATGCCCTTTATCGCCTTGTAATCCGTCGCGCAAAAGCCGCAGCTCTTTATTTTCACGACGACCTCGCCCAAACCGGGTTCGGGCATCGGCACGTCTTCCAATACTAAATTATCGAATTCCTTCAGTACGGCAGCCAGCATCGGCTATTCTCCCCATTAACGCCACGCGAACGACTCATTCGATTTCACCCAGCAGCGCGCGCACGGAATCTATGCCTTCGAGCGTTTCTTCCTCGCCGCCCCAATGCTCTATGGTAAGCGGCCCCTTATACCCATCGCGCTGCAGCAGCTGCATCGCGCTCAGATACTGCGCGCGCGTCGCACCGGCACCAAAGCGCTTTATGTGCACATCGCGGATGAGCCCTCGAATATGTCCGTAGCCCTCGGTCGGATCTTCCCCTGCCTGCGCCGACACGTCGATCTCCCAGATCGCCCCTACGTGTTCTGGTGCACCAAGTGCGTCGATAACGCGGCGGATCTGCGCCGACGTGAGCACTATGGTCCGGGTCACCCACTCAAAGCACAGCGCGACGCCGCTCTCGGCAGCCCATTCTACCCACGGCCCCCAGCGGTCGATAATGTGCGCAAAGTATTGGTCGAACTGGCTCGGATCCAAAGCGGCAGAATCCGGCGCTCTAAAGGGAAATACGCGCACGGAATTGCTGCCCAAACAGCGGGCCAGCTCGACGGT
>JAYOYH010000018.1:45979-90868 GCA_038153405.1 Gemmatimonadota bacterium | reverse complement strand
ATCATAGCAACCAAGTTTGAAAAACGTATCGACCACCGTTATAAAAATTCTTCCCAAATAGTGCCTAGTTCTCGATCTTTTAATATTACCACCAAGTCTATTAATCCTACTACCGATAATGACGTTAGTCTCTTGAAAAAAAGTATCAGAATACGTAATAAACCTTTCGACTTCACTCAGTGGTGTAGCCAGGTCTGCATCCCAAAAACCAACCCACTCTACTTCGCTAAAAAAAACCTGCTCACTCAGGTGAAGCACACCTCTTCTCACCGCTTCCGCTTTGCCAACATTTTCCTTTAGGTCTACTATCGTCCAGTTTTTTTCGCGATGCTTACATAACAATTCGTAGGTATCATCGCTAGATCCATCATTGACAAAAACGAGTTGAAAAAGGTCGGCGCCTCCTTTGCGAAAAGCATCTATATCTATCCGATTTGCCTCGTTATAGCACGGTACAATCAGACAGGTTTTGCTGAGCTTACCGATTGAAAGTTTTTCCCATTTACTCTCTTTTACCATTTTATAACACGTGACCTATAACCGTCATTAATATTGAAGCTAGGAACAATCAAACGCTCAGGAGCGGGACGGATGCGCATCACAGAAGAAATAAAATCACCGCGCGAATTTATTACCCGACTGCGATCAAATTCAAAATCATATGATCTACTTGTTTCATTATCATAGAATTCTTCTTTCCATAAAATACCCGTATTGTCTTTACACGTGATTACTAACCAGTCGCCCTCACGCGTTGCTGAAATATCTCCCGCATCAACTGGGTCTATCACGATGCTGATTATAAGCGGGGCCCTATCGGTAAAATCTACCCCCTTCTGACCGTAAAGCAACGTCAATGCAGGGGACAAACTGCTTTGTAGCATATACATGCCCCTGTAAAAGCTCGGCAGGACTATTGCGTATTGCTTGTCCTCATTTTCGCCGACGACACCTCCCATGCCCAACAAGAAACCCTCACTCATATCAGCAGCTGTAGAAACCATAGCATTATTGCGCACCGCAGATATTCCATACCCGACAAGTAGTAGGAAACTAACGGCGAATACCGCCCGCTTTACAGCATATTTCGTCAGCAGTTCGGCGAGAACTATGGAAGCTCCCAACAACGGTATATAGAGGTATCTAGCCCCCGTCAGTTGATGGACTGAAATCCCATTATTTAAAACGGGCAGAGAACTGACAATTATAAAAACCGCAGCAAAGCCGAACAGATGGGAGTTGCCAATAAATGAAAAATGCACGAACAGAGCACAGGCTATAATGGCACCTATAAGCCCCACAAGAAATAGGACGGAACTTTCTCGAATAGTGGATACGAGCAAATCGAGCCCCGGTATATCATTGGGCAATATCATGGCCAAAATTATTTGCAGAAGGGTGCGCACCATGCGCAGCGGACTAAATTCTAAACGACTCGTCTCACCAGCCCCTCCTATAAACTCCCCAAGTCCATAAAATCGCAGGGCAAAGTAAATTACTAGGACAAATGCCACGGCAGCTATACTGCTCAAAATCATGCGCCGCTTTTCGCGTATTTGACCCTCTGTGCGCACGCCCAACAATAGCGCATACCCCAAACAAATAAACGGCAAAGTAACACCCATCTCCTTGCCGAGTAGACTTAAAAAATAGCTCAGACTAGCTGCACCCAGATGGGAATATCGCCCACCATTGTAAAACTTGATAAAAAAATACAATCCCAAAAAAAAGAATAAACCACAAAAAATATTTTCATTATCGTGAATATATGAAACAGACTCGACTTGCCTTGGATGTATAGCAAAAAAAAGTGCAGCGGTTAGAGCGGGCCAGATAGATGAAGCACGGCCGACAAACAAGAGGCGAATAAGCGCAAATACAACGAGGGATGTGATGCAGTGTAGAGCAATAGAAGAGGCATAGTACCAAGTGGCATTCAAGTCAGCCATCTTGCCCAAAATATAAAAGGACATGTTGGTCAATGGCCGATAATATGCCCAGTGATAGCTATTTTCAACCATCGACCCAAAAGCCCGCGCGAGCGTTTCTTCTTGCAGTGGCCACAAAGCGGCAAGGCGGCCAAAATCGTCGTTGAGAAAATAGTTGTCGAGTATCCCCCAATACACAGCAGCCGTCACTACTACGATGAGTATATACGCGCTGGTAATATGTTTATGCAAGAATGTCATTGTGCTTTCACCCAAACACATAGCTGACAACACGTAGTAATAATCAGCGCAGACAAGGCGCTACTGTTATAGAAATAGTAGCTATTAAATAACCTGCGCATATAACTCTTTGTATTCGTACGTCATTTTATCGAGCGAAAACTTGTCCCGGTATTTTTTTATCGCGCACTTAGCAAGCCGCTGGCGAAATGGCCGATCTTCAATAAGGCGAATTAAGGCTCTCACTAAACCGTCCAGATCTCCATCCGCAATCAGTACACCATCAACTCCGTCTTCGATTACTTCCCCAACGGCGCCGACATTGGATGCCACACAGGGAATACCAACCGACATAGCTTCCTTAAGCACAATCGGATCCCCTTCCGAGTGGGTAGTCAAGACAAAGATATCCGTCTGCTGGCTATAGGTAGCGGCGTCTTTGTTGTTTTGAAATACAATCTGCTTCAGGTCTCTCTCTTGGACATAATTCATAACCAATTCGCGATAAGATCCTTCTCCCTCGGCAATTATGAGGAGTTGCAGTGGAAAGCGATCGCGCAGTAATTCATAGGCTTTTATCAAAGTGATATGGTCTTTTTCTGGAAAGAAATTTGCCACCATCGTTATTTTTATCGCATCACCACTCCATGTAACGTCACTTGGATTTCCAACTGGTGCGATTCCATTATAAATCATCCGGATTCGACCGACATCTCGCCACAAACGCAGGCGCAACAACTCGGCTTTAGTCATTTGATTCCCCGCGATTAGAAAATGGTTGAGCCCCCGAGCCAAAAGCTCTAAATATAGCGTAGTGCGCTTACCGACGATATGGGCTTTTGCCAAAACCGTATGTACGTTTAGAATAGAGGGGAGCCTCAAACGACGGGCGATAATTCCACCATATATAGCCGAAGCAGTCAAAAAAGAGTGTACGAGTACGACGTTGTGATCTCGCGCGATAGCGCATAGACGAGGATAGAGCTTGATAAAGGTGCTAAAAGAAAATGGCTGCACCACATGTAGGCACTCAACATAAATGCCGCGATCTCGCAATGTCTCCCCCACCCGACCGTCTTTAAATAGGGCCACGACATAGGGCGTGTAGAGGTTGCGATCGAGGTTGTCAACTACGTTAAAGAGGGCGGTCTGTGCCCCCCCGGTAGTCAATTCGTCGACGATACAAAGTATGTTTTTTGTTTTGTGACTGGCGAGCATCTGTGTTATGGCAAGGGGTACGTGCTCAGACCACTAAGTCTCGAGTTAGCACTAGAAAATTGATCGATAAACTCCCGATACCATTCGATCGTAATGCGAAGACCCTCTTCAAAACTGACTTTCGGCGCCCACCCCAACAGTTCTCGCGCCCTGTCATTTGCTGCGAACATTCGCCAGATTTCCGTCGGCCGCAACTCGAGTGCTCCTATATGAAGTTCGGACTCACTATCGGTAAGCGAGTGAATCAAGCGAATGAGGTCACAAATAGCAATCTCTCCCCCCGATCCCACATTTATCGTCTCGCCAACCGCCTCGTCTCGCTCTCCGGCGAGTAGCATGCCATCCACTAAGTTGCCGACAAAATTAAAGTCGCGCGTCTGCTTCCCTTCTGTGGAGTAAACTGGCTGGCCAGATAGGCAAGTCAAAATCATTTCCGCAATAATGGCTCTCGGACTTTGATAGGGTCCGAATGCGTTAAAAGGTCTGATAACCGCTATGCGTCGATCAGAGCGTTCCATCTTCATCTTACAGTATAATTCGCCGCTATATTTACCGACGGCATAAGGGGATATCGGATTTGGAGTCATTTCCTCGTGAAAAGGGACACTGTCTTGCCGACCATAGACTTCGGATGTTGCGATATAAACAAAACGATCATAGTCATCATAAGCCTCTATCACATTTGCCGTCCCCTGCGCATTGGATTCCATCGCCTCAGAAACATGCAGAAAACTATCACCGACGTGATTGTAAGCAGCTAAGTGATAAACGATATCCGGCTTGAACTCTCCGATCTGCCGCAGCGAATCCTTGTTGCGAATATCCGCCTCCAGTACTGTAATATCCGGCCACAAATCGACCAGTCGTATATTGTCCATAACGCTATTGTATTTGCAAAGTATTGCGACATCAGCTCCTTCCCTGTGCAATCGCCGAGTCAGGTGCGAACCGATAAAACCGCTACCACCCGTGACTAGAACCTTTTTGTCCTTCAAACAATTCATAAATCCTCCGAAACCGAATAAAAATGCCCCAGAGTTTCTTCTGCCTTCTGGCGCTCGTTTTCTGTATTAAAGGTGATTTGGGCACCCGCATGTTCGTGTGCAGCCAATTGATTTCTATCGACAAGAACGTTGAAGAATTCTACGATCCCTTCACCATCTGGCTTAGCGAGCATTTCCGGGGTCACATTCTCCAATGCGGAACGCTCGAGTATAAAGCTGCCGATGTAGTAGTTGAGCACTGGCTTTTCAACAAAAGAATCCACCCATCTATTTGCACCATAGGTCAATAGGCCAAACGGGCTTTTTATCCTCGCTGTTACCATAGTCGCAACAGCCCCTTTTCTGCGGTGTTCCTCTAACATCTGGCCAATATCCAAATCTATAAACGTGTCACAATAAGAGACAAACATCCGCTCTTCGATCATTTCACGCATATGCCAAATCCGCTGTAGCATGCTGGCATTCTCTCCAGCATCTGAAAAATAAAAATTTAGATTGGCTGAATAACTGCGACAATGCGACTCGACCAATTCTCCCTTATAACCAGTACACATAATAAATTTATTTAAGCCTTTGGAAGAGTAAAAATCAACTATATAGTCGAGAATAGGGCGCCCGTTTAACTCTACGAGCGCTTTCGGGATAGTGTCTGTAGTCGGCCTAAGACGCGTCCCCCTACCACCGCATAAAATGGCTACTTGATGATCTTTTAGGTCGTCCACAATTTGTCTTTCTTTTTTTGGCCACTGTCCCGCCTGTCCAGGTGAGCGATTGAGGCGGTCCGTTAAAATTAGACTTTCAACACAAATCTAATTCGTATTGAAGTATATAGAGGGTGGTTTCAACTCTGAAGTGCACATATTGTGATTATGTTTTTTTAGCATGGAAAATCTCGTTTGGCGTTTGAAATTCCAGGCCTTTTCTAGGTCGATTATTGAGCCGCTGCTCGACTTGCTGGATTTTAGCACGACTCACCGTTTTAAAGTTAATTCCTTTAGGAAAGTATTGCCGTAAGAGGCCGTTGGTATTCTCGTTGAGCCCTCTCTGCCAGGCGCAATAAGGATGGGCAAAGTAGACATCGGCTCGTAGTGATTTCTTGACTTTTTGATGCTGAGCAAACTCGTTGCCGTTATCCATGGTCAAGGTATGGACCTGTTGCCTGTGATCTCGCAGCGCATTAATGAGCACCTGGGCGACGTGATCGGCGTGTTTAGAATCGACCGGTTCGATCCGGGTAAATCGACTTTTTCGCTCGACCAACGTTAAGAGTGCACCGCCGCCTTGGCCACCCATCATCAGATCGACTTCCCAATCGCCGATACGCTGCTTCTCTTCGACGATGAGTGGACGCTCATCAATCGAAACGCGATCTGGGATCGAGCCTTTATAGGCCGTCTGGGCTGTAACTCGTTTAGGGCGGAGACGCTGACGTAGATGCCTATACAGTGTGCCACCCTGTGCTTGATCGGAGCGAATATGCTGATAAATGCGCTCGTGGGAAATAGAAATCCCTTCGCTGCGTCCCAACCAGTTGGCGATCTGCTCCGGACTCCACTGGTGTCGCAGTTTTCCCTCAACCAACTGACGGCAACGGCCCGTCCATTTAAGCGGTCGACACCGATCCTGCCGACGCTGTTGAGCGCGACGATCAGCCGCTTGGGGAAAGTAGCCATTGGGGCTCTTATTTCGTTTCAACTCCCGCGAGATCGTCGTCCGGTGGACGCCCACCACGGTCGCTATCGCGCTGGGGCCATGACCGGCTTTGTCCAGCGCTGATATTTCGTATCTTTGGGGTAAGGTCAACTGGCTATATCCCTTCATAAGCTCCTCTTCGTGGGGCATGTGATTTGACAAAGGAAATATACCAGTTGGCCTTTGTTTTTCACATGCCACGAAAAGTGCACTTAGAAGTTGAACTCACAATCGCCTACGCGCGCTGTAGAACCTGTAGTTGCAGTTCTAGATTGCGCAGGCCCATTTCGCCCGAAGCCAGCAGGGCCAGCGCCGGATCTTCTACGCACGCTAGGAACTGGGCGATGTGCAGCGACATAAAATCGTCACCTATCTCTTCCATGGAACCTTCGCTGAGCACGCAGCGGTAGGCACCCGTTTCATCGGCCCGCCCCTCGCAGTCGACGACAACGTCGTTTATGCCAAAGCGGCGCACCGGCTTCCCCGCGGCCAAATCGCGCACGATGACTTCGCATTGACACACATGTTCTGCATTGGAAAAATCAAAGCGCGCGCGCGCCTCACCGGCGCTAAAAGCGACATCTAATGAATCCGTGTGCACGACCCCTTGCGGCATCCAAGCCAGCAGCAGGCTGAGCGGGTGCGGCCCCATATCGATCCAAATTTCCTCGGCGCTGCGCGTGCGGCCCCGCGCCAGAGTATCCATCTCGGCGTAGAATGCGTGCGGTCGCTGCACGTGGCCGTGGCGCGCTTGGTGCAGTCGGGCGTAGTGAGGTAGGGCCGCAGCATACTGGCTGCACACGCCTAGACGCAGCCCTTTACCGCGCGCATATTCGACGAGTTCCTGCGCCTGAAATAGCATATGCGCTGGCTCTTGGCCATCCCACACCAGCGGTTTTTCGCACAGCACGTGGCAGCCATTTTCGAGCGCCTTTAAAGCGTGAGCATAGTGCAGTTCATTGGGCAGGCATATATCGACGACATCGGGCTGCTCTCGCTCCAACAACTCGTCGAAATCGCTGTAGCTCCGCCCGGAGAAGGGAAAGATATCGCACAGGGCTTGGGTGCCTTTGGCACAGGTATCTTCGCTACTGCCCAGAAACGCAACGACTTCGGCCCCAGCCAGATAGTGCCACTTGGCGTGGTGTTTACCAATGCCGTTCACTCCGGCAACTGCTACGCGCATTTTTCCTCCGCTACGTCTTCTCAACGCAAAAGAGAGCCGACAGAAAACTGTCCGCTCTCTTGCGATCTAGTTGCTTGATTGGCGCAGATAACGCCCGCGCTATCGCGCTATTTCGACCGCTTGCGCGGCGCCATCTTAGCCTCTTTGATGCGCTGCTTTAACTGCTCTTTGCGTCGCTTGCGACGCTGGCGCAACTCGCGCTCCCGAATTCTGCCTTTGCTGGAACCCATGCACGACCTCTCTATCCTCATGAACGACAACGTGTCGGCGAAATATATTCAATTGCCGATGTCCCGTCAAGAATGCTCAGGGCGCCAGCAACATGCGCAGCAGAGCCATGCGCACGTAGAGTCCGTTGTGTGCTTGGCGAAAATAGGCCGCACGCGGATCGCCATCTACCGCCGGGTCGATCTCGTCTACTCGCGGCAGCGGATGCATGACAATGGCGTCTTTGCGCATGCAGTCGAGCACCGACTGATCGATGATATAGCGGCCGCGGGCCTGCTCGTACTCATGTATGCGATCGCCGAAACGCTCGCGCTGAATGCGCGTCTGATATATCACATCGACCTCGCGGGCGACGGCGTGCAGATCCTCCACCTCTTCAAAATGCGTGCTGTGGCGGCGCAGGTACTCCTTTATATCCTCTTTCATGCGGACCACAGGAGGCGCAACAAAGTAGATTTTGGGATCCTTATACTTTGCCAATAGGTAACATAATGAACGCACGGTGCGCCCGTTGGCAAGGTCTCCAACCAATGCGATGGAAATAGTGTCGATATGGCCGATTTCGCGGTCAATCGTATACATGTCCAACAGTGACTGCGTGGGGTGCTGCCCCGCCCCATCGCCGGCGTTTATAACGGGAATGCCGGCCACATCGGCGGCGCGGCGACTCGCACCGCTCTCAAAATGGCGCAGAACGATGACGTCAGCATATCCTGCGACGACGCGTATGGTATCCTCCAACGTCTCTCCCTTGGCCGCCGAAGAAAATTCCTGCGCACTCTCCGTGGTCAGCACCGCTCCGCCCAAACGAGCCATCGCCGATTCAAACGAGAGTCGCGTGCGCGTGCTCGGCTCGTAAAATAGGGTGGCCATAACGCGCCGGTTGAGAATATTTGAGCCGTAGTGCTGCACGACCTGCTCCATTTCTCGCGCCGTGGCAAAAATGGCCTGCAGCGACTCCACATCAAATTGCTGGGCCTCTATTACATGGCTCAACGCGCTCATCTAATACTCCCCCGCTCCATCGATAGTCGACATAAAAAAACAGCCCTCGCAGGGGGCTGCTATTAATTGCGTGTTCTTTCGGATTCCATTCGCTCTACCTCTTCTCCGCTGGTAAATGTACTGCCTCTATGGGGCTGAGCAAGTAAAAACTTGCCCATATATGATCTGCATCACAAAACGTGCCCGCAGTTTTTTTATATATTTGTGAAACCTTCACTTTCCGTTTAACAGCAAACTCCAATTGACGCGTATAACGCACGCTTTTCGAAAGGGCTGATCCATGGGCATCAACGGCCGCTGTTTGCTCGTCTGCACCCTGCTAGCGCTGAGCGCTTCGCCGCTGTGGGCAGGCACAAATGAAGCCTTCAGGGTGCAATTCAATCCGCGCGACATTCGCGATCCTTCCGTCGGACAGCGCATAAAAGCGGCCATCGGCGTTGAGTTTGTCGAGGCCGGACGCCAGAGTGAAATTGAGATCGCCTACGATCCGCGCATTATAGGCAACGTACAAATCGCACCCGGCCCATTTATCCCGCCACAACTGGCTTTGCCCAAGGCACCCGTCACGCGAGACGACGGGTTCGTCATCGAGGGATTTGCCGTGTCCGGAAATAATTCCGCTGCTGCCTCTACGGGGACGGGCGTACTCTATACCATCAATTTCGATATCGTAGGCCCCATTTCCGAACAGGGTGCCATGCTCTCCATAACCAAGGTGCGCGTCGGTGCCAGTTCGAGCGACTTTGACGAGCGGCGTTTTGGCATCAACCAATTTGGCATCAAGTTGGTAAAGTTTTTCTCCAATGCCATCTTCGATTTAGAACACATTAGCGGACGCGACGTCGTCACCCTAAACTGGCGCACCAAAGACCCGGGCCTTACGGATACCGTGCGAGTTCGCGCCGTCGGCGACACGCTTTGGCGCACCTTTACCAACCCACTGGCCGAGCGCGTGACGCCGCGTATGCTCGACGGACTCAAGGCCCTACTCGAGCGCGGCATCATACCGCGGGAAACGCTCGATGACGAGCGCATACGGATGGCTCTGCAGTCCTTACCTCGGTTTGAGGACTTTGTCATCACAACTGACTTCATTAATGCCGTTCGCAAACTCGACGATGCGTTAGGCAACCGCCGCCACACGGTAATTGCAAGCAATCTCAAGCCCAAAACGGAGTACGAGTTCACGGCGCGCTCGTATGACCTCAACGGTCGCCCTAGCCCGCCGTTTAAAGGTTTTTTCAGAACGCGCTTGGGCGTCGACAAACGCCCGCTCTTCTTAGAGCGTTTCGAAGTGCAGTCGACGCCGTTTTCTGCAGTGATTCGCTGGTTTACCAACCGACCGGCCGATACGCGCTACACCTTTAATACTGGCGGCGAAGGAACAGCGGCTGAAATAATCAATGACGAAGACGGCACCCAGGTGCATATCGTCGAGATTCGCGACCTGCAGCCCAATACGCGCTACAACTTCAGCGTGGGCTCTCGCCTGACTAACGCAGAAAGCTTTTTGGCCGAGGGCATGACCGAACAGGAGGTGCAGACAACGCGTCCGGATTTCCTGCACACGCGCTCCATAGACCGGCGCCTGCGCTTCACAAGACCACCTTTCCACGTGGTCGGATCCGACGGCGCGCGCCTGCGCATACAGCTCAACCAGCCAGCGTCGATTCGCCTCGAATACGCCGCGTTAGATGACGATACGCCGCTGCGCGAAATCCCCATCGCCTACACGGACACCTCCTCGTCTGGAGAGCTGTTGACGGTGCACGATATTGCCCTTAGCGAACTGTCTTCGGCAACGCGTTACCGCTTCCGCATCACCGCTTTTAACGAGGTAGATACGCTCAACACCGACCCGCGCGGCAACCGGCAATGGAACCGCGACTTCCACTTCCGCACTTCTGCATCGAGCGACACGCTTGCGCCGGTCATCGTTTCCGGACCGCAGGTCGTCGTGCGCGGCAAAGTGGCTATCGTGCGCTGGTCGACGGATATTCCAACCTCGGGCAGCGTCTTCACCGGTTCCGTAGGAACAAACGCCACGCTGGGCTCATCCGATGAGTTTGAGTTCGCCAACCTCAACCCCAACGGCAGCGCGCGCTTTACGCGCGAGCACATCATCACAGTCAGCGGCTTGGATCTCAGCACGACCTACGGCTACCGAATCGAAGCAACCGGTCCCAACGGCAAGAAAGTCGCATTCGACCCCAACAACTCATCGGCACTCAAGCGCGCCAAAGTGCTACAGCCGCCCGGTGGGTCGGGTAGTTTTACCACGGATGCCACGGCCGATACGCAGTTTCCCGTTATCCTATCCGGCCCCTCTGTCACCTCGCAAACACACGACTCGGCCGTTATCGAATGGACGACAGACGAACCCGCCGATAGCGACGTGCAATTTGGCTCTGCGAGTCTCGACAATAGCGAGACATCTGGAGACAACCAGACGTCGCACAAAATCGTTCTCAGCGACTTAGAGCCGGGCTCTACCTATAGCTACGTGGTTGGGTCTACGGACGCGGCGGGCAACGGCGCGACACAGAGCGCTACGGCGACCTTTACGACAAATCCAGAGGTGGACATTACCGCACCGGAAATCACGGCGGCACCCTCTATCGCCTATAAAAATGACACTAGTGCAACCCTGCGCTGGACCACCGACGAGGAGTCCACGGCCGAAGTCGAATTCGGCACGACGAACAACCTCGGCACGGTGCGCACGCTGTCCACATCGGCCACTACGCACGAGGTAACACTTACAAACCTCAGCGCTAACCAGACGTATTACTATGTGGTCGCTTCGTCTGACTTGAGCAATAACGGCCCGACCAAAAGCGATACGCTATCGTTCACTACCGATGCGACACCGGACCTGAGTTCGCCCGTTATATCCTC
This sequence comes from Gemmatimonadota bacterium, assembly GCA_038153405.1. Classification (GTDB taxonomy): domain Bacteria; phylum Latescibacterota; class UBA2968; order UBA8231; family UBA8231. The sequence goes on along the minus strand of JAYOYH010000018.1, from coordinate 79,469 downwards.
CATCCAGTCTTCCGTCTCCGACTCGCTGGCCATTATCGGCTGGACTACCGACGAATTGTCCGATAGCTTCGTCGAATTTGGCACCGACCGTCTAGCTTTTAATTTCAATATTGGCGCTACAGAAGACGTCACGGACCACACCATCACGCTGACCAACCTGACGCCGGGCCAGACCTACTATTACATCGTTGGCTCAACCGACCGCGCGGGCAACCCCTCTACCGAGAGCGATACCCTCGAGTTTACTACGCTGAGCACGGCCGATACTACGGCACCAGCTATACCTACAAGCCTCAGCGCTACAGAGGGCACGCGACAGGTCGTACTGTCCTGGCAAGCTGAGGTCGCCCTCGATCTCAACGGCTTCAACGTCTATCGCAGCGCGGCGGGCAGCGCATTTGCCCTGCTCAACTCCGGCGTGCAAAAGACAACCTATACCGACCCCAATGTCGGCAATGACACCACCTATCAGTACTACGTGACTTCTGTCGACACGGAGAACCCGCCAAACGAAAGCGCTCCTTCCAACACCGTATCGGCCACGCCCAATTCTTCGTCGGCACCATCTGCTCCAAGCGAATTGGGGCGCAGCGGCGACTATCTGAGGCCCACGTTCTTCTTTACCAACGCGAGCCCATTTAACGCCGGCGGCACGCTGACCTACGAGATACAGATCTCCGCGGCACCGGACTTTTCCACCGCTGCAGCTTCCGTATCGGACTTGGTAGATGGATCCGGCGATATAGGGACCGGCCAAACGGGATGGACCATCGATCGCGATCTGGAAGAGGGCACGACCTATTATTGGAGAGTGCGCGCGGTCGAAGGCGATTTGGCCAGCGAGTTTGCCCAAGCGGAAGCGTTTGTCGTCGCCGACCCATCGGCACTGGCTGGCGACTTTAACGGCGACGGCGGCGTCACATTCGACGACTTTTTTCTCTTCGTCGACTTTTTTGGCCAGAGCGCGACGGGCGCGGCGGCAGCCTACGATCTGGACGGCGGCGGCAGCGTAGACTTCAACGATTTCTTTATCTTCGTCGACAACTTCGGCAAGACCCTGAGCGGCAAGCGCTGGGCAGTTCCGCAGGCCAACGATGAAAAATCGGTTTTTTCTCTCGAGGCGCGCGGTGGCACCCGCTCAGAAAGCAACCAGCTGACGGTGCGCCTTTGGGGCAAGCAGGTGGAAGACCTCAGCGCATTTGGCGCGGTAATCGAATACGATCCAACCCTTCTGCGCTTTGAGGAAGCTCTTCCCGGCCCCGGTCATTTGCTGGGCAGCAAGGGCGGTAATGCGCCCCTCTTTTCCGTATTCTGGGAAAAGCCCGGACAAGTCGTCGTCGGCAACGGCCTGACAGATGGATCTACCGTATCGGGACAGGGCCTATTGGCCCAACTGCGCTTCACGCGCTTAGGCGACGCAAACGCCGTAGGGCTCGACTTGCGCGAGGCCTACACCGCATCGCCGACTCTGGGCGTGCGTTCGGCCGTGCAGTTGCATTCCACCGCGCTGCGCCCCGAAACTTATGCCCTGCACACCAACTATCCCAACCCATTCAACCCATCGACGAGCATTGAATACGCGCTGCCCGAGGACGCACCCGTCCAGCTCGTAGTATATGATATTCTGGGGCAACAAGTGCGCAAACTGGTCTCTCATCCGCTACAGGCGGCGGGATTCTACCGAATCGCCTGGGATGGCTTAGATGCGCATGGAATCGGCGTCGCCAGCGGTATCTACTTTTACCGACTCGTTACGCCCAGCTTCACCCATACGCGCAAAATGACCCTAATCAAATAGCTCGGGGGAGCGTTCCGCAACAAACGAGGGGTTCGGCTAAGGCCGAACCCCTCGTTTGCCACCGGACACGCGTGCGATCATTAACATATCGGCAAGCCCACAGCCCTACCCGTCGATTAGGTTGCAGCTCACCGCCTCTACGAATAGCTCTATGTCCAACGGCTTCTCTAGGTATTCCACAAAACCCGCCTGAAGCCCACGCTCTCTATCGCTGGCTGCAAAATGGCCGGTCAGTGCTATGACAGGCACGCCTTTTAGCGACGGCTCATTGGCGATTTCCGCTAGCACATCATAGCCACTCATATCGGGCAAATCAATGTCGACCACCACCAGATTCGGACGCTCTATCCGAATTTGTTCTAAACCTTCGTGCGCCGAGGAGGCGATCTTCGCTCGTATGGCAAAGTAGCGCATCAATATATGCTCGACAATTTTCGCATTGATTTGGTTGTCTTCTATGTAGACGACGCGCGCGTTACTCAGGTTTATAGCGGAAGCGCTTTGCCCTGAGACCTTCACATCGCCTCCCTCTTCCAATACGGGTAGCTCAAACCAAAATGTCGACCCCTCGCCCTCCTTGCTGATCACACCTATTTTTCCATGCATCAGCTCGACGAGTTGCTTTGTAATTGCCAGACCCAATCCCATTCCTTCAATAGGTGTCTTGTCGGCGCCTAGACGCTCAAACGGCTCGAAAAGTCGCGTCTGATTGGCTTCGGAGATACCCAAACCCGTGTCCGATACAGATATGCGCAGCATATCGCCTTGCATTTTTTCTGCTGCAACCTGCACGCGCCCATTTTCTCGATTGTATTTGACTGCGTTGGACAATAGGTTGATCAGCACCTGCTGGACGCGCCGGCGATCGCCCTGGACCCAAAGGCTTTCAAGTGCGAAATTCTCAATCTTCACATTGTTTTTCGAAGTTGCAGGTGCGACCATACGCAGGGCTCCGCCTACCAATCCAACCAGTTCTACAGGCTCTATTTCAAGCTCGACTTTACCCAATTCGATTTGCTGTATATCGAGGAGATCATTGATTAGCTGCATCAGGTGGTCGCTCGAATAGCGGATATCCTGCAATAGGGCGCTGTGTTCGGGGGCAAGGTTTTCAATCTGTAAGAGCTGGCTAAAACTCATAATCGCATTGAGCGGCGTGCGCAGTTCATGGCTAACCTGCGCGATAAAGGCCGATTTGGCGCGGTTGGCGCGCTCGGCCTCTGCATGCGCCTCACGCAATTCTTTTTCCATTTCTTTGCGCGCCGTAATATCTTCTGCCAAACCATCTATGCACGTGCGCCCTTCCTCATCGACAAACATATGCGCGACAACCTTGATAGTGCGCTGCGTACCATTCGGATGAATAAAGTCCATATCCATCTGATCGCTCAGACCGGGACGCAAAGCGGCTAGTTTCTCGGCGGCAATGGCCATGGTTTGTAAATCCCACTCAACAAGAGTAGCCCACGGTTGACCGATCGCCTCTTCGCAAGGTACGCCAAGTATCTTTTCAAACGAATCGCTCAGATCCATCAGCCGACCATCAGCAACCGTGTGGCGATAGAAGAACACATTGGTTTCTAGATCTTCAAACCAATGGGAAAAACGCTCGGATAAATTGCTCAATAGCCGTTCGGCTTGGCACCACACTAGGCGGAGACCAGGAGGGTCTTCAACCAGCGTACTCGTAATTCTGAACCGCGCCTCTTGATCCTGGCGAGTCAGACAGTTAACCAAGCGGACTACAGATCCTTTCTCTTCTAACTCGAGCCAGACTTCATCCATATCTTCTATTCCAGACATGTTGGTCAAGCGCTCTATTTGATCTGAAGGAAGAGCAAAGAACTCTTCTCGACTACAGTCGAGTAACTGCAGCATGGCGTTGTTGACGTCGACGACTTGTTGCGAATCGGCGTCGCACAGCCACATTGGGAGCGGTGATTGGGCAAACAACGTGCGGATATGGGGGTTTTCCATTGAAGTCATCCGATCCTATCCTGTGGAAAACTTGAACTGAACAATGCAAATCGTAGACTGCTACAAACGATTGCATCGACGTTGTGCAAGTCATTGAGATAGGCTGTTTTATGCAGCCGTGCGCCCCAAAAAAAAATCGGGAACACGATGCATAAAGCATCCGTTGGATGTAAATGCGATCTATATGGAGAGCTAAAACCGCCTATGTGCGCTCGCCGACGACGGCCAGTATTTCGGCCTCGGCCGCAAGCTCTTCGCCTACAAACGCCTTGGCTATCATTTTACAAGAAATGCCGCGCTGGCGCAAAACAGTTAGTTCGAGGCGTAGCTGGTCGCCGGGCACGACCGGACGGCGGAAGCGACACCCGTCTATACCGGCAAAAAACGGCACTTTATTCGCCCGGTCTTCCATCCCGTGTAGCATCATAACGCAGCCAGCCTGGGCCAATGCTTCTATGATGAGAACGCCGGGCATTACAGGATAGCCAGGAAAATGGCCCTGAAAAAAGGGTTCGTTAGCCGTCACGTTTTTGATGGCGACTACGCGCTCACCCGGCACCATTTCAATAATGCGATCGACGAGAAGAAAGGGATAGCGATGCGGTAAAATCTGCTGGATCTGCGCCAAATCGAGGGGCACAAACTCCTCGGTATCAGCCATTTACTGGCCCTCTTCCGTCCGCTGCTTTTCCAACGCTTCCAAAACTGTCTCCGTTAGATCGTACTTTTCTTGGGCAAAAACCAGCCCGCTGCTGGGCGCCGCCGCGTCGAAGATATAGTCGTAGCTATCTTCGTCTGCGAGCACCTTAATGGCGTCGTTAATCTTCTTAAAAATGGGTTCGGAAAGCTCGATATTCTTGCGCATCAGCTCGCCCTCCGGACCAAATTTTTCCTGCGTGAAGGCCTGAAGCTGACGCACCTTCTCTTCAAAATCAGCCTGTAGCTCCGCCTTGCGCGCCTCGCTCATCAGCAGTTCCTGCTTGCGGAAATCGTCCTGCAGCTTCATCAGCTTGGCTTCGCGGTCTTTGGCCTGATTTTCATAATCTTGGCGCAGCTGGTCCAATTTGCGCTGGGCCTCGCGAAACTCGGGCAGGCGCTCTTTTAGCACTTCTGAATCGATATAACCAATCTTCACATCGGCCAATGCAGCATTAGACAGAGACATGAAGGCCAATAGCACAGCAGAAAAAACGACGCGTTTCATACGGACTCCTCTTATATAAATCGCCAATCTATACGTGCGTGGATAATATAAGGCGCAGGCGGCCATTTAGAAATACAGCGTTTTACTGGCACAGCAACGCGATGCACCACACGCTAAAAGAATTGCGGGCCAAATTGAAAGTGGGTATGCCAACCGGCCGCCGAACCGTCCACTTCTTTGCGGTCAAAACCATAGCCAAAATCAAAGCCGATCAGACCGAGCATGGGCGTCATCACGCGAAAGCCAAAACCCAGCGAGCGACGCAGGTCGAGTGGGCTGAGATCGGGAATCTTTTCCCACGCGTTTCCGGCATCGGCGAAAAGGACGCCGTAGACCTGCTGCTCGGCGATCGGAAAGCGGTATTCGAGATTGATCACGATCATCGAACGCCCGCCCAGCGGCACGCCCGAGATGCGCGGTCCCAACGAACGGTCGGGATAGCCGCGCACTTGACCATCCCACATATCGACACCGCCCGGTGAAAAACGCTCCCACACCGATAGATTGCGATCGTCCCAATCGGAGAAACCATCGACTACGGCAACCTTGGATTCAAGACTAAAGACGAACTTCCACCAACTGGGCTGGTAGTAGTTGGCAGTAATTTCGTGTTTGTGGAAATCGACGTCACCGGCCACCAGCGAAGACGCCAGTTCAGGGCGATAGGAAATCTGCGTGCCCTTGGTGGGAAACTGCGCCTGGTCGCGCGTATCGCGCGAGAATACCAGTTCAAAGCTGCTGGTCGTTATCGGCTCATAGCGATTTCCATACACGCTGCTGGTCAATAGCGATTCATCAAAATCTTCACCGAAATCGGTATAGCGTTCGCTCTCCAAACGATAACCGACTGACACGCTAGAATAGGCCGGTTTCTTCAGGCGGCGCCCAACGCGTAGGCTGATCGAATTGCGGCGGAAATCGTATAAATCGTAGTACTGGTTATTGAGGGTATAAACGCGCAGCGAAAGACTCGTCGGCGAATCAAAGAGCCACGGCTCGGTAAAACCGACGAGGAACTGCTCGCGACGCGTGCCAAATTCCCAGCTAAAGTCGACGTTTTGCCCTTTGCCGCGGAAGTTGGGAACGCGCAGACCTATTTGACCGACCAGTTTATCGCGGTCGCTGTAGCCGGCCCCCATTGAAGCCTGACCGGTCGGCTGCTCTTCGACGTTGAACTTTAGATCGACCAGACGCTCGCCCTCAATGGGGCTGTACTCCGGTTGGATCTGCACGTCTTTGAAATAGTTGAGCATGTAGATGCGCCGCTGGCTTTCCTGCACCAAATCCTGCTGGTAAATGTCGCCGGGACGCAACTCGACCTCGCGGCGGATCACCTTCTCGCGCGTTTTCGTATTGCCGGCAATGTCGATGCGACGAATCGTCCACGGCTGTCCTTCAAAAATTTGGAACGCCACGTCGACCGTGTCGCCGCGCACCGTCTCCGACGGCACCACGCGCGTGTCCAGATAACCCTCTTCGTAATAGGCAAAGCGGGCCATATCGGCCAGTTCGGCGCCGGATAGGCCATAGGTATCGCCCTCGCCGAGGCGCAACTTTTCCGCCAGCTTGTCCTCTGAGAGAATCGTATTGCCGGCAAAGGACATCGACCCTAGGCGATACTGCAACCCCTCGTCCAATTCCAGTTCGATAAACAGATCTTTGCGCGTCGAGTCGTAGTAGACGCTGTCGCGCAGAACGCCGGCCTGCTGGAAACCGAGACTCCGGTAGTAGGCCAGTAGTTTGTCCTTGTCCTGAGCATACGTATCGCCGTTAAACTCGCCTTTGCGCCACCAGTGCTTGGTCTTGGTCTCCATAAGCGCACGCAGCTGCTGGGGCATCGGGCTATCCGCTTCCCAGCGCTTGGGTCGGCGCGGGTTGCGCGGCGCCAGCGAGTCGCTGTCTACGGACGTGCCATCGAGCCGGTGCTGCACCAGGCGTATGCCGCGGATCCGCACCTTATCGCCCTCGTTTATATCGTATTGGATATATACGCGACCTTCTTGCTCCGAATCGAACATCTGCCCCTTCACTTCGGCGCGTAGATATCCTTTTTCTTTGTACAAGTCGAGAATTTTCTGCTCGCCGCGCACCAAATCTTTGGGAGCGACGACCTGACCGACCACCAAGCCGAGCGCCTCTTGCATGTCCTTCTCTTTTACATTGTCGTATCCCTTAAAGCGCAGCCCGTCTAACGCCGGGTACTCCGACACGACAACGATGAGTTTCATACCACCCGGAACGGGATCGCCCCAGATTTGTATATCCTCAAAAACGTTGAGGCCCTGCAGGTCGCGCACGGCCTGCTGCACGTTTTCCTGGGATAATTCCACGCCTGGCTCCAAGCCCACCGTGGTAAGGATCAGTGATTGGGCGACTTTGCGCAGTTCGCCGCGCACCTCGATATCGACGACCTTCTGTGCATCGCCACTCGTCGATATCAGCAGGGCAAGAGCCAGCGCAATCAATGCGCGCGATATGCAAACCATCTATTGATTATCCCCGTTGCTACAAGTGTAGAGCCGCTCTATCGGCTTTGATAGAGCGGCTCTATAAAAAATAGTCTATGCGTTAAACGACCGAACTTAACCGGCAGTTTCCTTCTTTTCTTCTACTTTTTCTTCGGAATCGCCGCGCTCTTCGTCAAAAACGAGCTCTTCGCCCTTCTTGGTAACGCGGATTCGACTACCGGCAGCAAAGTGACCGTTGAGAATTTCTTCTGCCAGCGGATCTTCCAACATCTTCTGCACCGTGCGCTTGAGATAGCGCGCGCCGAACGCCATATCAAAACCCTTATCGGCCATTAGGTTCTTGGCTCCCGGCGTGATGCGCAGACCGATGTCCTGGTTTTCTAGGCGCTTTTTAAACTCGTTGAGCGTGATGTCGATGATCTCGTTAATATGCTCTTTGGTCAGCGCATGAAAGATAATCGCATCGTCGACGCGGTTGATAAATTCCGGATTGAAGGTCTTTTTCAGCGCATCGTTTATCTTGCCCTCCATCAGCTCGTGCAGCGTATCGGCATCGGATTTTTGGAAGCCGAGCACACCGCCCGTACCGACGTCGCGGCTGCCGATATTAGAGGTCATGATCATGACGGTGTTGCTAAAGTCAACCTTGCGTCCAGTGCTGTCAGTCAGCCGCCCTTCGTCGAGGATTTGCAGCAGAATATTGAATACGTCTGGATGGGCCTTTTCGATCTCGTCGAGCAATATGACCGAATAGGGACGGCGGCGCACCTTTTCCGTTAGCTGGCCTCCCTCGTCAAAGCCGACGTAGCCCGGAGGCGCGCCAATCAGGCGCGAAACGGCGAACTTCTCCATGTATTCGGACATGTCGACGGAGATCAGCGCCTCTTCATCGTCAAAGAGAAACTCTGCCAGACGCTTGGCCAGTTCCGTCTTACCAACGCCGGTCGGCCCGAGAAAGATAAACGAACCGATGGGACGGCGCGGATCCTGCAGGCCGGCCCTGCTGCGGCGAATGGCACGCGATATGGCCGTGACCGCCTGCTCTTGACCAATGATCTTCTTTTTGAGCTCGCTCTCCATGGCCAGCAGCCGATCGCTCTCGCTCTTGGCCAGTCGCGTTATGGGAATACCCGTCATGCTAGCTATGACTTCGGCGATATTGTCTTCGCTGACCTGCACGACCTCGTCGCGGACCTTCTCTTCCCACTCCTGACGGCTGCGCTGCAGCTCTTCGCCCAGCTGCAGTGCCTTGTCGCGCAGAATGACGGCCTCTTCAAAATCCTGCCGCTCCGCTGCTTCGTTCTTTTGGCGATTTATCTCCTGGATTTCGCCCTCCAATTTGCTGATTTGTTCGGGAGGACTAAGGCGCGCCAAATGCACGCGCGAACCCGTCTCATCGAGGACATCGATGGCCTTGTCGGGTAAGTAGCGGTCGCTGATATAGCGATCCGACTGACGCACGACGTAGGAAATCACATGGTCGGGAAATTCGACGTGGTGATGGGCCTCGTAGCTGGTGCGCAACCCCTTGAGAATTTCAATGGTATCCTCGACTGACGGCGGGTCGACCATAATGTTTTGAAAGCGGCGCTCCAGCGCACCGTCCTTCTCGATGTGCTTGCGGTATTCATCGAGCGTAGTGGCGCCAATGCACTGCAATTCGCCGCGTGCCAGCGCCGGCTTAAACATATTGGATGCATCGAGCGTGCCCTCGGCACTGCCCGCACCGACAATCGTGTGCAGCTCGTCGATAAAGATGATGACCTCGGTATTTTGCTGTAGCTCGTTCATCACCGCCTTGATGCGCTCTTCAAACTGACCGCGGTATTTGGTGCCGGCGACAACGCCTCCCATATCGAGCGTCACCAAGCGCTTGTCGAGCAAGATTTGCGGAACGCGCTTCTCTATAATGCGCTGAGCGAGCCCTTCGACGATGGCCGTCTTGCCGACGCCGGGGTCGCCGATGAGGATGGGGTTGTTTTTCTTGCGGCGGCTGAGGATCTGCGTAACGCGCTCGATTTCCTTCTGCCGACCGATGACCGGATCGAGCTTGCCCTCGCGCGCCAGCTGCGTCAGGTCGCGACCAAAGTGATCGAGAAACGGCGTCTTGCTCTTCTTGCCCTTTTCCTTGCGGCCCGTCGTTTTGCCCTCCAACACGGCTAACGTCTCTTCCATCGCGGTCTTATAGTCGACGCCAAATGCGGCGAGAATTTGCGCTGCGACGCCTTCCTTGTCCTTCAACAAGGCGAGCAGCAGGTGCTCGACGTCGACGAACTGCGTCTTCATTTCTTTGGCTTCGTTGGCCGCGACCTCTAAGATCTGTTTGGCGCGCGGCGTGAACGGCACCTCGCCAATGGTCATCGTACCCCCCGAAGTGGCCACGTAATCCTCGACCGATTGCTTGACCGTCTCTAGGCTTAACCCCAGGTTGGTCAGCACCGTAACGGCCTTGCCTTTGCCGTCCTTTATGATGCCCAATAACAGGTGTTCAGTGCCAATGTAGTTATGCCCCAAGCGCGCGGATTCTTCTCGGGCCAACTGCATGACGCGTTTGACGCCATCGGTAAACATATTATTCATGAAATAGACCTCCGCGGCTCATCTTTAACCGACTACCGCGTATGCTTTATTTATAATAATTATCAATGTGTTAGGAATGATTTAGCCCCCGGTGGGCCTTTTCTGAAACTACCAAAAGGGCGTAGCGTTGTCAAGGTAACCCAGCCCCGTCTGCCGGCCGGGTCGCAAAGCGCGAGCGCACCCGTTCGGCGCGGTAAATATCGCGCTCTTCCGGAGCCAGTTCGCCCCCGCGCTCCATCTGCAAATGCGACGGCTGGGTTATGATCATCAGGTGGTTCATAAAGCTGGAATCCACCGTCTTTACCAAACCCAAACTGCGCCCCAAGCGCACGGCGGAAAGCAGGTTCATAAATTCCTGACTGCTCAAGACGCGCGCGTGCGAGAGCAGCCCGTACGCGCGCCAAATCTTGTCTTCGACCTGCGAGCGCGCCTCTTTTAAGAGCGCGTCCTGCGCGTCTTTTTCACACGCTATGATTTGCTGTGTAATCGTCGTGAGCATTTCGACGATTTTGCCCTCTTCAACCCCGAGCGTCGACTGGTTTGATATTTGAAATAAATTGCCTACCGGATTCGTTCCCTCGCCGTAAAAACCGCGCACGGTAAACGCCATCTTCATCAAGCCGCGCGTTACGCGTTCCATATCTTCTGTCAGCACCAGCGCCGGCAGGTGAATCAGCACGGAGACGCGTAAACCCGTTCCCACATTGGTCGGACACGCCGTCAGAAAACCCCATCGATCGGTGTGGGCATACGGCAGCGAAGAACCCAGATCGTCGTCGAGCGCATCCACGGCGTTCCACGCGCCCTGCGCCTGTAGACCAGGCAGAATCGCCTGCAGGCGCAAGTGGTCCTCTTCGTTAATCATAATGCTCAGCGCCTCGTCTCGGTTAAAGAGCACCCCGCGCTGCCCCTTGCTCTCGGCCAGTGCCGGACTGACCAAATGGCGCTCGACCAGCAGAAGCCGCTCGCTCTCCTGCAGCGCATTCATTTTGAAAAACGAAGCACTGCACATGTGACGGCTATGCTGGGCGGCATTCAAGACGCGCTCGATAATCCGCTCCTGATCGTCTACGGTCGCCTTGGGCGCGAACGGTGCGGTCGATATATTCCGCGCTAAACGTGCGCGACAGCTGACAACAATTCCATCGCCGTCCGCTTCGCCGCTGAGCCACTGGGCGCGATTGCCAACGAGTTCGCCGATATTCAACGCTCGGCCTCACCAACGGGGCGTTGCCCCTCTGCCTCGATCGTGCGGATGCGATCGCGGATTTGCGCTGCGCGCTCAAAATCTTCGCGTTCGACCGCCTTGCTCAGTTCGCTGCGCAACTCATCCAACGCCTCTGCAGGACGCGGTGCCGCACGTTCGTCAATGCGCCCCTTGCCACAGTGCGCATCGGCGCCGTGTATGCGCTTTAACAGGCGCTCTAGCTGTGCTCCAAATACCGCATAACAGCGATGGCACCCGAGTCGCCCCACCTTTTTAAACTGCTCGTAGGTCATCCCACATCCATCACAGGGCCCCGCCGCGGAGGTCTCCGGAGACGGTGCCGTACCAAACTCCACTTTCACCTTTTTGACGAGCACCGGCACGTGTTGCTGAGCCTGTGCCTCGGACGGCTCCGCCCGCTCGCTCCGCTCGCTTTTAGGAACGCAGTTGGCACAGAGCAGAAGCGTTTTCTTCGCGTCGTCAACTATATGCGTATACGCCGTCGTCGCATCGTTGCTGTGGCAAATCTCGCACTTCATAGACTCAGTCCTCTAGGCGCAGGACGCCCGCTTCCAGATATCCTATGCGATCCATATTGGCCGCCAAGTGCTCGTCGTGCGTCATCACGACAAAGGCCTGCTGGTTGCGCTGAGCTAGGTCGCGCAGCAGCTGATGCAGCACGGCACTGGTCGCTTCGTCCAAATTGCCCGAAGGCTCGTCGGCCAGCACGACTTGGGGCTGCATGATCAACGCGCGCACCATCGCCACGCGCTGGCACTCACCGCCGGAAAGCTCGCTCGGGCGATGGCTCATGCGCTCTTGTAGACCAACGGCCTCTAACAGTTCGATTGCCATCTCGCGCTGAGCCGCTCCCTGCCGTGCGATGAGCGCAGGCATGAGGACGTTTTCCAGTGCAGTAAACTCGGGCAACAGACGATGGTGCTGAAAAACAAAGCCAATATGGCGATTGCGAAAGCGCGAAAGCGACGCTTCATCTAGGGCGGCAACGTCCGTGCTAGCAATGGACAACTGACCCGAAGTTGGCGTTTCTAACGTGCCCAAAATATGCAGCAACGTGCTTTTGCCAGCTCCCGATGCACCCATAATCGCGACGAGTTCGCCGCGCCGCACCTGCAAATCTACGCCGTTTAGAACGCGCAGTTCTCCCTCGCCCGAGCGGTATCCCTTGCGGATATCGCGCGCTTCCAACACGATGGTATCGGCAGTGGTCATGCCCAACTCACATGATATAGCGAATCGCCTGCACCGGCATCAGCGAGGCGGCTTTGCGCGCTGGATAGATGGAGGTCAACAGGCAAATGACCATGCTCACGAGGATGACCAGCGCAAAGTCGGCCACATTCATATCGACAGGCAGCGAATTGATTAAATAGACATCGCCGGGAATCGATATAAGATCAAAGCGCTGCTGGGCATAGCACGCGGCAAAACCAATGATACAACCGAGGGCAGTGCCGACTCCGCCGATGATCAGTCCCTGATAGACAAAGGCGCGATACACTTCGCCCACCGTACAGCCCATTGCCCGTAGGATGCCGATCTCGGGTGTTTTGATGAGTACAGACATGACGAGAATGGACATGATGTTGAAGGCTGCAACGAGAACGATCAGACTGAGCGCGATGAAAATCGCCCACTTCTCCAACTCGATCCAGCGAAAGAACTCGGGGAATAACTGCGTCCAGTCGCTGACGCTGTACGGGTAGTCAAACTCTTCTGCCAGCGCCGCGCGAATAGCAGGTGCGCGGTATATGTCGGTCACGTGCAGATGAATATCCGTCACCGCATCGCCCAACCCGAGTATGCGCTGGGCGTCTTCGATGTGAATAAAGGCGTAGTTATCGTCGTACTGATACATGCCGCTTTCAAAATGGTCGGTAACGAGAAAGGGCCAGGTCTTGGGCGTCAGCCCATCCATTACCGCCTCTTCCACGTCGAGATTGCGTATGGTAAATAGCAGCACGTCAAATCCCGGCCCCACCTGCAGGCGACGCGCCAAATGCTCGCCGAGAATAATTCCCTTCTTGCCCATGTCCGGCACATCGCCCAGCAAGATTTCTCCGCGTTCATCATATTGCAAATGGCGCGGCAAATCGGAAACGGCCGGAAACGTTTGCGGGTCGATACCCCAGATTGGAATGCCGTCGATGCGGCTAAAGTCTCGCTTGGATACGATAATTACTTTGCTGTCGACAACCGGTGCAGCACCTACGACTTCGGGCCACTGTTCGACTTTGTTGATCAGCTCGCGGTACTCGCGAATCGCACCTCCATCAAAACGGCGAATATTGATATGCGCATTCATGCCGACCAGTCGATTTTTTATCTCGCCGGAAAAGCCGTTGGTCACCGAAAGAATGATGACGAGCGCCGCCACGCCGAGTACGACGCCGCCAACGGCCATGTAGGCAATGACGGAGACAAAGCCGCTCGTCTGCTTGGAACGCAGATAGCGGCGGGCGATAAATAGAGAGACGCTCAACCGGCTATTCCTGGGTGAGAAACGCCTTTATAAAGGCGTCGATATCGCCATCCATAACGGCTTGGACATTGCCCGTCTCACAGCTGGTGCGATGGTCTTTGACTAAGTTGTATGGATGAAAGACGTACGAGCGAATCTGGCTGCCGAAGTCAATGCTCTTCTTCGAGCTTTCAACCTCCTGCAGCTTCTTGTCTTCTTCGTCCTTGAAATACTGGTATACGCGAGCCGCCAATACTTTGAGTGCAGTCGCCTTGTTCTTTAGCTGCGAGCGCTCGTTTTGGCACTGCACGACGATATTGGTCGGCAGGTGCGTTATGCGCACAGCTGAGGACGTTTTATTGACGTGCTGGCCACCGGCACCGCCGGCGCGATATACTTCGATTTTAAGGTCTTCATCCTTGAGGTCGACTTCGATATCGTCATCTACTTCTGGATAGACAAAGACAGAGGCAAAAGACGTATGCCGCCGGCTGCTGGAGTCAAAGGGAGAAATGCGCACCAGGCGATGCACGCCAGCCTCTGCTTTTAAATAGCCGTAGGCAAAGTCGCCCTTTACCTCGATCGTGACGCCTTTCACGCCGGCTTCATCTCCCGGCTGGATATCCATGATACTGCTCTCCATGTCGTTGCGCTCAGTCCATCGCGTATACATGCGCATCAGCATCTCGGCCCAGTCGGCTGCTTCCGTGCCGCCGGCACCCGAGTGAATGACCAGGATGGCGTTCTTGTCGTCGTCATCGCCGTCGAGCATCGTGCGAAACTCAAGATCATCCACGGCATTGGACAACGCCTGTGAGTCGGCTTCGATTTCTCCCAACGTTTCGGCATCGCCCTCTTCATCGGCGATCTCCTGCAGTTCGCAAAGGTCCTGTAGCTGCTTCTGCAGCCTCTCCCATGACTCGATCGAATCCTTGAGCACGCGCGCCTGACGCGATGTCTGTTCGGCTTTTTTCCGATCGTTCCAAAAGTTCGCGCCAGCCATTTCTCCTTCGAGAGCAGTTAGCTGAGTTTTCTTGCTATCGATGTCAAAGATAGCCTCCCAACCGCTGCAGTCGCTGCGCACATACTTCTAACGTTTCTTCTACCGTGGCCATGGTGATATTCTCCTATTCTTGAAAGCGGTCGAACAACAGGTTCTCCGCCTTTCTATTAGCGGGGATTTCAAAAAGCAGTTTACCGATATACTCCTCGTCCTGACCCATGTAAAACGAATCGCCGTAGGCAATGAAAAAGGGCGAATGCGAACGCGGGTAGTGCCGTATATCAAGATCGTCGACTAGGCGAAAACAGCGCGGCACAACGGGAAAACCGATGCGCATGCGCGCCTTCATATTGACGTCAACTAAAACAAATTTATTGCCCTCATCTGGAACGCCCTGAAAATAGTTGACGTAGCGCACCCCATCGGGCGGAACGCTCCAGAGGATGGGGTTCTTAATGCGGCCAACGATCTCGCTTATATTCTCTAATTTCTTAGCTTCTCCACCCGTGAAGCGCAGGGCAAAATACACTGGTATAAACACGGCTACACCGCCCAGAACGAGGCGGTTGAGCATGCGTACATTGGCGTCGAGACGCTTTTTTTTATCTGGGTGTTGCCTGTTCATATGTATTCAACTATCGACTCCTGACAATAGCCAGCGAACCAGACTTATCGACGCTGGTAGAATACAGCCGGTAAAAATACATCCCATTGGCCACATCGGCAGCGATATTCCATCGGGGCGCATTGCTCTTTTCCGTATAGGTGCCCGAAAGCATATCCCACACGCGGCTAAATACCACGTTGCCCGCCGCGTCAAAAACGCTCAACTGGACTTCTTCGCGCCGATCGACCAGCAGAGGAAAGTACACCCTCTCGCCCCGGGCGGGATTGGGAAATGGAGCAAGCGCCGCCGCCTGCTCGGGTGGAGCTAGGCGCAAACCGCTAGCGGCCAGCGCCTGGACATGCCCCCAACCGTATACTGTATCCGCTCCGGCCTCACCGAGATCCAATGCGGTCGCCTGCAGTGCAGCCAGCACGTCTTTTGGCTGCCAATCTGGATGGATCTGTAAGAGCAGCGCGCAAATGCCGCTCACTACGGGTGCGGCAAACGACGTTCCGCTCGAGCGCCGGTAGTCGCCGCCGCGCACATCGGCAACGACCACGCCCTGTCCCGGTGCGACGACGTCGGGTTTGATGCGCCCATCCGCGGTCGGTCCACGCGAACTCGTGCTGGCAATCGTTGGCGTTCGACCATCTACCATCGCCACGTCGACCGATCCGACGGCGATGACGCCATCTGCATCAGCAGGAGCCGTTATATAGTGCCAGGGCGTGTCGGCTTCGTTACCCGCAGCAACGACTACGACGACGCCGCGCTGCGCAGCCATCGCCGCGGCAACCGACGTCAGCGCCGTGCGCCCATCGAGGTCGGCATATTCATAGCTATCGCCGGTATCCCATATGTTGTAACCCAGAGAGCTATTGACGACATCGGCTCCCTGACCGACCGACCATTCTAAGCCGGCAATCCAGCGATCCTCTTCGACGGGAAGTTCCGTCGCATTTTCTTCTGTTTTAGCTAGTATGTATTCTGCATCGGGCGCGACGCCGATAAAGCGGCCAGGATCGTTGGCCGCCATAATAGACAGCACCTGTGCGCCGTGCAGGTTCTGGGCGGTGCGGGTTTCGTCGCCGGTGCGCGGCTGACCGATCTCGTCGCTGACGACCTCGTCTTCGTTGATAAAGTCGCGCTGAGCAACGATATTGAGCCGCGCGAATGCCCTGTGATGGGTATAGTGAAACCCGTTGTCAAGAACGGCAATGCGAACGCCGGCTCCCCTGTATCCCATCTGGTGCAGCGGGATCACCTCGGCCTGTGCGAATTGTTCAAAAGCCACCCCGTAGTCATCTTGCTGAGCCCGGCGCGCAGAAGGCAATGCCGACTCCGCAGCGGGTACGGGTTTGGCCAATGTGCGCACGCGTCGCAGCGACTCGACAAAGTCCAGCGCGCGCAGACGCCGCTGCTGGTCCGGCGTAGCGCGAACGCTTATCGCATTGAGCCAGAGTGAACGGGTGCGCAGTTGGGCTCCCGTAGCGCGCACGCGCCGCACGTAGTCATCTCGAATGGGCAAGTCCCACTCCGTGGCCGACAGCTCTTTGCCGCTATCGTTCCACGCGATAACTCGACCGTGTTCGTCCTTTTTGTCGCGCAGAAAAACCCATACGTCGCCGCGCGCAGACCCGGCGGCCTGTTCAATGCCGATTACGGCCGTCGCTATCCATATCCACCCAACCCACGGCATTGCCCCGCCACTCATCTAATGGCCATCGCGAGCCGGCTGTCGACGGTCGACGACGTCTACGCCCTTGGGCAGTTGGAAAGCAAATACCTCGTCGTCAATTTTCTTGTTCTCTTTGTGGTCTTTGAGTATGTATGTCGTTACGTCTTGGTTATCCTCTAGCGTCTCTACCTGTAGCAACCACCACTTCTTTCTATCCACCCAGACCTTCATCTGTTTTTTTGAACCGGCATAGGCTTCGCCAGTCGGCTTGAGAACCAGCATATAGCACGAGCGTCCGTTTAGCTTGGTCTCTTCCACTGCGAGTGGAACGTAGTTGGCAGAGTAATCGACAAAAACCTGCCAGGGCGTGCGCAACTCACCTTCGTAGGGGCTGATCACCACCTGCTTGTTTCGCGCTGCATACGACCACATCGTCTCGCCGTTGGCCACTACGGCATCGCCGTTGTCCAGTTCTACGCGAAAGCGGTTGGGACTGCGCATGTACAGCTTGCCAGACCGGCTGCGACTCTTGTCCAAGGCCGCCCAGTAAAACTGTTTTTCGAACTCGGCGGAAAAGGACTTGTACTCCTCGAGCTTTTCCTGCACCTTTTCGACGATCTCGCCGCCGGTGATCGCCGCTGCCGCCGACGCGTAGCACACAGCGATAAACGCGGCTACGAGCACATGGCATCTTGGCATTGTACTATATCCCTTCTCCGGTCGATTCTTCTACATTTTCAAGCAAAATTTGGCGCGGTTTTGCCCCTTCTGCAGGACCGACAACCCCCGCATTTTCCAACTCGTCCATAAGGCGAGCAGCACGCGAATAGCCCACTTTCATGCGGCGCTGCAGAAAAGAGGTCGAGGCCTGCTGCGCGCCAAGGACGATCTGAACCGCCTCGTCAAATAATTCGTCGCGGTCATTTGTAGGCACGTTAATATCGGCATGCTCTGAAAATATCGCGACTTCTTCGGGCTGATAGTCGGCCGCCTTGATCGACTCGACCATGCGCTCCGTTTCCTCCCCTGATAAGAACGCTCCATGCACGCGGATGGGTTCCCCCTGTCCGCCGGGTAGAAAGAGCATATCGCCGCGCCCCAGCAGCGCTTCGGCACCGTTGAGATCCAATATCGTTCGCGAATCGGTCTTGGAAGCGACTTGGAATGCAATGCGCGAAGGAAAATTAGCTTTGATCACTCCGGTGATCACGTTGACCGACGGGCGCTGCGTCGCCAGTATGATATGTATACCCACGGCGCGCGATTTCTGCGCCAAGCTCATCAGCGACGTTTCTACGTCGGCCGGGGCCGTAAGCATTAGATCGGCAAACTCGTCGATGACGACGACGATGTACGGCATCGACTTCTCCGCTACAACACCATCTTCCTCCGCCTCGGCGTTGACGCGTTCCAACTTGCGATTGTAGTCGGCCAAATTGCGCACGCCGAGCTTGGCCAACTTCTGGTAGCGCACCTCCATCTCGGCGACCGCCCACTTGAGCGCTTCCGATGCTTTTTTGGGTTCGGTTATTACCGGAACGAGCAGGTGGGGGATATCGTTGTAGATGGTCAATTCTACCACTTTGGGATCGACCATTAGAAAGCGGACTTCTTCGGGCGTGGCCTTGAACAAAATGCTGCATATCAAGCAGTTTATACATACGCTCTTACCGGCACCCGTTGCTCCAGCTACCAATAGGTGGGGCATTTTGGCTAGGTCTGCTACGTAGGGCTCTCCGGCAATTGTCTTTCCCAGCGCCATAGTCAGCGTCGACTCTGCGCGGCGGAACTCCTTTGCCTCCAATATTTCGCGCAGGTATACCGTCTCGCGGTCCTGGTTGGCAATCTCAACGCCGACCACCGATTTTCCAGGCACGGGCGCCTGGATGCGAATGCCCTTTGCGCTCATAATGCGCGCCAAATCGTCGGATAGCGTAACGATGCGATTTACTTTTACGCCGGCGGCCGGCTCGACTTCGTAGCGCGTGACCACGGGACCGGGGCTAACTTCTACGACCTTGCCAGCCACGTCGAAGTTGGCCAGCGCTTCTTCCAGCTTGCGCGCATTGTCCAACAGCAGATCTCGATCGACGCTGTGGCTGCCCGACGGCACCTCGTCGAGCAGAGAAATTTTGGGCGCTTTGTAGCGTCCTCTCGCCTTTTTGACCGCAGGGGCAACGCTGACGGCAGCAGGCGGCTCGACGGGGCGCTTGGCCTCCTCGCGGACGACGTCCGCATCCACCGGAACCGAGCGTTCCACATCAGCGACTTTTTCTTTAATCACGACCGGAGCGACGTCTTCAACTGCTGGCTGGTCCACCGCGCGTTCAATGGCCGGTTCCATCGCCTCTTCCACTTCTTCTTCGCGATCTTCTTCTTCCTCCTCGCGGTCTTCTTGGCCGCGCAGCGCCCTCTTTTCGGCGCGCACGATGCGCCAGCGACGCCACCTGTGCAGACCATGCCCCGGCAGCGCGCTCAGCGCACCCGCCAGTTGGAGACCAGCGCGTCCCCCGGCAGAAGCCGCCCGTGCCAGAGGCCGCAAATTGAGATCTGTCGTCAGCACGAGGGCCGCCAGAAAGAGCGCGCAGAGCACCACCGCCGCACCGACTCGCCCCATATAGGGTATTAACAGCAGGCTGCTCAACTGGGTACCCAGCATACCCCCCAGTTTAAAGGCCACATACGATGAGTAGGAGGGCAGACCCGCTCCAATGCTGAACAGCAGCGCCATGCCCAACAGGCCTATGCTGCGAGCAACTACGTGAACAAGCGGCTCGTTGCGCAGCGCGTTGACCCCCCAGAACAGCAGGAGGACAGGCCATATATAGGCGGCAATTCCCATCGCCAACAGCGCTATATATGAGACGTAGGCACCAATGCGCCCGCCCCAGTTAAAATCGCTGTTCGCTGCGCGACTCGAGTTGGGATAGTCCAGTGAAGAGTGGGACACAAAGCTGATGACTAAAAACAGACCTACACCGATCAACAAGATCCCGACAGCTTGTACAAGCCTGTGTCCATTGATATAACGACCGAACAGTTCGGACATGTGCCGCTTGCTCCACGCTAGCGTAAAAAAAACGGGGAGTTAACTCAGGAGATGTGGGGTCAAACTGTGAGAAGCTAGATAGGAGAGTTACCCATATATAGTAAGCAATATTAACGCTTTTTGCACGCGGTTACTCGGAGCCGTTACCGCTTATAGCATCCCCAAGCGCTTGCGCAGAATCCACTCGGCGGCGAGGGCGAGAGCGACTAGGACCAGCGGTGTCAGGCCGCCCCAAAAGTGCACGGCTTGCTTATCCTCTACGAGCGTTTGCTTTAGCGGCCAATTGCGCAGCAGTTCTGTCCCGTCTTTGATACCCAGCACCATGCCGCCACTCGCGTGGGCAAGCTGTTCCAACAGGGCTCTATTGGCACGCACGTCGGCCCACTCCACGCTGTGCTTGTCAACGATAAAGTCGCCCCTATCGCTTCCGACCGACGCTCCTTCGCATTCGGCCCCTACGACATAGCTGTAGTCTCCGGCAGATAGGCCGCTAAACTCACCTCCGTAAAAACCGCCTCCCTGATCCTGCATCGCTACGGCATCGCCGTTGCTCAACTCGATATTGACCGCGCAGCCTTCCTGCGGTTGTAGCAGTTCGTCAAATACCTGGCAGGTAAATAGGACGGGATACCCAGCGCGGTAAACGTAGCGCTCGGTCGACGCCCGCACGCGTCCTACGGGACTGCGCGTTGCCAGCCAGCGCACGGCATGGCGCCAAAACTGGCGAATGGTCTGTGGATTGCCCGAAACACCGCTGCTCAGCAGGTCCAAGCGCCAAAAGGAGTGCGATAGCGCAGCGAGCGTCTTGCCCCTGCCGTATACGCCCGACGCGACAATGGGCCGTCCCTCGCTGCTCTCAACCAGCGCAAGCGCGCCCTGCCGTAGCCCCTCAACGGGGAAAAAACCCGTCAGCGGCGGTAGCTGCGTCCACGGGTCGATCTCCTGTTCAACCGCCAAACGCACAATCGGATGATTGGCGCCGCGCATGCCTATGCGCAAGCGGGTGGCACGCTCGGTAAAGGGCGCCGCTTGCAGGGCGATGGGTAACAGCACGTCAAGGGCATAGGCGCGCGACCAGCGGTCGCCCATCGCGGGTTCCCCAACCAACAGCAGCCCCATACCGTCGCTCACCTGCTGGCGCAGTTTGGCACCGGCGCTTCCCTGCCACATGGCATCGTCGTATCCCAGCAGCACCAGCACATCGGCCTGTTCTATCGCCGTATAGTTCCACGCCCCCGAGTAGGTCGCATCGTCGTCTTTCCTGGTAACGACGGCCACGCTAAGGGTGGAATCAGCCGCCAAATTGCGGTATAAAAATCCCAGTTCACTGCTCGGCCTATTGGCGACGACGACGACGCGCACGCGCTCCTCTAAAACGCGGGTAAAGACCAACGTCTCGTTGTTATCGCGCGTCAGTTCACCAGGCAGTGGATCGACGCGCAGCCGGTATATATGGGGACCGGGGGTTTGTGGCACCGCAGACAGCTGCACCATCTGCGCCCCGAGCTTCAGGTCAATTTCCCTGCGCTCCAACTCTCGCTGGCCATCGTATAGATAGAGCATCGCGCGGGCACTGGCGTATCCCTGGTTACTCAGTTTCGCTCTAATGGTCAGCGCTTTACCTACATAGCCGTTGCCCTCCACGCGCGCATCCACGATTTGCACATCTGCGGGCTGCTCCTCGCCTCCCACAACCAGAGAATAGATCGGAACCTTTTGCTCCTCCACCACTTTTATGGGATCCAGGCCCAGATTGTGCGCACCGTCGCTGAGCAACAGCAAACCCTGTACGCTGCCCAACCCTCCTATATGCTGGGCAATTTCCTCAATAGCGCCGCCGATATTAGTAGAAAGCCCGCCCGGCTGCAGCGTGCCGATCGCCTCTGCAGCAAACGAGTACGCGCTGTGGGCAAAGGCCCAGTACTGCACGTCGACGTTTTCCGTGCCCTCGACCCAGACGCTCTGGCTGAGAAAGGACTGCACCTGGGCAAAGCGCGTGCTGTCGCCATCCAATACGCCCATGCTATGACTGGTATCGACGAGTACGAGCAGGCGGGGATTCTCAACGCGCTTGTTCCAGAACTCGACGATTGGCTCTGCCAACAGGGCAACCAGCAGCGCAAAAGCCGTGCTGCGCAACGCGACCAGCGACCAAAACCACGCGTTGGCAACTTCTGGATGCGTGCGCTTGTACGTGTGATATACAAATACACATAGCGGCGGGAGCACGAGAAGAAAGAGGCCGCTACCTGCAAAATAGAGGCTGGGTTCAAGCCCTGAATGGGGTTCGCTCAACACAAACTCATTCGCGGAACGGCATCTAGCGCGAAGTCGTCAACCTCGCCCCGTCCCAGACGATGTACTCCAACCGCTCCGATCATCGCGGCGTTGTCCGTGCAGTATTGTATGGAAGGACAGTGAAACGGCAGGCCGAGGCCCTCCACGCTCGCCTTGAGTCCCTCGCGCAAGCACTGGTTGGCCGCGACCCCTCCGGCCAAACAGACGGCATTGATGTCGATGGCTCCGCTCTCGATTACGCCAACGGTCTTACCGATCAAAGCATCGACCACGGCCGCCTGAAAACTGGCGGCAATATCGGCCATTGATGCCGCCCTTTCGTCATCGCTCAGCTTGCGCACATGGTTTAAGACGGAGGTTTTCAAACCGCTGAAGCTAAAGTCACATTCGCCCTCTAAAGCGCGCGGAAAATGGATCGCCTGCGGATCGCCCCCCTTTGCCAAGTCGGAGACAATGCGGCCACCGGCAATAGAGCCTTCTTTGGGCAATAGGCCCAGCAGCTTAGCCACTTTGTCAAACGCTTCACCTGCCGCATCGTCGCGCGTGCGCCCAACCAACTCGTAGATGCCGAGCTCCTTTACGAGGATCAGTTCGGTATGTCCGCCGGATACCAAGAGCGTCAGAAAGGGCGGCGCGATGTCGTGCTCGATGAGGTTGGAAAATATATGGCCTTCCAAATGATGCACGCCGACAAGTGGCTTGTTGCATGCAAGGGCAATGCCCTTGGCAACCGAGACGCCAACAATCAGCGAGCCGACCAGGCCGGGGCCGCGCGTGACGGCAATGCCGTCGAGATCGGTCCAATCGACTTCTGCGTGGCGCAAGGCGTGGCGAACGGTAGCTGTCATTGCACGCATATGCGCGCGCGAAGCCAGTTCGGGCACGACGCCGCCATAGGGCGCATGATCCTGCTGTGAAAACACAATATTGGACTTCACGGCAAAGTTGTCGCCTACGATAGCCGCCGATGTTTCGTCACACGAAGATTCGATGCTGAGAACTAACATATGCTCCTAGCGAGAGACTACGTTTACTTGGGCAGGAATGATTTCGAGAATTTCAAAATGGGCCTTGGCATCGCCTTTTTGCAGCGCGAAGTTGCCATTTTGGAATTGGTTAAAGTCGATGTAAACGCTTATATCACTTTGCGGATCAATGCTCGAAACGACATCGACGCCGCCGCGCACCTTCACCGTTACGCGCTCTGGATCTGCGCGTAGGATGCGGCCTTCCGCGTTCACAATTTCAACCGGTACGTTCGCAATGTCGTTCTCGGCAAGAATCTGTATATCGGCCCGCACGCGCACGGTGCGCTGTCCCATAGTCAGGCGTTCTCCCTGCACACTGTGCAAGTCGACGACGTGGTCAATATCTTCTCTCACATCGGTAAGGTGAAGCGTATCGGTCGCTATAAAGAGCATTGTATCGAGAACGCTCTTTGGCCCTACCACGCGCACGACGCGCGGTGCGACAAAGAGCGATCCAACCAGCACGTGAGCGGGGGCAATGCGCAAATCGACGGCGGCGCGAACCGGCAGTTCCCTCTCGACGCGCCGGTCGAACTCGATTTCCAATTCCGTGGGCGCTACGATTTCTTCGACCTGTATACCGGTATCGGGCGTTCGCTGTTCTATCTGGGCCAGCTGCAGCCTGTACGTGCGGCGGGTGGCGATCTCGCCTTCGGTGCGCAACCGCAACACGAAGTCTTCTTCTTGCCGTTGCAGCAAATCTTTGCCGCGACCGGAAATGAGAACGCGGACCTGATCGGGCACTTCGTTGGCAATCAGCGCCTGCTGGAGCACATTATCTACAAGGGGAGGGTCTTCGACAATGAGACGAATGGAAACTTCCTCTGTGTAGGAATGCTCCGTAACGGCGTGGAACCATAAAAAGCATGCCAACAAAACGGCACCCAACTTTATGCCCCAATCACCAATATTCATCCCTGCTATAGACCTTGTAGAGAAGAAAAGGCTCCCGGAGGAGCCTCTTCTATAACGCGGTATGTCGTCCTAAGGCAATCGGAATGGCTGGCGCTTTTTTATCCCGTTGGCCCGTTCGAAAAATAGACTATTTATACGACTCTTTAAGCTCTTTGCCGATACTCAGCTCTCCGTTATCGATTCTCAAGTGGTAACCGCACTGCGGGTTGGTGCACGCCCATGCTTTATAGTGAATGGCTGCACCATCTCTTCCATAGTCCGACAAGGGCACTAAAACCCCCTCTGAACACTTCAGGCATGACGGAAAGTTGCTAATATCCATCCTTTCCTCCCCTCCCTTTAAATGGTTCAGGTAATGTGGACGGGTCCACGCAAGTACCAGCGAGACTTACAATTGTGCTATCTTTAAACAAGAATGTAGAATGCCAATAGCCCTCTGTCAACCAATCTCTAACCACTAAAATGAGCTGCGTATTCAAATATTGTTATTTCCTGTGCCTCTGTCTCTATCGACCCGGGGCGCTCGCCGCGGACTTTCATTATCGCCTTCAACGGCTCGTACCCCCTGTGCACCAAAAAACAACCCAACATCGTTCCCGTGCGCCCCAATCCCGCACTGCAGTGCACTAAGACCGGAACCCCCCGATCTATCCAGTCGCAAGAAAACGACAGGAACTCACCGACTTCTTCCAGAGACGGTGGCGCCATATCGCGAATGGGAAGGTGTAGGTAGTGCAATTGGTGGCTTTCGACGGCCCTCTTATCCAAGGGCTCTTCCGTAAGCGAGACAACAGCGCCTATACCGCATTCCTTCAGGCTGCGCAGATCCTCACCCAATATTTCATCGCTGTAGCTGCCCCATCCGCCAATTTGCCCAGATCCGGCGATTTCGTCGGGCAGTAGCCAGCTAAAGTTGAGTATCATACCGCGCTTATGGGTTTGCTGCTACGGGCCCTTCGACCCAGTATTCGCCGTCTTCTCCCACTTCCTTTTTCCAAATGGGAACGATCTCCTTTAGGCGATCAATGGCATAGTGACAGGCGCTAATAGCCTCGAGTCGATGGCCGCTGGCTACGGCAATCAAAACGCTGATCTCGCCAATCTCAAGGCGGCCCGTCCTGTGTAAAATAGCGATATTTTCAATGCCCCATTTATCGCAGACTTCGCGGCCAATCTGCGCCATTTTCTTTTCGGCCATCTCAGTATAGGCCTCGTATTCCAAGTACTGAGTTTTCTTATCGTCGGAATGATCGCGCACGACACCGGCAAAAGTCACTACTGCGCCGTGAGCATCTCTCAATACTTCCCGGTGGAGATCGTCCACGCGAATTTCATCTTGCGTTATTTTAAACACGTTTTACCCCCCACTTACCGGGGGAATAAAGGCGATCTCATCCCCGTCTTGCAATATGGTTGCATCGTTTGCATATTCCGCGTTCACCGCTAAAGACAGGATCCCTCCCATCGCACCCAAACGGGGGTAGCTCCCACCTAATATCCGCTTAAGCTCGCCCAAGTTCGCATTTGATGACACCTCAAAATCCATTTCTTTTTCACCAACTATATCGCGACACGAGGCAAAGAAAAGCAGTTTTACTTTCAACCCTTTCGTCTCCTTAACTAAGAACGAATATAATTGGCCACTGAAGAGGGAACAAGCGATAGCCGATCCACTACAGCTTCTAAAGGCGCATAAAAAAAGCCGCTGGATTCCGAAGAATCCAGCGGCTAATAACACTGTTTCTCACAGATGCTACTGGAGCAACGTCATCTTCTTCTTAGCGATGAAATCGCCAGCACGCAGCTGGTAGAAATACACTCCGCTACCAACCTTAGCTCCGCTATCGTTGCGACCATCCCACAGCTGCTTGAAATTTCCAGCAGTCATCGGCTGTGCGTCAACCAGCGTGCGAATGACCTGTCCGGTCATATCGTAAATCGCCAGGCTGACGACCTGATCACCGCTCAGATCAAAGCTGATCATGGTCTCGGGATTGAACGGATTGGGAAAGTTCTGACGCAGCGCATTCACCATCGGCAGTGCTAACTCAGCGACAGCCGTCGGCGAGAGCAATACCTCGATAACCTGCGAGCGAGAGGTCGTTCCGTCCAGATCAATCTGGTTCAGATAGTAGTAGAGCACGTCGGTCTGCGGCAAGTTGCTGTCCACAAAACTATAGGACTTATACTCGTCGCTGTTGCCGTCGCCCAGCACCAATTCGCTAACCTTGGTAAAGATGCGGCTATCCGTGCTGCGAAACACTTCCCAGCCCAAATTATTGGACTGCGAAGCAACGCCCCACTGCAGGAGGATATCGTCATCAACCGTAACTTGCGAAGTGAAGCTGGCCAATTCGGCTGCAACCGGCACATCCCACGTCGCGCTGAAATCGGCAGAGAGGTCGCGAGCGACGCCGTCCGAATTCGTCGACGAGGTGCTAACCATGATGCTCAAGCTCGTCGTACCAGCTTCACGATCGCCCTCTGCATCAAACAGAGCCTCTGCATCACCGTCGGCATCCGTAGCGCTTTCGACCGTAATGCTCTCACCCGCACTGATTTCAATGGCACCATCACCGGCGATGAGGAAGACGGACTCAGAACCGTTATTCGTAATGTCCCAAGTGATTGTCTGGTCAGCACCAGCAGCACCCGTGCCATCGACGAAGTTGACGGCAAAAACAATTTCGCCATCGCTGTCGTCATCGACATCACCCGAGCCCACTTCCGAATAATCTAAGCTGACATCCGTATCGGATGTGGCCGTCAGAGCCGGCTCAATGACTGGAGGAGCCGGTGGATTTACCGTAACGCTCAAGCCCAACGCATCGCTCTCAAAAACGTCGCGATCCGTAGAAGACGGACCAAGAGACACGCGCGTAACCGTGATGGTGGCTTCCGTATCTGCACTAAAGCTGTCCGACGTCTTGAGGGTAAAGGTCCCCAATCCTCCATCGCCCTCTACAGCAGCGCCAAAGCTCGCCGCTCCGCTCTTGACCTGTCCGTCTGCAGGAAACTCAACGCCCGGTGAAATCGTGAAGGCCGAATTCTGTGCAAACGTGGTAGCAGACAAATCAAATGCACCGGCAGGTGAGACGGTGATGGTGACATCAAACTGCTTTACACCGACCATTCCCGAAGCCGAAAGAGCAACTTCAATCGCGGTACCAGCACCGGCTCCAGACACCACGGCATCGCTATCCAAAGAGACAACGACGCCTGCGTTATTGCCGGCAATGGCAGCGCCACTAAGCGCGAGCAGGGAGGCGATGGCAAGAGTCAGAATCTTGCGCACGCTGTTCTGCATGTTTGGTTCTCCTATTTCGTTAGTATTCACCATGTACACGCAAACCATCAAAGGTATATGGGATGGGATCCCCTAAGAGATCCCATCCCACTTCCCTTAGCTGCAGTCTTGCTTATTTGAGCAAGAGCATCTTCTTGACTTCGAGGAACTCACCTCCCGCCTGCAGGCGATAGAAGTAAATACCCGAGGACAAGCTGTGCCCCTGATCGTTGGTCGCATCCCACTGGACCACATAGCGGCCCGCGTTCTGGTGGTTATCAACCAGGGTCCGAACAACCTGACCCACTACGTTGAAGACCTCCAGGCGCACCTGAGATGCTTCCGGCAAGGCATACTTGATGGTGGTGGCCGGGTTGAACGGGTTCGGATAGTTGTTCGCCAAGGCGAACGCTTCCGGACGCGTCTGGATCTGCACCGGAGCCGGCAGAGCCACGGCGTTGACGGCAAAGTTGCCATCGCGCACCTGGCTATCGGTCACCTCGATGAAGGAGTTCTCAATCTCCGTCTTGGTGCGGAAGACTACGCTCATACCGAGAGCACCTTCCGAGACCGTCTCGCCATAGGCAGCGATGTCGATCTGACCTTCTGTCTGCGTAATAGCCCGCGGCGTGGCCAACTCGCCCTCACCCAGCAGCGCGTTCGCGGTAACCGTGCGGACATACTCCAGCTTTTCGGCGTCGTAAACAACCGACAGACCATAACCCTTCAACTCAACGTAGTCGGCCAGATCAACGTCGATGACCACTTCCTCACCCACGCGGGGCAGATCAGCGGCGGTCTCGAGGTAGAGACGCGCATCGGCGTTGAGACCCGCCAACATCGGAACCACTTTACCGGCGGCATTGATACCGCGGCCAAAGTTGTCGGCGAAGACGAAGAAGTCATCGAAGTCAACCCTCGGAACACCGGCGCCAGTCGCCAGGTCGAAGGCCGGCTCGAAAGCCTCGTCGGCTGCCGTCAGGCCGAAGTTGTCAGCGAAGATAAAGAAGTCGTCAAAACCGACCTGAGCGTCTGCGCCAAACAGACCGTAGACCGCCTTGCCGTTTTTGTCGACCACTGCGTTGCGAATGGCCATGGCCGTCCGCTCCACATCCGATTCCGTTACGTTGTCTTCGTCATACGGGGCCACCGAGTAGGTGTAGCGCACACCGTTGAAAGCCGTCTGATCAACAAACGACGTTTCGCCGGAGGCAGCCTTACCGATCAGCGTGAACTCGCCCGTAGCACCGACCTTGCGATAGACGTTGTAGCCCTTGACGCCGGCAACCATATCCGACACCGAGCCCAACGATACCGCGTTAGAGGCGCTGCGCGGCAGCAGGCGATCATCACCCGACTTCGTCCACGTCAGCGTAATGCTGCTACCCGCATCGCCCGGAGTATCCAGAGCGCGCAAGTAGGGCACGGCGGCCGGCGCGATGTTGTCGATAGCACGCACTGCGTCTGCGGTTTCCGTCAGCAGCGAAAGCACGACGCCTTCATCCACACTCTTCAGACGCGGAGCGATACCCTGCTGAGCGAATGAGAGCGCTTCCGGCGTCAGCGCGGCAAAGACCGGCTGGTCGGCCTGAGCGGCCAACTGCTTGCTCTGCTGCATCGTCTGTGCCATCATCGCGTAGGCATCCATGGCGTCAGCGTTGACCGCCTTGGCACCAGCCGACTCGTTGCCACGCTCGGCAGCAACAGCCCACTTGGTTGCTACGTTGTCCAAGGTCGCTACGATAGCGCGACCAATCGTCTGGCCAGGCACCGCATCGATTCTCGCCCACGGCACCATAGCCGCTTCCGGCGTAGCCAAAGCCACTACGGCGGCGGTCGTCGAGTCAGCGGCCGTTGCCAGACGCTGCTTAACTTGGATCTCGCGGTAGATGCGATACGAGTCCACCTGGCCATGATCGGTCGACAGATCCCAGGTCATCATGACGAAACCGCCCTGATCACCCTTACCGTCGGCACCCATGTAGTCTTCAGCAACCACCGTATTGGGACCATCCAGCTTAGCTGGCGTCGCAACGGCGGCAGCACGGACTACAATAGCCTTCGACATGCCTTGGATGGCGTTATTGCCCTCATTGGCTTCCGTCTGACCGCTTAGCGACCCGTTAGCCTGAGTCGTGATAGCATCCTTAACCGTGAACATCAGGCCGCTATCCGGCGTGTTCGCTCTCGCCCAGAAACCGCCCATGCCTTTGGAGATCAACTGATCACCCGTCGGCACTTCGACACCCAGCTTATTAGCCGAGATCGTCACGTAGCGGTTGTCGAAAACGCGCGTGTTGTGGAACTTGTCGCTCAACTTGACGGCCACCCAGAATTCCACACCCGCATCAACCGTGTCTGGCGCGGTGAGCATAACGTGATGGAATGCTTCAGGCGTCACTAGAATCGACGAGTCCAACTTGCCTGCATACGGACCACCAGCACTCACCGAGTCGACGATCGTGACAGTCAACGTGTCAAGTGCAGAGGTATCACGGAAGGTTAGTGTGCGCGTTCCCGTCACCCATTCGAGGTCATTGAGTTGGAAACGGCCGTTGCCCATATCCGTCACACCAGTGCTGACAGCAGCACCAGCGGCGTTCTTTGTCAGAAGCTGGACACCCGAACCACCGTTCACCTTGACGATAGCCGCTTTCTTGTAGGTAACAGCGTCACGACCATTTGCAAGGTCGGTGCTCGCTTTTGCCGTAATAGAGAGCGTAACTTCTGAACCGGCAATTACTCTATTCGCCTTCAGAGTACCAAAAGCTGACGCGGGATTAGCCACCGCAGTAACCCTGAACGCCTTAATCACAGGCACGACGAACGACGTGTCATAGAGGAAGGTGTCCGGAGCAGTTTGGGTAAAGTTACCAGCCAAGTCACGTGCGAGCACTGTCAACCGGTATTGTGTGCCGGTCTTCAAGCTATCCACAGGGATAAGTTGCTCAGTCGCCGTATTGGTCAACTGCGTGCCCGAAAGCTTACGAGTGCGCGTCTTATTCGCATCCGGTCCTGCCAGACCCAAATATGAGATCAGCACACTATCGGCCGCTTCAGAAAGTCTGAAGACGAGCTTAGAGGTCTCTTCTTCTATCGTATCCACACGAGCAGCTGTAACCGAACCAAACGCAGCTTTCGTCGGGAACAGACGCGACAGCTGAATGTCTGCAACGTCAACATATACGTTGGTCCGCGTCACTACAGGACCTTGATTGCCAGCGAGATCTCTTCCTTGAAAAGTAACGCTGTACGTCCCCGTCGCTATTTTCTTGACATTGTCACTGGATGGCCAAAAGACGGTGCTCTGAACACCAATACCGGTAGTTACACCGGCCGTAGTGGCAACCTGAAAGCTGTTAGTGGTTGAGCTCGCGTCACCCAACTGAGTGAAGTCGATTTGATTAGTCGCGCCTTGTCTAGGCAAGATAGCACTCTGCTGATTGGGCGTGCCAGCCGGAGCGTTAACAACGCGAATCGAAGCATTACCGATTCCCACAGTCAACGTATCCAGTGACTCTTCCAGTTTGAACGCCAACGTATTTATATCGTTGACGTATGCAAGCGGCGTCTTGGTGTCGTTAATGGAGCCGTCCGTGATGGTATCGTTGGACGTCGGGAGCAGTGTATCATTACCCGTCGAATCCAACACTGGCACCTTGGTATCAATCAGGAAGTTTACGCCAGCCGTTATACCAGTCGCAGGACCGTCGAGATAGACGCCGCCCGAAGCTGAACCATCAGCGGACAACCTAGCCGTGGCGCGATCGCCCGAACGGTTCCCAGCCTTATCGACAAAGAACACGCCGATGGTGTCTGTGTTGCTAGTGCCATAATCATGAGCTGATAAGTCACCAAACAGCCCCTCTGTCAGCGCGACCTTTACTTTCAACGTGTCAACTTGGCGATTCGCCTTGTCGAAAGTAAACTCTTTACCGAAGACGTCCAAAATAACGTTCAACGTGTCAGATACCAGCACACCGTTCGCTTTGGCATCGCCCAGTTTGGTCCTGACAACAATTGAATCGCCAATACCCAGTACATCACGGGCGTCACCCTGCACCGTAACACTTTTGTATATCCTGTCCCCGGTAACGCAACCCGTGAGAACGTCAGTGGACATGGTATAAGGGTTGGCGTTGTACGGTACAACAGCACGCTTCAACAGCGAATCCGGAGCAGCCGGGCGGTCTGCATCAAGCGTAAACTTGACATCCTTGCGAGCCCCCGTGTTGGCGTGTGTAGACAACTGGACGGCTGATGTATCGGTGCCCGAAATTGAGAAAGCGGCGGCGTGAACACCCGCGACAGTACCAGATGAGGCATCAATCCGACCCCACCACGTGAACATAGTGGTATCAACCGAAGGACCCTTCACGATCGATACCGAAACCGAGTCGCCATCGCCCAATTTGTTTGCACGACCTAAGCCGTTGCTGGCACGAGCGCGACCGTACTTCTGCTGAACGGCGACCAAACTCGTGACTGGCTTTTTGGTCTGACCATCAATGAGCCTTCTGGCGCCACCAGTGGCAGTCCCATCGTTCAGGGTGTTGTTGGCAATACGAATCACTGTGGACTGATTCAGCGAGCCCCAGTTTACGCTCTGATTGAGCGTATCAGCAACAACCGTTGAGTCGTTACCCGCAACGAGATACATAATAACTTCAAGACTGTCTGCGGGCGATACTTGGAGCATCTTGGCCTTCACCTGAAAGGTTTGACCGATACCCTTAAAAGCGCCGTTGTCTGGGGAAGCGACCTCAACACTATGAATAGTGTTCTGGGCACCTGAAGGCGCCGACAGGCCCAATCCCACCAAAAAAGCGGCGAGAAGTAGTAAGCATTTGCTACCCTTCATCATTTCCTCCTCAGGGATACATTCCCTGCATTAAGAATGACAAAACGATGAATATTTCTTGCCCAACCCTGCACACCGCAGGAGATGGGCCTCTAATTTTTCACTCACACACACAGATACAGAATTAATCCTCTGCGCCGCAACCCTCCTTTCTCTCTCTTCTCTATTCAATTGCAAAATCAAAATTTAGATCCT
Organism: Gemmatimonadota bacterium; assembly: GCA_038153405.1. Lineage (GTDB taxonomy): Bacteria > Latescibacterota > UBA2968 > UBA8231 > UBA8231. Next base: position 46,833 of record JAYOYH010000018.1, on the reverse strand, counting down.
CGCTAATAGACATAAATAGGTACAGCTTCTCCGCACCCGTGCAGAGAGCGGAGCCTAATAATAGAAACAAAGATTTGTAGTGTCAAGCATTTTTTAATGCGCTCCCCAAGACGCATGCGAAACCAAAAACACCTGCGCGATCTGCGCAAAGACAGATGCGAAAAACAAACATAATACCCACCCATACAATCTACTAAAAAAGCGGGTAGGTATCAAATGATATCGTAAATATATGTGATTTCTTAACCTGCAAACGCTGTTCTCATCAATGAAAAGTCAGCATAAGTGGTTATTTGATAACCCTTTATATGAATAACATCGCGCGATATACAAATGACAGCACCGCGACCCATCGCATGCTTAGGGGAGCGGCGCCCGCTTCCGACGGGCAAACCACGCGCTGGCGACCATGCCCGCGGCCAGTGCGCCGCATAGCAGAGTCACCGTGCGGGACCAGAACAGGGTCGCCGAGTAGTAGCGAAACTCCACCTGATGGTCGCCGGCCGGCAGTGCCACGCCTTTCCAGACGTAGTTTGCCCTCAGCAGTTCCGCCGGATTGCCATCGACCCATACCGACCAGTTGGACTGGTAGTTTTCGCTCAGCACCAATAGGCGCGCTTCTTCGCTGTGCGTCTGCAGGCGAATGCGCCCAGCCGGAGGGTTGTGCTCGACGATCTGGACGCGATCGCCGGACACATTATCGGGATTGGTAAGCCCGATGGGCAACGCCTCCTCGACGAGAGCCGTGGGGGGGGGGGGGGGGCCGCCCCCCCCCCCCCCCCCCGGCCCCCCCCCCCCCCCGGGGGCCCCACCCAGCCGCCCGCCCACCACACACCAACCCCGCGCCCAGGCGG
>JAYOYH010000018.1:0-45969 GCA_038153405.1 Gemmatimonadota bacterium | reverse complement strand
CCGCTACCCCTGGAAACTTTTTGGGGTTTGTTACGCCCTTTGGCCCCCGCGACTTGCACCCGAGCGGGGGGCTGCGGATCTACCCCCACGAAGCGCACGGCCTCGAGGACCTCATCTGCGTCGGTGACCAACTCTGCGCGCGGGACCAGATACGCCCAGGGCAGCGCCTGGGGATTTCGATAGATGCGGTAGTTATCCGCTTCACCCACGAGCGGGAAGCGATCGGCTGGCGGCGTTAGCTGAATGCCGCGCGGAACGACGATATACTTGCCGTTGAGCAAGTTGAGCAGCGGATGGATCGACGTCAGTAGATCGGCATCGGCGTAAGGGATTTCGCGGCCAAAGGCGTATTTGGACCAGAGCAGGTTGGTCACGGGCTCGATATGGCGCAGAACGCGGTCGTAGCGACCGACCGTCAAATTGTTGAACCCCGTTATGGAGGGAACTCCTTCCAACCCCAGCCCAGACTGCTGCAGTATGTGGTGATCGGGCAGCGGCAATAGGCGAAACAGGTCGTCCCCTTCTTGCATCAGCTGCCTGGCGCGCGCGTTTTCCCTTTTTATATCGGAGTAGGCGGCGGGATTTTCGTACTTGATAAAGACCTGATTTATCCGCCACGTATCGCAGATGGCCAGAACGCTCAGGACCGCCACGGCCGTCCCTGCGCCGATCGCCCCGCGCAGGCGCAGCAGCAGCGCACCAAGCGCGCCAAGGACGACCAGCATCACGTAGGTGCTGCCCCGGGCTAGCCAGTCCAAGCCAGCGTCCAATGCGCGCGCCTTGGGCACGGGTATATCGCTGTAGAAAATCGCGTTCCACAGCGAGGTCATCGCCCCGGGCGCCACGGCAACGAAGAGGGCGATACCGGCGATCGCGCCGGCCGAAGCGAGCAGAGCCCGCTGCAGCGTGGATCGCTCTCCGTCGTCTTCCGCTTGCAACAGGCGCTGAAGGGCCATAGCCGCGAGTATACAGGCCGGAAACGCAAAAAGGTAAGCAGCCATGCCGACAGCGCGGAACAGCTTAATCCCCGGCAGCAGATGGTACGCCAGCCAGTGGACCGGCGTGTGGGCGCCCAGCGTGTAGGCCAGCGCCAGAATAAACAGGGCACAGAGGAACGCCACCAGGGCACTGCGGCGGAATTCAGCCGCTGCCACGAGGGCCAATACTACGACAATGACGCCAAAATACTCCGAGTTATCCTTGCCCGGATTGCGCCCCCAATAGGTGCTGCGACCTTCTTTGGGCAGGCGAAAACCGCCAAACTCCGGGATGATCAGCGACGCGACTTCCTCCGGATGCAGCGACCACGTTTGCGCGTAGGCCAGCTGCTCTTCGTCCGTGCGGCCGCTGCCCTCTTCGCCGGCGGCGCGCTTGGATTCCGAACCCGTGTAGCTGTAGAGCGGAAAAGTACCCTCTGCTCCAATGCCCAAGCCCAGCGCGATGGCGAAGACAAAGAGCCCCACGCGCTGGGCACACAAACGGCCATCGCGCTCCTCCTGATACCACTGATAGGTGCGGAAGACAAAGTAGAGCCCGGTTCCGCACAGCGCGTAGTAGAGCATCTTGGGATGCGGGGAATAAATGCCCCAGGCAATGGCCACGGCCAGCCCCACAAAATGAACCGCGCGTCGGCTGGCCAACCCCCTGTCTAGGAAGTACCACATCCACGGATACAGGGCGATAACGCCCATCTTGGCATACTGTCCCGCAAAGGTAAACGCCATGAGCGTAGGGGCCGACATATAGGCAACCCCGCCCCATAGAGCAGCCCAGCGAGCGATCTTGATCTGCTTCAGGTAGAAGAACATGCCTAGACCGGCAACAAACATGGTCAGTATGTAGCGCCAGCCCAGATAGCGGTGAAAGGTGGTAAAGAAGTAGATCGGATACGTGGGAAAATACTGAGGGCGAATTTCTTCCGACTGCGGCAGCCCACCCATCTGCATATTCCACATCGGCTGGGCCACCGTCGCTACCTTATCCGAAAAGCTCATGCCTTCGCCCTGATGGAAATCCAGACCGGCGTCGTAGCCATAGATGATGTGGTCCGACAGGACGAATTCGTGGAAATGCACCACGCTCAAAAACAGGAAGAGCGCGATCGGAAACCAGCGCCTTTCCCACATGGGCACTGCCTTCACGCCGCGCTCTTGGCCGCGCTCGGCCTCTTGCACATCGACTCGTTCGCTTTTCTTTTTCTTTGCCATACAGCCCTTCTATGATCGCAGACTTGCCGTCCTCGCCCTAAGGTAGACCCCATCCCAAGCAGCCGCCAGTCGATACGCACTAAACCAGCGCTCGATGCAACAACGCCGATGACGCGCGCTATACCCCGACGGCTCAGAAACCGATGGGCGTACAGCTAGGTCCATCCGGAAAGGGATTGCGGCGGGAGGTCCTCCTACAGCGCGCCCTTGGTCGACGGAACGCCGCCGATGCGCGCGCTGCGCAGACTGGCCGCATCGAGGGCTCGGCCAAACGACTTGAAGATCGCCTCGACGCCGTGATGGTCGTTGGCACAGCGCAGCAGGTCGATGTGGAGGTTCATGCGCGCCTGCGCGGTGACGGCCTGAAAAAACTCGCGCACCAGCGCCGTGGGGAATTCGCCGATACGCTCGTCGCCAAACGAGGCAGAAAGCACCAAATAGGCGCGGCCCGACAGGTCGATCGCGCTGCGCGCCAGCGCTTCGTCCATCGGCACATAGCTGTGACCGTAGCGCTGAATCTGCTCTTTGTCGCCCAGCGCCTTGTCGATGGCCTGTCCCAAGCAAATGCCTACGTCTTCTACTGAGTGGTGCGGATCGACGTGCAGATCGCCCGCGCAGCGCACGTCCAAGTCAAAAAGACCGTGGCGAGCAAATGCGTTGAGCATGTGATCGAAAAAGCCGATGCCCGTCTCGGCGCGACAGACCCCGCTGCCGTCGAGGCAAAACTCCAGATGGATGTCCGTCTCGGACGTGCGGCGCTCAACGCGCGCAGTGCGGCGCTCCTGGTCCATAGCTTAGTCCTCCTTGCAGCGCAGTTCGACTGCTCTGGCGTGGGCCTCTAGACTCTCGGCGCGCGCTAGCTGAGCAATAGTCGCATGCGTATCGCGCAGGCGCGCTTGGGAATAGGCAATCACGCTCGTCGTCTTGACGAAGTCCCTCACGCCGAGCGATGAGGCGTAGCGCGCCGCACCGTTGGTCGGCAGAACGTGGTTGGTGCCGGCAAAATAATCCCCGACCGGCTCGCTGGCCGCCTCACCGAGAAAAACGGCTCCGCAGTGGCGCACGCGGTCGAGCCACTGCCAGGGATCAGCGACGAGCAGTTCGGCGTGTTCGGGCGCTATGCGATTCAAAAGCTCGATGCCGGTATCCAGCGCGTCGACGACCACAATCGCACCGTACTCGTTCAGCGCGGCGCGCACGGCTTCCGCCCGCGGCAGGTCCTCGGCCTGTCGGTCCACTTCGACGGCCACAGCGTCGGCCAGCGCCGGCGCGTCCGTTATGCACACGGAGGCCACGCCCCAGCCGTGCTCGGCCTGCGATAGCAGGTCGGCGGCGATGTAGGCCGGGTTCGCACCTCCATCCGCTAGGACGACAATTTCGGAGGGCCCGGGCAGCATCGGAATACCCACTAGGCCAAAGACCTGCTTTTGCGCTGCCACCGTGTACGGGCTGCCCGGACCGACGATCTTGTCTACCGGAGCGATGGTCGACGTGCCGTAGGCCATCGCCGCAACGGCCTGGGCGCCGCCGACAGCATAGACTTCGCCGATACCTATGAGCTGCGCCGTCGCGGCAATGATGGGATGCACGCAGCCATCCTCCCGCGGCGGCGATACCACGCAGATCTCGCGCACGCCGGCAATTTGCGCGGGTATAGCGCACATGAGCAAACTGGAGAACAGCGGCACTTCGCCGGCCGGCACGCAAATGCCCAGCCGATCTATGGGCGTGACCTTCTTGCCGAGCAGCACGCCATCGCCGTCCTCGACAAACCACGATGTATCGCGCTGGTGCTCGTGGAAGGCGCGAATATTGGCCGCCGCCGCTTCAATGGCCGCGCGCAGCGAATCGTCGAGGTTGTCGAGCGCACCGGCCAGCGCTGCGTCCGTCATGCGGTAGCCCCGACGGCCAATCTCAACGCCGTCAAAGCGCTGTGCGTATTCCGCAACAGCTTCGTCGCCGCGCGCGCGCACCTGACTCAATATCTGGCGCACCGCCTCGTCGACGTCGTCGGCGACGCCGAGGCGCCGACCTAAGATGGCCTGCAGTTTATCGGCTAGCGGCGCTGTCGGATAGGAAACTATGTCCATTTCAGTAGATTACTTTGTTGAGCGGATACTCTATTATGCCCTCTGCTCCAACGCGCTTTAGCTGCGGAATCATATCGCGCACCTCGCGCTCGTCGGCAATGACTTCGAGGGCGACCCAATCGTCATCCATCTGATTGGATATAGTCGGCGTATGCAGCGCGGGCAAGGTGCGAATCACTTGGTCGAGCCGGGCACGCGGCACGTTCATCTTCAGACCGACTTTTGCCTCGGCCTCCAGCGCTCCCTTGAGCAACATAAATAGGTTCTCTGCCTTTTCCCTCTTCCACGGATCCTCCCACGCCTCCTTGTTGGCGATAAAACGCGTGGTCGATTCGCAGATCGTATCGACGATGCGCAGTCGATTCGCGCGCAGCGAAGAGCCCGTCTCCGTCAGTTCGACGATGGCGTCGACCAGGCCGGGGATGCGTGCTTTGATCTCTGTCGTACCCCAAGAAAATTCGACCTCTGCATCAACGCCGCGGTCAGCCAAATAGCGGCGCGTAGCTCCCACCAGTTCCGTCGCAATCCGCTTGCCCTGCAAATCCTCTACCGTCTGCACGGGCGATTCCTCGGGCACGGCAACGACCCAGCGCACCGGCCGCGAGGTCGTCTTGCTGTAGACCAACTCGTTCACCTCGACCACGTCGGCTTCGTTTTCCAGTATCCAATCCTTGCCCGTCAGCCCGACGTCGACTACGCCGCGGGCGACGTACTGAGCTATTTCCTGCGCGCGAAACATCAGCGCTTCCAGTTCGGGATCGTTTACTTCGGGCGTGTACGAGCGCGAGGATAGTCGAATCTTGTAGCCGGCGCGCTCAAAAAGATCAAAGGTAGAGTCCTTCAAACTGCCCGAAGGCAGCCCCAACTTCAATGTATTCATCCGTAGTTCCAATCTTGTCAATTGCGCGACTCAGCGCATTTTTTCCAAGGCGCGCAGCGCTTCAACTTTGTCCTCTTCGCTGCCATCGCGCTCCAATATTTCGAGGGCTGCTACGGTGCGGGCAGCGCCAATATCGCCCAGCGCGCGCACTGCTTTCGTGCGAATGCTCTGCAGTTCACCGGCGTCGAGCAAGGCGAGCAGCGCCTCGAGCAGGTTGTCGAGCACGCCCTCGTCGATCGAGGCGATGGGATCGACCGCCTCGTCGCCGACGTGTTTCTGCGAACCGATCTGCCCCAGCGCCTGCACGGCGACGTGCCGCACTTCGGGAGAGGGATCGCGCGTCATGCGAATAACTTCTCGAGCGCCGTCCCTGTAGCCGAACTCGCGCAAGCTCTGCAACGCCGCAATCCGCCATTTTATCTTCGGAGAGCGCAGCGCATCCAGAACGACCCTATGGGCCGAATCGCTCAATACCGGCTCCACGTCATACGAGTGGCAGGGCCCCAGCGCACCGATAACGTATTGGCGCGTCACTTCCGACGGGTCGCGCGCGTAGTGCAGCAGGCGGGGCAGCGCATCGACAGTGCGCAGCTGCGCCAGACCCAGCGCCGCACGCGCCGCCACATTGGGCGATTTGTCGTCCAACGCGGCGATCAGCGTCGGAATGCCGCGCGGATCTTTAAAGCGCCCCAGTAGACCTATCACCTCAAAGCGCACGCGGATATAGCCCGACTGAGCCTCGTCGATCAATAGGGGTACGACTTCATCGGCTTCATAGAGAAGGAGCTTATTAGACGCCCGCACGCGCTCGCTCTCGCGCAAACTCTTCAGCTCACGGATGTGATCTTCGGGCCGATCGATGCATCCGACCCACCACAGCAATGCCAGCAGCGGCACCGTCCCGCGCAGCGCTTGGGCGCTTTTGGCGCACAACCTAAGAAGACGCAACACCTACCTCACATGCAGACGAGAAAGCTAGAAAACTAAGCATTGCCCAGCGCATAGTCCAACGCGCGCACCAAACCGATGCACCTCATCTACAGCGGTCAATAGCCGACGCGGCAACCGCCGACCAGCCGGACCGGCTGTAGGCTTCTCGCAGCCGCTCGTAGTAGTCCAATGCGGCGCGACAGCCGCCGTTTCGCTCCGCCTGTGCCGCTAGCTCAGCCAGCGCGTCGTCGGCAAAGTCGGAGTCGGCAAAGTCGCGCACGAGCGTTTGCCAGTGCTCCACAGCGGCTGTGCTATCGCCGCGCGCAGCGGCCAACCGGGCCATATAGAACAGCGCATCGTCGGCTCCCTCACCGCGCGGATCGGCGCGCAGCAGCCGCCCTAGCGCCCATTGGGCATCGTCCCACTCGCCTCGGCGCAGGCGGTAGCGGGCAATACCCACCAGCGCAAGGGCACTGCGATCGCTCCACGGCAGCTGGTCAATTTGGTGATACAATTCGACGGCACGCGGATCGTCGAAACGGCGCTCGGCCTCCACAGCAGCTGCGTAGAGGTCGGCCGCGCGCCGGGAAAAGTGGACGCCGTCCGCGCTGTATTCCACTACCGACAGCGTGTCGACCGATGCAATCCACTGCGTCAGTGGGTGGCCGAGCTGGCGCAGGCCCTGTACTGTGAGCAGGCCGTTTCCCGTCTTGATGTGTTCGGCGCCAACGACTTCGGCCGATTGAGAGGGATCCACATCCACCCATTCCCCCACGTAGATCTGACACCAAATATGGGGCACGAGCTGTCCCTCTTGGCCAACGAGCCAACCGACGCTGGCGCGCACCGGCACGCCGGCAGCCCGGCACAAGGCCATATACAGGGCCGCATATTCGCTGCACGTGCCCTCCATATCGTCGAGCACTTCCAGCGCAGACTTGAACTGCACGTTGGTATCGCGGGGCACCATGTGGTCATACACCCAACGCCGTAAGCGCATGGCCACCGTCCACGCATCGCGCTCGGCACCGCGCAGCGACCAGGCCAAGTCGCGCACGCGCGGATCGTCAGCTTGAACATACAGGGAAGGGGCCATATACGGACGCAGCACCGGATCGTCGAAGGGCAGGTGCTGCGACAGCGGCGGCTCTGCGCGCTTGCGCACGCGCAGCGACCAGCGACCCGCATCATCGCGGTGCAGGCGCTGCCACGCATCTTCGACCAGCAGCGACCGCGGGTTGCCTATTTCTGCCGGCAGTTCCAAGACCAGCCAATCCATCGCAAGCGCATGCGGGACGGAGCGGTCTAGAATCGGTCCCCGCTCGGCACCGGGAGCAGCCCAGCGGCGAGCGCGCTGTTGGTCGGCAACGATCCGTTCGACGCGCGCCCCGGGCTGGTGTATTCGCACGACGTGGCCGCTGCGCTCAACCCAAGCCACGATCTCGGGCACACCGTTGCGCTCGGACGAAACGGCCACTTCGATTGCCGTGCGGCCCTGCTGGTCGCCTTCAGCGCGCATGTCTAAATAGACCCAGCGGCCCCGCCCATGGGTCATATCGACGGTGCGCAGGGAATCGCGGCGGCCGGGCTGCAGGCGCTGTTCGCGCGCCAATTTGAGCCACAGTGCATCCACCGCAATAGCCGTCTCATCGAGCTGAACGCTGTCGCTGACGACATAGCCGGCCAACTCGCGTTCAACTGCGACCACACCACCGCTCCGCTGCGCGCGCGTGGAAACGGTCTGCCTCCCCTCGACCGCTTTTTCCCAGAGGGCATTGGGCCGAAAAGCGCTATCGACCTCCACGACCCCGACTGTTCGGCGGAAGCCGCTGCGCCAATCGACGTGTTCCTCTTCAAAAAGCCACCCATTCTCCGCGCGTGAACGCACCGCCTGCCCGATGTACCCTGTTTTCTCGCCATCTACGAACACTTCCCACCACGTGCGCTGTTCATCCGGGACTGGGGGCGCGCTGCGCGCCGGCAGCGCAAAGGCATGCGCGTACCGACCCGCGGCAGCAATCCAAAATCCATTGCTCAACCCGGTTATGCGCTGCCCCTGACCGCTGCCCATGCGCACGGACCACAGCCTCTGTCCGGTAAGCGGATTCACGGCATTTAGGCTATCGCGATTCGACCCCACGAGCAGTTCGCCCAGCGGTCCCAGAACCGCGCCGCCGGCCACGCCGCCCGGCATGGGCAACCGCCATTCAATGCGCCCTTCCCGCCCGTCTATAGAGTAGAGATACCCGTTGTCGGCCGCGCAAACGAGACGCTTTCCGACGACAGCCATGGGCTCCTTTACCTTAGCGCCCAACCACGCGCTCCAAACCGACTCGCCGCTGCGCACGTCGTAGGCATGCACATAGCCGTCGCCCGACGCAGCGAAGAGGCGCTGGTCGACGACGAGGGGCGACGTCGTTGCCCGCGCGCCCATATCGATCGCTAGCAGGGGTTGACCGCTGCTCGCTTCGAGCGCGGCAATCCCGGCCCCCGCGCCGGCGTATACCATTCCATCGTGCACCTGTAAACCGAGCGCCCCGCGCGGGCCCAGTCGCGCGCGCCAGCGCTCCGCACCATCTAGACTCAGCGCATACAGCCACCCGTCGACAGCCGAAGCGTAGAGCGTGCCGTCGACTACGGCGAGCGCACAATCTCCCCCGCCCACGCGCTGAAAAGACCAATTTTCAACGCCCGTATCTGCGCGCAGCGAGTATACCGCGCCCCACGCATTGGCGACCAGCAGCGCACCCTGCCAGACGACAGGCGCTTGGAGCATCGGTCCCATATCGCGCCGCAGCCAAACGCGCACGCCATCGCTCTTGCGCAGCGCCTCCAATCGCCCCTCTGCGTGGGCGATAAAGACCAGCGAATCCCACTCTACCACCGCGGACTGCCCCGCGGCGGGAACCGAGGACTTCCAGCGGAGTTCATAGGGGAAAGGGACCGGCCCTTCGGCGATCGTTGGCCGCAGCCAGCACAGAACGAGCAGCACACTGGCCAAACGCAGTAAAGGGGACGGACCTGTGCACGAGTCGATCACCGACCAAACGCGTATCCTTCTTTTTTGACAATAGTTCAAGTCGCTTTTATAATCTCCCATACTGAGCTTTGCCCGTATCATTTACCCCGTTTGTCGACACGAGGAGCACGCATTATGAAACTGCGCCTGGCCTACTGCTCTGCTTGAGGATATGAGCCCAAAGCCGTCAGTTTGGCGGAACTCATACTCAAAGAATACAAAAAAGACATTGCCGAATTCACCTTGGTTCCCTCCGACGGGGGGCGCTTTGAAATCGAATTGGACGGCGCGTTGATCTATTCTAAGCTCAACGAGGGGCGCTACCCCGATTTCGCTGAAATAAAAGCTGCGATCGACGCCCGTTAGACCGGCGCAACCGATGCTGTACGGGCGTCCCAAACCCGGGGCATGTCACCCCCCCGCGTGCGATCGATGTCTATTGTCCCTTCTCCCATAGGAGAATGCCCAAATGAAATGCTTTTCCCTTTGCCTATGTGCGCTCTTGGCCTTTTCGCTAGGTGCCAGCGCCCAATCCAATGAGAATGAAGGGGCTGAAGACCACTACCGCACGGGCTACGAACTGCTGAAAAAGCGCAACTATCGCAATGCGGCCATCGAATTTGAGCAGGCCATCACAGCCGATCCCAACTACGGCCAAGCGCATTACCTACTGGCCCAATCCTACAGCGTTCTCAACGAATACGACAAGGCCATCGGCGCCTATGAAAAGGCGCGCGAACTCGGCATACGACCGGATAAATGCGCCGAAGCGCTCGGCAAATTATACTTCAAGTCGGCCGCCTCCAGCCTCCAACAGCGCAAGTATAAAGAGGCCATCCAGTTGTTTGGCAAGGCGCTGCCGTTCGACGCCAACAATGCGCAAACGCACTATGCGCTGGGCTTGTCGCACAACGGCCTGCGCGACGACCAGCGGGCCCAGGATGCCTTCGCCAAGGCGATAGAGGCCGATCCACAGTACGCCAAGGCCCATTACGCACTGGCCGACATCCAGCGCCGGCGGCGCGATTACGGCCCGGCCGCCGCCACCTACCAAAGGGCTATCGATGCCGACGGCAAATACATGGAGGCCTACGGCGGGCTGGCGCGCGTAAAATTCGCCACGCAGGATTTAGAGGGCATCGTCACTCTGATGCAGACCGCATTAAAGACCGATGACCGATACGCCGAAGGCTATTTATACCTCGGCACGGCACTCAACCAGCTCGGACGCCAGCACGAGGCGGTCGAACCGCTGCAGCGCGCCACCGAACTGGACGGCAAAAATGCCGAAACCCACTTTCGCCTTGGCGAAGCGCACTACGGAATGGGATCGTATCGCAACGCCATTGAGGCGGGACAGGCCGCCATTCGCCGCGATAAAAACCTAGCGTCGGCGCAGAACCTGCTCGGCGATGCGCATTTCAAGCTGGGCGAGATGCGCGAGGCGCGCACCTACTACGCCCAAGCGCAGCAGGACAGTCGATTCAAAGACTACGCTACCCACCAGATTGAAGAAATCGATCGCGCCAACCAGCGACAATAGCGTATGCAACTCGTAGTCGCCAGCAATAACGCGGGGAAAATACGCGAGATGCGCGCCCTGCTGCGACCGTCTGAAGTGGTGTCGCCGAGCGACCTAGGGCTGCAGCTAGAAGTCGAGGAGACGGGAACCACCTTCGCGGCCAATGCCGAGCTCAAGGCGCGCGCGTTTGCCGAAGCGACCGGCCTTATCGCCTTAGCCGACGACAGTGGCCTGGCAGTCGATGCGCTCAACGGTGCTCCCGGCGTATTTTCGGCCCGCTACGGCGGTCCCGGGCTGGATGACGCGGGGCGCTACCGCCTGCTCCTCGACCACATGCAAGCCTTTTCCTCTGTCGAGCAGCGCGGTGCGCGCTTCTGCTGCACCATCGTCGTCGTCGCGCCCGACGGTCGCATCTGCCGCGCCGAGGGCACGTGCGAAGGCCACATCGCACACGCGGCGTCCGGCGACCATGGATTCGGCTACGATCCGGTATTCTTCGTACCCGAGCACGGCTGCACGATGGCCGAATTGGATGCCCGTGTAAAAAACAACATCAGCCACCGCGCACGCGCTATGGCGGCCATAGCGCCACTGCTGCGACAGACCTTTCCAGAAATCGCCTCCTGAATATCGCCCACCTCCTTGTTGGGCCAGAGCTCGACCCCTATATTTCCCAGCGCATTTCCCACCACATACCACTTGGATAGTTCAATGCGCTATGGACACCTCGCCTGGCCCGACGTCAGGGATATAGATAAAGACAAAATTATTCTCCTGCCGCTGGGCTCCTGCGAACAGCACGGCCCGCACATGCCTCTGCTAACCGATACTCTGCTGGTGACGGCCTTTGCCGAATCGGTAGAGGACGCCATGGGAGACGACGTGCTGCTCCTGCCCACGCAGTGGATGGGCATGTCGGATCACCACCTCAACTTTGCCGGCACCGTCACCGCCAACCCAGAGCTCTATACCCGCTGGTTGGTGCGCACGCTCGAAACGCTGCTCAAGCACGGCTTTCGCAAGATCTTTATGCTCAACGGCCATGGCGGTAACCAGGTGCCCGCCAATCAGGCACTGGTCGAGCTATACAGCCGCGGCTACGAGCGCCCCGACACCTGGATCGGCTTTGCCAGCTACTGGCACCTCGGCGCGCCGAGCATCGAAAAGGGCCACAAGGAAGGACTCGACGGCGTGCGCTTTGAAAGCCCCATGCTGACGCATGCCGACGAATGGGAATACTCCCTCGGCCTGCACGTCTTTCCGCAGCTATGCCAGCCCGAAAAAGCCAAGGCCATTCCCACCGACTTCAAGACCGACTACTACGACGTCGATCTCTCCAAGCACGTAATTGGTCTATCGACACCCTTTACCGCCTTTCTTCCAACCGGTGCGGCCAACCATCCGGAAAAGGCCAGCGCGGAAAAGGGCGCGGCCCTATTTACCGGCATTCGCGGCGACCTGCTGAAGTTCTTTGGCGAGTTTAAAGACTGGCGCGAGCATCGCTCCGATAAAGATATGGGCCAATTTTAAACGTGCACTTCTTCGACGCGCGCAGCGCGCAATCATGACTTAAGCGCCCTGTTCCATGTTCGGTCCCTACTCGCCATACGTCCGTCCCTATAGGGTTCGCCTGTTACTCGGCGTTCTGGCCATCGGCATCGCCCAAGCCGCGAGCAACTACATACCCATGCTCGTCAAAGAGGCCATCGACACGCTGCAGTTGGAGAACGTAACCCGCCAGCTGCGCTTTGCAGACATTCAGACCGACGTGCTCATCATAGTCGGCCTGGCCCTGTTGGTCGCCTTGTGCAGCTATGTCATGCGCATTCTGCTCGGACGCATATCGGCGCGCATCGAGTACGATATCCGCACGGCCTACTTCGCCCACCTGCTCAAGCAACCCCTCTCATACTATCAGACACAGCATACGGGCGACTTGATGTCGCGCGCCACCAACGACCTCAATTCGGTCCGCATTTTCTTCACCTACGGCGTGCGCGGCATTGTGGAATCCGGGCTCATCTTTCTCTTCAGTATTGCCTGGATGTGCGTAATCGACTGGCAGTTGGCCTTAATCATTTTAGCACCCGTGCCCATTTTCGTGATTTTGCTCACGCGCATGGCGACGCTGGTACACAACCGCTTCCGCGCCATCCAAGACTTCTTTGGTGAGATGAGCAACTTCATACAGGAAAACCTCGCCGGCACGCGGGTTATCAAGGCCTATGTGCAGGGCCCTGCACAAAACGGTGCATTTGGCCAACTCAACGACGAGTATCTGGAGAAGAATCGCCAACTCATTCTAACGCGCGCATCGTATCGACCACTCACTCATCTAATCGCTTCTGTATGCCTGGGTATCAACCTCTGGCTCGGCGGCAAAGCAGTCATCGAAGGGGATTTTTCGCTCGGTGCCTTCGTAGCCTTTAACGCCTATCTCACCCAGCTCATTCGACCCATCATGTACTCGGCCTGGGTGATCGATCGCTTTCAGCGCGCCCTAGTGGCCATGCGCCGCATCAACGAGGTTATGGACGTCGAACCGAACATCCGCGACGTCGATGTCGCGCCCGTCGAACAGCCCGTTCGCGGCGAAATCGAATTTCGCTCGCTGACCTTTGCCTACGGCGATAGCGCACCTGTGCTGCGCGATATCAACCTCTCCATTGCGGCCGGCACTACCGTCGGCATCATGGGGCGCGTCGGCTCCGGCAAAACCACGCTCGCTCGCCTAATACCGCGCCTGATACAGGCCGCGCCCAACCAGCTCTTTATCGACGGTATTCCATTGGAAAAATGGCCCCTTGCCCAGCTGCGCAGCGCCATCGGCTACGTGTCGCAAAACCCGTTTCTATTTTCCAATACCATCGCTGCCAATATCGCCTATGGCGTCAGCTCTGCCTCGGAAGAGGAAGTCAGTCAGGCGGCGGAATGGGCACAGCTGCGCAAGGACGTCATCGAGTTTGACGACGGCTTTGAAACGATGATCGGCGAACGCGGTGTGACGCTTTCCGGCGGACAAAAACAGCGCTCGACGCTGGCGCGCGCGCTGCTGCGCATGCCGCAGATTCTCATTCTGGACGACGCGCTCTCGGCCGTCGACACGCATACGGAAGAAGCCGTCCTCGGCCATTTGCGCGAACTGATGAAGGGGCGCACCACGCTGATCATCGCCCACCGCATATCGACCCTGCGCGACTGCGATCACATCATCGTCCTCGACGAGGGCCGCATCGCCGAACAGGGCACGCACCAACAGCTACTAAAGCACGGCGGCTTCTACGCCGACTTGCACGCCCGCCAGCAGCTGGCCGCCGAATTGGAGACGCTGTGAGCGAATTGCTCAATAAAGAGGAAGAAATACAGCACCGCCCATTTAATCCTCGCCTGCTGGGCAAATTGCTGACCTATTTGCGCCCGCACAAGCGCCGCGTCGTCCTCGCTTTTTTGACCATTGCCTTTTCGGCCTTTTCCAGCCAAGTCGGGCCGTGGCTCACGCAGATTGCCGTAGATGACTACATCACCCAAGGCGACTACGCCGGACTCCGGTGGATTATCGCCCTGTTTTTTGCCAGCATTGCCGTGCAGTATGTATCGCAATACGCACAAACGCTAGTGACCGAGATTATGGGGCAGCACGTCATGCTCGACATGCGCCGCGACATCTTTGCCCATCTGCAGAAACTGCCACTGAAGTATTACGACCGCACGCCGCTGGGCCGCATTATGACGCGCACGACCAATGATATCGAAGCACTTAACGAGTTCTTCAGCGAGGGCATCGTATCGGTCTTTATGGATTTGTTTTCCCTGGTGGCCATCCTCGCCTTTATGATCTACCTCGACCCCCAGCTTACCCTCGTCTGCTGCCTCGTCGTGCCGGTGCTGGCCGTTTCTACGTTCTACCTGCAAAACCAAGCCATGGTCGCCTACCGCGAGCTCCGCGTGCGGCTGGCGCGCCTGAATGCTTATTTGCAGGAAAACATCACCGGCATGGAAGTGGTGCAGCTGTTCAGCCGCGAAGGGCGCAACCTGCGCGACTTCGACCGCGAACACTTGCCCTACCGCCGCGCCGAGGAGCGCGAGATTTTTTACTACGCCATCTTTTTTCCCTTTACCGAACTGGTCGGCACGCTGGGCATGGCCACCGTCATTTGGTTTGGCTCTTCGGCCGTCCTGTCCGAACGCGTGGCTTTTGGCGTCCTAGTCGCCTTCCTGCAGTACATTCGCCGCTTTTTTCGACCCATTATGGACATCAGCGACCGCTACGCCCTGCTGCAGAGCGCCATGGCCTCTTCCGAACGCATCTTTGAGCTGATGGAAACGCCGACCGAAAGCGAAGGGGGTCCGCGCCGCAATGCGGTCCACCAGCGGCGCGGCGGCACCATTGAGTTTAAAAATGTTTATTTCAAATACGACGAACATGCCGAGGATTGGATCTTAAAGGATGTGTCCTTTACCATTGGCGCGGGCCAGAGCTTGGCCCTGGTCGGCGCTACGGGGTCGGGCAAAACGACCATCGTCAACCTGCTTTGTCGCTTCTACCCAATTCAGCGCGGCGAAATATTTGTCGATGGCCTGGAAATCAGCCAGTGGAATGCCGAAGAGCTGCGCGAGCGCATCAGCATCGTTCAGCAGGACGTGTTCCTGTTTTCTGGCAACGTGCGCGATAATATCCGCCTCGGAGACGAACGCATCGACCAGCAGCGCGTGGAGCAGGCCGCGCGCTTTGTCAACGCCGACCGCTTTATCAATCAGCTGCCCAACGGCTATGACCAAGTGGTAGCCGAGCGCGGCTCCACGCTCTCGTCAGGCCAGCGCCAGCTGCTCTCTTTTGCTCGCGCGCTGGCGTTCGATCCGGAAGTGCTCGTTCTCGACGAGGCGACGTCTTCGATCGACACCGAGACCGAGCAGCTCATTCAGGACGCCATCGCCAAGCTCATGCACGACCGCACGTCCATCGTCATCGCCCACCGCCTGTCGACCATTCGCCGCGCCGACCAAATCCTCGTGCTGCACCACGGCGAGGTACGCGAGCGCGGCAAGCACGAGGAGTTAATCCAGCAGGGCGGCATCTACGCGCGGCTGCACCAACTCAACTACAGCGGCCAACCCGCCGAAGAATAGCAATCGACCTATACTTCGCCGTTGTCGCGCTCTTCTTCTTCGGCGCGCCGCTCGACAAAGTCTTCTACCGCTTCGACTACCTGGTCGCGCGCTGCACCTGCCTGGCGCGCAACCTTGCGCCGCGTCACGTCGCCGCGGTGCGGTGCCGTGAGCACGCCCATCGCCACGCCAATCAGCACGCCGAGCCCCAAGCCGGCCAAAAAGGTGCCCGCGCCGCTAGATTCCCCCTGTTGCGGATAGAACCTATTATAACCCATGATTAATCCTTTCATCGCAGTGGTCACTGACTTAAATATACGAAACGCGCTGCGGACAAAAAGGGCCAGGGCGTTCTATTGAATAAAACAAAGCCAGGCCCTATTTTTTCACCTCTGACACTTCCAGCCTTCCTCTCTATCATCTCCACCTCGCGGAGAAGACGCCCATGGCCAAGGTCCTGCAAAACCCTTCGCACAGTCTAAAAGAATTTCGCATTCTACCTGGTTATACGCCGACCGATGGCAATGCGCCCAACGTTGATCTCAAGACGCGCCTGTGCCGCAAAGGCAGCGACTTTATTCGCATTAATACGCCCTTTCTCAGCGCTGCGATGCAGGCGGTAACCGGGGTGGAAATGGCCATTGCACTGGCGCAGTTAGGCGGGATTGGCATCCTGCCCGTTAGCCAGCCTACCGATGAACAGTGCGCAAAGGTCGGTCAGGTAAAGCGCTTTAAAGCCGGATTCCAAACCAATATCGTCACCCTGTCTCCGGACCAACCCATTGCCGCAGTGGCACATATCATCCGCGACACCGGCTATACCACCTTCCCCGTGACGCAGAGCGGCGAGTTTCACGACAAGCTAATCGGCATCCTGACCGACAAGGACTTCGACGAGCGCCGCGACCTAGAATGCACAGTTGGCGAACGCATGAAAACGGACGTGCAGTACGGCACCGAAGTTACCGAACTGCGCGCGGCCAACGACCTCATGATCCGCTACGGGCGCGGTTTTCTGCCCATCCTGTCCAAAGAAGGCATTTTGCAGACCGTCGTGTTCAAGAAAGACCTCGACAAGCACCTGCGCCATCCCAACGAATCGATTGACGACTTGAAGCGCCTGCTGGTCGGTGCGGCCATCTCCACGCACCCGGAAGACCGCGAACGCGTGCAAGCGCTAATCGAACACGATGTAGACGTGCTGGTAATCGACGCCTCAGACGGCCACACGGAATACCAGCGCGAAATGATCAAATACGTCAAAAAGCAGGGCGATACTCCGGTCATTGGCGGCAATATCGTAACAGCTGAGGGCTTTCGCTTTCTCGTGGAAGCCGGAGCAGATGCCGTCAAAGTGGGTATGGGCATCGGATCGGGCTGCACGACCCAGGAAGTGAAGGCGACGGGGCGCGGACAGGGCACCACGCTGATGGAAGTCGGCGCCGCGCGCGATCAGTGGCAAGCCGACGTTGGCGCGTATATCCCCCTGGTGGCAGACGGCGGCATCTCTGGCCCAGCCGAGATGTCCATTGCCCTAGCGCTAGGAGCAGACACCATTATGATGGGCAACTTTTTTGCTCGCTACACCGAGAGCCAAGGCAGCCTTATGCGCAATGCAGCAGGTGAGATCGTCAAAGAGTACTGGATGGAAGGCAGCATGCGCGCTCACAATATGCGCCGATATGCGCAGACCAAAGAAAACTTCTTTGAAGAGGGGATCTCGGGCTACGTCCCTCACGTCGGCTCCATCTTCGACAAATTGCCCACGGTCATCCAGATGCTGCGCGCCACCCTAGCTACAGCCGGCTGCCGCACCGTTGACCAACTGCACGCCAATGCCGTGCTCGAAATGCAGTCGCCTTCAGCGCTGATGGATAGCAAGATTCACGACATCGTTCCGATGAACATAGACCAACAAATTCTCTAGGGGCAACGACTATGAGAGTCCTGATTACCGGTGCTGCCAGTCCCTTGGGCCAGGCGATGGCAGCCGGCTTGCGCGCCCATCACCAGCTGCGCCTGACCGACAACGTATCGCTCGATACAGAGCTCGAATTCGTCGCCAGCAGCCTAGGACACGACGAGAGCACCGATGCGCTGGTAGAGGGCATTGATGCCATTGTGCACCTGGCCTATGCGCCGCGCGAGGGCGACGCCGAGAACGAGTGGCTCGATGCCAATTCGCGTCGCCATTACAACCTGCTCTTGGCCGCTTCTGAAGCCGATGTTCAGTGCGTCCTCCTCCTCAGCACGCTCGACCTCTTTCAGCCCTACGATGTGGATATGACGGTTTCGGAAAACTGGCAGCCCTTGCCCAATACCGATCCCGCTCAGTTGGGCGCTCATATCGCCGAGTTCACCGCCCGCGAGTTTGCCCACGCCAACGCGCTGGATATCACCGTCCTCCGCCTCGGGCACGTAGTCCACGCCGACCGCGTTGCCGGACAGCCGTTCGACCCCATGTGGCTCGACGAGCGCGATGCCGCCAGCGCCGTAGAGCGCATTCTGCAAAAGCGCCAAGCCTCCGGTCAGCGCCGACCGCGCAACTACCACGTGCTGCACTTGCAGTCCGTTTCCCCACGCGCGCGCTTCTCTTGCGAGCGGCTGTGTAAGGCGCTCGAGTTTACCCCACAGCATTCCTTTGAGGCTCACGCATGAAAGTCCTACTCCTAGGCGGCAACGGCTTTCTCGGCCCGCATGTGGTCAACGAGTTGGAAGGTCACTACGATCTGCGCGTCACCGATATAATCGACATCGACAGCCCGCACGAGACGATGCGCGTCGACGTCGGTAATTTGGAGCAGGTCCGCAGGGCGGCCGAGGGCACCGACGTCATTGTCAACTGCTCTGTGCTACGCCCCGACCGCAAAGTAGCCTTTGACGTCAATACGACCGGCACCTATAACGCCGTGCGAGCCGCAGCAGAACTGGGCCACGCCCGCTTTATCAATACGGGGCCGCACTTTACGCAGGTCGGCCCCAGCTACGAACACTACGACTTCGACATCAGCGAGGAGGTGCCCCTGCACTCGGGGCTCAATCTCTACGCACACAGCAAATCCATCGGCCAGGAGATCTGCCGCGTATTCAGCGCCAACTACCCCATACACGTGCTGACCACGCTCTTCCTGAGTTTTCGCGATGCCGAACCAGCTGAGGGACAGGGAGGCGGCGATACCAATCCCTTTTCCGTCACTTTCGCCGATGCGGCGCGCGCCCTGCGCAACTGCTTGGAAGTCGACCTGCAGACGCTGCCTTCGCGCTGCGAAATCTTCCACATTACCACCGATACGCCGCACGGCCGCTATCACAACGACAAGGCGCGCCGCTTGCTCGGCTGGACGCCCCAGGACTCGCTCGAGGGCTACTGGCGCCAATCTCCAGGTTAATAATGGCCTATGCCCAGGTGTTTCACGGTCCCGACCAGCCGCTGAGCGAGCAGGCCGTTTCCCTTCCCACATCGCTGCAGCCAGGCGAGGTGCTGGTCGAGATTGCCCTAGCTACCATTTGCGGTTCAGACCTGCACACGCTGTCCGGACTGCGGACCGAACCGACGCCCTGTATCCTCGGTCACGAAGCCGTTGGACGCGTCATCGCGTCCGGGCCCGGACGCGATGACCTGCGCATAGGCGATCGCATTACGTGGAGCATTGCCGATAGCTGTGGCGCGTGTCCGGCCTGCAGCGAATATGACCTACCGGAAAAATGCGCGCACTTGTTCAAGTATGGACATGCGGCGCTCGACGACGGCAGCGGCCTAAACGGCTGCTATGCCTCCCACATCCTGCTGCGCAGCGGCACGCATATCGTCGCGCTGCCCAATCACCTGACCGATGCCGTCGTCGCCCCCGCCAACTGCGCGCTGGCAACGGTCGTCAACGCCGCAGAGCGCCTGCCCGAGCGGTGCCACTCCGCGCTCGTCCAGGGCGCTGGCCTGCTCGGCCTGTACTGCTGTGCCCTGCTCACCCAGCGCGGCGTAGAGCGCGTCTACTGCGTGGACCGCAACGATGAACGACGCCGTCGCAGCGCAGATTTCGGCGCTATACCCGTAGAAGGCACCGACGCGGTGCGCGCGCGCGAACCCGCCGGCGTCGATGCCGTTTTCGAACTGGCCGGATCAGCAGCTCTGATCAACGAGGGCATAGCCGCCGTGCGCCCCGGTGGTTACTACGCCTTTGTTGGTATGGTCCATCCCGATACGCAGCTGGATATCACCGGTGAGCAGATCGTTCGCAAGTGCCTGACCGTTCGCGGCGTGCACAACTACAGCCCCCGCCACCTCGACGAGGCCATTGCCTTTCTCGATGTGACGGCGGCCCGCTATCCCTACGAGGAGCTGGTCAGCCCGCCCACAGCGCTGAGTCAGTTGAAGCACGCCGTCGAACTGGCGCAAACACAGCGCTTTTTCCGCGTCGCCGTCCGCGCCGACTAAGGAGGAACGCAGCGTCTATGGACGAGAAAAGAGATATCGCCATCGTCGGCGCCGGCATCGTCGGCTTGGCCCATGCACTGGCGGCCGCTCGGCGCGGATTATCCGTCGTCCTCTTCGAGCGCGCGCCGCAGGCCTGCGGCGCCTCCATTCGCAATTTTGGTATGATATGGCCCATCGGCCAAGAGCCAGGTGCCGTGCACCAGCGCGCCCTGCGCACGCGCGATGTGTGGCTCGACATCGCCCCGGCCGCGCGGCTGTGGCACCAGTCTACCGGTTCGCTACACCTGGCCTACGCAGACGACGAACTAGCCGTGCTTGCCGAATTTGCTCAACTCGCTCCCACATTGGGCTATGAAGTCGAATTGCTCGACGCACAGGGCGTTGTCGCGCGCAGCAGCGCCGTGCGCACCGATGGCCTCAGGGGCGGTATCTGGAGTGCGAGCGAGGTCTGCGTCGACCCGCGCCAGGCCATAGCTCAACTGCCGCTGTTCCTAGCGCGCGAGTTCGGCGTCGAACTGTGCTTTTCCACGCCCGTGCACGCCATTGACCTGCCGCGCGTGTACACGCCTTCAGCTACCTGGCACGTCGAGCGCGCCGTCGTGTGCAGCGGCGTAGATTTTGAGAGCCTCTATCCAGCAATCTACGCCGACAGCGGTCTGACGCGCTGCAAGCTGCAGATGATGCGCACCGTTCCCCAAGCCAACGCCTGGCAGTTGGGCCCCATGCTGGCGGCCGGACTCACGCTGCGCCACTACGCCGCCTTTAAGCGCTGCGCCGCGCTGGCCGATTACGCGGCGCGGATTAGCCGCCAAAGACCTGAGTTCGACCAGTGGGGTATTCACGTAATGGCCTCACAAAACGGCCTGGGCGAGATCACCATCGGCGATTCACACGAGTATGATTGGCACCCCGACCCCTTCGACAAACCGCACATCGATCGCCTTATACTCGACTATCTGCAGAGCTTTCTTGCAGCCCCTTCGCTGGACATCGCCCAGCGCTGGAGCGGCGTCTACGCCAAGCATCCAACGCGGGCGGACTTCGTCGCGAGCCCAGCGCCCGATGTGCGCATTGTAAACGGCGTCGGCGGCGCCGGCATGACGACGTCGTTCGGTCTGGCGGAAGAGGTTTTTACTGACTGGACCTAAGTGCCCGCTTGCGCAAACGCGCTCTTTGGAGGCACCTTCGCTGAGGGGAACGCGCATACAGGGAGATTACAATGCACATCAGAGAGCACGTCTACTACTTTCTTGAGCCAGGCGACGACACCGGCCGCGTTGTCGATGCGTCGATCGTCACGCTCATTTTTCTCAACATCGTAGCCCTGATTCTCGAGACTGTAGAGCCCATTTACCGCGCCCATAAAGAGACCTTTGCCGCATTCGAGACTTTCTCTATTGTCATTTTTTCCGTCGAGTACATTCTGCGCCTGTGGTCTTGCACAACCGATCCCCGCTATACCCAACCCCTTGCCGGTCGCCTGCGCTTCGCCCTTTCGCCGCTCGGCCTCATCGATCTACTCGCCATACTCCCCTTTTTCTTGCCCTTCTTTGGCGTCGACCTGCGCTTTGTGCGCACGGTGCGCCTGCTGCGCATCTTCCGCATCGTCAAATTGGTGCGCTACTCGCGCGCCTTACGCCTACTCGGTCACGTCGTAACGGAGCGCAAAGAAGAATTAGTCAGCATCTTCTTCGTGCTCTTAACCCTGCTCGTCATCGCCTCGTCGCTGATGTTCTTTGCCGAACACAGCGTGCAACCCGAATCCTTTTCCAGCATTCCCGCGACCATGTGGTGGGGCATTGTCACCCTGACGACGGTTGGCTACGGAGACACCTATCCCATAACGCCGCTCGGTCAAACCATCGGCGCCATCATCGCCGTGCTCGGCATTGGCATGTTTGCGCTACCAGCGGGCATCCTAGGGGCCGGATTTACCGATGAGTTGGGAAAAATGCGCGAAAACGCCTCCGACGAACCGGCGCGCTGCCCCCACTGCGGCGAATTCCTATGATCGACCGCTGCTCCGGCACATAAAAAAAAGAGCGGTCGCCCTGCGCTCGGGCAACCGCTCTATAAAACGACTCTATTCGTCCGCTCTCACAGCTCGTCGAGAGACACCTTGCGCCCTTCTTCCAGACTGACCTGCACCGCTTCTGTAAACTGCATATACTGAACGCCAGCGGTAAAATTTGTATGTGTCACCGGTCGTCCCTGGCGGATGGCGTCGACAAAGTCTTCTTCTACTCTCCAGCCGTTGCGCGGCAATGCGGGTGCGTCGAACGGGCGGTAGGCGTCGTCCCCTTCGCCGGCAACCCACACGCGCCCGGGCGCAATGGCCGAACCGCCTTCCATCTTGAAGCTGCCTTTAGTACCGTAGAATTCAAACGTCGTCCCGTCGCCCAGACGCGCCACGCTGCTGAGGTGATAGACCGCCGTCGCGCCGCTTTCCATCTCGGCCAACACGCCCAAGCTATCGGGCACGTCCACCGGACGCGCGGTGCGCGCATCTGGATCGATTCGCTCCGCCGTGAAGATCTTGCCGTGCGCCAACACCGCGCGCTCGTGGCCGGCGTAGCGGCGCACCGTCTCGTTCAATATGCCCATCGCCATAATGTTTTGACCCGAAAGATCGCGGCGCTGACGCCAGTGCAGCGGCGCCGTAGGATTATAGCCGCCACCCAGACCGCGCACTTCAATTTCCAACAGCTCACCAAAGAATCCGTCGCGCACCATATCGAGTAACTGGGGCTCGGCGGCCAGATACATCGGCGCCGGCACGATCATCGCCACGCACGGACTGCCCTGCGCCGCAGCGTGCATTTGCCGAGCCTCTGCCAGGTTCATGCACATGCGCGCCTCGGTGAGCACGTGCTTGCCGGCGGCGAGCGCTTCCAAGACGATCGGGCAATGCATATACGGCCAAGTGCCCACGCACACCGCGTCGACCGCATCGCTGTATACCAGCTCTTTCCAGTCGGCAAATGCGCGTGGAATACCTAACTCGTCAGCCGCCTTCTGGCTCGATTCTAACGAGCGGTTACACACCGCTGAGACCTCGACGTCTTGGAGAGCGCGGAAACCCGGAATATGCTGCAGGCGGGTGTTGGCACCCGCGCCGACAATGCCGATTCGAAGCGTCACGATAGGACTCCTTTTCTGCTGTGAATCACTGCCATTCGTAGAGCGTTTTGCGCGCCCATTGGTATTCTTCAGGGGCGCGCAGAATAGCCGTTGCACCGCCCGAAGCCACTTCGATCAGACGCGCACACACCGGCTCGTAGGCGGCGCGCGGCGCCACGGCCCCCTTAGCTACGAGAATTTTTTGCTGAGAAGGCTGGATGCCCACGCACGTTATCTGATGGATGCTGTTAGGTGACGACCGATGGCTGTTGAGCACCAATAGTCCTCTGCCATCGACGTCGACGACGGCCGTCAGACCCTGGTTGAACAGGCGGCCGCCGCCGTGCCGGCGCTCCGTCTCCTCATACGAACCATCGTGCAGCGTGCGCACCCGCCCCCTGATCGACAGCGTTGCGCCGTGCACGTGGTCGGTCTTGCCGCCTACCTGTAAATCGATCTCGGCCCCTATGCCAGCGGCAAAACAGGCCTGCGCGCTTTCGGGGTCCCACAGCGTGCACACCCACCGCTCTGCATGTTGCCGCACGAGTTCTGCGAGGATAAAGGTCGAGTCGCCGGCCGACCCGCCGCCTATATTGTCGCCAAAATCGAGCAGGCACACGGGAAACGCATCGCCTGCGCACGCCTGCTCGACCGCCCCCTTTGCATCGGCGACCTGTGGCTTTAGCTGTTCGCGCACCAACCACATGGCCTCCTCAATGCGCTGCGCTTGATTCTGGGCCAGTTCCTCGTCACCGTCGGCAATCACGACAATGGAAGGCCCCATATGCGGCACGTCGGCATATTGGTAACCGGCGGCAATGCTACAGGCCAGAATGCCCTCCCGCTGTTCCAGCGCAATGGCCTCCTGCATCAACGGCTGCATGGGAGCAACGCTCGTGTTGTGATGGTATATGTTGAAGAGCACCTCCGGCTTGGCCAACGCCATCACCGGCCGCACTTCACCGCGAATTGTTCGCACCAAAATAGAAGCGGCCTGCAAACCGCGCTCGCGCTGATCGACGTGGGGATTGGTTTTGTAAATGACCAGCGCGTCGGCCGCATCTACCAATTCGGGTGGCACGTTGGCATGGTAGTCATGCGTAACGGCAATGGGCACATCACCACCGACTAGAGCGCGCACGCGCCGAACGGTTTCGGCGTCGGCGTGCGGGTAGCCCTCTGCCACCATAGCGCCGTGCAGAGCCAGCAGCACGCCGTCGACGGCAGGCCCATTTTGCAGGCCGTCTAGGATGCGCCCGACAAAATACTCATACGCATCTGATTCGACGGCAGCAGCGGGCGTTGCACCGGCCGAGATAATGGGAAACAGTTCGTATCCGTACTGCTCAGCGCCGGCAATATAGCCGGCGATTTCGTGGAATGTATCGGCGTAGTGTGCGAGGATATGCTCGCCCTCGCGCACGCCAAAGTCGTTCAGACGCGTCGGCTGCGAGTAAAACGTATTCGACTCGTGAGAAAAACCCGCCAAAGCTATGCGCATACAGTACCTCCTATACTATTGTTCACGCCTGCTGCAGACACCCGCGAACGCTTAAGCCAGCAGAAAATTCAGCAGGCTGGAACCGGCAATGAGTTGTGCGGCCATCAGCACCAGCACGCCGTACACTACGCGATTGAACCACACATCGGTAAAGCGCGCGTTGAGAAATACGCCCAATTTGACGCCCGCATACGCCAGCGGAGCGAGCAGCAGCGTCATTTTAAATATGTCGAAGTGAAACAGACCCAGCCCCCAGTAGGGCGGCACTTTTATCAAGTTGAGCGCGGCAAAAAAAACAACCGTGGTGCCGACAAAGCGCTGGCGAGGCAGTTGCTGAGGCAATAGGTAGACCACTACGGGCGGTGCACCGGCGTGGGCGATGGTCGAGGTAAAACCCGAAATTGTGCCCATCAGCACACCCTCTACAGCGCCGGGATGGCGCTTCTCTGCCGCGCCCAATACAAAAGCCCGCGCGATTTGAAACGCGACAAAGAGCAGTGCCAACACGCCCAGCCCAACTTCTAGCACGCGCTCGTGCTGACTGAAATAACCAAAAAAGAAGGCTCCTGCCCCGATGCCCAAAAAGGCGCCGGGCAGAAGCCTCTTCACGCTTTTGCCATCGAAGCAGTTGTAGTAGTGGCGAACCGCAAATACGTCACAGGCGATAAGCAGCGGCAGCATGAGGGCCGCCGCATCGGCCACCGGCATAACCAGGGCCAACAGCGGGGTAGCAACAATGCCAATGCCGCCCCCGAAACCCGCCTTGGCCACGCCCATCAGCAATACGGCACACACGGCGCACGTCCACACGTCCGCCGAATAGTCCGGTAGCACTACTCGCCTTCTACGTGTGTCACCTCGATATCAAGGTCTTCGCGCTTGGCAATGCGATCCACTTGACCGTCTTTGACCCAGACCACTCGATCGGAAACGCTGAGCATTTTGTGGTCGTGTGTCGCCGAAATAATCGTCACCCCGGAGTCGTCGTTCATCTCGCGCAGCAGTTCAATAATCTCCGTGCCGGTGCGCAGGTCGAGGTTGGCCGTCGGCTCATCGGCCAGCACAACGGCCGGATCGTTGGCCAGAGCACGGGCCACGGCCACGCGCTGCTGCTGACCGCCGGACAGCTCGTTCGGCTTGTGCGCATAGCGCTCACCCAGGCCCACTTTCTTGAGCAATTCCATGCCCTTATCGCGCGCCTCATCGCTGGTCAGGCCGGCAAAGACCATGGGTAGAGTGACGTTTTCCAGCGCCGTCATAACGGGAATCAAGTTAAACGACTGGAAGATATAGCCAATCTTGCGGCAGCGCAGCCAGGCCAACTCGTAAGCGTCGAGCTGGGCCACGTCGACTTCGTCGATGTACACCTTGCCCTCAGATGGCTTGTCCAAACCGCCGACCATATTGAAGAACGTGCTCTTCCCCGACCCCGAAGGCCCCATGATCGACAGGTATTCGCCCGTGTAGATTTCCATGTCTACGCCGCGCAGAGCATGCACTTCAATCTCGCCCATCTTGTACATCTTCTTGACCTGCTGCGTGCGCACAACCGTCCGCTGTTCTTCTGGCTGAACCGTCGTGCCCGCCTGTTCTTGCGCCTGACTCATCTGTGGTTTCCTCGTGAGATTAGGTATCGGATCGCATTGCTTCGACTGGTTCCATCTTGGCCGCGCGGTAGGCCGGCAGCATGGCGCCAACCAGCGAGAGCACGGTGCCGGCAATCAGTGCGTAGAACGCCGACTCCAAGATGCCGGCCATTGGAAAATAATCCAGCACGAAACCGCCGTAGTCGAGCAAGGCCAGCCCGAGCGTGAGCAAGAACCCGATGAGGATGCCGGCCATGGTGCCGGCGACGCCCTGAAAAGTGGATTCCAGCAGAAAGAGTTTTACGATAAATGAGTCTAACGCACCTAAGCACTTCATTGTGCCAATTTCGCGAAAGCGCTCGGTAACCGACATCAGCATGGCGTTGGCAATGCCCACCACGCACACCAACAGCGACAGCCCAATTAGCCACATCTGTTTGGACTGCTCCTCCTGCAGGCGCGCCTTGGCTTCCTCCGACTCTGCCCCGCCATCAGTCAGGCCCGTCTCCACGCCCTTTTTCTGTAGGAGCAAATTGATTTCGCTCTTGTTGACATCGCGCAAACTGGAGACGATTTCGTTACTGCTCCACACGGACATGAGAAACGCAATGGCCAACACCACGCCGCTGGTCGTAATCAACGAGCGACCAAAGCGAATTTTGAGGCTGCGCAAGCTGATCTCCACCGCGCGGCTCATCGGTAGGATGATCTTCTTGCCCCCCGCAACTTCAATTCCTGACATAGCTGACACTCTCCGAATAGAAACCAGCGTTCACAATACGCATAAGTCGAATAAAAATCAATAGCGTTAACGGACTAACTCCGCGGCGTTGGACAGCTGGATCAGAGCCGCTCCTACCTGCTCATCCGACTCGAGGTGGACGCGGTAGTACTCCTCCTCTCCCCATAGCACGCGAGCAAAGCCCGCTTTGAGTTCGGCACGGGCAAAATCTCGGTGTTCCCCTAGCGTGGAATCGCCAATATCCGACGCCCTCTCCAGCAGAAAAGCCTCCCATGCATCTAGCGTTTTTGCCTCGACCTCATACGCCGATAGATAGTCGGCAAAAACGGTGGGCCAATCGCTGTGCGCCCCAACCCAATAGCCGCAAAAATCGGTTAGGTAGCCCTGGCCAAAGACATCCACTGCAAAGTCGGAATACGCCTCTGCCGGCAGGATGACATCGGGAGTTATACCTCCGCCGCCGTAGACGGCGCGACCCTGCTGAGTGTAAAAAACGGCCTTGCCAACGCGCAAACTATCGACGCTGTTGGGATCGATCTCGTCAATGCCCTCTTCGTAGTAGGCGTGCACGTCGTCGCTATAGGGTCGCTGAATAAGCCGACCCAGCGGGGTATAATAGCGAGCAACAGTCAATAGGAGCAAACCGCCATTACTGCGCAGCGGAAACTGCCCCTGCACCAACCCCTTGCCAAAGCTGGTCTGGCCGGCGACAATGCCCATGTCTAAGTCCTGCACAGCACCGGCGACAATTTCCGAAGCGCTGGCGCTGCCGTGGTCTATCAACACCACCAGAGGCATGGGTTTGGCTAGGCGCTGTCGCGCGCGGTACTCCTGTCGCGCCCCACCTCGGCCTTCGGTGTAGACGATCAACTGGCCAGCGTCTAAAAAGAAGTCGGCTACTTCTACGGCCTGGTCCAACAGGCCGCCTCCGTTGTCGCGCAGATCCAAAATCAGCTCGCGCATGCCGCGAGCGCGCAGCGAATCCAACGCGCGCTCGAGCTCGTCTGCCGTCGTCTCGGCAAAGCGCACCACGCGCACATAGCCAACGCCTGGCTCGAGCATATAGGCGTAGGGCACGCTGCGAATTTCTACGCGGTCGCGGCGAATGGTATAGTGCTGCAACGCGTCTCGCCCCTGGCGCCGCACGGCAACGCGTACGAGCGAACCGCGCGCACCGCGCAGCTTATCCATCACGTCTTCGGTGCTAATGCCCTGCGTCGAAACGCCTTCAATCTCCGCTATGTGATCGCCTGCGCGCAGTTTGCCATAGGACGGCGAACCCACGATCGGAGAGATGACCAACAGTTTGCCATCGCGCACCTCAAAATAGATGCCAATGCCCTCGAAGTCGCCGCGAAAGCGCTCGACCATATCCTCGTAATCCGCTGCATCCAAATAGCTCGAATGGGGGTCGAGTGCTGAGAGCATACCCCATATTGCACTGCGCATCAGCGAGTCGGGCAGGACGCCTTCCGGAAAACCGTGTGCGGCGCGGTCAAATGTATCGATCATACGCCGTCGCTGCACGCGATCGCCGGGATGATCGCTCGGCCAATCGCGCTCCAGGGCTAGCCTCTCACCCTGTTCTGCCAACGCCTCCAGCAGACCGTCGATGCCGCTATCGACGACGCGGAGACTGTCTACGGAATCGACGTAATCGCGATGAATGCGATCGCGTACTTCGAACACCACATCGAGACTTTCTCCGCCTTCGCGCGCCGCGCCGGAGCGCAAACCAGAAAAGACGTAGGCGACAATGACAATCGCCGCAAACAGGGGCCAACGCGCCACCGAACTGGTCATGTTTTTCTTCGCCAACTTACTTACCCTATTCCATCACTTAGAAGGCAGTATGTCTACCAGCGGCAGCTGCCCAGAGGACCTCATGGACTCGTCCTGCGTGCCGGCAAATCCCACCGGGACCATGCACACGCGCAGATCGCGCCGGCCCCAGCGACCCTGCAGGTGTTCCAGCGCCAGCGATAGGGTGCCCGGAACGAAGATCAGCGTATCGACTTCGTACGCGTGTAGCAGCGATTCCAGCTGTTCATGGCCACCGACGACGGGGCGGCCGGCAAACGACGACGGCGCAGCCGCATCTTCCGTGCGCACGACGCCCAGCAAGTCGCTCGTAGCATAGCCGCTCGCGCTCCAGCTCTCTACAAAGAGCTGCGCCTGCGCATTCGTTCCGACCAACAGCACGCGCTCGCGCCCGCGCTGCGCTCCGCGTTTGCGCCCCAACCAGCGCACACCAAAGCGCCATCCGGCCAATAGCACCGCGTTACACGCCCAGGCGGCACCGGCGGCAAGGCGCGAAAAGTTATAGCTCTTGAAGAAGAACACCAGCGTGAGAATAGCTGCAAAGCCGAGCGACACGCCGACAAAGGCCCACGATGGCGAATAGCGCTTGCGCCCGTAGAGGCCCAGCGCACCAAACGAAACGAGCCATACCAGGGCGGAAACGGCATATACGGTGAACCACTCCGCTTGCGTGTAGGGTGGAAGCGTCAACCAACGCGTAGGCTCTACCTGCAGACCCATCTGGTTGCTCAACTGCTCAACCTGGCGAATAAGCGGCGCCAGACTCTCGTGGTAGCGCACCGCAAGACCCAAGTGCAAACCGCCGACGATCAGCGCCGCATCAACCAAGGGCAAAACCATCACGCGCAGCGCCTTTACTACAAAGCGAAACGCGCCGTAAAGCGCTATGCCCACGTGCAAGATTGAAGGAGGAAAAAAGCGGTAGCGCTCCTTCATGTGCTTGTCGACAAAAATCGACATTGCCTTGCTCTTGCGATAGAGAATGCGCAGCGGCACGCCGCGTCCGCTCTCGCCGCGAAAATGCACGATGGCCGTATCGGGTACGTAGTACATCTTCCAGCCAGCCCGATGAATGCGATAGCACCAGTCGATATCTTCGCCGTACATAAAGTAGTCTTCGTCGAGCAAGCCCACTTCGTCCATCGCCGCCTTGCGCACCAGCATACACGACCCGGACAGCACCTCTACCTCCGCGCACTGATCGGCATCGAGGAAGGTCATGTTGTAGCGCGCAATGATGGGGTGTTGGGGAAACAGACGGCTGAGGCCTGACATCTTGCAGAACGCGGCCAGGGGCGTGGGAAACCCCCGGCGGCTATCCAACTGCAGCGTGCCGTCGGGGTTGAGGATTTTGCATCCAACGGCACCGGCCTCCGGATGCTCGTCCATAAAGCGGACCAGACAGCTAAAGGTATCGGTGCGGACGATGGTATCGGTATTGAGCAGCAATACATAGCGGCCACACACCTGGTGCAGCGCCACGTTATTGCCGGCGGCAAACCCCGTATTGGACGGGTTGCGCAACAGGTGCACGTCGGGAAACTTCTCCTCGACCATATCGGCACTGCCGTCGCTCGACGCATTATCGACTACGAAGATCTCGGCTTCGATATTTCCGATCGCGGCGCAGACCGAGTGCAGCGTTTGCTCGGTGAGATCGCGCGTGTTGTAGCTTAGAAGTACAATGCTAAGCTGCATGGGGCACCATAGCTCTCGCTAGGACTTAAACAATTTGTAAGCGCTGAAGTAGAGCAGCTGTTTGGCAAATAAGATGTACTCTTTGGCGTTCAGTTTGCTCTTGCTAAACTGCCTGTTGCGAAAGGTAAAGGGCACAGACCGATGCGTTGCTACGCGCCCTTTGACCAAAATCTCCAGCAGGATTTTATAGCCGGCTGAAGTCAACTCGAGGTCACCCAACCCCTTGCGATGCAAGAAAAAATACCCGGACAGGGGATCTTCTACGCCCGTTAGCAAGCGCGCTAATCCCACGCCCGTCAGCGAGGTCAGTCGGCGATGCAAAGCCCATTTTTCGACCTTGCTCGTCTCGCCGAAACGGCTACCGATGGTGATATCGCATTCCCTTAGGCCGCGAATCAGCTGGGGCAAAATGGCCGGATCGTGACTTAGGTCCGCGTCGATCACGCCGATATAGTCGCGTTTCGATAGCGCGAATCCTTCCATGACCGCCGAACCCAGGCCCAGCTTTCCCGGCCGATGCACGACGTGGAGTGGATATTGATCTTTTAGCCCCTCGGCCACTGCGCCCGTCCCATCGGGCGAATTGTCATCAACCACAATGAGTTCCAAGTCAATATCGGACTCAGATTGGAGAACCGAGAAAATCTCCTGGGCTAGTATGGGCACATTTTCGCTCTCATTGTAGGTGGGCGTAATGAGCGAAACACTCAGTTTCTGATCATTCATAGCTTTCGGGAGTCAAATAGGTATGCATGGTCTTGGCGAAAGCACTCGTTCTTCAGTAGATCTTCCAAACTCTGCACAAACGTCGTTGGTTTCCATCCCAGTCGTTGCTCGATCGCCCCGGTGCACAGCCCCGAGCGCAGAGGCCGCTGGGCCGGCTGGGCCAGCGCCGCCGTCACGGTGCGACCGACGCGGCCGGCATCGAGATGAAAAAAAGACGCCAGTTCCACGACCTGTTCGTGGCGCGTCATAAAGCTGCCGCCCCCCACGTGCCACAGCCCCGTGGCCTCGTTGGCACATAGCTCGACCAGCGCGCGCGCCAGATCGGGACCGTAGGTTGGATTGCCCCACTGGTCAGCGACAATTTCCAGCGCGTCACCGCGCGCCAGCGTTGCCAACGGCCAGGTGAGCATATTGGGACGCGCCCCTGCGACGTAACCGTACAGCCACATCGTGCGCACGACAATGCCGCGCGCCAGCCCGTTTAACACGAGATGCTCGCTCTCCAGTTTGAGCGCTCCGTAGCGCGACAGCGGCCTGGTCTCGTCACCCTCACTGTAAGGACCGCGCGTGCCGTCGAATACGTAATCTGTAGAGATGTGGGCTAGCCCCGCGCCGGTCGCACTGCAGGCGGCCACTAAATTCGCCACCGTATCGACGTTCACTTGGCGCGCCTCAGCGGGATCGAGCTCGCATCCGTCGACATTGGTGATCGCCGCCGTGTTGATCACCCAGTCCGGGGCGATCGCCTCTAGCCGCTCCGTCAGCATTCCGCGATCGGAAAGATCGACCTGTTGGCAGAGGACGTCTTCGACGGGGTCGCTTGCACGCGACCAGCCGAGCCACTCGTGCTGTTTGTCCAGCCCGAGCAGGCAACGCCCCAGAAACCCATGTGCTCCGGTCACGATGATCTTCATTGCCGTTCGGATTCTCCGTGCACAACCTGCAGCCATGCCCAGTGTGCGGCCACTCTGTATTCACCGTCGAGAAAGCGCGCAGCATCGACCAGTTGATCGGCACGCGCCCGGTCGCCGCGGGTATAGTACCACTCTGCCATAAGTGCGTTGCCCACCGGGTACCCGTCGTCGGCAGCGGAAAAATCGCCGTCTACAGGCCAATCTGCACCAGCGGCAAACAGACCGTGCTCGGGCGAGTAGAGATGTTCTTCAGCAAAGCGAACAACGCGCTCCATAGCGCGCGCCGCCAATGCGTCCCCGCTTCTGCGCGTCCAAGCCTGCAACATCAAGGCCACCATCGCCTGGTCGACCAACAGGCCCTGCGGACCCGGTGCAGCACACATATGGCGCACGGCGCCCCTATCGTCGATGCAATAATCCACCACGTAGCGCACGGCCTCCCCCGCGGTATCGGCAGCCATATCGACGTTGCGCTCCTCGGCTACGCGCACCAGTGCGAGCGCCAAGGCGGCCATGCGATCGACATAGGAGTTGGCATCCGTCCACCAACGGCCGTCGCGCCGCTGCACCTGCCGTCCGTACAGCGCCCCGGTAGAGCGGTCGCGCAGCTGGCGATCGACGTAGTCCAACCAGGAGAGAACGGCGTCGTACTCACCGACGTCCAATAGCAACTGCACGGCCTCGGCCTGGTAGAGGCCGTCTCTCTCTGCTGCCGGCTGCGACCAGTCAGGCGTGTGCGCATACAGGGCAAATCCACCGCCGTTGTCGTCGCGCAGAGGCGAGCCAAGAAATGCCGCCACCGAGTGCTCAACGGCGCGGCGCGGCGATGCATCACCCACGTCTGCGGCGCGCTGCCAAAGAAAGCGCAGGGCGCGCGCGTGCAAAAATTTCTGCGGCCCGAACAGTCCCCCATGGCGCTCATCGTACGCCGAGCGCAGGACCTGATGCACCTGTTCGGGTCGGATGCGCCGCGCATCCATCTGCGGCGCATCGGCGCGGCCCAGCGCAACGAGTCCTTTTTCAAAAGCCCCCAAAATACGGAGTATGTAGGACTCGACATGGCGCGGCGGAATATCCGTGGCGCGCGCTACGATTTGCCCTTCGGAGGAGGCAACGACCAGCGACGGGCACCCCCCGGGGCGCAAATAGCGCACCGCGTCCGGCCACGCAAAGGGATCCACTTTCACGCCGATATAGCGCTCTTCAACCAACTCGCGCAGCAGGGCAGAGGGCTGGACGAACAGACCCTCGCATCCGGGCGCCGCAATGTAAAAGAGCACCGGGCGGTCGAGGTGCGTCCGATCGGAAACCCATTCGGGCCAACTGCGCCATATGAGCGCCGCATCGGATGCACCAACTTCGTCGCTAATCGTCGAGTCGGTCGAGGCGGGTAGCGGCTCGACTACCGGGTGCGCTATCTGTGCCTCTTGCCGTTGCCCACACGAGCACAGGACGAAGAATAAAACGGACCACTTCATCCCTATGGCAGAGCGCACAAGCGCGCGTTTGACGAGTGCTCTAACGCATCACATCTCATTTATATTCAACTATTTCTGACTTCAGAAAAAGATTTTTTAATCTACGCCATCCCCCGAAAGACGTCAAGCATCGCCCTTGGCGCCTTTCCCCCATTGGGCGATGGCATATATTATCTACTCAGCACACAAAACGGGGGAGGTCTTATGCAACCCTTGGAAAAAGCCACGTTGGGCAGCAGCGGGCTCGAAGTCACCCGACTCGGCCTCGGCTGCGCGGCCATCGGCGGACTCTACGGCGACATTCCAGACGAGCAAGCCACGCAGGTGGTTCACAAAGCCCTAAATCTGGGGCTCAACCTTTTCGACACAGCGCCCCTGTATGGCTCGGGCAAAAGCGAACGGCGCCTGGGCCAAGCCCTACAGGGCATAGAACGCGATTCCTACGTGCTGGCATCCAAGGTCGGCCGCCTCTTAGTGCCCAGCAAAGACGACGAACGCGGTCAGTCTATCTTCGGCGACCCGCCGCCGTTCAAACCGGTCTTTGACTTTAGCTACGACGGCGTCATGCGCTCCTTAGAAGACAGCCTCGAGCGCCTGGGCGTGGAGCGCATCGATATTCTGCATATCCACGACCCAGACAACCACTGGCAGGAAGCCATCGACGGCGCCTATCCCGCGCTCGACACGCTGCGCTCACAGGGCGTGATTCGCGCCGTGAGCGCCGGCATGAACCAGTGGGAAATGCTCGCGCGCTTTGCCCGCGAAGGTGACTTCGACTGCTTCCTCCTGGCGGGCCGCTACAGCCTGCTAGACCAGAGCGCTCTCGACGAGTTGCTGCCGCTCTGCGTGGAAAAGCATATCGGCATCATGGCGGGCGGCACCTACAATAGCGGCATTCTCGCCAAGGGCGCCAAACCCGGTGCTACCTACAACTACGGCGAAGCCCCCACGGATATCATGCAAAAGGCGCAGGCCATCGAAGCGATCGCCAAGCGCCACGGCGTCGATGTCAAAGCGGCCGCCTCACAATTTGTCTTTGCCCATCCGGCCATTACCTGCATTATTCCCGGCACGCGCCAGCCGGCGCGCGTCGAAGAGAACTTCGACCTGCTAACGCGCGCTATTCCCGCCGACTTTTGGGCCGAGCTGCAGGCCGAACATCTGCTGCACGAACGCGCACCCACCCCAAAGGCGAGCGCTTGAGCCTTTTTATCAGCGGGGGAGCAGGCTTTGTCGGTTCCAGCCTGGCGCGAAGCTATCGCGAACAGTATCCGGAGCGCCGCATCGTCGCCTTCGACAACCTCAAGCGGCGCGGAGCCGAGCTCAATCTACCCGAATTTAAAAAGTTACATATCGAATTTGTCCACGGCGACGTGCGCACGGCAGACGATTTGGGCGACGTACAGGGCGAGTTCGACCTATTTATCGACGCCGCCGCCGAGCCGTCGGCCCATGCGGGCGCCGATTCGGCACCGCACTACGTGCTCAACACCAACCTGGTCGGCACGCTCAACAGCCTAGAGTTTGCCCGTCGGCGCTGCGGCGGCATGATATTGCTGTCCACCTCGCGCGTTTACTCTGTGCCCGCTCAGCGCGCCATTCCCCTGTGCGAAGAAGCGACGCGATTGGCGATCGACGAACGCGCCAACCTACCCGAAGGTCTATCGGCAAACGGCCTAGCTGAAACGTTTGACACTGCGCAGTTCCGCTCGCTGTACGGCGCGACCAAGCTGGCGTCCGAGCTCTTTGTCCAAGAGTACTGCGCCATGTACGACCTGCGCGCATTGATCAACCGCTGCGGCGTCATCGCTGGCCCGGGCCAGTGGGGCAAGGTCGATCAGGGCGTCTACACGCTGTGGGTCGCTGCGCACTATTTTGGCCAGCGCCTCAGCTATATGGGCTTTGGCGGTACCGGCAAACAGGTGCGCGATCTCATGCATCCGGCCGACTTATTTGCCCTGCTCGAAGCGCAGACGCCCCTGCTAGCCGAGCACGCCGGCGATGTCTTTAACGCCGGCGGTGGCCTGCGCGGTTCGACTTCGCTCGTGGAGTATACCGCCCTCTGCGAAGAAATTACCGGTCGGCAGATAGAGATTGGCTCCATTGCAGAAACGCGCCAGCTCGACCTGCCCTATTACGTGAGCGACAACGCCAAGGTCACGCGTGCATTTGGCTGGACACCGCAGCGGACACCGCGCGATATTGCCGGCGACATCCACGCCTGGCTCAGCGCCCACCACGACCTCGTCAGCGGCATTTTCACCTAGGAGAACGGTCTGTGAGCATTGCCCTTATCACCGGTTCAGCCGGCCTGATCGGCAGCGAATCGTGTAAGTTCTTTCACGAAAAAGGCCTAGATATCATTGGCGTGGACAACAATATGCGCGCCTACTTCTTCGGCGAGGACGGCTCTACGCAGTGGAATCGCGAAGCGCTCCAATCGTCGCTGAGAAACTACCACCACCGCGCCATCGACATCCGCGATGAGGCGGCCATTGACCAGCTCTTTGCCGAGTGCGGCAGCGATGTATCCGTCGTCATACACACGGCCGCGCAGCCTTCGCACGACTGGGCAGCGCGCGAGCCTCTAACCGACTTTAGCGTCAACGCCAACGGCACGCTCAATCTGCTCGAAGCCACGCGCAAGCACTGCCCCGATGCGGCCTTTATCTTCACTAGCACCAACAAGGTCTACGGCGACGCGCCCAACGAACTCCCCTTGGTCGAATGCGCAACGCGCTGGGAAATCGCCGAGGACCATCCCTACTACGCACACGGCATCGACGAAATGCTGCGGATCGACCAGTCTAAGCACAGCTTATTCGGCGCGTCCAAAGTTGCGGCCGACGTGCTCACACAGGAGTACGGCCGCTACTTTGGCATTAAAACGGCTGCCTTTCGCGGCGGCTGCCTTACCGGCCCGGCGCACTCGGCCGCCGAACTGCACGGATTTCTCGCCTATCTGGTCAAGTGCATCGTCATCGGTCGCCCCTACACCATTTTCGGCTATAAGGGCAAGCAGGTGCGCGACAATATCCACAGCCACGATCTAGTCAGCGCCTTTTGGCACTTCGTGGAAAATCCGCGCTGCGGCGAAGTCTACAACATGGGCGGTGGACGGCATAGCAATTGCTCTATGCTGGAGGCGATCGATATTGCTCAGCACCTAGCCGGCAGGGAGCTGACCTACGCGCTATCCGACGAAGCGCGCTCCGGCGACCACATCTGGTGGATCAGCGACGTGCGCAAATTTCAGGCGCACTATCCCACTTGGCACTACGAATACGATATAGAGCGGATTTTAGAAGAGATCGTCGCGGCGACGCGCGAAAAAGAGGGCGTCTAATCAGAACTTATGCTTGCGCAGTAGAATGGCCCAGATATACCAGCGCAGGTAGTCCTTACCGCCTTTGAGCATGCTGAACTTCGACTTGCCGGCCGTGCGTCCCTGCCATACCGTCGGCACTTCCGCAATGCGCGCTCCGCGCAAAAAGGCCTTTACGGTAATCTCCATTGAACAGGCAAAGCCCGCCTCCTCAATGGGTATGTTCTTGATTATTTGACTCCGATACATCTTGAAGGCATTGGTCGCATCGTGTGTCGGCACGCCGACTAACCGGCGCAGCGACAGCCCGACAAAGCGCGATAGCGCCCCCTTCACTTCGCTGTCCTCGCGCTCTTTGCCACCTCCCGGCATGTAGCGGGAACCGCATACGACATCGTAGCCTTCAAGGATCTTTTCATACATAGGTTTCAGGGTGTGCGGATCGTCGCACAAATCGGCCATCATCGTCACGATCGCCCCGTCACCCGCCGCTGCATATCCTACTTTGAGCGCGTTGCTAAAACCCCTATCGCCCTCGTTATTGACCACGCGGACGTGGGGATGCTGCTGGCCAAAGGTGCGCACGACGTCTTCCGTACCGTCCGTCGAATGGTCGTTGACAACGATGATCTCGTGCGGCCAATCGACGGCGGCCTCGATTTGCTCCAGCGTGCGCGCGATATTGTCCTCTTCATTGAGGGCCGGAATAACAACATACAGCGTTGGTTCTGTTTTTGATTCTATTCCCACGGGTATCCTCGGCGATTCGTTTCGACGACTCGGTAGCCAATCAGCCCGCCGTGCTCGTAAAATTTCTCCACGGGTAGCTCCGCTTCTATATGGCGCCGCATCGGTGCAAAAGCGCTGTAGGGCGGGTGCAAAAATACGTAACCCAGCCCGACTTCTTGTACTAGCTGTTCCAGCCGCCCCACGCGCGGCGCCTCCTGCACGCGCTGCTGCTCAGCAGACGCATCCGCCAGAAAGTTGACGACCGAGGCATCGCGCAGCACGCGCTGACGCACAAATTCGGGCAGGTGGTCAAGCAGTTCGACCAGCTGGGCGCGAATGGCCCCGCGCCGCGCGGCCGTCGGCGCGATCGGCGCGGGTAGCGCCTCCTGCAAGGCCAGCAGTTCACCGACGCCCGGCAGGGCGAGCATGCGCTGCAGCTCCGCTTCGGGCACGCGCGAGGCAAAACCGCCGATGAGGCGCTTGCCGTGCGCGATTTGATACAGCTGCTGATGATCGAACGTGCGCCCTGTATCGCCCCAGCCGGTGCGCCAGCCCAGCGGCACGTCTAAAACGGCCACATCGCGCGGATCGCGCGCCACCTCTTCATAGGCGCTCGGCACGCCAACGGGTGCTACTGGATAGGGCAGCCTAAGGTACTCTAGGCACAGCAGAATGGCAACGAGGGCCGTCCAGCGATTGGCGTGCTGCCAGCGCGCGCGTAGATGCCACAGCGCAAAAGCGATGAGCACCGCTAGGCACAGCGCAACCACAATATCAAAGCGCGCCGGCACACGCGCGCCTTTGACAAGCGGAATGAAGCGCAAGCCGATATAGGGCAGGGGCACCGCTACGCGCAGCGGACCTGCGCCAAAGACAAAGTCGCCTCCAATATGCAGCAGCGGTCCCAGCGACAGCACGAAAAAGGCCAGCGCAATCCACAGCCAGGGCCGCACGGCTTCGTCCGTGCGCAGGCGGACGGCTGCATAGGCGACGAGGGCAAGGGCGACAAAGCCAGCAAAAACCGTCCCTTCTATGGCATTGCCGCCCGAAAACACCTCATACAGCGGCGCGCCTATATCCCCATACAGCAACGAGCCGGTTGGCGGCACGAAAAAGGCCAGCGCATCGGCGCCCAGTTTCGCCGTCGCACCCCATCCACCGTAGAGGTATTCGCCCTGTCCGCTGCCCTGCAGCATGCTCAGAATGGGAGCAAAACCCAGCGCACTGAGCGCACCCATAAGCAGAAAGTTTTGCGCAAATTGGACGTTAAAAACCTTCTCTCGCCGCCGCACACAACACCACACCAGATAGAGCACCGTGAAGAGCGTCATGTAGATCAAGTAGTAGTATTCGCAATAGGCCGTCAGCAACAGAAAGGCACTGCCGGCCAGCGCCCAGCGCCGCTGGGCCGACTCGACCAATTTGATGAGGCACAGAATGTAGAGCGGCATCCACTCGCCGCTCAGATAGTTTAGATGACCCAACCCGCGCGTCAGCATATAGGGGCTGAAGGCATAGGCTATGCCCGCAACCCAAGCAGCTAGCGCATCGCCCGTCAGCGCGCGCGCCAGCAGGAACATAGAAAAACCCGCCGTGGTAAACGTGAAGAGGATGAGTACATTATAGGCGGTCCAGGCCGTTGTTATCGCCTGTAGCGGTACTGCCATAAAAGCCTTCATAAAAACAAAGGCATG
Source organism: Gemmatimonadota bacterium (assembly GCA_038153405.1). Taxonomy (GTDB): domain Bacteria; phylum Latescibacterota; class UBA2968; order UBA8231; family UBA8231. The sequence goes on along the minus strand of JAYOYH010000018.1, from coordinate 6,449 downwards.
AAAAGCGAGCGAAACGCCGTACGGCGCAAAGATATAATCGCTAAACAGCGGCGAATGCCACTCCATTAACGAGTGCTTCATCCACCAGAGATTCCATATGTAAACGGGCACATCGCCTTCGAGTCTGCCCGGCACATGCGTAGTTAGGTGAGCGACTAGCGGGTAGGTAAAAACCAAACTGAGCAGCACATACGATAGGAAGGGCCCCAATAGGGCAAAGCGATTGGACACGTAAAGTTGACTTTTTTGAGGGGATACTAGTGCGCGGATGCTACAATATAGCGCGCCCCGCGCAGGCAGGGCAAGCGCTCTTGAGCCCTATGAAGAGCCGTTAAACTTCAGCACGTACGTTGGAACCACTTCGTCTTTCCACACAATTTCAAACAGACCTAAGTGCTCGTTGACGGCGGGCACCAGATACTGCGCCGTCTGCGCAAAACCCAAGCTTTCCAAAACGACGTAATCGACTTTTTCGCGCTCCATATGCGCCAGCACGGCGTCGGTATGCTCGAAGGGAAAACCAACGCAGCGCCGCCCCGAAACGATATACATCCAATAGCCCTTGCGACACAGCACAATGGCATCGGCAGCGGCGTGCTCTTTGAGCCATTGGCCCGCCTGATAATAGCGGCTCCACGCCGGCGGATAATCGGCGCGCGCGTATTCGGCCAGGCGCGCCACGCCCGGCACCTGCCCCCATGCAACGGCGACCAACAATCCCCAACGCAGTGCGCGCCCCGTCCAGGGACCGCCTTGCGCCGACAGACCATCGGCCAGATCGTTGACCGCGCGCACGGCAAAGTAGATAAACAGCGGCACGACGCCGAAGAGAAAGCGCGCGTCGACCCAAAACCACAGCAGCGCCACGCCGATGGTAAAAGCAGTGTAGAGGACTAGCAGCACATCGCGGCGAAAGCGCAGCGCCTGCATCAGCGTATAGGCCGCTATAATAAGAACAAAAACGGCGACCGGTCCAAATCCACCTGCACCCGAAAAAAAAGGCCACAGCAGGCGGGGCAATTCGACGTTGATATAGGTCGCGCCGTTGCTCAACAACCGATCTACTACACCGGCGAAATCGAGCATTCCGCGCTCGGGATAATAGGGATTTACTTGCACTAACTGCTCGAGGTACACGCCGCCGCCGCCCACGGCGCGATTGCGCAGCGTCCACGGCAGCCAGGCTACAAACGAAGCACAGGCAAAGATCAGCCCGCGCCGCATATCGCGCTGCAGCAGCAAATAGACGATCGCCGCTGCCAATAGCGCGATCCCCACGCTGCGGATGTAATAGGATAGCATCGCGCAAACAAAACCCCCGATGAGAGGAGGGTTGTTTAGCACGCCCTCTCGCTGTACGCCGCGCTGCAGTAGCCACAGAGCGACCAACGACACCGCGAGAAAAGGCGCTTCCGACATCACCTGGTGCGAAAAGTGCAGCAGCAGTGGACCGAAAACGTGTCCATCGGGTCCCGTCGTCAGGTAGCTCTGCCCGGCCGTCAGACTCAGCCCAACTACCGCCAGCGCAGGCAGCGCGCCCAGCGCGTCGCGCACGAGCAGGTACAGCGCGCCCATACCCAATGAGAAGAGCACCAGAACCCACGCCTTCATCGGCGTCCACTCGCCGGGAAAGAGCAGTTCAACAGGAGCAAGTACGAGGGGAAAACCAAAGGGGTATTTGGTCGCCGGTTGCGGATCGGGCGAGTTGATATGCACCAACCCCTCACCCTGGGCCAGACTGCGCGCCAGCGTAATAAACTCGGCGTTGTCGCCGCTCAGCGAGAGCTTCGGATCAAAGGTCCAGCTTCCGATGAGCAGCGTGCACAGAGCGACTAGTGCCGGCAGAACGCGCAGCCCCTGCGAGCTATCGGCATAGGCGCAAAACCGCTCTCGCAGCGACGGCGTTGGCTCGACGGACACCGTGCGCTCGCGAACGGCGTGCTTCTTTTTTTGACGGCTCTCTTTCATTCCAGAAACAACCGATATGGGAAAATAAGACGAAGGACGCGACAGGCCATTATGCGCTCATAATCTGACGCTTCAGCTACCCTAAGGCAAATGCGCGGCCACTACTACGTCCAACCCCGCCATATGTGCGGCAACCCGCATCTCCAACGGCCGCTCGGTCGGCGACTCCAGCGTCAATAGATGGTCCGTATGGCCGTTGTATAATTCGATGGGAATGCCCTGTCCTCGCAAGCGCTCCGCCCGCTTATTGTCAGCTTGAACGACACCTCGCACCGCTTTCATACCCTCGATTTCTGCACTGAGATTGAGCGGACAGATCGGCTCGACCGCTGCGGTTATCTGCTCGCTCAATGCGGGGACATCGCGGCGCATCTCATACAGATAAAACCCCGGACTCTCCCAATCTTCGTGAAAGTCGCACACGAACTCGAAGCGCCGATCGCGCACCCACTCCTTTATCACCTGCACTTCCGGCACATCTTCCCTCGACCAAGCCCAGTTGACATCTACGCCTTGCACATTGTGGCGCGCGTTGTGCACATAGCCGTGGGCATTGAGGCAAACGAGGACCTCAAAGCTGAGATACTGCAGCCAGTCGGAAATATCGCGCTGTAAAAAGGCCATGGCCGCCTCGACACCGGCCGGCTCATCGCCGTGCGTGCCCCCGCTGAGCAACGCGGTGGGAACGTCATCGCGCAGGGAGCGCCTGACTAGCACAATGGGATAGCCTGCAATTTCAGCCAGAACGTGGTCTTCGCACTGCCGACCTCGAAGTGCCTCTATGCGCTGCAGCAGTTGAGCGTAGTCGCGCCGCACACTCATCGAGCAAAGAATGCTTCGGCATCGTCTTCGGGCTCATAGCCCAACTGAGCGCGCGTCTCTTCCAGGTCGAACACGCGTCGACCGTTGTTGCTAACGACGTAGGCCAGCATAAAGCGCACATCGACTTCCAGCGCCCGCCGATGGGCCTGCACGCAGTCGCGGTGGCTGAGAAACATGGCGCGCATATAGTCTTCTGCCGGCGTGCCGCGCATTACGGTTGGATCGTTTTCGGGTATGGTCCAACCGATGCGCAACCCGACAAACGACAGGCCGCGCTGCTCGCTGTAGAGCTTGCCGAGATGCTCGCCAAACAGCTTGGATACGGCGTAGAGCGAATCCGGGTTGGGCGCATCACCTAACTTCATTTGCATCTGCTTTTGCGGATCGAGCGTCTCCGGCGTGCTGAGAATGCTATTGCCGTGCATCGTGTGGTTAGTCGAGGCGAAGACCAGCCGGCGCACGCGAGCGCGCACGCACTCTTCTACGACGTTGTACATCGCCTCGATATTGTGCTCGCGCACGCGCTCCCACGGCGCCGTCGGGCTTGGATCGGCAGCCAAGTGTATAACGGCATCAAGTCCATCGAATGCCCCGTGCACATCGCCCGCTCGATCAAAGTGGACTAGCGTCGTTGGAAACTCAACCTCGCGGCGAGAAAACGCTTTGAGCTCATACTCGTCTGCCAAGCCCGCCATCAGCACGCGACCGATTGAACCGTTGGCACCTGTGATACCGACGCGTCGTATTTTGACCATACCAACTCTCACTTATCTTTGTATAATTCACATTGTAATCACCGAAAAAATGGGCACAATAGCAATCCTATATTGACCCTCTTTCCGCCGCGTCCTACCTTAGCGGAAACGGTGCCATCCGATCTACGGAGCAACCAGAAGCAGGCCTGAAAAACCCGCACGCCGCTTCTGCGCCTCTACCCCAAACCAAATCGAGACGCCATGCCCGACACATCGCAAACGAATCTGCTATACATTCACTCCGACCAGCATAGCCCCTATGTCAACGGCTGCTACGGCGACCCGCTGGTGCGCACGCCGCATCTCGATGCGCTGGCCGCGCAGGGCATCGTCCTCGACAATACCTACTGCCCCTCGCCCATCTGCGTACCGTCGCGCATGTCCATGCTTTCGGGCCGCTATCCGCACGAAAACGGCGTGTGGACCAATAACCAGATCCTCGACTCGAGCATACCCACCCTCGCCCACGCCATGGGCGCCGGCGGCTATCGCCCTGTGCTGATCGGCCGCATGCATTCCAATGGCCCCGACCAGCTGCGCGGCTACGCCGAACGCCTCGTCGGCGACCACGGTCCCAACCAAATGGGCGGACGCGGCGTCGACCACGGCTTCCTTTCCGGCACCGCCGGCCCCGGACGCGTCAGTCTCGAAAAAGCCGGGCACGGCCAGAGCGCCTACCAGGTGCACGACGAAGACGTAACGGCAGCGACCGTAGATTTCTTTAATCGCCTCGGCGTCAAAAAGCGCGCCGGCCAGCCCGCCGAACCCTTTTCGCTCTCGGTTGGCTTTATGCTGCCGCACCAACCCTTTGTCGCGCGGCGCGCCGACTACGAATACTACTATGAGAACATGTTCCCGCCGAAAACGCCCGAGCCCTTTGGCGATCACCTGCATCCACACCTCAGGGCGTGGCGCTCGGCCTGCGGCATCGAAGAGGTGAGCGAAGAGGAAGTACGACGCGCGCGCGCGGCCTACTGGGCGTTGGTCGAGCGCATGGACGTGCTGATCGGCCAAATCCTGACCGCGCTGTGCGAAAACGACCTGGCCGACAATACGCTGATTGTCTACACCTCGGATCACGGCGAACAGGTTGGAGAGCACGGCCTGTGGTGGAAGCAGACCTTCTACGAGGATTCGGTTAAAGTGCCGGCGATTCTATCCTGGCCGGGAACGCTACCCGCCGGCGTGCGCTCACCGCACGTCGTCTCCTCCCTCGACCTGAACGCTACCATGCTCGACGCGCTCGACTGCCCGGCGCTGCCCTCCTCGCGCGGCCGCAGCCTATTGCCGCTGCTACGCGGCGAAACGTCGTCGTGGGACGACGTGGCCTTTTCCGAGCTGTGCTACGACGCGGCCGGCGCCGGCGGCCCCTTTCCGCAAGAAGGCACGTTCCAGCGCATGGTGCGCCGCGGCCCGTGGAAGCTGATCTACTACCACGGTCAGCCTCCACAGCTGTTCAACCTCGAAGAAGACCCGCGCGAAACGCAGGACCGCGCCGCCGATCCGGCCTGCCAGAGCGTGGTAACCGACCTAACCAACGAAGTGCTTGATGGCTGGGATCCCGAACACATCTCCGCGCGCCTGGGCGAGTGGCGCGAGGAAAGCAGCATCTTGGCGGGATGGGGACGCACCGTGCAGCCGCCCGACCAGTGCCGCTGGGATTTGCGTCCAGAAATGGACTTTCTCGATACGCCCCAAATGGGCGACTAAAACGCGGCAGACCAGCGGCAATTTAAAAGAAAAACCGCTCTGCCGTCCCGCCCAGTATCTGCGCCCGATCCGACGCCGATAGAAACTCCAGTCGCTCTTCAACCAATTTGACGCTGGCATCGTAGGTATATTCGCCCTGCACCTGGTAGGGGCAGTCGCTGGCCCACATCAGGCGTTCGGCGCCAAACGCCCGGTACACGCGCTCAATCATCGGCGCCAAATCTCCGTAGGGTTCTCTCTTTTCGCCCAGCGCGTAAAAGGCCGACACCTTGACCATGACCTGCGGATAGCGCGCCAGCGCGCAGAGCGCCTCTACGTCTTCCTCGCCAATGGGATTGCTTGCCCCGATGCGACATAGGTGATCGACAATGACCGGGGTTTCGGGAAACCGTTCGCACATGCGCTCCAGCGCCGGCAGCGCGTCGGGATTGATGAGCGGACAAATGGCCAGCTTTTCGTCGGCGCCGCAGCGGAAAGCGCGCTCGTAGCCAGCCCCGTCTAACCAGCGTTCTATATCGCCGCGCGGCTGCACGCGAAAGCCGCGCACGCCGAGTGCTGCCAGGCGGCACATCTCGTCATCTGGCCGCTCCGCCTGCATATCGATCACGGCAATGCCCGAAAAAACGCCCGCATACGCGCGCATGACGTCGAGCATATAGCGATTGTCGAAACCGTAATAGCTCATCTGTACCAGCACCACGCGCTCAACGCCGCAGGGACGGGCATGGGCGAGAATATCTCCTGGGAAAAACGTCGGCGGCTGCATTTCAGTGGGCGTATACCCATCGGCCAGCGGGTATTTTTCTACGTCGTCTGTCCACACGTGGACATGGGCATCTACATAGGCCATCGTCGCATCCTCCTCGGTCTGCTAATCTTCTTTTTGCGCAAAAGCCGCGCGCCGGTCATCGTTCCACTTAGCGCCTATGGGCCGCAGCTGTCCGGCCCCGCGCACGGGGGCTTCGCGGCCGTCCTTGTCGGCGATAACATAGCGCGCAAACCACGCTTCTAACTGCCCGCGCAGCGCCTCGACGCGCGCGCGCTGATCGACATCATCCATCTTGTTCACGCGCTCGTCTGGATCCTCAACCAAGTCGTATAGCTCGCACGGACCGTCCGGATAGCGGTGCACGTACTTCCACGCGCGCGTGCGCAGCATGCGCGTGCCGCCGTACTCGTCGTATACCACCACTT
>JAYOYH010000017.1:28351-91175 GCA_038153405.1 Gemmatimonadota bacterium | reverse complement strand
GGACAGCTGCTGCTGACCATTGCCGGCACGGTTGCCGCACCCGCTGCTTCCGCACAGGCGCCCGTCGCTCCCGCGCACACTGCCGAGCTGGCCGCGCCTCAGCCAACCCCGCCTCCTGTGCGACCGGCACCACCTGCCCCTGCCGGACAGGGCGTGCCGGCCGCCCCGTCCGTGCGCCGCCTGGCGCGCGAAATCGGCGTCGACATCACTCAAGTCGCAGGCCGTGGCCCCGGTGGACGCATCTCGGCAGAGGACGTAAAGTCGCACTCGAAGAACCTGCACCAGACGCGGGCCGCGTCGCCGGCAGCGGCCTCGGCTCCCCTACCCGACTTCAGCCAGTGGGGTGCCACCGAGCGCCAGCCCATGTCGAAAGTGCGCCAAATAACGGCCGAGCGTCTGACTCAGGCGTGGTCGAACATACCGATGGTCACGCAGTTCGACAAAGCCGATGTAAGCGACCTCGAGGTCTGGCGCAAAGAGCACGGCAAGCGCGCAGAGGCGGCAGGCGGCAAGCTGACGCCCACGGCGATTCTCATCAAAGTGCTGGGCGCCGCACTCAAGGTATTCCCGCAGTTCAACGCCAGCATCGACATGGCCAGCAACGAGGTCGTATACAAGAAATATTTCCACATCGGCATTGCCGTCGACACGCCGCACGGACTGATGGTGCCCGTGGTGCGCGACGTCGACCAGAAAAACATCATCGAGCTGTCCGTCGAGCTGAGTGAAATGGCACAGAAAACGCGCGACCGCAAGATTGCACCGGCCGACATGCAGGGCGGCAGCATGACGATCAGCAACGTCGGCGTCATGGGGGGAACGGCCTTCACGCCCATTGTCAATCCGCCCGAAGTGGCCATATTGGGCGTGGCCCGTTCCAGCGTTGAAGCGGTCTATATCGACGGCCAATTTCAGCCGCGCACCATGATGCCGCTGTCGCTGAGCTACGACCATCGCCTCATCGACGGGGCCGACGGGGCGCGCTTTCTGCGCTGGGTCTGCGAGGCCTTGAAAAATCCCTTTGTCGTGCTGCTGGAAGGCTAATTTTTACATGGAAAAGACGCAATTGGCCGTTATCGGCGGCGGTCCCGGCGGCTACGTGGCCGCATTTAAAGCCGCAGATCTCGGCCTCGACGTAACGCTCATCGATCCAGAAGCCAACCCTGGCGGCGTGTGCCTGTACCGCGGCTGCATTCCATCCAAGGCCCTCCTGCACGTGGCCAAATTGCTCAACGAGGCGCGCGAGGCCAGCCACTGGGGCGTGCAGTTTGCCGCACCGACTATCGACCTGGACAAGCTCCGCGCCTATAAAGATGGCGTAGTCGCTAAGATGACCGGCGGGCTGGGACAGCTGGTCAAAGCGCGCAAGCTAAAGCACGTGCGCGGACGCGCCCGTTTTACCGGCGAGAGCACCCTAGACATCGAATTGGTGGAGGGTGGCCAGCAATCCCTGCAGTTTGAGCACGCCCTGCTAGCCAGCGGCTCGCGCCCAGCCGTGCCCGGCGTTTTTCGCATCGACGACGAGCGCCTTATGGATTCGACCGGAGCCCTCGCCCTCGAGGACATTCCCGAGAGCTTGCTCATTGTCGGCGGCGGCATTATCGGCATGGAACTGGGCCAGGTCTACGCCGCCTTGGGCAGCGAGGTTTCCGTCGTCGAGATGATGTCCGGCCTAGTGCCACCGGCCGATCGCGATCTGGTTAAACCGCTGCAGGCGCGCCTCGAGGCCAGCTTTGCCCATATATGGCTCGACACCAAGGTAACGCAAGTCACGCCAACCCCATCCGGCATGGAGGTGCTCTTTGAAGGGGCCGATGGCAAGCCCTTTGCGCATACCTTCGCCAAAGTGCTGCTCTCCGTTGGCCGCGTGCCCAACTCCGGTGACCTCGGCCTCGAGCACACTTCCGTCCAGCTAGACGCGCGCGGCTATGTGGAGGTCGACGGCCAAATGCGCACAGGCGCGGCCACTATCTTCGCCATCGGCGACGTCGTCGGCGCCGGGCTCGCCCACACCGCCTCGCATCAGGGCGCGCTCGTTGCCGAGATTCTGGCCGGCCACGAGCGGCTCGTCTTTGAGCCCAGCGCCATACCCAACGTCGTATATACCGATCCGGAGATCGCCTGGTGCGGCCTGACCGAAGAGCAGGCAAAACAGCAAGACATCGTCGTTAAAGTGGCCCGCTTCCCCTGGAGCGCATCGGGACGTGCCACTACGGTCGATCGCAACGATGGCCTTACTAAGATGCTGATCGACCCGGCCACCGACCGCATCTTAGGCGTCGGCATAGCCGGCGCCGGCGCCGGTGAACTGATCGCCGAGGGCGTGCTCGCCGTGGAGATGGCGGCGCTGGCCTCCGATGTACAGCTATCCATCCATCCGCACCCGACCCTTTCCGAGACGGTGATGGAAACGGCCGAAGTGTACTACGGACAGAGTCCCCATCTATACGCCCCCAAGCGCTCGTAGCCCACGGGCAAAGTTTTCTCCAACAAGCCGGGCAAACGGAACATCTTTCCAATTGCCCATTTCTTTGATCCGGCCTTAAATCCTTTAAAAACAAATTTTTATATTTTTATTTTTTCCAATTTCATTGGCACATCATTTGCTCTTAAATGGGAAACCCCTGTATGAGCACGCGTATATGCTATGAAAACGTCCCCTTTGGCAACCCAGTTTACCCCGCGGCTGGAAAAGCTCAACCTAGAAATCAACGCCAGCCTAAGCGAAGTGCGCCGCCATCTCAAGGAACTTGAGGAAGTCGAGCGCAGCCAGCAGAGCGGCTCTCCTACCCGCTTCGCCGAAGTGTTAAAAACCTCTATCGCCGCAAAGAGCAAGTCCCCCTCCTGACCTTTCCCCACGCCAGACGCCCCATTTTTACGCTTGGCCAGGCGACGTCAGTACCCTTATCTTAGTATGTCGATTCGCAGCTCATCTATATGCTCTTTAAGGTACATACATCGATAGCTAATATGGGTCTACGAGTTCGCTCAACGCTTGGAGTGGCGGGACTGCTACTCCTGATTGCCCTGCCCTTTGCCGCCCACCTATACTTCTTTGGTCTCGTCGAATACCGCCCGCCCGAAAGCGGCGAGGTGGCCGAACTCATCGCCAAAGGCCACCACGCCCGCGCGTACCAACTGCTCGGGCGCATAAATGCGGACGCCCTTTCCCCCGAAGAAGCCATTCAGCACCGGCTGCAGTTGGCCCTGTGCGAGCTCCAAATCGGCAAGCCCGATCGCGCCCATGCCCGCCTGCGCGACCTGCCAGACCAACTGCCCGTTTTAGAGGAGTATCGCCGCTTTTGGATGGCCCAAGCACTGAAGGATATGGGCCAGGTCGAAACGGCTATCTCCAGCTATCAGCACTTTCTCGCCAACGCCGAAAACGAGCTGCTCTTGCGTTCGGCCCGCCAGCGCCTCGCCGCCCTGTATATGGGGACAGATCGCCATCGCGCCGCCATTGAACTCTACGAGGAGCAGCTGAGTGTCGCATATTTAGCCCCTCAAGGTCTCTTTTCCATCGCACGGACCCATTTAGAAGCGGGTGAAGGCGAGGCGGCCCGCCAGCGCTTTGTGCAGTTGATGGAGGACTACCCACAGACCGACCAGGCGCTCAAAGTCGCCATCGAAATCAAGGGACCGCTCAACGCGCGCCAAGCCTTTGCCGTCGCGTCGACCTATCACGCCCACAAGCGCTATGCCGACGCCAAAAGGCGTTTTCAGCGCTTTATACAGAAGCATCCGCGCGACCAACGCGTTGCCGACGCGCACTACCTGCTAGCCAGTTCGCAGCTGGGCGTTGGCCAGTACGAGGCCGCCATCCAAACGTTTGAAAAAACACACGAGCAGTACGGCCTGCCCTCAGCGCTCTACCGCATCGGCGGAATTCACGTGCGGCGCAACCGCGAAGCCAAGGCCATTGCCGCCTACGAGCTCTTTGCCAGCCGCTTTCCCCAGCACGAACTAGCCGACGACGCGCTCTGGCAAGCCGCCAAGTCGGCCGAGCGCAACAACCACTTTGCCGAGGCCGAGCGCCTCTACCGACTCTTAGTGGACAACCATCCCGAGAGTTCATACCGCGACGAAGCGGGTTGGAGCATTGGCTTCACCTACTATTGCAGGGGTGAATTTGACAGCGCCCTGCTGGTATTCAAGCGGTTGATCGATATGGCCCAACAGCCCCATATCATCGACCAAAGTCTCTACTGGGCGGGCAAAGTAGCCGCCGAACTGGGCCGCAGCGTAGAGTCGCAGAGCTATTATCGCCGCGCGGCCAGCGGCTTCCCCCGCTCGTACTACTCCACCCGCGCGGTCAAGCTCGGCTATAGCGATGCGGGCACGCTGACGCGCCCTGCTGGGCTAATGCTCAGCGCGCTGTCTGTAGAAGATGTGGAAGGCGGCGACTGCCTCAGGCGCGGCGACGCACTTTATTCGCTGGGGCTAAGGCAGGAGGCGCGCCGCGAAATTATGCGCGCCGAAAACCTCAACGGCCGCGATATGGCCAAGCTCGAATTTATCCGCGACCGCTATGAGGCACTGGGCTTTCTCGACCGCGCCGTGCGACTCTCCATGCAGATATTTGTCGCCAACGGCAGAAATGACGAGTGGGATCGCGTCTATCCCAATTACTATTGGGAACAAATCGTCAGCGCCGCAGCCGAAGCCAACGTCGACCCCTATCTGGTCTTGTCGGTCATTCGCCAAGAGAGTACGTTTAACGAGGGCGCCACGTCGCGCGCCGGGGCGCTGGGCCTGATGCAAATCATGCCGCAGACCGGCAAGACCTTGGCCCATACGCTCGGCATGCCGCGCTTTGAGCGCAGTTCCCTATACGATCCGGACGTTTCCATCCGCCTCGGCAGCTACTTTCTCGGCGATCAGGTGCGCCAATTTGCCGAAGGGCCGACGGCCGATATGGGATTTGAACTCGGCCTAGCCGCCTATAACGCCGGACCGCACAACGCGCGCCAGTGGCTCGAGCGCTTTCCGCACGACGACGCCGATGCCTTTGTCGAGCGCATCCCCTTTAAGGAGACGCGGCTCTACGTCAAGCTCGTGCTCAAAAACTACGCTATCTACAAGGCACTATCTGATGTCTGAGGAACGAGATTCGGGCAAGAGGGGCCGCCTCTTTGAAGACATTTTCATTCTCGTCAGCATTCTCGCCCTGTGGCCGGTCGTGCTCGGCTGGCAAGGACTAGTGTACGAGATCGCGCTCTACGCGGCCCTAGCCGGACTAATCTACATTTTCTTTCGCCGTATGCGCCGCTTTCGCGCGGCGCGTCAAGACATGGAAGAGTGAGCGCCGGAGCGCTACGCCTCCCGCGACTGGCCAACCCTTTCCAGCACCAGCACCAACACCGCTCCTGCAACCATCAGCGCAAAACTCAGCCAGACCTCGCCCGTAAACTCCTGTGGCCAGATGCACTCGTCGCGCAGCACCAGCGTTTTCTTGCCGACGACGCGCTCTTCTAATACGTTGCGAAAGGGCCAGACCTTGCGCAGCGAACCGAGCATAAGACCGACCAAGAAGGCCATGGTAGCGGCGTGGTAGCCGGCTAATAGCTTCTTTAACAGGCGCGAAAAGCTCAGAATGCCAATGGCCGCGCCGAAGCCAAACAGTGCGACTACTTCTATATTGCGCTCGTGCACCGCGCTAAACACCTGCTGGTACTTGCCCATGATAACCAACAGGAACGACCCGCTAATACCCGGTAGAATCATGGCGCAAATAGCGACCATGCCCGCCAGCACGAATTTGTAGCTCTCCGTGCCCGTCTCCACCGGCACCAGCGAAGTGATGCCGTAGCCGAAGGCCGTGCCCAATGCGATAAACGCCAGCAGGCGCGCACCATAACCCCCTTCTACCTGACGCGCCACATAGAGCGCGCTGGCCAGAATTAGTCCGGTAAAAAACCCCCATACGGGCTGTGGGTGGTTTGCCAATAGGTAGGTTATGAGCTTGGCAAAAGAGGCGATGGCAACGGCAATACCGGCCAGCAGCGGCACCAGAAAGCCGGCGTTTACCAAGCGCAACACTTCGCCTATTCGCCCGCGCAGCAGCGCCCGTAGCACGCGTCCGTCAATCGATGCGATGGTGCCGACCAGTTCGTCGTAAATGCCCATGATCAGCGCTACGGTACCGCCGGAGACGCCGGGGATTACATCCGCCGTCCCCATGCACATACCGCGCAACACCAGCCCCAAACCGCGGCGCTTGGCCACATCCAGTGGCCGTTCTTCTTCTGCCAAGGTAGACTCCCTTAAAAAAGCGCCAGTTGTCTTCCCTCCTGGCGCAGGTATTCAATGACTTTGCGATCACTGCGTGGAAAGGCGAAGTCGTCCAATTCGCTCGGACGCACCCAGCGCCAATCGGCACAGCCAATGGCCTTGGGTTCGCCGTCCACGTAGCGCGCACTCAGAGCATATAGCGTAATGCTGAAATGAGAATAGGCGTGCTTCACGCTGCACAGCACTTGGCCAACTTCAATTTCGACGTCCAGCTCTTCGCGGATCTCGCGCCGCAGGCATTCTTGCAGCGATTCGCCCTGCTCGCGCTTGCCACCGGGAAACTCCCACAGTCCGCCGAGCATGCCATCGCGGGGCCGCTGGGCGATCAGCAGCGCGTCGCCCTTCCAAATGAGACCAGCGGCGACTGGATAGTGTGGTTTCTCCTTTTTCGGCGCTTTGATAGGCAGTGTCGTCGGATCACTCAACTCGGCCTTAGCTCGACAGTGTGCGCCCACCGGGCACGTCGAACAGCGCGGCTTTTTCGGCGTACAGACGCGCGCACCCAGTTCCATCATCGCCTGATTGAAATCGCCGGCGCGCCCCGGCAGCAAGAGCCGCTCGCCGGCGGCAATCAGCTCGGTCTTTACGGCGGCGCGGCGCGGATCGCCTTCGATGTGCAGCAGGCGGCAGAGCACGCGCACTACGTTGCCATCGAGCACGGCGTGGTCGCGGTCAAAGGCGATGCTACTGACGGCCGCTGCCGTATATTGCCCAATGCCCGGCAGCGCCAGCAATTCGGTGTAGGTATCCGGGATGCGACCACCGCGCTCGTCGACGATCAACCGCGCTGCCCTGTGCATATTGCGGGCGCGAGCGTAGTAGCCCAGTCCCTCCCACACCTTGAGCACGGCGCTCTCGTCGGCAGCCGCCAAGTCGAAAAGGGTAGGAAACGCCGCTATAAAGCGCGCAAAATATCCACCCATCTGGTCGACGCGCGTCTGCTGCAGCATAATTTCGGAAACCCATACGTGGTAGGGATCTCCGCTATCGCGCCAGTCCAACTGGCGCTTGTGCGCGGCGTACCAATCGAGCAGTGCCGTGCGAAAAGCCGCCTTTGCGCCCTCTGCTTCGAGCCGCGCACTCACTGCCCATCTCCCATTTGCCGCAGCGCGTCAGCGGACAGTGCCTGCAGTATGCGTTCGTCCTTGACCAGCGGCTCGGCTTCGAGCAGTGCGCTGAGCACCGCCGCTTCCATGGCCTCTGCGGCAGCGGCAAACAAACCGTAGAGCTCCTGGTCACTCGTTGCTTCCACCTGCTCTAGGGCCGGACGCTGTGCATCATCTTGCGCCACCGCCGTCGAAAAGGCCCACACCTGCGCTTCGCGCGTGCCGGTGTTCCATAGACCGCAACGCCCGGCCCCCAGCCCAGCGCGCTGGGCTAGCGCTCGCAGTTGAAAGGGCAGCAGCGCTGCATCCGTGGCCACTACGGCGGCAAACTCCTGCGGGCCTCCGGGTACAGCACCCGCCGTTGATACGGTGCGACCACCGACGCGCAGATCGCCGGACAGCCCGCCGTTGACCGCGACGAAGATACCGACGCATTGCCCGTCGACTAGTCGCGAGGCCGTGCCGACGCCGCCGCGCAGACCAAAGGCGCGCAGCGCATGGCCAATCCCCACATTGCCCTCTGCGACGTGCTTGCTGGCATCGTCAATGGCCCGATCGACATCGCGCTGCTGCACACTTTCGTAGACGCGCCGCGCATCGTTCCACGCCCCATCGTCGATGCCGATGACAATCGGCGGCCAACCCGCATCGGTGGACAGTCCACTATCGCGACCAATCCCTTGGTGTATCAGCGCCTCGTAGACGCGGCCAAAGACAGGTGCGGGCGCAAAAGCCATAGGCGATGAGAGCGTGCCAAAGTCCTCGACCACACCCAGGCCGGAAGCCGCCCCACCACCGTCGAGCGCCCAGCGACCGGCAAAGAGCGTTCGCTGCCCTACCGAGCGCGGATAGGGCACGACGACGCTCAGTCCAACCGACGCGCGTTCCATCTGCACCGCCGCGTGGCCGACCTGCACGCCCTCGACATCGGCAATCGAATCGCGCGCTCCAGACGGCAGCTGGCCGATGCGCAGCGCGAGTTGGTGGATCTTCTTCACTTGAGCCTCCCATGCGCGCGCAGGATCTGCACTAGGCGATCCAGCGGCAAGGCGTGGTAGGTATTGCCGTCGCGTCCCGTCATGGAATGGGCCATGGTCAACGAGTTGACAATGGCCTCTTCCGTCGCCTCAACCACCGCCTGGTGCACGCGCGAAATCCAGCGATCTTTCAAGAGCCGTATCGCCGCTGGCTGCTCGCGCACTATTTTTTGCCCGGTGGAAAAGGCGATAAACAGATCGCCGCTGCCGTGCGTCGAAATGGCCCCGGTGCGCCCCAGTCCGATCGCCACGCGCTTGCACAGGCGCTGCAGATGCACCGGCAGCAGCGGTGCATCTGTGGCGACGGCCACCAGCAGGGACTTGTTCTTTTGCGGGCTGCCGTGCTCGGGCATCAGTTCGGGAATTTCGCGCCCGACCGGCACTCCGTCGATGCGCAGCTGTTCGCGCCGACCAAAGTTGGCCTGCACCAGCACGCCCACGGTATGGAGCGCATCATCGCAGGGCACGAGACGCGAGGAAGTGCCTATTCCTGCCTTGAAATTAAACGCGCGCATCGCCGTGCCGCCGCCTACGCACCCCTCTGCAACGGGCCCACCGGCAGCCAGCTCAAGCGCCTGGCGCGCGTGCTGCGGCTTGACGTGTCGCCCTGCCGTATCGTTGAGAAAGTCGCCCCACGTTTCGCCGACAACTGGCTCGATGCGATCGCCGCGATCGAAGAGATGGGGATCGCGCGATAGCATCCACTCCAGCGCACCGTCGTAGACGTTGCCAATGCTCGAGGTATTGGTAAAGAGGATGGGGGCAGCCAACAGGCCGCGGCGCCGAACGTGGCCTACGCCGGTCAGTTCGCCATTGCCGTTTAGGGTAAAATCGGCTGCGTAGCAGGCCTCGCGCGATAGGACGCCGCCGTGCGCGCATATGGACGTCACGCCGGTGCGCACCGGTCCCTGGCCGACGACGAGCGGACCTTCACCGCGAATAAGCGTCACCTGGCCTACCCGCACTCCCGATACGTCGGTTATGGCGTTGAGTGGTCCCGGTTCCATCTCGCCTATGGCGATGCCCATCGCGCGCGCGCGCGCGCGCTGTTCCCCTTGCGTCGGAATGGCCCAGGACGGCAGCGGCCAGGCGGCCATCGCCCCCAGTCCAACACCCAAAAACGTCCGTCTATCCATGCTACAGCACCGCGACTATTGCCGAACCTAATTCACGCGTCGTCATCTTGCCGCCTAAGTCGGGCGTGCCCACCCCCGCTTCGGCGACAACGCTGCGCACGGCCTCTTCTATGCGCTGGGCGCCGCGCCGCGCCTCCTCGTCGCCGTGGCGCTCTCCCAGCCACTTGAGCATCAGCGCCGTAGACAGCACCATGGCAATGGGATTGGCCGACCCTTTGCCGGCGATATCGGGCGCCGTGCCGTGCGAGGGCTGAAAAACGGCGGCATCCGGTCCGATGTCCCCCGACGGGGCCATGCCCAACCCACCGACTAGCCCGGCGGCTAGGTCGGATATAATGTCGCCATACATGTTCTCTGCGACGAGGACGTCGTAGTTCTGCGGGCGCTGCACGAGGTACATGCTCAGCGCATCTACGTAGGCATAGTCGCGTTCAACAGCGGGATAGTCGACCGCTACTTGATCGTAAATAGACCGGAAGAAGGCCATCGACTTAAAGACGTTGGCCTTGTCGACACAGGTTACGCGCATCGGCGAACGAGCGCGCTGAGTGGCCAACTCAAAGGCATAGCGCGCAATGCGCTCCGTGCCGCTGCGCGTAATGACCATCGAATCGACGGCCACCTCGCCGCGCAGTTCAATGCCGCCGTTCATCGAGGCAAAAAGCCCCTCGACGTTCTCGCGCAGGATGACAAAGTCGATATCGCCGGCGCCGAGCCCTTTTAGAGGCGAGTGCGCCGAATTATATAGGTAGATCGGACGCACGCCGGCGTAGAGGTCAAGCAGAATGCGCAGGTCGATTTGCGGACGCATCTCCGTTCCATCTTTCCAGCGCACATCGGGCAAACCCATTGCCCCCAACAGCACCGCGTCGGCCGCGCGGCAGGCCTCGACGGTAGCCTGAGGCAGGGGGTCGCCGCACTGCAGGTAGCAGCCAGCACCGCAGGGGTATTCGGTGAAATTAAAGCGCGGAGAGGCCAGCGCTCTAAGCGCCCTGAGGCCCTCATCGACGACTTCCGGACCAATGCCATCGCCTTTTAGAACGGCAATTTCGTAGACTTTTTCTCCCATGCGCGTATCTGCTCTCGTGCGATAAAAACAAAAGGGGAGAGGCGAGTTTCGCCCCTCCCCACCTGCCTATTTCGACTGCGCTAGCTCCACAGGCGATCGTGTGCCCGCTCGCCGTCCCAGCGCTCGCTCGACTCGAAGATGCTCGGATCGTCCTTGTCGACGAACTCCTTTAGCACCGCCTCGTTTAAATCGGTGAAGCCGAGCCCCGGCCCTTCCGGCACGGCGATGTGTCCGTCCTTTATAAGCGGCACCGGCAGGCCCTCGACCAAACTGCTCCACTGTTCCAGCTGATCGACGGAGTGATTTTCCAGCACCATAAAGTTCTCGGTGGCCGCTGCACAGTGGACCGAAGCCAGTGCCGCAATCGGCGACATGGCCATGTGCAGGGCCATGGCGATGCCGTGTTCCTGGGCAAGGTCGCCGACCTTTTTGGTCTCGAGAATACCGCCCGAAGAGGCCAGATCGGGATGCGCCACGGCAATTGCGCGCCGTTCGAAAAGCGGCAGAAAACCCTCTTTGAGATAGATATCTTCGCCCGTGCACACCGGCGTGTCGACCGACTCGGCCAGGCGCTGCCACTGGTCGGCAAACTGCCAGGGAATCATATCCTCGTACCAGGCCAGCGAGAACTGGTCGAGCGCCTTGCCTAAGCGAATGCACGACTCGACGCCAATATGGCCGAAGTGATCGACGGCCAGCGGCACCTCATAACCGATCTCGCTGCGCACGTCGGCGACGTACTGGCAGAGAATGTCGATGCCCTTGTCGGTGATCTGTATGCCGGTAAACGGATGCATTATCTCGTGCGTGCGCAGCATATTGGGTGGAGCGATCAGGGTATCCGTGGTGTCGCGCAGCAAGCCGATACCGACGTCCATTTTCAAAAAGCCAAAGCCGTTTTCCATGCGTTCCTTCAGGCGCCGGCCCATGTCTTTGCCGTTTCTTTCCGAAGGCGTATCGCAGTAGCAGAGGATCTGGTCGCGGAACTTACCACCTGCCAGTTGGTAGGCGGGGACGCCATAGGCCTTGCCCGCCAGATCCATCAGCGCCATCTCGATGGCGCAGACGCCGCCGGCCTGGCGGGCGTGATGTCCAAACTGCTTTATCTTGCGGAAGATCTTATCTACATTGCAGGGGTTTTCTCCAATGAGACGGCTTTTCAACATCAGCGCATAGGTCTCACTGCCGCCGTCGCGCACCTCGCCATAGCCACTAATGCCCTGGTTGGTATCCAGACGTATAATCGTCGAGCGAAACGGTGCCCCACGCAGATTCACCACGCGGATATCGGTTATTTTCAACTCACTCGGACGCGAGTTTCCATTCACATTTGCTTCCACGCTGTCGGTCATCTCATTACTCTCCCAAGAGGTGCTGTTGCCGATCCCATTGATCGGCGTATATTTGCCGGTTCCGGCGTGCAACAAGAACAAATCAACCGGCTTAAATTATTTACCTATATGATAGACGTCAACTATAGACCGCAGCGCGCTATGCGCCGAGCGCACTGTTGGCGCCGCACATGCGAAAGGGAAAAAGGCAATGAAACTCGAGGGTAAAGTAGCGCTAGTCACCGGAGGTAGCAGCGGTATAGGACGCGCGGCAGCCGTGGCCTTTGCTCGCCAGGGCGCCAAAGTGGCCATCACAGCACGGCGCGCTGAGCGCTGTCGGGAAGTCGTGGAAGAAATCGAAGAAATGGGTGGTCAAGCGCTGGCGCTACCGGGTGACATCGCCCACCCCGAACACGTAGAAAAGCTCGTCGAAGAAACCGTGGAGCGCTGGGGTCAGCTCGACGTGGTCGTGCCCAACGCCGGCATCAACGGCGTCTTTGCACCCATCGAAGACATTACGCCCGAGGAGTGGAGTCAGACGCAAGACATCAACGTGCGCGGAACGTTTCTAACGGTGAAGTACGCCATACCCCATCTGCGCGCAGCCGGCGGCGGCAGCATCGTCGTCGTCTCTTCGGTCAACGGCAACCGCATCTTTTCCAATTTTGGCTTTACGGCCTACGCCTGCTCCAAGGCCGCCCAGGTGACTTTTACCAAAATGGCCGCAGTGGAACTGGCGCAGTGGAATATCCGCATCAACGTGGTGTGCCCCGGGGCGACCAAGACCAATATCCGCGAGAATACTTTTCCGCGCGACATCGATAAAATTCGCATTCCACGCGAGTTTCCCCAGGGCATGATTCCGCTGCAGCAGCGCCCGGCTTCATCCGAAGAAGTCGCCAACGCCATCCTGTTCTTGGCCAGCGAAGAAGCCAGCTACGTCACCGGAACGGAGATCTACGTCGACGGTGCGCTATCGCTTTTTCAAGGATAGCTTCACCACTCAGCTCGCCGCAGGCGGCTGCGATTGCGTCCTTAGAAGACCGATGGCCGACCCTGTGCGCCATCGACGGGCACGACTGCGCCATTGATCCAACGCGCGCGATCCGAAACTAAAAAGGCTACCACATCGGCTACTTCCTGCGGCGAACCGAGGCGGCCACAGGGAAATTCGCGCTGAACGAAATCGGCGAAGCGCTCCTCTCGCTCGGCGCGAAAGCGCTCCCAACCTCCACCGGGGAAAAAGATTGACCCCGGGGCGACGGCATTGACGCGCACGTTGGCATCGGCCAACTCCAACGCCAGAGCGCCGGCGAGAAAATTTTCTGCCGCCTTGGCACAGCCGTACTGGGCGCGCGGCGCCGGCTTCGCTCCCGATATAGAAGTAATGATAACAACGGCGCCACCGCCGCGTTCTCGCATGTGTGGCAGTGCGGCGCGCGTAGTGCGCACGGCGTGAAATAGATTCAGTTGGAACGTCTCTTCCCACTCCTCGTCTTCGCTGTCTTCCAGCAGGCCACCTGCCGATCCGCCGACGTTGTTGACTACGATATCTACCCCGCCCAGCGCCTCGGCAGCCGCGGTGACAAAGGCCTCCACTTCGTCGCGCTGGCGCACGTCACAGGTTTGGGCGAATACCTGCACTCCCCGAGCGCGCAGCTCGGCGGCTGCCCCGTCTAAGCCCTCTCGTCCACGCGCACATAGGCCCAAATGCACACCCTCATCAGCGAGCGCATCGGCAATCGCTCGCCCAATGCCGCGACTGGCCCCGCTCACCAACGCCGCGCGTCCTTTCAGATTCAAATCCATTTACTCCGTTCCCTTGGCAAAGCGCTGCAGGCGCAGAAAGTCGATCGGCTGGCTAGTCGTGCCATTTACAGCCAGGTCAGCGAGGATTTCTCCCATGACCGATGCAAACTTAAAGCCGTGGCCGGAAAACCCCGCGGCAATTACCACCTGCGGGTGTTGCGGATGTACATCTACGACAAAGTGTTCGTCGGGCGTCATGGTGTACATGCAGGTGGCGTAGTGGGTGCGCCGAGCGCGCAAACGCGGAAAGAACTGCGCGGCGAAGCGAAGGACCGGTTCTTCATCATCGTCTTCCAACGATCGGTTTAGATACAGCGGATCGGCGACCTCTTTGTGCATAAACACATTGTGCTCGGCAATCTTCACCCCCCGGTGATCCAGCGCGGGGAAACCGTAAAACGTATCCGCACTGCCGTCGCTTCCCACTAGAAAACAGGGCATAGAACCAAGCGAATAGGCGGCGAGCCCCTCGCCCCCGTACCACAGCAGCACTTTGCGCACGACGCGCGCCGCAATGCCTAATTCCCGCAGCTGCGGAGCCGCCCACGCCCCTGCGGTCAGCACCAAGCGCCCAGCCCGCAGCGTGCGCCGATCCGTCTCGATGCACACCCCATCGCCGTCGGGCGCCCAGCGGTGCATCACCTCGCCAGCCAAGAGCGTCGCACCGCGCAGCTGCGCCCAGCGCGCGTGCTGGCGAACGCACTCCTCCACGCGCAAAAATCCGCCGAGGGGATCGTAGTAGGCCTGCCAACCTTGGCCGATGCCCAGCGCCGGATAGCGATAATGCAGCTCCGCTTCGTCCAATACCTCGTGCGGCAAATCGCAGGCCGCATAGCAGGCAGCCTGGCCGCGTATGACGCGCGAGTCGGGATGGCCCATGGCCAGCAACCCACAGCGAACGAGCAGGTCTTTTTGCGATTCGCCCGCTAGGCGGTCCCACAGATCGTACGCCCGCTCAAGTAAGGGGACGTAGTTGGGATGCTCCAGATAGGCCTTGCGGATAATACGCGTATCGCCGTGCGAAGATCCGCGGTCGTGACCGGGGGTAAAGCGCTCTATCGCGCAGGCGCGCACGCCGCGCAAGGCAAGGTGGTAAAGGGTCGCACTGCCCATGCCACCACATCCCACAACAGCTACATCGCAGTGTTCCAACGGCACTTTCTCCCAGCACATTACGTCCGGTGTAGTATGCGAAACCGATAGGGCATTCGCACTCAAACCGCGCTAAAAAAGCCCGCGCTACTCAATTGTAACAATAAAGGTATATTAGGTATACCCAAATCAAATACCGCCATGAATATTCTCATAATCGACGACGACGAGGTTGCGCTCGCGGCGCTCCAGCGACACGCGGAGAAACGCGGCGATATGGTGCTCGTGGCCCACCATATCAAAGCCGGCGTGGAAGCGTTGCGCGCCAATGCCATCGACCTGGTCATAACCGCCGCGTCCAATATGGAAGACGTGCGCGCCAGCGGCGCAGATATGCCCGTTATCGTCCTCTCCCGCCGTATCGACAGGGAGACAGCGGCCTACGCCGCGATAGAAGGCACACTGGCCGTTTTGCAAAAACCGCTGCACGACGACCCGCTCGGCACAGCCCTCGACAGAGCTCGGACCGCCTCGGACAGGCGCCGGCAACAGGACTGCATAAAGGCGCTCGAACAAAAGATTGCGGCGCAGCCACCGCCCGCCGGACGGACGTGCGTAGTCGATATCGATGCGCTGTGCAAGCTGCCCTTTCCCGTTTGCCTCATCGACCGTGGGTTCGCCATACACAGGGCCAACGCGCCGTTCTACGGCGCACTTTCGCTGTGCGACCCCATTCCCTCCGGGCACGCGCTGGACGCACTACTGATGCAGGCTGGCGTCAACCCCCAGCCCTTTTTACAGCTCGTTGAAACGCTCGCACACGACGGCAACAGCCCGGCCATTGCAGTAAGCATACATTCGCCTTCAAACCCGGCAGGTGTTCGCCACTACTGCGCAACGGCATTTGCCGCAGGGCAAACAGAGAGTGAAACACCGCGCGATTTGATCTGCCTGCTGCTGCAAGACCAGACGCTGCAGGTGCAGCTGCTGCGCGATCAGCACCTGCGCGACGGGTGTAGCCAAAGAGCGCTCTCCTTCCGCAGCGAGACGAGCTCGTTTATCAATGCACCGGACCCGCTGACGGAAATCGGGCCCGCACTCATCGAATGCCTGAGCTATTTCAACCCCGTTGGCGTGCGCATAACGACGGCCGACCGCCAGAGCACCTGTGGGCCTATTCCCGCCGATGCCAAGCCCTATATCAGCGCGCCGCTGCAGCTTGGCGAAATCGGGCAGGGCAGCCTAGAAATTTTCTCTTCGCAGAAACCCGACCACATCGATATACAGCGCGAACTTGTGGATAAACTGGCCGATGCCGTCTCGCGGTGTATCGACGCGCATGCCCAGCAGTTCAAGCTGCTGCAGACGAGCCACCTACACGCCTTAGGAGAAATGGCCGCAGGGGTTGCGCACGAACTCAATCAGCCCCTCAGCGGCATTCGCACCTTTGCCGAAACCATTCTCCTCAGTATGCGCTATGGCTGGGAAGTAAAAATAGAGGACGTGCGTTCAACCCTCGAGGACATCGTCGACCAGGTTGATCGCATGAGCAATATCATCAATCACATGCGCGACTTCTCGCGCAACAGGACTTCCGAGGAAGAGCCTGTATCGTTTACCCTAGCTGAGGTCATTGACAACGCGTTCAAGCTGGCTGAGACCCAGCTCAATGGACACGGAATCCGCATAGATAAAAAAATAGAAGATGCGCTGCCGACCTGTTTGGGCTGGCCCCAGCAGGTGGAGCAAGTTCTACTCAATCTCATCACCAATGCGCGCCAGGCCATGGACGAACGCATTGCACAGAGCGTGGCCGATAGCGGCAGAGACGCCCAGTGGGAACCCGTCCTCTCCGTCGAAGCCCTTCGACGGGACGGCGCGCTGCTGCTGCGCGTTTCCGATACGGGCGGCGGCATTCCCGAGCGCATCGTAAAGCATATTTTCGACCCCTTTTTCACCTCCAAACAGGTTGGACAGGGCACCGGACTTGGCCTGTCCATATCGTACGGAATCGTCCGCAAGCACGGCGGCGAAATCCGCGTTGAGAACAGGCCGGGAATAGGGGCCACATTTTGCGTTTCCCTGCCAATAGACCAAAAAGGATACCGCTAGTTCATGCCCGATGCACACCATCTGCGCGATTTAAAACTATTGCTCATCGACGACGAGGATATCATCCACAAAAGCATCGGTCCTCTACTCGAAAAGATGGGCTGCCAGATGCAATACGCCCATAGCGGTGACGAGGGCCTAAAGAAATTCTCCGACCACGGCGCCGATATCATCATCAGCGATATCAGCATGCCCGGCCTCAGCGGCATCGAACTACTCGAGCGCCTGCAGGGGCTGGATGCCCAGGTTGAAGTTATCCTCATCACGGGCTACGGCGATATGGAAGCCTCTATTGAAGCGCTGCGTCTCGGCGCTTTTGACTTCTTTACCAAACCGGTCAAGGCACCCGACCTGCTGGCCTCTCTGCAACGCACGCAGCGCTACGGTGCGCTGCGCCGCGAGCGAGACCGCATGCACGAACAGCTCGACCGCATCATGCGCTCCGAGCGGCGCGCCAAAAACGGCGAGATCATTGGCGAAAGCCAGGTTATTAAGTCGGCGCTGGCCCTAGTCGACAAGGTTTCGCAGACGGATCGCACCACCGTGCTCATTCGCGGCGAAAGCGGCACGGGTAAAGAACTCTTTGCCCGCGCCCTGCACGAGCGCAGCCCGCGCCAAAACAAGCCCTTTGTCACCCTCAACTGCACAGCCGTGCCAGAAACGCTCTTTGAAAGCGAGCTTTTTGGCCACGAAAAGGGCGCCTTTACCGACGCCAAGAGTGCGCGCAAAGGCATGTTTGAACTGAGCGCTGGCGGCACGCTATTCTTGGATGAAATAGGCGATATGAGTCTGGCGGCACAGGCGAAAATTCTGCGCGCCCTAGAAGAGCGCAAAGTCCGCCGCGTCGGCGGCGACCGCGAAATACCCATCGACGTGCGGCTCGTAACGGCTACGCATCAGAACCTGCAACAGATGCAGGAAAAAGGCTCTTTTCGCCAAGATTTATTTTTTCGCCTCAACGTATTTGCCATTGAACTGCCTCCTCTGCGCGAGCGCGGTGACGATATTCTACTGCTGGCCTATCACTTTCTGCGCCAATTTGCCGCAGAGTTTGGCAAGAATATCGAACGCATTGACGACGGCGCACAGCAGTTGCTCAAGCACTACGCCTATCCGGGCAATATTCGCGAATTGCGCAACTTGATCGAACGCGCCGTCATCCTCTGCGATGGCACCGCGCTGAGCAGACGCGAGTTTACTGATCTGGCCTTCTATTCCCTTGAGGAAAGCCAAACTGCATACGGCAAAACGCCCAGCGTAGACGACCGAGACGACTTTAATCTGGCACAAATCGAAGAGCGAGCGATACGGCGCGCCCTCCTTAAAGCCAATAACAACCAGACCGAAGCAGCGCGCTATCTGGGAATCGGGCACGACGCGCTGCGCTACCGGCTAAAGAAATACGACATCTCCGATGGCTGAGGCGCATTTTGCATCATATCGCCAAAACGCGATGCTAAACCGCTATTTGGTATTAAGTTGCCATAAGGGGCCATTGCGTAGACCGGTAGCAATCTCATGCGAATCAGATAGTTATACCCATACCCAATCGTTGGCATAGTTGTTGCGTGCAAACCGGACAGCGTGTTTTAAATTGGCAATACCCATCCGTTGGTCAACCAACCGAGCAAATGTAACGGCATGAGCAATACCCTTGGGCCGCGCGATGCGCCTGATGCGCCAGCGCTTAACCCCATCTCCCTCGATCTCCCCAACGCCCCCAGTACGCGCAGCGCAGCGCGTAGCAGCATCACAGGACCTGCGCGCGCCCGAATCGAGACGCATCAGACAGCCAACCAATCGGCGGCGGTGTGCTAACGACGGAGATCCGCACGTGAACATAGTGCTCATAGACGACGAACCCATTATCCACCAATCGCTCACGCCCTTTCTACAGCGCTCGGGCCACTGCGTGCACAGCGCCACAGATGGCGTCGAAGGCTTGGCGCTCGTTGCCGATGGGGCACCCGACCTGGTCATCAGCGATGTCAAAATGCCCCATATGGACGGCCTCGAACTGCTGGCAGCACTGCGCGTGCGCAACCCGGCTCTGCCCGTCGTGTTAATAACGGGACACAGCGACGTGGCAACGGCTACCTCTGCCCTCGATAACGGTGCTTTTGCCTTCCTGCGCAAACCCGTAAAGCTGGACGAACTAACCCGCATCGTTTCGCGCGTTGCCGAACGCCAGCAGCTGGAAAGCGATCTCTTACAAGCGACCCAGCGCCTGGCACACATATCGCCGGAGCAGGCTGCTGCCATCACGCCGGAGGGCTTGGCGCAGAACGTGCGCAGTGCCAACGATGCGCTGCGCAGCGATTTGGACCGCTTTCAACAGCTATGGGTGCAAACGGAACCGGCCCTGCGCAAACACCTTGAACGGGAAGTGGCCATCGCCGAACTGCTGGCGGCCATGCCCGAGATTATGAGCGCCCTCGACAAGAGCAGCCAGCGCATCATTGAAGCGGTCAATCCACATCGGTCACAGGCATCGTAACCCCCCGCCCCTTCCCTCATACTGCAGCCTGACCGCGCCGACGCGTGTAAAAAGTGCCGCCCTTTGCCGTCGCACAGATCGCCATTTCACCGATCCACCCGTAGTACTGCTTTTCTCAAAATAACATAAGTTATTTATAATCATTTTCTTATGTAATACTCCGGCAATTGGACAAGGCTGGCATATAACTTGCATTGTACTATCTTTTGACCCTTGTCAACGCATTTCCTCACTGCGCAATACCAACGAGACTCGTTCGCTATGGACAGCACACAGATTGCCATTGAACAATTAGCCGGCGTCGTCATGATTGCCGATGCCGATCCTCAGGGCAGCGCTCAGGCACTTGGCAAGGGCATTGCCAACCTAGTTCCCCTGCTGAACCAACATCCGCAGAGCGCGCGCCTGGCGCTCGGCCTTCAGGTTATAGCCGAGCAAATTGGCGATTCACCCGATGCTCTCGATCTGCTGGCCGAAGGCATCTCCCTATTGCAGCGACTCTATGCGACGAACCAACGCGGCTCTACGCAGGTAGACGACCCACAGCTTTACGACCGCATCGCGGCATACGGCCCGCAAGATGCTCATGCCGAATCGGCTTCCACAGCAACTACTGACTACGAAGAGCAGATAGACGTTCGCGCCATTGACCGATACGCATTCGACTGTTTTACGGAAGAAGCCGCAGAACACATCGACGCCGCCGAAGGCATCTGGCTCTCGCTCGAGACCGATCCCGACGACACCTCTCAGCTCGATCCCCTCTTCCGCGCCTACCACACGCTCAAAGGCGCTGCCGGCTACGCCAACCTGATCGACGTCATTCAACTGGCGCATGGCGTTGAGAGCATATTGGACGTCGTGCGCTCTGGGCAGGTGGCCATGCAGCCCTCCATATGCGACGTCGGCATCGAGTCTATAGACCTGCTGCGCGGACTCATCGAGTCGACGAGCGCGGCGATGCAGGGACAATCCGTTGCCAAACCGCACACCGCGTCCTTCATGGAGCGCCTGCGCACATTGGGCGCGCTGGTCGATCGGGCCAGTGCAATCTCCGACGAGAACGATATGAGCACAGAGCGTGATAGTGACGCCAGCCCAGCGGGTTCAGTAGCCAGTCCCATGCTCATAGAAATTGACGGCATTGAGCAAGACTTCTACGCACTCAACATAAACGACCTGAGCACGCTGGGCCTTCTCAGCGGCCAGTTGGAAGACACGGCGGCCCACCTGGCCGATGAGACGCCGCGCACCGCGCTGCTGGCGACGGCGATGGGAAAGATTCTCGAGAATATCATCCTCGAAGAATGCGACGTCGATGAAGCTATGGATCTGCTGTCACACGGATGCGGCGCGCTGCGCGCGCTGCGCACCAGTTTCGAAGAAGGCGGTGAAGAAGTCGTTGAGGACGACCTCCTATTCGAGCAGATTCTCGCCATGGGCGGCGTAGACGACCCGGCACGTTCGACGCCGAGCTTGAGTCCGGAGGCACAGCTCATCGCGGCAGACGATGCGGCAATGAGTGGCTCCCAAAACGAATTCCTCAACGACGATGAACCAGAAGAACTCGCCGCCGTCGAAGTCGACGAAGACATCTTTGCCGATTTCTCCTCCGAAGCAGGGGAGCATCTGAACAACGCGGAAAATGCCCTGCTCTCTCTAGAAGACCACCCGGAAGACGACGAATTGCTCAACACGATCTTCCGCGCCTTCCACACGATTAAGGGCGCAGCGGGTTTTCTCAACCTAACCGACGTCACGCATCTGGCTCATTCCGTAGAGGACGTGCTCGACTCGGCGCGCAAAAAACAGCTGGTCCTCAACCAAGCCATTATAGATGTCGCACTCGAATCCATTGACTTGCTCAAGGAACTCTTGCAAAACGTCGAGCATCAGTTGGAATCGGGGACCGTCATTCCGCGCGACGTATCGCACTTCGTCGAAAAAATTCGGCTCGTAGTCTCCAATAAAGACGTGCCTGCAGAAGCTGCGGCATCTCCCGCGCCCTCTGCAGCGGCAGTGTCCAGCACACCGGTTGGGGAGGATCCAGCGCAGCCCGTAAACACCAATAAACAGCGCGATTTGCACGTGCGCGTGGGCACAGAGAAGCTCGATTCGCTGATCAATATCGTCGGCGAATTGGTCATCGCGCAGACCCAGGTCAACGAAAACCCCGACGTTGTATACACCGAAAACCAAAAGCTGGCCAAAGACATCTCGCAGCTAATGAAGATCTCCACCGACCTGCAGGAAATCGCCATGTCCATGCGCATGGTGCCCATTCGCGCAACGTTTGAACGCATGGCGCGCATGGTGCGCGACCTAGCGCGCAAATGCGACAAACAGGTCGAATTCTCCATGTCGGGCGAAGACACCGAGTTGGACAAGAACGTCGTCGAAGAAATTCTCGACCCCCTGACGCATATGGTGCGCAACGCCGTAGACCACGGCGTGGAATCGAGCGACAAACGCCTTGCTGCCGGCAAGAGCGAAAAGGGCCACGTCTCGCTGCACGCCTATCACAAGGGCGGCAATTTTGTCATTGAGCTGCGCGATGACGGCAACGGCATCAGCCGCGAGCACGTTCTGCAAAAAGCCATCGAGCGCGGCCTTGTTCAAGTGGACGAAGAGCTGAGCGACGAAGAGGTCTACGACCTCGTCTTTCACCCCGGTCTCTCTACGGCCGAACAAATATCCGACGTTTCTGGACGCGGCGTCGGCATGGATGTCGTGCGGCGCAATATCGAAAAGTTGCGCGGCAAAGTGGAGATCCAGTCAAAGCCCGGTAAAGGCTCAACCTTCACCATCAGGCTACCGCTTACGCTTGCGATCATCGACGGTATGGTCATCGGCGTGGGCGCGGAACGCTACATATTGCCGCTGACCTCCATTATTTCTTCCCTGCGCCCGAGCCCCGAGCAAATCTGCACCGTCATGAGCAAGGGTGAAATGGTCAACGTGCAGAGCGAACTCTACCCCTTGCTGCGCCTGCACGAGCGCTTTGGCGTTGCGCCCCGCTACACCGCTCCCTGGGAGGGTTTGGTCATGCTCATCGAGGCGGATGGTGAGCGCACGTGCCTGCTGGTCGACGAATTGATCGGCCTGCAGCAAGTCGTCATCAAGGGACTCGACGAAGAGCTGCGCCAAGATCCCTGCCTGGCGGGCTGCGCCATTCTCGGCGATGGCTGCATTGGCCTGATACTAGATGCCAACGGCCTAGTCTCACAAAGCCGCGAAATCGGCGTGACGCAAAAATAGCGAATACCTCAAGCAAGCGGAGATACTTCACCATGACCGAAGCTGTACACAACAATGCGCCGACCGATTTGGGCGGTAAATACCTCACCTTCTTTCTCGACCGAGAAGAATACGGCCTAGAGATTCTCAAGGTGCGCGAAATCATCGGTATGATGGACATTACCCCCGTGCCGCGCACGCCCAACTTTCTCTGCGGCGTCATCAACCTGCGCGGCAAGGTCATCCCGGTGGTAAACCTCCGCGCCAAATTTGCCATGGAGACCGTAGAATCAAACGGCGAGACCTGCATCATCGTCGTTCAGGCGCAGGAATTGGAAATGGGCATTGTCGTCGACCGCGTATCCGAAGTCATCGACATTGCGTCGAGCGCCATTCAGCCGCCCCCCGCTTTCGGCAATAAGGGCATCAGCATTAATTATATTCTCGGCATTGGCAAGACGGAGAGCAGCATCAAACTGCTACTCAACATCGACAGGGTGCTCTCGCGCGCCGAGTTGGGCCGCGTTGCTCAGGTGCAAGAGGCTGCTTAGGGCACAGAAGCCCCTCCCTCAATTCTCGTTTTCCATAAGCGCGCGCTCATGCGCAGCAGCGACGGCAATAGCGTCGCGCTGGAGTCGCCCGGCCGTCAACGACGGCCCCACGCACTGAGCACGCATTCCCCGCCGCTATTAGCCGGCGTGGCGGGCCTGCTACCCAACCGTTTTTACAACTGTATTCGTATTTTTAAATATCTAAATATAAATAACTTACGAAACAAAAAATCACTGGCCCACTCGATGAATATTGACGTATATTAACGGGCGAAAGTGGACGATGACAATGAGTTCTAAGACCAACGTACCCGGTGAATATACTCTAACGCAAGCGCACTACGAGCGCATACAGGCCTGGCTGTATAAGGCTAGCGGAATAGACTTAAAAGCCGGCAAGGAAAATCTGGTAAAAAACCGTCTGACCAAGCGCATGCGCGCACTCGGCATAGACAGCTTTGACGCCTATCTACACTACGTCGAGAAGGATCAGTCTAAACGCGAACTGCTAACGCTGGTCGATTCAATGACGACCAACAAGACCAATTTCTTCCGCGAACAGGCCCACTTCGATTATCTGACGAGCATCATCTTACCCCAGTGGTCGCAACGGAGCGACATCCGCATTTGGAGTGCGGGCTGCTCCTCGGGCGAAGAACCCTACTCGCTCGGCATGTTGCTTCTCGACAAACACCCCAAGGCAAAGTCGGTGCGCATATTGGCCACCGACATATCGGACTCTATTTTGGAGCAAGCGCGCCGCGGCATCTATCCCACTGATCATATAAGCGACATCCCTCCACACTACGTGAAAACGTATTTGGAACAGAGCGACCCCGAGCACTTCTCCGTAATCCAACCCATTCGCTCTCTAATCCGCTTTGCCAATCTGAATCTAATGGGGCGCTGGCCCATGAAGGGCCCATTCGACCTTATTCTCTGTCGCAATGTGATGATCTACTTCGATCGACAGACCCAAGAGCGCCTGGTCAACCGCTACTACGAAATGCTGCGACCGGGCGGACATCTATTTATCGGGCACTCGGAGAGTTTGGCCAGCGCCAACCACCCCTTTACCTACAAACAACCCGCCGTATACGAGAAGGTATAGTGCACGCTGGGGATGACATAACGCGGCACCGCCACACGGTGGGTATATCGGATATGTTCATATCCGGGGATAGCCGCACTGAGATTATTACGCACGCACTGGGCTCCTGCATCGGCGTCACTGCATACGACCCAACTGCGTGCATCGGTGGCCTCATACACATTATGCTCCCCCTGTCCAAACTCTCGCCTGAAAAAGCGCAGATCAATCCGTTCATGTTCGTCGACACCGGCATACCGCACTTTTTTAAAGCGCTCTTTACCGAAGGCGCAAGGCGAGAAAACCTGCAAATCAAAGTCGCCGGCGGCGCCTTGCTGCTCGATCCCGACAAGCATTTTAAAATTGGCGAGCGCAACTATACCGTGCTGCGCAAACTGTTGTGGAAAAACGATCTGCTTATATCTGCGGAGGACGTGGGGGGAAATAAATCGCGCACTATGAGCCTATTCCTCGAATCGGGTAGGGTTATTATCAAATCCCAATCTGGAGAGAGAGACCTCTAATGAGTTACAACGTCCTCGTCGTCGACGACTCCAAAACGGCGCGCATGATGCTGGCCAAAATGCTCAGGATTAGCGGCCTGCCAATCAACGAAGTATTTATCGCCGAAAACGGCTCTGATGCCCTCTCCATGCTCAAGGAAAACTGGATTGATCTGGTCATCACCGACTTGCACATGCCCGTCATGACCGGAGTAGAGATGATAGAAGCCATGGCAAAAGATGGCCTATTGGAATCGGTGCCCGTCGTCGTCGTAACCAGCGACTCGAGCCAGAAGCGCATGGACGATCTGCGCGGCCTGGGCATTCGCGACTACCTGTGCAAACCCGTGCGCCCGGAAAGCGTCAAGGCCGTAGTCGAAGAAGTATTGGAGACCGGTGCATGAGCGACCCCACCAACCCGAGCCTTGGCAATAATCCCATCTCTTCGACGACTCTCGAAGAAATTCTGTCGGACGTGCTGCAGGAGCAGGCCTTTATGTTCGCAGAGCACGGCGATGACCAAGAGGTCGACTCCCCCAGCGCCCCCTTCATGCACGCCCGCATTCAATTCAACGGACCCTGTTCGGGCCGCCTAGGCCTGGTATTTACCCAGAATCTGTGTTCCGAACTCATTATCAATATGCTCGGCATGGACTCCGACGACTTGGAAGAAGAGGACATAGCCGACGCGTTCAAGGAATTGCTCAACGTGGTCTGCGGAAAGTTTCTCATCGCTGCATTTGGCCCCATGCTCAAATTTGACTTATCGATACCGACCGTTGAAAAAATCGACCTCGACCAATGGCTGGCGCAAAAATCCAATCAGCACACCACAGTGCTCATGGTCGAAGACGAAGTCGTCCTCTTTGAACTCCGCCTGTAGACGGACGACTGAAAGATCTGCCGTGGCTCCAACTAAAGTCCTCATCGTAGACGATTCTGCAGTCGTCAGAAAAATCTTCTCGGAAGAGCTGTCTCGCGATTCAGACATAGAAGTCGTGGGGACCGCTCCCGATCCGTTTGTGGCGCGCAACCAAATCGTGCGCCTGCAGCCCGACGTAATTACGCTCGACATCGAAATGCCGCGCATGGATGGCATCACGTTCCTGCGCAAGCTAATGCACTACTACCCGCTTCCGGTTATAGTGGTTTCATCCCTTACGGAAAAAGGCAGCCATTTGGCGTTAGAAGCACTCGACATAGGGGCTGTAGAAGTAATGTGTAAACCCGGTGCCTCCTACACGGTTGGCGATATGTCCATTCAACTGGCACAAAAAATCAAAGCCGCAGCACTCGTCGACGTGAAGCGCAATCCGCGCAGGCCCAGTGCCCCAGCACCTGCGACCAAACTCCTGTCGCGCACGACCCACAAGGTCGTTGCCATCGGCGCATCGACCGGCGGCACCGAAGCGCTGCGCGTGCTGCTGCAATCGTTCCCAGCCGATGGCCCCGGAACGCTCATCGTTCAGCATATGCCCGAGTATTTTACCAAGGCATTCGCACAGCGGCTCAACGGCTTGTGTCCTCCCCATATCAAGGAGGCCGAAGATGGCGAACCCATCGTTCCCGGCAAGGTGCTCATCGCCCCTGGAAACCACCACTTGCAGCTGCGCCGCTCGGGGGCACTCTACCAGGCCAAAGTCAGCACGGGACCGCTTGTCGGTCGCCATCGCCCATCGGTAGAGGTCCTCTTCAACTCCGTAGCGCGCTACGCCGGACCCGATGCGGTGGGCGTAATGTTAACCGGTATGGGCAGCGACGGGGCTGACGCCATGCTACATATGAAAAAAGCCGGGGCAGCGACAATTGCACAGGATGAGGACAGCTGTGTCGTCTTCGGCATGCCGCGAGAAGCGATCGCGCGCGGCGCAGTCGATCACGTGGAGTCCCTTGATGCCATCACCCACCGCATCTTACAGTGCACTTAGTAAGGTCCCGGTGCTTACGGCCTCTCCGCGTTGCCGACCATTAAAAAAAAGCCCTAACCCCCACTGCAAATAAGGTTAGGTTTTGTCATTAAGGGCAGATATATTTAGCTTTATTGGACAGAATGCGAATTAAATTTCTTTGAGAGGGCTGCAACTTTGAGAATCTTAATCGTGGATGATGAGCAAACCATAACTAACTACTTTTCTCAGCTAGCTGAGATTAATGAGTTCGATGAAATCGACATCGCCGGCAGCGGTGAAGACGCCATGACGCAGGTCCTCAGAAAGACCTACGACGTAATCACACTGGACATACAGATGCCCGGTGCGAGCGGCTTGGAGATCATAGCCATGCTGCGCAATATGTGCCCCCATGCTATCATCGCCGTAATCTCCGGTTTTCTGCCCGATCAGCTATCCGAAGAAATCGCCGGCTGCGTCGACGTGCTGATATCTAAACCTGTGAATGTCCAGACATTTACCACGCTGCTCAATAAGGCCAAGCAGATACACAGTGCAATGGACGAAATCCGCAGCCTCGGTGTCGCTCCCGATTCAATCAGATCATAGATAATATGGCTTCTATTTTCGATATCGATGCCGTCGAAAAAGAACTGTTGAAAGACGGTGAAACGACCGAGTGCAAGGCGCTGGTAGCCAGTCGCAATGCGTTTGATGCGGGCGATACAAACGGCCATATGCTGAGAGACATGCCCGGGGGGACCAGTGCGAGCGGCCGCTGCTCAATGGTCATAAACGGCTCGCTCAACGGCATGCCGAACAATCCGTGCCGCGTCCAAGTGGCAGGCGACCTGCTGGTTAGGGGCAATGTTTTTCACGCTCAAATACACTGCAGGGCGCTCTATGTGGACGGCGATATCCAAGACAGCCGCGTCTCCACTACGAGCGATGCCTATATAGGCGGCGAGCTGATGCAAACGCAGCTGCTGTTGGGCGATTACGGCGATCGAAAAGCCGCCATCGAAGATATCCACCGCAGCTTCTCCAACGTGCAGGAAGAACTCGAAGCGCTTGAACGCCAAATCCACCAAGAGGAAAGGCGCGTCGATCGCTCGTGCAAGGCGACCCTCATACCGCTCAACTTCAACGTCAGCCGCATCATATCGCACGAAAACAACCAAGTGCGGATCAACTTGTCGAGCTTCTACACTTCTGTGGGCGAACTCAGCGAGAGCAGGCGCAAATCCGCGCTGCTGGAGTTCTTTGCCAAGGGCATCGTCGGCTACCTCGCTCGCGCCAACCGCAAGTACATAAACGACAACCCAGCACGTGAGAAAGTTTTCCTGCAGCTACTCAAGCACCTGCGCGAGCTTTTCCTCCTCGTCGCCGAGCGCGACTTTATCGTCCACGGCCAACAGGGCGACAGGCAAAAGATGGAGGAAATTGCCGACGGCATTCGCAACCAGCACCAAACGCTCTATATAGAAGGTGGCATACATCCCGAATCGCTGCTGCGATTTATGTTGCCAAACATAGCGATAAACGAGCAAGGCGAGTACATCTTTACCGACAACTCGGCTACGTGCAAAATCGCATCGGGAGCAGAAGAAGGTGCGTTCACAGTGACGCTCATTGACGCCGAGGGCAATGAGAACGCCCACCGGGTTCGCAGCACCGAGCTCGAAGAGGCGCGCCTGAGCACTACGCTGGGCACCGTAGTATGGGAGTCGATTGCCAGCGCACCCATGGCCTGAATTCTCGCGACTTCACCACCTCTTTTTTTAGCACAATGCGCGCTGATTTACCCGTTCCCCACGTCAGAAAGGACCGCTGCTCGTGCGCATCGTGACCGGCAGTTTGCGCGGGCGGGGCATTCCCTCCAGTCGCCTCGGCAATCTGCGCCTCACTTCTTCGCGTCTAAAAGAATCCGTCTTTGCCATGCTCGGCGCCGATCTACAGGGCACGCGCTTTCTCGATCTGTGCGCCGGTTCGGGGCAAATGGGCCTAGAGGCACTCAGCCGCGGCGCCCAAGTCGTCTTTAACGAGCCGGACAGGCGGCGCTATAGTCATCTGCGCGCTCTGCTGCACGCGTGGCGCATCGGTGCGCAAATGCACGACGTGCGCGCCGAATTGCTTATCGCACGGCTTGGCGAAGAGGCCCATCGCTTTGACACCATTTATCTAGATCCGCCCTATCACGCCCGCCATGCAGGCGCCCCCCTCTGTCTGGCCCTACTGGAAAAACTGGCGGCCGTGCAGCTCCTGCACGACAGTGGAATCATTATAGCCCAGCACCAAAAAGAGCTAGAATTACCCGAGCAAATAGGCTCGCTACACCGCTTGCGCATGCGTGAGTACGGCAATACGAACCTCAGCATATACGCACTGTCTTGACGTCCTTAGCCACCCCGACTATACTAAACCGCCATGAAAATTACTAGCGTAGAAGCCATTCCCGTGCGCGTGCCGCGTCCACGCCCTTTTAAGAGCAGCCTCGGCGTCCAACAGGCCAGCGAGAACGCCGTAGTACGCATCCACACCGACGAGGGACTTGTCGGCTTGGGCGAAGCTTCCAGCATATGGGACCGCCGCGGTCGCGGCGAAAGCGAGACGATCAACGGCTTGCTGGCCGAGGCGCTCGTCGGCCAAGACCCCACGCACATCAGCGCCATCAGTGCCCTAATGGACTCGCTCCTGCACCGCTCTTATCCGGCCAAAGCCGGTGTCGAAATGGCCCTATATGATCTAGTGGGCAAGACGCTTAATGCGCCGGTGTACACCCTACTTGGCGGCCAGGTTCGCGAGCGCGTGCTGCTCAGCCATTCGCTGTCTATGGGCGATCCGGAAGACATCGTCGAACAGGCGACGCGCCTAGTGGAAGCGGGCTACCAAACGCTCAAGTGCAAAGTCGGGCGCGATCTACAGGCCGACCTACAAATACTCGACGCCATCCGCAGCGAAGTGGGCGATATCACGCTGCGCGTCGACGCCAATATGGGCTGGGCATCGGCCAAAGAAGCCGTGCGCCAGATCAACGAACTTTCCGTATTTGATTTAGAACTGGTTGAACAGCCTCTGCACTACAGCGATATGGAAGGATTGCGCTTTGTCCGCGCCAACGTCGAAGTGCCGATCATGGCAGACGAAAGCGTCTGGACCCCATCCGATGCCATGGCCTGTATCCGCGCTAGTGCCGTCGACGTGTTTAACGTCTACGTCGCCGAAGCCGGCGGCCTGGGCCCAGCAGCCCATATCTTTGCCATCGCCGAAGCGGCGCGAATGCCCTGCATCATAGGTAGCATGCCCGAATTGGGCATCGGCACAGCCGCTCAGGCCCACCTAGCCTTTGCCATGCGCAATATCGGCTATGCCAGTGACGTCAACGGCTTTGTCTACCACAGCGACGATATCATAAACGAAACGCTGCACATTGAAGGGGGCTATCTCTACCCACCGTCCGGTCCCGGTCTGGGCGTCAGCCTGGACGAAGAGAAACTGCAGCGCTACCGCATCGACTAATGCGATTTCGCCCCTGCATTGACCTGCATCAAGGCCAGGTCAAGCAAATTGTCGGCTCGTCGCTCAACGACGATAGCGCACCGACGACCAACTTTGTCTCCCCGCACGACGCGGCCTACTTTGCCACGCGCTATCGCAGCAACGGCCTGTTTGGCGGGCACGTTATCATGCTGGGTCCTGGTAAC
Source organism: Gemmatimonadota bacterium (assembly GCA_038153405.1). Classification (GTDB taxonomy): domain Bacteria; phylum Latescibacterota; class UBA2968; order UBA8231; family UBA8231. Next base: position 60,721 of record JAYOYH010000017.1, on the reverse strand, counting down.
GAAGAGGCCGCCGCACAGGCCCTACAAGCCCACCCACAGGGCCTGCAGCTCGGCGGTGGCATCAATGCCAACAACGCCCCTGAGTGGTTAGATCGCGGTGCATCCCATCTGATCGCCACCTCCTATGTCTTTCGCGATGGACAGCTCGACCGCGACAATCTGCGCCGACTCGTCGCCGCCATAGGTCGCCAGCACCTCGTTCTCGATCTGAGCTGTGCGCGCATTGGCAATCGCTACGTCGTCATGACCGACCGCTGGCAGAGGGCAACCGACTTTGAAGTATCGCACGCCAACCTACAGGCGCTGGCCGACTCGTGCTGCGAGTTTCTCATCCACGCCACACACGTCGAGGGCAAACAGCAGGGCATTGACGCCGATCTAGTATCCCTGCTGGGGCAGATTACTCCACTGCCCACGACCTACGCCGGCGGCGTACGCGCCCCAAGCGATATCGACCTCATCGCCCAACTCGGCAACGGCAAACTGGACTTTACGGTGGGCAGTGCACTCGACATATTCGGCGGTAGCGCATTGCGCTACGACGATATGGTGGCGCAGCACGGAACCTAATATCGCCCTGCACAACCTAGCTCGCTGCGTAAAACCTACTTCAAGAAAGCGACTGAACAGCTGGTGATGGCGCCGATTTCACCTACAATCAGCTCGGCAATGGCCTCGACGCCTGCCCAGTCAAAGTGAGTTACATTGCCTTCTGCCGGATTGTAGGACATACTCGCCTACCGATGCACTCGTGGTGGGATGCACTGCAACCCATGCAGGCCGACAAAGGGCACCTCTTCTTCGCAGGCGACGGCCGCCGCTGCCCATGGCATCAGACTGAAGCAGACCTTTCTCCGCTTGTCAAAGTGGCGGCGCACAACGGAACTGAGCAAGATCGGCAGAGCCTCAATCGCGCGAAGCTCTGCGACGTAGAGCCGCAAAAAGCGCCGATAGCTCGCGTCCGGATCGGTTTCTCTCTGCGGGCCCTTGCCGGGCTGGTCGTTGTGACCAAACTGGATCAGTGCAAAACTCGGCCTGGCCTCTAGGCTCGTGAGCAGGCGCCCACTCTTCGTACCAGCGCTTTGAACGGCGTCCGTCCACGGCGAAGTTGAGGAGCTCTCCCGCTTCGGTGAAGCAATCGGCAAATCCCTTACCCCAGCCGCTGCGATCGGTCACAGTCGAGCCTCCGACCAGAGCAATCCGCACCGCAGCTAAACTAGGCATAACGACGCCTCCAATAACCATGCTAAACGGTTTTTTTAATCTATGCCATCTCTAGACGCGAGCCTACGCCAGTAGCTGGCGATGGGAATCGCGCGGAGAACCGTTCCGTCCTCGTGCCGGGCAGATCCATTCGCCTTATCTTGTAGCTGTGCACATCACTTATGCAAACACAGCGGACGGAGTATACTGGGAAGCCGTCAGAGCGCGCCTTGCCGGCGATGGATCCGACTGCGGGCGAAGTGCCCTGCAGTTGCAACAGTCCTTCGCAAAGAGCCACGCCGTATGGCTGGCCCATGCCAACGAGGCCGTCGTCGGCACCGCTCGCGCCGTTTGCGACAGCGCCGACAGCGCCTATATCACCGATGTCTGGACCGATCCCGACCTGCGTCGACGCGGCATTGCCACGCAGATGCTGCGCTTGCTGATCGAATCACTCGGCAGCCGACGCGTCTACCTATTTACCGCTCCCCGCTGTATGGGCCTGTATGAGAAACTGGGGTTTTGCACTGATGATCTCAGCGCAGGCAAGGTGCGCGACAAACGGTTGATTGCGAGGCACCCCTGATCCTAACCCGCGCCGCACAAGGTTGCGCACGCTGTTTGCTATAGCTCCCCCAATGGCGGCATTTTGCTTACTTTTACAACGGAGCGCACGCCCAGCGCGCCGTGCGATTTCCGAACTCTACTTTCCATAGCTGGAGCAGGCATCGATGATCCTACCGCACAGAGAGTACGCTCTGGCCCCAAGCGAAAAAAGACACTACGAAGAAAACGGCTACGTGCTCGTCAAAAGCGTTTTCAGCAAAGAGGAAGCGGCGTACTTTTGCAGCGAAGCGCATGCCATCGCCCAGCGCCTGCTAGCCGCCCAAGCCGACGACGTAGTTAACCAAGGTTGGGGCAGCGGTGCCAAAGTAACAGATCTTCCGCGCGAATTACTGCACTGCCACAACGTGCAGTTTCACTCCTCGGCTTTTGCACGCCTTATCGTAGATCCCCGCCTGACGGATCGCGCCGCCGATATAGTGGGTGACAACGTCCAGCTGCACCATACCAAGATATTTATCAAACCGCCGGAAAAAGGCGCGCCATTCCCCATGCATCAGGACGCGCCCTACTTCCCGCACGAAGCCCATTCGATGATGGCGGCCATCGTCCACTTCGACGACGCGCCGCTCGAAAAGGGCTGCGTGCGCGTCGTGCCGGGCTCCCATAGGCTGGGCCTGCTCGACCATCTTCGCGACGGAGGACACCACCTTCCCCCCGAGCGCTATCCAGTCGCCGAAGCCACGCCCTGCCCAGCTGCGGCAGGCGACGTGCTGTTTTTCAGCTATCTGACCATTCACGGGTCGGGCCTCAACACCAGTCAGGAGGCGCGCACCACGCTGCTCGTGCAGATGCGCAACCCCGAAGATCTGCCCGACGTAGATACACACGTTTCGCGCGGTCAGGGACACATGCTGCGTGGCATAGACCCCTTAGCCAATTCGGGCGCTTCGGTGCCTTCTCCCGTGCGCTTCAAAACGAGCGCAGAGCGAGTAACCACGTGAGCAAGACCGAACTATACAGGCTACACGAGCTGCATTCCGGCCAATCGCAGCCGCTCTTTGCCCTGCTGGCCGAGCACCTGCCCGAACTGAGTCGGAGCATGGCGCGCAAGGCAGTGCAGGCGTCTTTGGTCTCCATCGACGGGACGATCTGCAGCGATCCTATGCACATTCCAGCGGCCGGTGCAGCCATCCTATGCGATTTCCGCCAAGGTATCGACAAGCAGTACCAGCTAGCCCGCTTTGCTCCGCCCGAAGGAGAATTGCCCTTTCGCGTGCTCTACTCCGACGAAGACATTGTCGTAATCGACAAAACGGCCGGCGTGCTTTCCGCGCCGACGCAGAAAGGTGAGCGCGGCGCCGTCAGCGAGTATCTGCGCCGCTGGCTGCGCGCCCAAGGCGACAAGCGACCTTTCACCGGATACATACATCGCCTCGACAAGGAGACCAGCGGCTGTCTGTGCTTTTCGCGCAATCGGCGCGCCCAAAAAATGCTCGCCGTGCAATTTGCCAAACACGGCGCGCGCCGGCGCTATCGCTGCATTGTAGTGGGTGGTCCCCAGCGTGACCGCGACACCCTTACGGGTCGCATCGGCCGCGCCGCCGACGGCCGCCGCGCCGTCGTCTCCGACCACCTGACCGGCAAGCACGCCATCACGCACTTCGAGATCGTGCAGCGATTCGCCAGGGTTAGCGAGTTAAAGATCCGCCTAGAGACCGGCCGCACACACCAGATTCGCATTCACATGGCCCACATCGGCTGCCCCATCGTCGGCGATCCGGTATACGGCGATCCGCACGCCAAAGTCCAGCGCGCTCCGCGCATGATGCTGCACGCCAACCAACTCGACCTCGAGCATCCGACAACCGGCAAGAGCATGCACTTCACAGCCGACCTACCCGAGGAATTTCTCGCCTTCAGAAACGGTCTGAACACGACCTAAAACGCATAGACATTTCCGTTCGCACCTATATATACCCTAACGCGTAATTAGATCGCTGATATCATCTGGCGAAACTGCTCCGCATACTGTGCCATCACACCCTCGGCATCGCCTCCACCGCCCGGCTTGTGAATGACCTCAACGGAGAAATAGCCGGAAAAACCGGCTTTGCTGAGCAGTTGCAACGGCTCTAGGTGATCAATGACACCCTCGCCAAGTGCACCTACCTGTAGGCGTCCATTTACATACTGGCCGTCGTGCGCGTGCAGGTGGCGCACGTGCTGGCCTAGTACGGCGGCGCTTTCCCGCGGCTTTTCTAGCATGCGCTGCGTGTGCATGAAATCCCACAGCACCTTCAAATGTTCATGGCCGACCTGTTGGATGACGGCGCGCACGGGAGCTGAACAGCACCATTCATCGTGCGTCTCCATCAGAATGACTACACCGCGCGCAGCCGCCAAATCAATGACCTGCCCGTAGCCTTTCGCTACGTAGTCGACGACGAGCTGCCACTCTTGATCGCGCGCGCGCTGGCCGCCAAAGGTCCGCACTAGACCGCAGCCCAGGTCAGCAGCCAAATCGATATACTTCTTCAAGTCCTCTATGTGTTGTGCGCGCACCCCCTCGTCTGGCTCGGCCATGCGCACCCCCGTGGCAATGCAACATATGTGCAACTCTTCATCTTCCATGCGCTGGCGAATGGCCCTTCGTTCATCGGCCTTCAGCCCCGCTTCTATAGCACAGGCATGTCCCCATTCGACGCGCGGCTCCAGTCCCCTATAACCATGGCGCTTCATCGCCGCAATAATTTCGTCCAACGACCAATCCGGGCACACGCTGCTCATCGTAGCCAACTCTATCATCTCGCATTCCTTTCGCGATACGTTGCGAACTTTTCGCATTCACAACAGCGGTACTCTTTGGTATCTTTATTCCACACATACCATGAACAACCCATCGAATAAAAGCAATCTATCTAGGCGGCACCGGCTGCACGAAATCATCTTCGAAGCCGACACGCCCGCAGGCAAGGCCTTTGACATAGGGCTTATCGCCAGTATTGCGCTCAGTATTATAGTCGTGATGCTCGATAGCATCCAGGACTTTCGCGACCAGCATGGCGAAATGCTGTTTTTCATCGAATGGTTTTTTACCGTCCTATTTACCGCAGAATACCTACTTCGCCTTTTCAGCGTCGGACGCCCTCGACAGTATGCATTGAGTTTCTACGGCATTGTCGATTTCCTCTCCATTATTCCCACGTACCTCAGCTTACTACTACCCGGCACGCAGTATCTGCTGGTCATTCGCATCCTGCGCGTATTGCGCATCTTTCGCATATTAAAACTGGCTCAGTACGTCAATGAGGCACGGCAACTAAAACATGCGCTGCGAGGTAGCCACCGGAAGATAACCGTCTTTCTTTTCACCGTACTGAATATCGTCGTCATCATTGGCGCGGTAATGTACATCGTAGAGGGCGGCGAAAACGGCTTTACCAGCATTCCTCGCAGCATTTATTGGGCCATTGTTACCGTCACGACCGTTGGCTACGGAGATATCTCACCGCAGACCAACTTCGGACAGACCCTATCGGCGCTGCTAATGATCACCGGCTACGCCATACTCGCCGTTCCCACAGGTATCGTAACCGCCGAGTGGGCGATGAGAAACTACCAGCGCCTCACAGTGAGCACGCAGAGCTGCCCGCAGTGCAGTGCAGAAGGTCACGACGCCGACGCCACGTTCTGCAAGCACTGCGGTTCTGCACTATAGAACATTCTTTTTGAAGCGCTCCGTGCAGCCCAGTAGTTGACTATAAGCCGATCTGTATATTCAATTAGGCGGTGCTCCCATAAACGTTTCTCATAGCACTTGATGCACCCATTTTCCGACGACGAACGCCCATTTTCCGCAGGAGCATTCAACGTGCAACGCCGCACCGCTTTTCCGCATAGCTACACCCACGGCCGCCTCGCCTTTCATATGGGCGTCCATTTCGAGACACTTACCGGCGAACGCATCGATGCGCTGAGCCAGCCGTTAGTCAGCGGCACCCGCGGGACTTGGGTGCTGCACATTGCCAATAGAGAATGCGACCTGACGGCCGGTGCTGCCATTGCCCTCGTGCGCTTTGATGCGCAAATCGCCTTTGCCCTGCAAACGCAGGCACCGCGCGGGCGCGACTATTGCACTCTGAGCACTGCAAGCAGCGCCGAACTCGAGCTCTGCGTCGGACGCAGCTCGGTCAATTTATTGACGATTTGCGTTAAGTCGGGCACCCTGCGCAAAGGCGAAGATATCGTTGTGCGCATAGGCGATCGCAGCCGCGGCAGCGTCGGCAGCGAGATATTTTGGTCGGCGACGGAAGCCCAGTTTCTCCTAGCCGTTGCCCCAGCCAACGAGGAGCTCTTCACCGGCATCGCCAGCAATCCGCATTCGCTGCACATCGTCCATCACCCAGTGCTGCGCCACGTCCGTCTATTAGCGCCTACGGTAGTGGCTCCAGGTGAATCGTTCCGCCTGCATATAGGCGCCTTTGATCGCAATCGCAACCTCGTCGAAGACTACGAGGGACAGATGCATTTCATCCCGCCGGAACACATCTGGGGCCTGCCCGACAGCTACGCATTTTCACGATCTGACGGCGGTTTGAAGATCTTTGACAAGGTGCAGATCGACGCGCCGGGCATCTATCGCATATTGGGTTCGAGCGAAGCGGGCACCTTCCGCAGCAACCCCATCGTCGTCCAGGAAAACCCGCGCACGCGGATCTACTGGGGCGACGTGCACGCGCACGGCTGGGGCGACTCAACTATGCATCTGATGCACCTGCCGTCGCCCAAGCTCACGCCGCTGAGCCGCCACCGCCAAGCGCGCGACATCGGCCGTCTCGATTTTTCTTGTCCGTCCTCCATGTCGATGGATCCGGAAAAGCGCGACGTCGTATGGCGGACCTATCGCGATGCCTGTGAGGAGATGGATGAGCCCGGTCGCTACGTGCCCTTCCTAGCCTATGAGGCGCATCCTCAAGAGGGCGATCGGCAGGTCATCTTCAAACACTACGAAGAGCCCACCCCGCCTTCTATGCGCCTTCCTCTGCCACAATTGGAAGACCTCTACGATCGACGCGACGACGTCGTGTTGCAGGTGCACATCGGCGGCGATCCGCCCCGCTGGGATCTGCATCGCCCGCGGCGCGAGCGCCTGCTGGAAATTAGCTCGGGGTTTGGCAACGCCGAATGGCTGCTGCAAAAGGCGCTGCACCTGGGCTATCGCCCTGCGCTGTGCGGCGCATCCGATTTGCACCTCGGCCTAATGGGGGGTCCGCGCGCCGTAGAGACTTTCCGCGGGCGCTTTGCTCAGAAATATCCCATGCGCCAGCGCGACTCGGCCTACGGAACGGGGCCCCTGACGGCCATCTGTTCGTCAGAGCTATCGCGCGACTACCTGTGGCACGCGCTGGAAACGCGACGCACCTACGCTACGTCGGGCGCGCGCATCTATCTCGATGCAAGCGCCAATAACCAGCCCATGGGTGCGCAGGTTCCAGTGCGCGAAGCGCTGCGCGTCACCTTTTCGGCCCACGCGTGTGAAGCCATCGAGCGCATCGATCTGATCTGCGGTAGCTATCGCCTGCGCAGTTGGCGCCCCGGGGCTCTCGACTTCTCCGTCGACCTATCGCTGCAACCGGCCGAATTGCCCGGCACCTGGCTCTACTTTCGCCTGCAACAGGTCGACGGCGAGTACGCCTGGACGACACCTATTTACCTCGAGCATCCCGATGGCGCACCGCCAGCTACAGACCTAGCCGCCTGGAACGACGACGGAGCACTGCGCGTGCGCCCAGGGGCGGGCAGTGCCGCAGAGGCTCATCTACAACCGCTTGAACGCTACCTCCGGCGCGAGGAAAACCCTGAGCGCTTTGCCGACCTGAAGCCCATTGGCATAGTCGATACGGCACCTGGGCGCTGCGCTCTATTCTACTGTTACTGGGGCGAAGAGCGCTTACCCATGAGCATACGCTGGTTCTTCGAGTTTGAAATACCCAAGGTTCGCTTTGACTTTGGCTGGCGCGACTACGGTGCATTTGACGAAATGGAATTGGGCCCACAGCTAATGGAGAGATACGCGGAATGAGTGCCAACACATCGCACAATTTAGCAAGCTTGCTACCCACACTAGAAGAAATTGAGCACTATCGCCAGTGCGGATATTACATCTCCAAACCACTCTACACTGAGCGTGAATTAGACGCGGCCATTGCTGCCAGCGAACGCTATTACGCCGATTTGCAGGGACGCGAAATCGCCCTGCCCAACGGACGGACCTATGCGCTGGCTTGGCACCCGGGCGACGGACCAGAGCGCCTGCGCAAAAATGACTATTCGACCCTAGTCGTGCCCGAATTAAACGCCCTGCTGCACAAACCCGTGCTCGGCCTCATCGCCGCGCTGCTGTGCGGCGATGACGTGCGCCTTTGGCACGACCAACTGCTCTACAAGCCGCCCTCCAAAGAAGACGCTCCGCAAAGCGTCGGCTGGCATACCGACTACGGCTACTGGCGCACCTGCAGCGCCGATAATATGCTCACCGCCTGGGTGCCTTTTACCGATATGGATGAACGCATCGGCACCATCACCTTTGTGGAGGGCAGCCTGCACTGGCCGGAAAACAACCACTTGAACTTCTTTTCGTCTGACCTCGACGGACTCGAAAAACAATTCAACAGCGGCGGCGCACCCGTGGTTAAAGTTCCGGCGATCTTGCAGCGCGGCCAGGTGACATTTCACCACTGTCGCACTATTCACGGAAGCGGCCCCAACTACACCCAACAACCGCGGCGTTCTATAGCTTTTCACATGCAGCCAGCAGCCAATAGCTATACAGCGGTGTACGATGGTGCGCAGCTCGTGGCTCACCCTAACGACCAGTTGACGCGTGGCACTGACGGCAAGCCAAACTACGCCGATCCAACCTACTGCCCCCTACTAGGCCGAGTGGAGCACGCCCGAGCGTCGACATGAAGATCGACGCCGTTGCAATTTCCGTGCATACTTTCCGGCCGGCAGTCGCGACGAGTGGGCCGTGAGATTGGCCTGCTCAACCCGCCTCTACTCACAGAGGGCGTTATTGCACTTCTACAAGTCCCCGACTGGTGGGCCGAATGGGATCGATCCTACTTCGAGAAAAAACGCGTTGCTGTGCTGTGATAATCCCACTCGCACCGGCGCCATTGCTCCGTTGTCCGAGGGCGCTATTTTCGATATGTTTGTGAGCGATACCTCACCAGCATGCACTAGACGGCGCCACCATGATCAATAGCGTGCAAAGCGACGATAGCACTCCCAAAAAAGTAGGCATTATAGGCGGTGGAAAAGGCGGTGCAGCCTTGCTACAGGCGCTGCTTAGCCTGCCCCAAGTTGAGGTCATGGGCATCTGCGATATCGACCCACAGGCGCCGGCCATAGAATTGGCCAAGGCGCGCGGCATTGCCACCTATGCGGACACCGGTAAGTTTATTGGCGCCCATTCCATGGACTGGCTGATTAACGTCGCCGACCGCTCGATGATGCAGCGCCATATCCTGAGCCGCGAGCTCAGCGGCATAACGCTTATCGATGGTCATATTGCCGAGCTGATCTGGCGCATGCTGATCGACTTCTCCGAGACGTTTTCCACGCCGTTGTCCGTCGGCGATGCGGCAGCTCTTAGCCATCTGCAGTGGACCCTTATCCAGCGCATCGTCAGCATCGCCCAACCCGTGCAGCGCGAACTAGAGTATATCGCATTCCACGACACACTCACCGGCCTCTACAGCCGACATATGCTAAGTGAATTTACCGAGCGAGAAATCAGCCACGCCTATCGCCAAGAGCGCACGCTGTCGATGGTCGTAATGGACATAGACCACTTCAAGCACGTCAACGATACGTTTGGCCACAACGTGGGCGATGTCGTCTTGAGGGAACTAGCCCAGTTGCTAAGCGAATCGTGCCGCCGCAGCGATATGGTGGCGCGCTACGGTGGCGAGGAGTTTGTCGTCGTCCTGACCAATACGAACCTGCAGTCTGCCACCATGTGGGCAGAGCGCATGCGCGCCAAGACGGCCGACAGCCTGCGCGTCCCCGATGGGACGGCGGTAACGATCAGCCTCGGTGTTGCAAGCATTGAGTTTGACGGCGATACCGACGGTCAGAACCTCAGGATGCTCAGCTCAGATGATCTGTTCAAGCAGGCCGACAAGATGCTCTATCAAGCGAAGAAAGCGGGGCGCAACCGAGTGGCAGGCGTGCGCCTGAAGGTGCAGAAGCGGAGCGTGCAAGCGTAGCGCATACCAACCGAATCAGAGAGAAACGCGACATGGTCAACAACAGCCGCCTAGTCTATTCCAGCGAGCGTGGGCGCGTTGCGCAACGCGACAAAAAAGCCGATGCTTCGCCTTCCAACGGGGACGGCACCGCCCGCGTGCGGCGCGAGAAAAAGGGACGTGGGGGCAAGACCGTAACCACGATTTCCGATCTGGCGCTCAGCGCCGGAGAGCTCAAGGAACTGGCATCCGATCTCAAGCGCCTGTGCGGAACGGGCGGATCGGTCAAAAACGGGATTATCGAAATTCAGGGGGACTGCGCCGACCGAATCGTCGACGCCCTAGTAGAACGCGGTCACAGGGCAAAGCGCGCCGGCGGCTAACCCCAACCGCAGCGCTGACCATCCGCCCGCTAGCAGCCTGACACTACTCCTCCGATGGGGGTATGCGCTTGCCCTGTGGGTCGATCTGCCTGCCGACTTCAGCAACCAATTCGGCGGCCAGCTGCTGGCCAATAAAGTGTTCTACCGCATCGGCCGGTCCGTGCACGCGATCATCCGGCAGACCCAAATCGCTCAAATAGCTCTCCCACAGTCGGTGGTTGCGCAACAGGCGCAGCGCTTCTTGGCGACCGCCTGGGGCCAGCGTCCAGCGGTCTCCCGTGCGGATGACGAGGTCACTCCGTCCCAAGCGTCGCAGTGCCAACCGCGCCACGGCAGGCGACACAGACGCCGCGTGCAGCAGCTCCGATGCGCTAAATCGATAAGGTTCTTCCACTTCAGCCCGACGCACCAACGCCAGCAGCATGTGATCTTCGGCTACCTGGAGCGACAGCATGGCGCGCTGCCACAGGCGGGCGACCACGCCCTGATTGGGCGAAACCAGCAGCGATACGACAAAAATGGCGCCAACGACGACGACCATAGCGCCCGCGATGGAACTGTCCCATATACCGGCAAGCCAATAGCCGCCCACGGCAGACGCAATCCCAAACGCGACAGCCATTAAGAGAATGACGTGCAGTCGATCGCTCCACAAATAGGCTGCAGCGCCCGGAACAATGAGCATCGCCACAACCAATATGGCGCCAACCGACTCAAAGGCGGCTACGGTTGTTAGGGACACCATGCCCATGAGCATATAGTGGACTAAGGTGGCGTTAATGCCCACGGCCACGGCCATCGCCGGATCAAAGGAGGCCATTTTCAACTCTTTGTAAAGCAATTGCACAAAGAGCAGGTTGAGCAATAAGACCGGCCCCAATATCCACACGGGACGCGGTCCCATATCGACGCCGTTCCATATCAACACGTCCCAAGGCGTATAGGCAATCTCGCCGTAGAGCACGCATTCCTGATCTAGATCGACCTGGCCGGCAAAGGCCGTAACGATGACTACTCCCAGAGCAAAGAGCGCGGTAAAGACAATGCCGATCGAAGCATCTTCCTGCACGTTCCACTTGCGGTGAAATGCCTCGACTAAGAGCGTCGTCAAGAGACCGCAGAGCGCGGCGCCTATAAACATGGGAATGATGGCGCGGCTACCCGACCACAGAAAGGCGATGGCGATACCCGGCAGCACGGCGTGGCTGAGCGCATCGCCGAGCAGCGACATTTTGCGCAGCACCAGAAATGCGCCCAACAAGGCACACGAGGCGGCGGCCAGTGCGCCCGTCAGGATAATCCAGAATGCACCATCAATGGCCATTATTCGCGCCCCCCGCTTCGATAGTGACTGAGTGATCCATGTATATTGACTACTTGGTCCGGGTCGATTCCGCGCTCCACGGCGACAATGTGTTCAAGGCGGGTAATAATCTCCGGCGTCAGCAGGTGTTCAACTTCATCGGCCGGGCGGTCGACGTGGTCGGCGTCTAATATGGAGCGATGATACAGGTAGTGTTCCCACAGACGGTGCGATTTGACGATAAAGACTCCTTCTTCAAACCCGTTCGGCGTCAATTCCCATCCCCCGTCGCGCCGCTGCGCGTATCCCTGATCGACGAGTCGCTTGCCCAAGCGATCGACGCGCGGGGCCTTCCATCCCAGCTCGGAAGCCAGCAACGAAGTAGAGAAAGCCGAAGCGCTACCCTCTTTCTCTACGAGTTCGACAAAGGCGCGCAAAAAGTGATGGCGCGCTTCCCGTCGGGCGTTGTGGCGGTGGCGGCGCCAGCGAGCCAACACGCCGCGGCGCGGGGCAAAAACGGCCGAAATCACAAAGAATAGCGTCGCCACGAGCACCATGACCGGCCCCGTGGGAATGCGCGGTGCCAGCGAGCTTATAAAGGTGCCAACGACGCCGGCTACGGCGCCAAATGCCGTCGACACGACGACCATTGTCCCTAGGCGCTCGCTCCAAAAGCGCGCGGCCACCGCGGGCGTTATAAGCATGGCAGCAATGAGCACGACACCGACGGCCTGCAAACCGACCATTACCGTCAGAACGATCAGCGCCATCAGTAATGCATCGATCCGACGCGTCGAAAAACCCATTGTATCGAGAAAGCCTGGGTCAAAAATTAGCGCTTTGAATTCCTTGTAAAAAAGCAAGACGGCGATGATGATAATGGACGCCAGTACGGCCATTACGACGAGATCGTCGCCGACCATAGAAGCGGCCTGACCAAACAGAAACTTGTCCAAGCCGCTCTGATTGCCGCCGCCAACGCGCTGGACATGCGTCAGCAAGACTATGCCTACGCCAAAGAAAACCGACAGCACGATGCCGATGGCCGAATCGGCTTTAATACGCGTAAACTGCGTTACAAACTGAATAAACAGCACGCCGAGAACGCCGGCGCACGTCGCCCCTACTAGCAAAACCGATAGCGCCTTACTGCCCGTAACCAGATAGGCCAGCGCCACGCCCGGCAGCGCGGCGTGGGCTAGCGCATCGCCGATCAAACTGCGCCGGCGCAGCACGGCAAAGCATCCCAGCATACCCCCCGTTGCTCCAATGAGAAGCGAGCCAAAGAGCACAAAGCGCACATTGGCATCGGCCAGGCTTAAAAAACGCAGCGCGTTGTCCAACATCAGTGACCTCGTCGCTGGTCGGCCATGGCCTGGGCAGCCTGGCTCAGAACCGTCAGGCGACCGCCGTAGGTCTTCTGCAGATTCTCATTGGTAAAGACCTCGCTCGTCGGCCCGGCAGCAACCACGCGCATATTCAACATGATGACCCAGTCGAAGTATTCGGTCACCGTCTGCAAGTCGTGGTGCACGACCAAAATGGTCTTGCCCTGGCGGCGCAGCTCGACGAGAATATCGATAATCGCCCTTTCCGTGGCCGCATCAACGCCGGCAAAAGGTTCGTCCATCATATAAATGCGCGCATCCTGTGCCAGCGCCCGCGCCAGAAACACGCGCTGCTGCTGGCCACCCGAAAGCTGGCTGATTTGCCGCTGGGCGAATTCGCCCATGCCGACTTTTTCAAGCGCTTCGGCAGCGATGCGCCGATCTTCAGCTCTCGGCCGCCGCACCCAGCCAACGTGGCCGTAGCGCCCCATCAGCACTACGTCGAGTGCATTGACGGGAAAGTCCCAGTCGACCGACTCGCGCTGCGGCACGTAGCCGATGGCACTGCGCATCTGATCGTAAGGCCGATCGTATATTTTGACCCAACCCGACGCCTTGGGCACTAAGTCCATCACCGCCTTAATCATCGTGCTCTTACCAGCCCCATTGGGACCAATGATGCCAACCAGCACGCCTTCGGGCACGTCTATATCGACGTCCCACAGCACCGGCTTCTTGTGGTAGGCGATCGTCATATCGTGGATCTGAATCGGCGCAACAGCGCCAGGCGAATGCGTGATTTCACTCATCGCAAAGCCCCTGCAATCGTCTCTACGTTATGGCGCACCATGCCGACGTACGTATCCGCACCGCTGCCGGCCTCGCCCATCGCGTCCGAATAGAGCGTGCCGCCGATTGCAACTTGGTGACCGCGCTCTAAACAACCCTGGCGCACCGCTTCAATAGAGCGCTCAGACACGCTGCTCTCGACAAATATGGCGCGTATTTTGCGCCGCGAAATCAGATCGACCAGCTTCGTTACATCGTTGACGCCGTATTCAGCCACGGTAGAAATACCCTGTAGACCCATAACTTCTATGCCGTAGGCGCGGCCAAAGTAGCCGAAGGCATCGTGTGCCGTAATCAGCACGCGCTGTTCGTTGGGCACCAGTTCAACCTGTTGACCAACCCAAGCGTGTAACTGGAGCAGTTCTTGGCGATAGCCCGCGCCATTTTGGTCGAAAATCTGCGCACCCGCTGGATCGACTTCGCTCAGCGCGCGCACTACGGCGTCGATTGTCTCACTCCACAGAGCCACGTCAAACCAGATGTGCGGATCGTAGTGTCCCTCGAATTCGGCGGGCTGGCGCAGGCGTTCTTTCTCGATGGCATCCGCCACGGCGACGACCTTCTTCCCGCGCGCCATTTTGTCAAAGATGTCCTGCATCTTGCCCTCTAAAAAGAGGCCATTGTATAGAATCAGGTCGGCGCGCTGCAAGTTGGCCAAATCGCCCTGCGAGGCCTTGAAGTAGTGCGGATCGACCCCAGGGCCCATCAGGCCAATGACCCGAACGCGGTCGCCCCCTATGCGCTGTGCCAGATCGGCGACCATACCCGTCGTACACACTACATTCACCCGCTCTGCGCTGGCTGCATCTTCGACCGTCTCACTTGCACAGCCCAGCAGGGCAGCCATCACCACCAAAGCGATAGAGCGAAAAATCATAACGACCTCCGTAGTGATATTTGTAGTGATATTTTCTCGCATCTTACTTTAATTTAGTCTTGACTAAATTAAAGTCAAGGTCGTTACTAATTATGGCATTGTCGCCCGTTGTAATTCCATTGTGCAATCCAACCGGAAACACAGAGGTGCTTATGCTCAGCCAGTCCGTTGAGGACTACCTCAAAATTATTTACAAGCTGGAAAATGGGGGGGAGTCGGCGACAAAGGTGACGACTTCACTCATCGCCGAACGCATGGCCGTAACCGCTGCCTCAGCGACCAATATGATCAAGAAATTGGCGGAGATGAACCTGCTGGAATACGCGCCTTACAGAGGGGTTGAACTGACGCAGACGGGCAAAAAAATTGCGCTCGAGACCATTCGCCACCACCGGCTCATCGAGCTCTATCTGTCCGAGGCGCTGGGCTATCCGTGGGATGCGGTCGACGCCGAAGCAGAGCGCCTGGAACACGCCATATCGGAAGAATTTGAGGAACGCATAGACAAGGCGCTGGGCTATCCCACCGTTGGGGCCCACGGTGAACCGATTCCCAACAAAGAGGGGCATATCGAAGAGCAGATCTATCCGCGCTTATCGGACATAGAGATGGGCCGGCGAGCCGTCATACGCCGCGTCAGCGACCGCGATCCGGAAATGCTGCGCTATATGGACGATATGGGATTGCAGTTGGGCACTACGATCCAGGTCTGTGATAAGGCGCCCTTTAGCGGCCCGATCAAACTGCTCGTCGAAGCCGATGCAGAGCATCTGCTGGGATTAGAGGTCGCACACAATATCTTCGTCGACCCGTTGGAGTAGCGCGCTAGGCCTATAGCTCTTTGGCGTGGCCGTTTGATTGCACCTTGCGCTGGGCCGCGCGCCGCGCTTCCAAACGCGGGATGAGATCGTCAAAGTGTTGGCAGATAAACTGCAAACGCTCGGTCTCGCCGTCCATTTCCAACAGGCGCTGTTTGGACTCGAGCGACAATGCCGCCGATTGGGCAATATGAAAGGCGCTTTGTGGAGGCGTTCCATCAAAGCGATTCCCCGAATCTTCTCGTGACAACTGCAGCAGGCGCGCATAGCCGTTCTGCGCGCGCTGTAGCAGGGCCGGATCGCGGCCTTCGCCGAGCTCTTCTAAATACTCGGCCTCGACCGTCAAGTAGGCGCGCTCGTCGGAGATTTCGCCAACGCGAAAGCGGCGATCCCCCACGCAAATTATATCGGCGCGCCCATCGCCGTACTCGTTGAGCACTTTCTCGAGCAACACCGCACATCCCACCGCAGCGCTGACGGCGCTATCGCGCCCCAGGCAAATGCCTATTGGCAGCAACTCGCCGTCTTCTTGTGCCTGGCGCACGTCGGCCAGCATCTGTCGGTAGCGCGGCTCGAAAATGTGCAGCGGCAAAGCCTGGTCTGGAAAAACTACCAGCGGTAGGGGAAAGAGGGGGATAGTTTGATTCATGCGCATGTGCCCGTTGCACCCGGAGAAGCCAGAGGCTAAACTACATGTATGACGGAAGACTACTTTTCAGCCGCATCTGAAGAACACATAAACAGAGAAAAAAATAAGGCCCGTCAAATGCGCCGATCCCAGTGGTGGAAAAACCGGCGCGCTTCCGGGCACTGTTACTACTGTCAGGACCACTTCCCACCGACGGAGTTGACGATGGACCACGTCGTGCCGCTAAGCCGCGGCGGCTATACCGTGAAGTCCAACGTCGTCCCCTGCTGTAAAGAGTGCAATAACCAGAAGCGATATATGTTGCCCATCGAGTGGGAAGCCTACCTCGCCCGCTTGGGACAGGTGGAATAACTACGGCACAATAGAGGCAGCCGCCTCTTTCCTAGCTGCTTGCACCTCGGACTTTATCGCGCTATTCACTGAAGCTTCTACTTTCTTGTTGACATATTGTTCGACCTTGTCCGGCACCGCGAAAAGAACCTGTAACACCAATGCCGCCACGCCGCACAGCAGGAAAAGCGCTAGGTACGTCTTGAGCGGAGTCGAATGACTATGCGAGCGCCGGCGCCTTCTCTTGGCCATGCGGGACGTGCCTTCTAACAGCCTTGCGTTTCGACCTAGTGGTACTGCATCAAGGGCTCAATGGCTGCCGCCACTTCGCGCGCCACTTCAGCCGGTACGCGCGGATTGAATGGGCCGCCATCGCCGCCATCAATCGCATCGCTGCCCACTATATGCATCGCCTCAACCACGGCGGAGTAATTGTACATGCGGCTATCGCGAAAGCGAATTTCCTCAAAGGCGGCAATTTCGTCTTCGACGCGCTGCGAGGCCTGCAGATCGCCGCTGCGCTGAGCGTTGTTAATCGCATCAGACGCGCGGACAAAGACCACGTTAATACCGGAAGTATGACCTAGCGTTCCGCGGCTAGCCGGCCCGGTAGAGCGATCACCCACACCCCATATGACGATACCAGCCCCGTCGTTGACGCCCTCTACAATCGACTTCACATCGTCGATATCGGTGCCAATTTTGAGACCGATAAAATACTCGGACTCGTTGAGCAAGCGGACGGCCGTCTCGCGCTCGGCCTTGTTGCGCAGGTAATACAGAAAACGCGCACCCGTTTCGCGGCCCAGACGCTCGGCCATATCCAAGTGGTTTTGGAAAATGCCCTCGGCATTGCCCACGCCCGTCAGCGGCATCACCAGATAGCAGTCGGGCGCTACTGGCAGCGCAGCTTCGCGGCGAATAAGGTCTTCGGCGTCGGCAATGGGATTGGGCGCGATACCGGACATGAGGACGCCACGCCCGGCCATCTGTTGGCCGGTAAAGTCGATCAGACGCACCTGTTCGTCGCGCCCAATATGGTGGATCAAGCTCGTGCCGGCGATGCCGATTACGCGCCGGCGATCCCCATCCAAATGATTGTTATCCATCAAATAGCGGATATTCTTGGCATGGGCGTCGTAGTCGATTTTGCCACCGCGAAAAGGCACTACGGGAATCGAAGTGACGGAATTTAGGGATTCGATTAACTCATTTGTCGCAATAGTCATTACGTCCTCCTAGATTTCCTAATATATGTGAAAACAAATAAATGTGAATCGAAATATTGCGCAGTGCCCTGTCTTCCATCCCGCTGGCAGATGCCATCTATCGCCCAACTAGCGCTCGGGAACAAAGGGCTGCATATCGCGTCCCGGATCTCCTGTGAGCATCCAGCGCGCGACGATCTGTCCGGTTAGCGGTCCCATTAGAACGCCGTTTTTATAGTGCCCCGTCGCAATGAAAATGCGCGGATGATTGGCGAGCGGACCAATCATCGGACGCCCGGCCTTGGGCTTGGCGCGCAGCCCCGCTCCCTGCGAATGCAGGATACAGGGCCCTCTTAGCAACTGTGCGTGAACGGCGCCCAGCGCGCACGCGGCGGCCGCCGTCGTCTCGTTGATAAAGCCAACGTCTTCGGCCGTGGCGCCGACCAACGTTCCGCGCGCGCTCGAGAGCAGTTGATGCCCTCCCTGACGCAGCACGTGGCGCAGGGCAGGCCCCGCAAAACAGCCGTGCTGTCCGCGCACCGGCCGCACGGGGACAGTAGCGCCAAGCGACTCGGCCAGATGCGCCGTCCAAGCGCCGGTGGCCAGCACGACAAAATCGGCGCTGCGCTTGGCGCGCGACGTCTGCGCCACTAAGCTCCCGTCGGCGCGCTCTTCGATCTGCAGCAAGCGCTCGTCGTAGTGCACCTGTGCACCGCGCGAAACGGCTCCCTCGAGCAACGCCTTTCCCAGCAACAGCGGAGCAACGCGTTGGTCTTCGGGAAAGAAGAGGCCCCAGCGCACGACGCGCGAAACGGAAGGCTCCATTTTTTGCACGTCGGCCGCGGCCAAGCGTTCGAGCGGCACCCCGCGCGCACAGCCTTCGCGCCAGAGCGATTCGACCTGCTCTTCGCCCTCGTCGTCGATGACCAGATCAATACCACCGAGCGGCCGCCACCCTACGTCGATACCCGTCTCGTCAGCTAACTCGCCGGCTAGCGGCTCATGTGCGGCATGGCTATCGCGTATGAATAGCGCATACGTGCTGGCGCCGCCGCTAAAATGGGTAAGAACTCCGAGCGAAGCGCGACTGGCTTCAGAATCAGAAGGCCCTTCGCTCACTTCAATCAGTGTGGGATGGGCACCGGCGCGACAGAGATAGTAGGCGATCGAACGGCCGATGATACCCGCGCCAACGACGAGGACCCGCGCGCCCGAGGAATCGCTCAACGGCCTACGATAGGCGGCAGGTTTGTAACGGGACAGGCGCGCGCACCGCGCACTGAGTAGCCCATATCGCTGAGCACGCAGCCGATCTGCGCTTCGAGTTTAAGCAGATACTCCTGCTCGCCCGGACTCGTCGACGCGCGAGCAGGACCCACGTCAAAACCGCGCACGGCAACCCCGGTCTTAAAGCCCTCGGGGAAATTCACTCCGAGTAACATGATGTTGATCAGATCGAGAATGCGGTACTGCAGCGTGCGCGCACGGTCGACATTGTTGACCAAGGCCTGCTCATACAGCTCGACGATCACTTCCGGCACAATACCGGATGTAGCGATCGTACCACCGCTGGCTCCCATCATTACCGATGGAAACAGAATTTCTTCGCAACCGACCAACACGACATAGTCGGGACGCTGGGCGCGCAGACGGTGCATGGTATTGATCAAGCGAGGTAGATCGCGGCTGGAATCCTTCGTGCCAAAAATGCGCTCGTACGGCAACAGGCGCTCCATCAGTTCCAGCGGAAGTTCCTGCGTAAACTGCGGTATGTTGTAAAGCAAAATATCGAGCGGCGACTGCTCGGCGACCTCGGCGAAATACTCGAAGAGGCTCTCGTTGGAAATCTTGTAGTAAAAGGGCGGGACCAGCGAAATGGCATCTACGTCAATCGAGGCATAGAACTCGGCCATTTTCAGCACGTCGCGCGTATTGGCTTCGCTCGCACCGGCCAGAATGGGCACGCGGCCACCGTTTACTTCGGCAATGAGGCGCACCACGTCTTGGCGTTCCTCCCACGACAGGCGCACGAACTCGCCCGTGCTGCCGTTGGGATAGAGCCCGTGGATCCCCGCATCGATCAGCCAATTCACGTAGCGCTCCATCTCGCCGTAGTTGATGCGACCCGCGCTGTCGAAGATGACGATATTGGGACAGAAGATACCCTTGAAATCGCGGCGTTGCGACGACGACGGCGTTGATGCCGCCGCAGCCACGGCCGTGCCACCCGTGGCACGGGCCTCGCGGCGCGCTACTTCAATGCTGCGCTCGCGCAAAAAGTCGAGTGCTGAAGGTGTCAGCTTAGCCATTGGGCAAATCTCGACTTCGCGCTCGGCGCCCAATCGATCCTGCAAGACCTGTGCCGTAATTACCGAATCGTCTATGCGAACCATAATGCTATCCTCAATTGCGCACGGCTCCCAATACCACCATGCCTTTAGTGATCATTGATGCGGCAGGCGCAGTTCGACGTCGCCATACAGCTGCGGAATGACGAGGGCAGAGACGAGCTCGCCGTGCTTTGCCGCTTCCTGTGCGCCTACATCGATAGCTACCCTGACGGCTCCGACATCGCCGCGCACCACACTGGCGGTCAAAAAGTAGCCCACCTTAAAACTGCCTTCGTATTCGACATCAGCCGCCTTTAACATCTGGTCGACAGCGCGCACTAGCGCAACGGTGCTGCGCGTCTCTATGAGCCCAAGTGCGCGGCGCGCGGCGGCGCGGCGCGGCCCCTCTACCGAGCTGGCAAAGCACGCCATGGTGGCGCCGTCCGGCCGCGATACCAGCGTGCTGCCGTCCAGTTCACCTACGGCTCTAGCCTCCTGCATGCCCGCCCCTACGGCCGCCTGCACGGCGTCTAAACTTCCCACCGCGAGCGCGGCAATGCGCCCGCCGCTGCCGATGCTCAGTCGCCGCACCTGGACATCGGCGGCCTTGACCATCGCATCGCCTACCGCCACGACCGTAGCGTAACCTATGGTTTCCACTACGCCGAGTGCACCGCCCGCTCCCACGTCGCCGCTAGGCAAGGCCGGCAACAGCGGCGCGAGGCCGGCGACGGGCTGTGGCAGAACGAGCGTAGCATAGGTAGCGCCCACGCCCTCTGCCGCGCGACGGCCAGACGCGACGGCCGTTTGCACGGCGGCCACGTCGCCGCGCACGACGGCGTGGCACAGCGCACCTCCAATAAAAGCCCAGCCGCACAGGTCGACATCGGCCGCCTTAACCATGGCATCGGCGGCCGCTATCAGCGGCGATAGTCCCTGCGTTTCCACCACGCCCAGCGCACGGCCGTCGCTCGATACAGCGCCACCGATGGCCGCACCGTGCGGCATCGCCTCCTGAGCACGCGCGTCCGGACGCGCAATTACCTCGGCACCGATGAGCTCTCCGTAGCGCTGAGCTTCGACTCGGCCGACGGCAATGGCGGCGTGTACGTCGGCGACGCTCCCCTCAATCACCACCGTCACCCAACCCGAACCAATGCCGTGGCGACCGGCTACGCGCACATCGGATACTTTTAGCATCGCGTCGGTGGCGTTTAGCAGCGAAGCCATGCCGCGCGTCTCGAGTACGCCAATGGCTTTAGACACTGCCCTCTCCTCGCAGCTGCACGGCAAAGGTCTGCAATACCTCGCGGCGCGGCTGTGGCAAGACCAACGTGCTCAGCAGATGTGGATAGTCTCGCAGGCGCATTTCGGCTCGCGCGATGGCCTCGCGCACCGCGCCGACGTCGCCCTGCACCAGAGAGCAAACCACCCGGTTGTGCACCGTTAGCACATTGACGACCTCTACATCAGCCGCTTTGACCATATCGTCATCGGCGTAGACGTGGGCAGCGTAGCCGCGGGTTTCGACCAGGCCCAGCGCACCATCGCGCACGATGGCTTCTTTTTGAACGGGAAAACTCGCAAAGCGCAGGCAGGCTTCCTGCGGCTGTGTCACGGGCGCGGCAACTACGTGCTCTACGACCTGCGCGGCGGCGGCCCGACCGCTGTCCAAGGCCGCACCCACATCGCTGATCGAACCGCTAAACAGGACGGTGGTAAACCCGCCGATTGACTCCCAGCCGAGCAGCTCGACGTCGGCCGCTTTGAGCGCGGCGTCGGCCGCCGCGATAATACCGGCCACTCCCTCGACTTCTATTAGGCCGATAGCGGCGGGCATCTCAATCCTCCAAGCGGTGCACGACCAGCGCCGTCACCTCACCGATCAACTGCTCCGGGTCGACGCCCTGCCCCGACTCGATCAACTGGTCGAGCAGCGCACGACGATTGCAGCCGTGACAGCTGGCCCCACTCTCGCCCCGGCTCTTCATCTGGTAAATGGCGCAATCGCGACACGAACTGGGCTCGACATAACCCGAGCCAAACTCCTCGGTTTGGCAGCCACACGAGCGCCCGGGATGGTCGCAGCGCCCCGCCCCATCCATCTGCGGGGCCTCCACTTCGGCAATGAGCCGAGCGGGTGCTTGCGCAGCCGGGGTAGCCGGCTCAGGGCTCTTGCCCCTGCTGAGCGGCAGGCGTTTCTGGCGCAGATAGTCCCACCCCGTCGGCGTGACAATCGCTCCCTCGTCGACGCACACCTGCTCTTCACCGGCGTGGCGGCGCGACAGCATATCGCCCGTTATTACGGCCTCTTCGATGTAGAGGACGGAAGCCATGCGGAGCGCAGACTACGACAGGTGCTGCGTCAAGTCTGACACCGGACGCGGGATCACGTGCACGCTGCGCAACTCGCCGACGCGCTGCGCCGCGCTGGCGCCGGCATCAACGGCGGCTTTAACCGCTGCCACATCGCCCTCGACGAGCACGGCGACGAAGCCGCTGCCGACGCGCTTCTGGCCGGCGAAGCTCACATCGGCCGTTTTGAGCATTGCATCTAAGGCCTCGACCACGCATACCAGGCCCTTCGTCTCCACCATACCAAGTGCTTTCATAGTGCGTATCTCCTATCAGCTCAAGTAGAGGGCGACCACATCGTCGTGCGGACGCGGGATCACGTGCTGCGAAACCAACTCGCCGACGCGCGCGCAGGCCTCGGCTCCGGCGCTGACCGACGCCTGCACCGATCCGACGTCGCCGCTGACCAGCACGGTGATGTAGCCCCCGCCGATTTCCTGCACTTTGACGATATCTACATCGGCCGCTTTGCTCATCGCATCAGCGGCCTCAATTACACCGGTGGCACCGCGCGTTTCGATTAGGCCCAGCGCGCGCACGCCGTCTGATGAGCCCGCCTCGCCGCGGTGCGGAATAATGGCGCCCAATTCCTCGTGCGGACGCGGGATCACGTGCACCGAGTGCACCTTGCCGACCTTGGCCGCTGCCGTAGATCCAGCATCTACGGCCGACTTCACGGCAGCTACGTCGCCCGAACAAAACACCGTAACCAATCCCGAACCGACCTTGTCCCAGCCCAAGAGCTGTACGCTGGCCGCTTTGGCCATGGCATCGCCGGCCTCGACGATGCCCACCAGCCCGACTGTTTCTACCATTCCGATTGCATCCGACATCGCTTTCCTCCTGGTGTGTGCGAAGTCTACTCTACTTTTCCAAATACACTTTGCGGGCGTGCACCAGATCGAGCGCATTGCCCTCATCTGTATCTAAGTGCACTTCCAGCTTCTCCTTGTTGCTGACGCGGCAAATCAGCCCTTCCAGGGAGCCGCCCTGCTCACTATCTATCACCAAGCGCATGAGATCGCCCCCCTGCACGCCGTAGTACTCGGCTTCCTCTGGGCTCATATGCACGTGTCGGGCGGCGCGAATTACGCCTTCCCGCAGCTCGAGACCGCCGTGCGGCCCAACGAGGAAGCACCCCGGAGAACCCTCGACGCGGCTGCTGAGCCGCACCGGCGCATCAATGCCCAAGAAGCGCGCGTCGGTAAAAGCCAGCTCGACCTGGTTGTACTCGCGCAGTGGCCCCAAGACGCGCACGTTGGCAATAACCTGCTTGCGCGGCCCAAAAACCGATAGCGTTTCTTCAGCGGCAAATGCGCCCTCCTGATAGAGCGCCTTTTGCACCGTCAACTCGCTGCCCGGTCCGAAGAGCACGTCCATGGCTTCGCGGTTGAGATGGATATGGCGCGCCGAAATATTGACCACCAAGCGCGGTACGGGCGACAGGTTGGGACCGGCCGTGCGCCCCAGTTGGGCATCGGGCATAAAGTCGTAGACGGCGCGGCGCACGATCTGTTCTATCGCCGCTCGGTCCAAGCCCTGTAGTGCGTCTGCCGCCATTTAATCGCACAGCTCCATAGCGTTTCCCATCGAATGCAGCGAGTCGACAATGCCGACGATTACCGCATCGGTGGGCACGTCGCGCATATCCGGTGCAATGCGCGACGAAGATCCCTGAACCACGAAGACCAGTTCGCCCTCGCCGGCCTGCACCGCATCGACGCAGACCATTTCACGACCAGTGCGCACTAGGCCGTGCTCACGCACGGACACGACTTCTACAATCAACAGCTTTTTGCCGTTTAAACTGCCGACTTTGGCCGTCGATACCACGCGCCCGCGCACTTGTCCTAATATCATCGCACCACCGGTTTAGGTAATGCGGAAATAGTCGACCAACGCACAGCGCCGCGCGCGCGTGAACGTGCGCGGCGAGGTTAGCCCCTCGCCGGTCGGTCCGGCAATCGAATAGGTGCCAAAACCCTCGCCCCCTAGCCCGACGCCGGCAAAGGACGGGCCGTTCTTCACGAAAATCGTCGTATCCACAGCGCAGGCCATCTTGTGCATATTTTCGATATTGCGCGAGTGAATGATCGCCGTGTGCTTGTAGCCATGCTCGGAAATAACCGCCAGGCGAATGCCCTCGTCGACGTCGCGCACCCGCACGATCGGCAAAAAGGGCATCATCTGTTCTTCTTCGACAAAGACGTGGTCAGCGCGCGTCTCGCCGATGAGCATGCGCAGCGATTCGCCCAGCTTGATGCCAATGCGATCGGCCAGCACCCACGCGCTGCGACCAACCAATTCGCGGTTGGCCACCGGGTGCCCGTCGGACCCTTTGACAAAGGCTACGGCAGCCAGCGCTTCAATTTGCTGTGCGTTGAGTTCATAGGCGCTATAGTCAACCATATGGCGCTTGAGCTCATCGGCTACGCTGTCGACGACGAAAACCTGTTTTTCACCTAGGCAGAGGATATTGTTATCAAAGGCACCGCCGTCGATAATATCCCTGGCCGCTTTTTTGAGGTCGGCCGTCTCGTCGACGACGACGGGCGGGTTACCCGGACCGGCGACAATGGCCTTTTTCGGGCTGGCCATGGCAGCCTGGGCGACGCCGGGTCCGCCGGTAACCAGCAAGAGGCGGATGCCGGGATGGGTGAACAATTGGTTAGCCGTCTCTAGGGTTGGCTCCGCCACAGCGGTGATCAGATTGGCCGGTCCGCCGACCTGGACAATCGCCTCGTTGAGCAGGCGCACCGCGTACATCGAGACGTTCTTCGCACCGGGATGCACGTTGAACACGACCGAGTTCCCCGCGGCAATAATACAGATGGCGTTGTTGACCATCGTCGGCACGGGATGGGTAGAGGGCGTAATCGCCCCAATCACGCCGTAGGGCGCCATCTCGACCACGGTCAACCCATGATCGCCAGTCCACGACTTGGCTTCGAGATCTTCTATGCCCGGCGTCGCATCGGCCGCTACCCGGTGTTTCTGAATCTTGTCCTCCAGCCGCCCCATGCCCGTCTCATCCAAGGCGCGGCGGGAAAAGTCTTCGGCGCGATCGCGCGATACGTGGCGAATGGCCTCGATGATCGACCGGCGCTGCTCCAGCGTCATGGCGACCAGCTGCTCCTGCGCCCGCGTGGCCGCCTGCGCGGCAGCATCTATGGTGGGGAACACGCCGCCCTCGCCGGCAGCGGTCGCCCGATGAGACGCGCCATTGCCGTTTGCGACAATGCGGTTTACAACCTCTTCAACTATTTTGCGAATTTGTTCTTCGCTCGCGTTATGGGCCACGCTTTTCACCTCACTCGATGTCTATATCGCAACGTGCGTATACAGCCCCAGAAAAATAGTCGGGGGCACCCCCTCCGTCAAGTTGGCCTCGGCTTGACACTCGCGCCCTGCAACGCCTACCTTGATCGCCTGTAACGCGGCGAAAAAAGGAGGAGAACATATGCGCATTATTCGTTTTTTAGATGGCGAAAACCGCGAGCACTACGGCGCGGAAAGCGAGGGCGGCCAGGCCGAGATACTCGAAGGCGATCTCTACGCGGGCCTGTCGCCGAGCGGAACGACCGCTCCTATTGCCAAGCTACTAGCCCCCATCGCCCCGACCAATATATATTGCATAGGGCTCAACTATCGGGAGCACGCCGCCGAGTCGGGGATGGAAGAGCCCAAACTACCCATCGTCTTTGCCAAGCCGACCAGCGCGCTCTGCCACCCCGGCGACCCCATACGCCTGCCGGCCTGCCAGCAGGACGAAGAAGTCGACTACGAGTGCGAACTGGCCGTCGTCATTGGACGACCAGTGCGCGATGTGCGCGTTGACGATGCGCTGGACTGCGTGCTGGGCTATACCTGCGCCAACGACGTATCGGCCCGCAAGTGGCAGCTCAATGCCGGCGGCGGCCAGTGGATACGCGGCAAGGGTTTTGACACGTTCTGCCCCCTTGGACCGGTGCTGGTCACGGCAGACGAGATTGCCGACCCGCAAAACTTGGGCATCAAGACGATTCTCAACGGCCAGACCATGCAGGACCACACCACCGGCGACATGATTTTTTCCGTCGCCGAAATCATTAGCTTTCTCAGCCAGGACACCACGCTGCTGCCAGGCACCGTCATTCTCACCGGCACTCCGCAAGGAGTCGGCTTTGCGCGCAAACCGCCGGTCTGGCTCAAACCAGGCGACGAGGTCATCGTCGAATTGGAGGGCATTGGCCAGCTCAAAAACCGCGTGGTAGGCCCCTAAAACACCCGCTTGGATCGCCAAAAAATCGCCCGCGCTGCTTTATATGGCAGCGCGGGCGATCTGTTGTTGTGCTGGCGAGGACGCCCTACCGCTCGATATGCACCTTTTCCACTTTGCCGATAATGGAAGCATCCGATGGAATGGCCGGATCGGCGATATTGGCGGCTTCGCGCGCTACCTCAAATACGACGAGTTCTCCTTCGCTGCGCGCTTCCCACGTGGTGCAGACCTCCGCTTCGCCGACAGGTTGCAAATCTTCGTTTACGCTCATTACCAAATGCAGCGGTCGACCGCGAAAGGAATCGATGCAGTGCGATAGAACGACCGTGCCAACTACTTTCCCCAATTTCATACCGTTACGCTCCGTCTATGATGCCGACGATGACGCTGCGCGCCGGCGGATGTTCCCACCCGGTCACCTGAGCGCCCGCCGTGCCCGACTCGGCGACGATAACCAGCGAGCCAATGCCCGCACCAACCCCGTCCAGCGCCAATTGCATGGGACCATCGGGCTCGGGCTTGACGACCATGATCTTCTGACCGTCCAATACGCTGTGCTTGGCGTTGGCAACGACGTGGCCGATGACGCGGCAGCGCTTCACTGGACAACCTCCAGCGCTAGCTGACGGCCAAATGCCTGCAGCGAATCGACAATTCCTATCGCCAGCGCATCGACCGGCACGTCGCTCATACCCGCAGCAATGCGCGCCGAAGAACCCTGCACTACGACGACCAACTCGCCCTCGCCGGCCTGCACCGAATCGATGCACACCATATGTTGGTCGGTGTGCTTGAGCCCTTCGGGCGTCGCGGCGAGAATCTCGATTAGCAGCAGTTTCTCTCCCTCTAAATTATCCACTTTGGCAGAGGAAACCACGTGTCCTTTGACCAGTGCAACGATCATGTGGCCTCCTCGAACAGGCGCAGGGCATTCAGGCCGCGCTCGACATCTGCACGGCCATATCCGCACAGCTCTACCACGCGCTCAATAACCCGGTTCATAAGGACATCTGGACACGACGCACCAGAGGTGATCACCATGCGCAGCGGCAGGCTCTGGGGCAACCACCTTTCGTCACACACAACTTCCTTGCGCCCTATGTCGAAGTGGCGAATCTGCTGCGCAGAGACCAACTCGTCGCTGTTGGCGATGAGATAGCTAGGCATCATCTGCGAACAAATTTCCACTAAGTGCGACGTATTTGAGCTATTGTAGCCTCCGACGATAAGCGCTAGATCGGCCTCTGACTGCAGCAGCGCGTGCGTGGCATTTTGGTTCTGATTCGTCGCATAGCACAGCGTATCGTTGGTATCGGCGCAGTGGTATTCTATATTTTCGCTGCCATAGCGTCGCTCCATAGCGGCAGACAGTATCTGCGCGACGCGCTGCGTTTCAGCGGCCAACATGGTCGTCTGGTTGACGACCGCAACGCGCTGCAAATCGCGCTCGGGGTCAAAACCGTCCGACCACTTGCCGGCAAACTCGGCGCGAAAAGCCGCGGCGCTCATTTCGCCTACGATAAAAGCAGCAACCTTTTCCGCTTCTTCACAGTCCAGCACGACCAGCGTTTTGGCGTGCTCCTTTGTGTGGGAATGCGTGGCCTGCGTCTCCTCGTGCCCATACTTGCCGTGGATGATAATCGTGTAGCCCTCGCGACCCAGTTCTTCTCCGCGCTTCCACACCTTCGACACGAACGGACACGTGGTATCGTAGTGTTCGCGATAGTTCGCATCGTCGATATCAATGCCGCTGGCCCGCAGCGAATCCTCCACTTGCAGCGTGGTGCCAAAGGCAGGTATGAGCACCACGTCATCGCTGGTGAGCTCGTCCTCGCCCACCTGGCGATGGCCGTTTGTATCGTAGACGAACTCGACGCCGCGCTCCTTGAGCTCGCTGTTGACCAGCGGGTTGTGAATAATCTCGCTGACGAGATAGGTCCGCTTATTGGGCTGCTTCTCCAAAATGGAAAACGCCATGTGGATGGCGCGCTCTACGCCAAAGCAGAAACCAAAATGGCGCGGTATGAGTAGCTCCAACTGACCGATTTGCAGCGCGGTCGGAACCAGCGAACGCCGCCCTTTTTCCTGGCGAAAATCCTTGACCCGCTGGATGATGGGACCGGCGTAGTGATTGGGCACCCGATCGAACTGAGAATAGGCCATATATATCTCCTGACACCTACCCAATCTAGGTGCTACCCCTAGCCTGTCAATAGCTTGACACACACCTGCTAACCACCAATCTTTGCCCGTATGTCAACGGCCGTTATACTCGTCAGCGGTGGCCTCGACTCCTGCGTCACGGCTGCCATCGCAGCGCAGAAGCACGCGCTAGCCTTTCTCCACTTGAATTATCACCAACGCACTCAGAAGCGCGAACTGAGCGCCTTTGGCGCGCTGGCGGACTACTTTAGCGCCGCAGAGCGCCTCGTCGTCGACGTGGGTTTTATGCGCCAAATCGGCGGATCGAGCCTAGTCGACCCGGCGCTCGCCATACCCACACACGAAGAGGACGGCGTGCCCAGCACCTATGTTCCCTTCCGCAATGCCAACCTATTGGGCATTGGCGTGGCTTGGGCCGAAGTGTTGGGTGCCGAGGCCATCTATATAGGCGCCCACCAGGAAGAGAGCGCCTATCCGGACTGTCGCAGCGAGTTTATCCACGCCTACAACCACATGGTGCAGGTGGGAACCCGGCCCAACACCCATATTGAGGTGCGCGCACCGCTGATCGCTCTCGACAAGGCCGCCATCATACGCCAGGGCTTGGACCTGCAAGCCCCCTTTCACCTGACCTGGTCCTGCTACCAGAGCGAAGATCTGGCGTGCGGTCGCTGCACTAGCTGTCGCATGCGCCTAAACGGCTTTGCAACTCATTGTATGAAAGACCCCATACCCTACCGAAAAGAGGATTGACATGCTAGTTGGATACGTGAGCGATGAGCGCTACTTGGCCCTGGCGGACGTGCTCTTTGAATTTACCAGCGAACGCGGCGTCGTATCGGCCCGTTCCAGCGCCAGCGGTGCCGTGTACGCCGATATCGAAGCGGGCACTCATACAGCCGTCTTACAAAAAGACGGTTTTGGGCCCAAGCGCGTCGAATTCAACGCCGACCCAGATCGCCCCTACCAGTTTCGCCTGCTCTCTCACCAATTACTCGGCTACGCCTGGCCCAAATGGGTGCGCTCCGGCGAAAAGTCGGAGTTTCGCGTACACGCGGTAGAAGCCTATCGACTCGACCTGTGGCGCTATGGATTTCATAAAGAACATGTGCGTTCACTCGGCTGGTACGACGAGCACGGCGCCCGCGCTACCATGCAGATCACACCCGACGGCGACTATACGCAGACGGGGGTCATGTGGAATAAATTTGGCTATACCAGCCCCCACCACAAACAGCACGTCACCGCTCCCGAGCGCTCCGGTCTCTATTACTTCCATGCCAAGGGCGAGTCGGGTGCATTTTTCTCCTTCCCGTGGATCGTCGCGCCGGCGCAGCCACAAAGCGATATCGCCGTCCTTGCTTCTAATATCAATTGGAATGCCTACAACAGCTTTGGCGGCCGCTCCAACTACATACACCCGGATCGCTTTCCGCCAACGCCGACCATTAATGCCCGCCTCGAGCTCAAGCGCTACACCGATCCACTGCACATCAACTACGATACGGAAGACTACGCGCCGCTCTCTTTTGATCGCCCCGAGCCGATCAACCACATCCCCGAGGACGTGCTGATTACCGATCCCATAGCCGGGCGCGCGGCCTGCCACGTGGCACCGGCCGAGTGGCGCTTTATCGGCTGGATGGAACGCGAGGGCTTCGACTACGATCTTTACGCCGAAACGCAGCTGCACGAGGGGACGCTCAACCTCGATGCCTACAAAGTACTCATTATCACTACGCACCCCGAATACTGGTCGAGCAAGATGTACTACGAGCTCAAAGCGTGGGTACACGAGCGCGGAGGCACGCTGCTCTATCTGGGAGGCAACGGCCTCAACTGCGAAATAGATATGCTCGACGCACAAACGATGAAGGTTAAAAATGGGGATGCGCGCGACATGCAGGCACGTGGCCTCGAGAGCCGCTTCCACATTTACAACGAGTCGGAAGCCAATCTGTTGGGCGTCGTATACACGGACGCGGGCATTATGACAGCCGCCCCCTATGAAGTTGTCGATGCCGACCACTGGCTTTTTAGCGGCACCGGCGTGCGCAACGGCGATCTCTTTGGCCAGCGCAGCTTACACGAGCGCATTCCGGGCGGTGCATCCGGCCACGAGACGGACAAGACGTCGCCCTCTTCGCCAGCCAATATCCACGTCGTGGCGCGCGGCCTCAACCCAGATCGCGGCGGCGCCGAAATAACCTACTACGACACGTCCAGCGGCGGCGGCGTATTCTCGGCCGGCTCCATAACCTATCCAAGTTCGATACTGGTAGACGATATCGTCTCGCGTCTAACGGCCAATGCCATCCGCCACTTCCTCGGCGATGCATAGCCAAAGCAGCTCTTTATCCTTATATTCTGCTTCTTTAACTGGCGAATAGAAATCTATGTCCACTGAACCAAACAAAACGCTAGACACCTTCGTCAATCCCTATCCCGGGCGCGACTACACCATAGAAATGGAGTGCCCGGAGTTCACCGCAGTGTGCCCCAAGACGGGGCAACCTGACTTTGGCACGATCCGAATCCGCTATGTGCCCGATGAGAGATGCATCGAGCTGAAGTCACTCAAGCTCTACCTCTGGTCATTTCGCGACCAGGGCATTTTCCACGAAGCCGTGACCAATTCGATATTGGAAGACCTCGTGGCCGCCTGTGCGCCGCGACGCATGACCGTCATAGGGGATTTTAACGTGCGCGGAGGAATCAGCACGGTCGTCACTGTCGAGTACGCGCAGAGCTCATAACGAACGGCTGGCGCCAGGTCAACCAACCAAGATATGGAGAGTTCCATGGAAGAAAGCAACGAATCTCAGGCTGATGCTTCCGAAGAGGAAGTGCAGGACAGCGGCGAAGGTGGTCGTCAAACAAAAACTTGGTATCCGTACATAACCAAGGTGCAGTTTGAAAAGTTCTTGTCGCGCTTGGAGAGCAAAGTGCCCGAGCAGATCGACCGCGATTATGTGCGAGCCATTATTCGCACCCCATCGATGATCTACCGCTTTCTGCGCGGCATCGAAGCGATGAAGCTCATCGACCGCGACCAGTATCCCACTCCGCTCTTACACCAAGTAATCAGCACTGAAACGCGCGCCTTTGCCCTAGCCGAAGTCCAACGCGACCTCTACAGGGACCTGTTAGAAGAGCAGGAAAAGAGCGGTATTATGAACGACGAAGAGATCGTCGAATACTTCCGCGAACGCACGGGCATGGGCCGCGATTCAGCTAACAAAATGAAGATGTTTTTCAAATACTTAAACGGCGAAGCCGATTTTGGCGAACCGCCGACCGGGACGCAAAAGGCCGTTCCCGCCGCCGCCGAACCAGCCAAAAAAGTCGCCGAGCCAGCCAAGGAGAAAGTCGCTGTGGAGGCCAAGGAAGAAGCCCCACCCGCGCGCAACAACAACAGGGAGCGCCCGCCGCAGGAGCGCAGCCGGGAAGGCCGAGAAGGCCGGGAAGGCCGGGAAAGCCGGGAAGGCCGGGAA
>JAYOYH010000017.1:0-28251 GCA_038153405.1 Gemmatimonadota bacterium | reverse complement strand
GCCGGGAAAGCCGCCCCCAGGATCGCGGCCAGTCACAGAGCACTCAGCGCCAAGAGACCAGCAACCCGGTCCAGCGGCAAGAGCGCAGCGAGCCGACGCCGTCGTCGGCACAGCCTTCAGCGCCCAGCTTACAGGATCGCCCGCCGCGACCGCTCACCGAACAGCAAAAGGCCTATTTGGACGTAGTGCGCTCAGTTGTGAGCATAAATATCGACGGCGATTGGGACGAAGATATGATCCGCGTCGCCTTTGACCGCTTGGAGCGACTGCTCGATCGAATTCGCCGCATCTGATCGCATCGGCAATCGACAAAAACAAAGGCCCCCTGCACAACGTAGTGCAGGGGGCCTTTGGCATATTACCAGCGCGATCTATTCCTCATACCGGGCCATCGCCGAAAACTTCTCAATGCGCTGTGCGATCAATTCGTCGGCCGACAGGGTGCGCAGTTCGGCCAGCGCTTCGAGAATGTGCCGCTTTAAATTGGCCGCCGACTCGTCCCAGTTGCGGTGCGCCCCGCCAAAGGGCTCGCTGACGATGCGATCGATAATGCCTTCTTTTTGCAGGTCACTCGCCGTTAGCTTGAGCGCTTCGGCGGCTTCCTCTTTGCGCTCGCGCACCTTGAAAAGGATCGTCGAGCAACTCTCCGGTACGATTACCGAATAGCAGGAGTGCTCCATCATCAGGATGCGATCACCAACCGTTATGCCGATAGCCCCACCGCTAAAGGCCTGCCCGGTTATGGCGACGACGATGGGCACGCGCAAATGCGACATCTCGTATAGATTGCGCGCAATCGCTTCGGCCTGTCCACGCTCTTCGGCCTCAACGCCGGGATACGCGCCCGATGTATCGACCATGGTCAGGATCGGCATATCGAACTTGGCGGCCATTTTCATCAAGCGCAGCGCCTTGCGATAGCCTTCGGGATGTGGCATGCCGAAGTTGCGCCGCTGGCGCTCTTCTAAGTTGCGCCCGCTCTGAATGCCAACGACCATAATCGATTCGCCGTCGAGGCGCGCCGGCCCGCCGACGACGGAAGGATCGTCGCCGTAGTAGCGGTCCCCGTGCAGTTCGCGAAAATCGCTCAGCATGCGCTCTACGTAGTCTAGTGCGTAGGGCCGATTGGGATGACGCGAAATCTGCACTTTCTGCCACGAGCTGAGATCGCTGTAAATTTTCTGGCGCTGCTCCTCTACGCGCGCCTGCAGGTTGGCTATTTCGCGATCGAGTTCGAGGCCGTCTGTATCGGCCTGCTGCGAAAGCTCTTCTATCTTCTTTTCTAACTCGACGATGGGCCGTTCGAAGTCGAGGTGGAAGTTGTTGTTCACGTCAAACCCTTTCGCCGGGTATTTCACATATGACTATCACCGCAGTATACAGACACCCGATGGGCGCATTTGTTCTACTAACTCAGTTTATTTAGCGCATTTTCTACGCGATTCATGGCCTTCTCTATGAGTTCCATGGACGTGGCATAAGACAGGCGGATATGCTCGTGCGTGCCAAAACCGGCACCGGGCACGCAGGCCACCTTGCCTTCTTCCAAGAGATATTCACAGAGGGCGACCGAATCGCCAACGGAGCGCTCACCCGCGCGCCGTCCATAAAAGGCGCTCACGTCCGGGTAGGCGTAAAATGCGCCCTGCGGCAGCGCGCACTGCACGCCCTCTATGGCGTTGAGGCGATCGACCATGTAGCGTCGACGCGCGTCAAAGGCCACGCGCATTTCCTCGATCGACTCCTGGGGCCCATTGAGCGCTTCGACAGCCGCCTTTTGCGATATCGAACTGGGGTGAGACACCTCCTGCATCTGCACTTTGTTCATGCCGCTGATGACCTCTGGATGGCCAGCCGCATAGCCTATGCGCCACCCCGTCATGGCATAGGCTTTGGAAACGCCGTTTACCACGATCGTAAGATCTTTAATCTCGTCGTTCAGCGCGGCAATCGAATGATGTTGGGCGCCGTCGTAGATCAGCTTTTCGTAAATTTCATCACTCAGCACGTAGATGCCGTGTTCGACGGCGACGTCGGCCAGCGCCTGTAACTCCTCGCGCGCATACACCGCTCCGCTTGGATTGGACGGCGTGCAGAGAAAGAGCATGCGCGTCTGGGGCGTGATCGCCGCGCGAAACTCTTCTGCCGTCAGCTTCAGGCCGTTTTCCTGCTTGGTTTCGACGATTACGGGCTGCGCTCCCACTAGGCGCGGCTGTTCGCTGTAGGTCACCCAATAGGGCGTGGGAATAATGACCTCATCACCGGGATTGAGCAGCGCAGCGACGGCCAAAAAGAGCGAATGCTTGGCGCCGTTGTTCACCGTGATCGCATCAACGGCGTAGTCGAGCCCATTGTCGCGTTTAAATTTGGCGCGGATCGCCTCTCTTAATTCGATGATCCCCGAACTAGGCGTCGTATACTTAGTAAAACCGTCCTGTATAGCGCGGATCGCCACATCTTTGATATTGTTTGGCGTATCAAAGTCCGGTTCGCCTGCTGAGAGCGCGACGACATCCACGCCTTCGCGCTTGAGCGCGGCGGCGCGCGCCGATATTTGCATGGTGACCGATGGCTGTACGCGCTGAACGTTTCGAGAAAGCGGCATAGGGCTCTCCTCAGGTTGTGTATTCGGCGTTGATGCGCACGTAGTCGTAGCTCAGATCACAGGTAAAAACTTCCGCGCGCTCATCGCCCGATGCCAAGTGGATGACGATGGGAATATCCGCTGCGCTCATCGCCTCTACCAGCGCCTTGTGATTAAAGGGCAGACCCGAGCCACCGCCGTAAATCGGCGTATCACACAGGGCGACTTCGACTTTCTGCGGATCCATCCGAACGCCAGCATAGCCCATGGCACAGAGAATGCGACCCCAGTTGGGATCGCGTCCAAAAATAGCCGTCTTTACCAGGTTTGAATTGGCCACGCTCAGCCCCACCCTACGCGCTTCGTCCTCGCTGCGCGCGCCCTGCACTGCAATGGAGACGAGTTTGGTCGCCCCTTCGCCATCGCGGGCAATCTTGCGCGCCAACTCGCGGCAAACCGATTCCAACGCCGCGGCAAAGGCTGCTGCCGCCGGCGTATCGGGCTGCAACTCGGCCCCGCCCGCCGCGCCGTTGGCCAGGGCGACCACCGTGTCGTTCGTGCTCATATCGCCGTCGACGGTAATGCAGTTAAAGGAACGCTTAACCGCCAGCGCCAGCAGTTCGCGCAGCAGGGCGGGCGGCACGTTAGCATCTGTAGTGACGACACCCAGCATCGTCGCCATATTCGGTGCAATCATACCCGAACCCTTGGCCATGCCGCCGATGCGCACCTTCTGCCCCTCCAACTCCAGCGATACGGCGCAGGTCTTGGGGACAGTGTCAGTCGTCATGATGGCCACGGCCGCGTCGTCGCCGCCGCTTTCCGACAGGGCGGCTAGCGCGCCGGTAATGCCCCTTGCCACCGCGTCCATTGGTAGCTGCACGCCAATTACTCCAGTGGAGCATACCAGCACGTCTTGGCTATCGATGCCCAATCCCTCGGCTACAAGCGCGCTCATCGCACGCGCGGCGTTCAGTCCCTGTTGGCCAGTGCAGGCGTTGGCATTGCCCGAGTTGAGGACCACGGCGCGGGCGCTGCCATCCCGCAAATACTCTCGGCACACATGCAGCGGTGCAGCTTGTACCTGATTCGTCGTATATACGGCAGCCGCGCTAGCGGGCCGATCCGACACGACCAGCGCTACGTCGAGCTTAGTCGATCCAGCTTTAATACCGCCGTGCGCACCCGCGGCGCGGAAGCCAAGCGGCGCACACGCGTTTCCACCTGAAATTGCATCCACGTCCCTCTCTCCTTCAAAAGCGTTTAACTCGTCGCAGACTCGCCAACGGCCCCGGCGGCCAGCGCATCTTTCATCAGCTTGTAGTGCAAGCTGTCGGCTAGGGCCAGCCAGCTCGCATCAATGACGTTTTCAGAAACGCCCACCGTCCCCCAACTGTCGCTTCCATCCGATGATTCAATCAGCACGCGCACCTTGGCCGCCGTGCCGTCGCCGCTAGACAGCACGCGCACCTTATAGTCCTCCAAATGCACTTGGCGCACGCTGGGAAACTCGTCCTCTAATGCCTTGCGCAGTGCCCTGTCGAGCGCGTTGACCGGGCCGTCGCCGCTGGCCACGGTATGGTATATATTGCCATCGACCGACACCTTGACAATCGCTTCGGCATCTTCCAACTCACCGACGGTTTTGCGGTTTATCGTGCGGAAGTTGACCAGCGCAAACAGATCGCTATAGAGGCCCTGCTCGCGGCGCGCTAGCAGTTCGAACGAACCCTCTGCCGCCTCAAACTGATACCCCTCGTGCTCGAGCACTTTAACCTTTTCGAGCACTTTGCCCACCAGCGGATCGCGCTTGTCGATGTCGGGCAAGAAGCGCTTTAGCTTGCTGACGATCGTCGCTCCGCCCGACTGATCGGAAACGAGAAAGCGCCGCTCGTTACCCACCCATTCTGGGTCGATGTGCTCGAAGCTGTGAGCCACTTTCATGACGCCGTCAATGTGTGCTCCACCCTTGTGAGCAAATGCGCTCTCGCCGACAAAGGGCTGTCGATGGTCGTGATAGACGTTGGCAACCTCGCTTAGGAAGAGGGAGAATTCCATCAGCTCCTGCACCTTTTCGCGGCCGATACTGGTCCGCCCCATCTTGAGGTCGAGGTTGGGAATAATCGAGCACAGGTTGGCGTTGCCGCAGCGCTCTCCATAGCCGTTGAACGTCCCCTGCACCTGCACGGCACCCAGTTCGACAGCAATGAGACTGTTGGCCACGCCTACGCCTGCATCGTTATGCGCGTGGATGCCAAAGTCGATGCCGATGTGACCCGTCACATCTTCTATGATCCGAGCCATCTCGCCGGGCAGCGTACCGCCGTTGGTGTCGCATAGCACGAGAATGCGAGCACCGCCGCGCTCGGCGGCGCTGAGCGTCTCTAGGGCATAGTCGCGATCGGCCTTATAGCCGTCGAAGAAATGCTCGGCGTCGTAGACGACCTCGCGGCCGTTTGACGCAATGTAGGCGACCGAATCCTCAATGAGCTGGACGTTTTCGTCAAGGGATGTGCGCAGCACCTCCAGCGCGTGCAGCGTCCAGCTTTTGCCGAAGAGCGCAATACTCTGCGTTTCGGCTTTGAGCAGCGTATTGAGCGTGGCATCCTCTTCTGGCGCATTGGTGGCGCGGCGCGTGCTGCCAAAGGCCGTCACCTTGGCTTTTAGGCCAAGCTTTTTAACCTGTTCAAAAAAGGCGAGATCTTTGGGATTGGTCGGGTTGGGCCAGCCGCCCTCTATGTAGTGAACGCCCAGCTGGTCGAGCCGGCGCGCTATGAGCAACTTATCCTCTAGCGAGTAGGAGATGCCTTCGGCCTGGGCCCCATCGCGCAGCGTGGAATCGTAGACTTCTATGTGCTCGGACATACGGCGGCTCCTCGATAATGCGATACGCGTTCCAGATAGCCGATGGGGTGAAGCTCCGCCCCACCGTCACTACTCTATCTGGCGCTAGGCGACGAAGGACTTCGCGTAGGGCAGCTTGGCCGCCAGTGCCTTGACTTCCTCTTCGGCGTCGAGCAACTGGCCCAGCGAGTCCCAATTGCCGCTGACTAGCTGCTCGCGGACGCCGCTCGGTATGGAAACGGCGATCTCACCGCCGTCAAAGCGCACGGTCCGCGCCTCGACGTCGACGACGATTTCCTGACGCGGATTGGCTTCTATCGCCGCCTGCAGCGCCTGCACATCAGCCACTGTGGCCGTCGCGCAGGGCAAGCCCAGCGTCGTGCAGTTGCCGAAAAAAATCTCGGCGAAAGACTCGGCGATAAAGGCCTTGATGCCCCAGCGCATCAGCGCCTGCGGCGCGTGCTCTCGCGACGAACCGCAGCCGAAGTTGGCGTTGGCCACCAGCACGCCAGCACCCTGATAGCTCGGCTCGTCAAACGGATGGCCGCCGCCGGCGCGGTCGTCCTCAAAGGCGTGTTCGCCCAAATTTTCGAAGGTCACGGTGCGCAAATAGCGCGCGGGAATAATGCGGTCGGTATCGATATCGGCGCCGCGCACCGGCACGCCGCTCCCCTGCACTTGCTTTCTCACACTCGAGTTTTCCATATTGCCCCCTCAGTTCAATAGCGCGCGGACGTCGGTCACTTCGCCGCTTACGGCCGCGGCGGCTACCATCGCCGGGCTCATCAACATCGTGCGACCCGTCGGACTGCCCTGGCGCCCTTTAAAGTTGCGGTTACTAGACGAGGCACAGCGCTGATTGCCCTGCAGCTTGTCGGGGTTCATCGCCAAACACATCGAACAGCCCGCACCGCGCCACTCGAAGCCCGCCTCCTGAAAGATCTCGTGCAAGCCCTCGGCCTCAGCGGCCGCGCGCACCTGCTGCGAACCGGGCACCACTAGCGCCTTGACGCCCTTGGCCACCTTGCGCCCCTTGGCCACTTTGGCCGCCTCGCGCAGGTCGGAAAGACGACCGTTGGTGCACGAGCCGACAAAGGTCACATCGACGGGCGTGCCGGCAATGGGCTGTCCTTCGGCGAACCCCATGTAGTCCAGCGCTTCCTGCACGCTCTTGCGCTCATCGCCTTCAAGCGCGCCCAGTTGAGGGATCTTGCCATCGATAGAAACGGACTGCCCGGGCGTGATGCCCCAGGTTATGGTCGGCCCGATGTCGGCGCCCTGCATATCGACGACGTCGTCGTACGAGGCATCGGCGTCGGAGGCCATGCCCTGCCACCAGGCAATGGCCCGATCAAAATCGCCTTCAGCCGGCGCGTGTGGGCGCCCGCGCAAATAGTCAAAGGTCGTCGCGTCGGGATTCACATAGCCAACGCGGGCGCCGCCCTCAATCGACATATTGCACACGGTCATGCGCTCTTCCATGCTCATCGCATCGATGACGTCGCCGCCATACTCATAGCCGTAGCCCACGCCGCCATTGACGCCGAGTCGACCGATAATGTGCAGAATGACGTCCTTGGCATACACGCCTTCGCTCAGCGCGCCCGATACGTTGATGCGCCGCACCTTGAGCGGGTCCATCGCCAGACACTGCGTCGCGAGCACATCGCGCACCTGACTGGTGCCGATGCCAAAGGCAATGGCGCCAAAAGCGCCGTGCGTCGAAGTATGGCTGTCACCACAGGCAATAGTCATACCCGGCTGCGTAAGCCCCAACTCCGGTCCTATGACGTGCACGATACCCTGCCGGCGATCGTTTATGTCAAACAGCGGAATTTCAAAATCTTTGGCATTTTGCTCGATGGCCGACATCATTTCCTCGGCCAGCGCGTCGATAAAGGGCCGATCCGTCACGTCCGTTGGCACGATGTGATCGACCGTGGCAAAGGTGCGCTCGGGAAAGCGCACCTTCGCTCCGCGCTCGCGCAACATCTGAAAAGCCTGCGGACTGGTCACTTCGTGGACCAAGTGCAGGCCAATGAATAGCTGAGTCTGTCCAGAGGGTAATTGACGCACTGAATGCGCCTCCCACGTCTTGTGCAACAACGTCTTGCCCATTGTCTACCTTTCCCAATCGACCGCGCACGGGCGGCCGCATTCATTAAAACAGTATCAACGCCAACACTCCGGCGGTTAAACCGTCGGATGTGCGTCTTTTTCGACCAGTTCAGCCAGGCGATTAAGCGCGGCAACGTAGGCTTCGGCGCTGGCCTCCACCACGTCCGTGGACACGCCGCGGCCGCGCGCGCTGCGCCCGTTTTCAGACAGGTGCACCGTCACTTCGCCCAGCGCCTGCGAGCCCGAGGTAACGGCGCGAATGGCAAAGTCCTCCAGCAGCACGTCGGTGCGCGTCGCCATGCGAATGGCGGCATAGGTGGCATCGACCGGCCCGTCGCCCCAGGCCGATTCCTGCACGATCTCATCGCCGATGGACAGGCGCACCGTCGCCGAAGGGACGGTGCCCGTACCGCTAACGGTGTGAAGATACTCCAGTTTGTAGTGGGCTGCTTCTTCGCGCTGCTGGCCGCCGATAATCTCGATCAGGTCTTCGTCGAAGATTTCCTTCTTTTTGTCGGCCAACTCCAAAAAGCGCTCGTAGGCGCTCTCCAATTCCTCGGCAGACAGGCTATAGCCGAGTTCCTCAATGCGGTGGCGCAGGGCGTGGCGACCAGAGCGCGCCGTCAGCACGATTTCCGTATCCTCCAGACCGACGTCTTTCGGCTCCATAATCTCGAAGGTGTTGCGCGCTTTAAGCACCCCGTCCTGGTGTATGCCCGAGCTGTGGGCAAAGGCATTGGCGCCGACGATGGCCTTGTTGGGCGGCACGGCAATGCCCATCAGGCGGCTCACTAGTCGACTAGTGGCGATGATCTCACGCGCATCGACCTGCGTATCCAGGCCGAAATAGTCGCGGCGCGTGCGCAGGGCCATCACGACCTCTTCGAGCGAGGCGTTGCCGGCCCGTTCGCCTAGTCCATTGAGCGTGCATTCGGCCTGGCGCGCACCGTTTTTTAGGGCCGATAGCGTATTGATTACCGCCATGCCCAAATCGTCGTGGCAATGCACGCTGATAATGGCCTCTTCGCTGTTGGGCACTTTGGCGAGAATACCGGCGATCAGCGCACCAAACTGCTCGGGCACGGCGTAGCCGACCGTGTCGGGAATGTTGATCGTCGTCGCCCCCGCAGCAATGGTCGCCTCAATGACTTCGTGCAGGAAGTCGGGTTCGGTGCGCGCGGCATCCATTGGCGAAAACTCGACGCTGTCGCAAAAGCTCTTGGCCAGTTCGACGGCGGCAACGGCCATCTTCAACACGTCGTCGCGCCCCTTGCGCATCTGACCCTGCATGTGAATCTCCGACGTGCCGATAAACGTGTGAATGCGCGGATTGGGAGCATCCTTTAACGCCTCACCTGCGCGACTGACATCCTTGGGCAGCGCGCGCGCCAACCCGCAGATCATCGGCCCTTCGACTTCGTGTGCAATGCGCCGAACCGCTTCAAAATCTTCGTTGGACGAGAGCGGAAACCCCGCCTCAATTACATCGACTTTGAGGCGCGCCAGTTGGTGGGCAATCTCCAGCTTTTCCTTTACGGTCAGCGAAGCGCCCGGCGTCTGTTCTGCATCGCGCAGAGTCGTGTCAAAAACGTATACTCTAGTTGGATCGCTCATGCATTTTTCTCGCTTCTACCGGATTGAAAAGAGCATGGCAGGCGGTCCCATCCGGCCCGTGCGAAACCGCCTACCCGTCTAAGTCGGGGTTTGCCGCAGTCTTGCAGGCCACTAAGTCGAGACTCCATCTGCTTCCTCCTTTCCGCTTTTCCGCACGAGCAGCATCGGAGTGGAGGTGCTCAACGAGACACCTCCACTCGCCCATCGCCACTTACTTATTGTCTAACCAGCTCATCATCGCGCGCAGTTTGGCGCCGACATCCTCGATCAGATGCTCCGAGTCGCGGCGCTTGCGCGCATTGTAGACCGGTCGACCCACTTGGTTTTCCGACAGCCATTCCTTGGCGAAACGCCCTTCCTGAATGTCGGCGAGGATGCGCTTCATTTCGGTGCGCGTCTCATCGGTAATCACGCGCCGACCGCTCATCAGATCGCCAAACTCGGCCGTATCGGAGATCGACGAGCGCATATTGGCGATGCCGCCCTCGTAGATCAGGTCGACGATGAGCTTCACTTCATGCAGGCATTCAAAGTAGGCCACCTCGGGCTGATACCCCGCCTCAACCAGCGTATCGAACCCGGCGCGAATTAGCTCGGTCAGACCGCCGCAGAGCACCACCTGCTCACCAAAGAGATCGGTCTCCGTTTCCTCTCGGAACGTCGTTTCAATCACGCCGGCGCGACCGCAGCCAATGCCCTTGGCATAGGCCAGACCGATCTCGTGGGCGCGACCCGTTGCGTCTTGGTAAACGGCCAACAGGCCCGGCACGCCGCCGCCCTGCTGGTATACGCGGCGAACCAGATGGCCCGGTCCCTTCGGGGCAACCATGAACACATCGACATCAGCCGGCGGCACCACCTGCTGAAAGTGGATATTAAAGCCGTGGGCGAAGGCCAGTGCGTTACCCGCCTCCAGGTTTGGCTTGATATCGGCCTCGTAAACGGCGCGCTGCACTTCATCGTTGATGAGAATCATGATGATATCGCCAGCCTTGGCCGCTTCGGCCACATCGAGCACCTTAAGCCCCTCTTTCTCGGCCGCGGCGCGGCTGCTGCTGCCCGCACGCAGCCCCACGACGACGTTGACGCCGCTCTCTTTGAGGTTGAGTGAATGGGCGTGCCCCTGACTGCCATAGCCAATCACGGCTACGGTCTTGTCCGAAAGCAGGTCGAGGTTGGCGTCGTTATCGTAGAACATCTGCATGGGAGGTGCATCTCCTATAAAAAGTGTGAACGTGTCGTAAGTGCTTTTTAGACATAGCTATATGACGGCCTATGAACTCTTTCAAAGGCTTCGTCATCTTTCTTTTTTGTTCGAGAATAAGAAGGAGCGAAGCTTACTTGAGCAGCCCAATAATAAGGAGGGGTGCAATGGGGGAAAGATGGAGATGCATGCGCGCATCGGGCGCGCGCAGCGCGACACGGGGTCGGTGCGGGGGCAAATCGATGCGATGGCAGCGCTCAATCATCTCAATAAGCTCAAGCAGGTCAAAGAGTTAAAAAGAACATAGATGGGCAAATATAGAGCGGCGAAAATGAGATGTCAATAGACAATTCGCCGCTGTGGCCGCGCAATCGCGCAGTGCACAGAATGCGCCCCAACCGCCCGCGCGATCCAAGTGTTGCTTACATCAAAACGGGGATTTCTTTATACTTTGGTCTATGTCTCAGACCCATGAAATTCGCCGCGTGGAAGATGCTCGCCTGTGGGATGCCTTTGTAGAAGGCAGCTGCGGCAGCAGCCCCTTTGCAACTGCATCGTGGCTGCACTGCGCTGCGCAGGCGCTCGGCGGACAGCCCCTTTGCATCGGCGTTTTTAAGGGCGATGCACTGGTGGCTGGCCTGTCGGGACTCACCTACAAACGCCGCGGTGTCGAGCGCGTTGAAACGCCCGAGCTCACGCCGCACACCGGCCTCCTATTGGCCCCCATCGAGAGCAAGGGACCGGCCAAAATCGAAGCGGAGCGCCACCGCGCCGCCGAACTGCTCATCGAGTATTTGCGGCCCTATGGCCACGTGCGCCTGACGCACGACCCCGCCTTCGACGACGTGCGCCCCTTCATGTGGGCCGGCTGGCAGGCGCGCGTGCGCTATACCTACCAGATGGACCTTAGCGACCTCAACGCGCTATGGGAACGCGTCGAGCGCCGCACGCGCACGGCGATTCGCAAAGCGCAAAAGCTGGGCTATCGACTCGTTCAGACCGACGACATTGACCTGCTGTGCCACCAGTATGAGATGATCTATGCTCGGCACGGACACGACGCCCCCATCGCCCAGCAAAAAATCCGCCGCTTCGTCGGCGATGCCCTGCGCACCGGACAGGCCCGCCTCTTTGCCGCACAGTCGCCCACAGGAGCGACGGCCACCATCGTCGCCTTTGTGGAGGGAGCGTTGACCAGCTATGCGTGGATTGCCGGCGCCGATCCGCAGCACAACAGCAGCGGCGCCACTTCGCTGCTCTACTGGCAGTACTTCGAGCAGTGCGCCCAGCAGCGCTTTGATTTTGTCGGCGCCAATATACCCGCCGTGGCCTTTTTTAAACGCGGTCTAGGCGGCGACTTGATTCCCTACTATACGACCGAACACTTTGGCAACGCCTGGCTGCGCCGGGCCGCAACGCTCAAGCGCACATTGCTTCCGTGAGCACACGATGAGTGCATCTGAAATCGATCCATTTGACGAAGCCTATTGGGCCGCCGTACGCGACCAATTTCCCTTGCTGCGCGACCGCATCTACTTCAATACGGCTACGATGGGCATTGCGCCGCACCCCGTTCTCGACGCCGTGCGAGAGCACATGGAGCAGTTGGCACAGAGCGGGGACAGCGGTCATTCTACCGCGCTGTGGCAAGGAGTCAAAGAAGGCGTTGGGCAGTTTCTCAATTGCTCGGCAGACGAGATTGCCTTCACCCGCAACACCACCGAGGGCAGCAATATCGTCTGCAACGGCCTGGCGCTGCGGCGCGGCGATGAGATTATTACCAGCAGTCACGAGCACGTTGGCAACACCATTACCTGGCTGGCGCGCGCTCGACGAGATGGCCTATCCATCAAGGTATTTCAGCCCGCTGCCGATGAACGAGAAACGGTTGCGCGCATCGAGGCGCTCTTGAGCGCGCGCACGC
Organism: Gemmatimonadota bacterium; assembly: GCA_038153405.1. Lineage (GTDB taxonomy): Bacteria > Latescibacterota > UBA2968 > UBA8231 > UBA8231. The sequence goes on along the minus strand of JAYOYH010000017.1, from coordinate 15,963 downwards.
GCGCGCTGAGCATACCGCACGTCAGCTGCGCTAGCGGTCAGGTGCTGCCGGTTGCCCCAATTGGCGCGCTGGCCAAGGAGCGCAATATCTTTTACTTCGTCGATGGGGCCCAGGCGCTGGGCTGCATACCCGTCGACCTGCGAGCCATCGGCTGCCACGCCTATGCGACGAGCGGCCACAAGTGGCTCCTCGGTCCCAACGGCACGGGATTTCTATTTGTGCGCCGCGACGCGCTGGATCGCGTGCAGGCCACCCACGTCGGCGCCTATTCCAACGCCGGATATTCTTCCATGGAAACGGGGGCTTTTGATTTTATCGACAGCGCGCAGCGCTACGAATACGGCACCGTCAATGCGTCGCTGGTCGTCGGATTGCAAGCCGCCCTATCTTTTTGGCAGGAGGTCGGCGCACATAATATATGGCTACGCAACCGCACGCTGGCCGGGCACTTCGCCGAAGGACTGCGCGCACTGGGTGCCGAGGTAGTCACGAGCACGCGCTCTGCTTCTATACTGAGCTTTCGCCTGCCCGGCCTGGCATACGCCGATGTACAACGCTATCTGTGGAGCAACCACCGCCTGCGCCTGCGCGGCATATACGAAGGCGGACTCAACGCCCTGCGCGCTTCAATCCACCTGTATAACGCGCCGTCCGAAGTCGCGCGCGCACTCGAGGCCATAGAAGCAGCAAAAGCGCATCTTTAGCGCACACTATTGGACTTGCGAATTTTAGTCTTCTTCGTATGCTTGTTGAGGCTTAGAACAACCCTTTGATGGAGAACTGGAAATGCCCCATTTTATCCGCAACTTCCTATTCGATCACGAAGAGCAAATCCGCGATATGCTCACCGTGGGCGTCATGCTGGCCGGCATCGCAATCACCTATATGACGCTGAATGCCGTATCCGGCCTAACCACGGATACCGATAGCAATCACTACACGGCTCATCGCGGTCTGCAAGAGCAGTTGCGCAACCAGCCGCCCGCCCGTCAGTATCTGCACGCCGAACACAAATAATCAGTACTGCATTTGGGTGACGGATTTTGATATGAGCGCAATGGCCACGGCAGACATGCCGATTAATCCCATCCCACAGGCGTAGCCGGCCAACAATACGGGAGCGTACTGGCGCCAGCGCTCGGCGCCAAAGCGCTTTTCTAACGAGTAGCGCGCCAGCAGGGCGCCGATCATCTCTGGGATCAGCAGGTGCGGCAGTCCCGACAGGCCGCGCACAAAACCGTAGATCAGCGATACCGGCAGGCGCAGCAGCGACAGCACGCCGAACGCCCCGCCGGCAAAGGCAAAGCCGCCGGCAATCCACCATCCCTTGATCGCCGTATCAAAGAGCGTTTCTCCGCCCAGCGTCGCCGAATACCACAAGCACTGCCGCAGCGCAATCAAATGCCAGTAGGTCTGTGCATATTGGAAGGCCGGCGAGGGAATCGGTCCCATGCTCCAGATCAGCTGCCAAAACACAAAGCCGCAGATCAGGCTCAGCGGCAGGATGAGCAATTCCGCCTTGAGAATCGACGTAAAGCGCGTGCCCGTCAGCTCGACCTCGCGAAAGAGCTGTGCGCGACGACCGTGATCGGCGTAGGGTATCGGCGCAAACCAAATATCGACTCCGTTGTACCCGCTCAGTATGAAAGCCCCCTCGCGAATCATTGGAAACGATACCGTCTGGCCCGTTAGCCCCGACATGCGCGCATTGACATAGGACAGAGCGGGCGTGACGACAAAACCAAAGATGAGCAGGAAGGCCAGCGGAAATTCGTCGTCTCTCAGCAGCAGCGTGCACAGCGCAACCATGGCCAGCGTCGACAGCCCGTAACCGACAAAGGCCAACCACAGTGGAAAATCACCGCGCCCTTTGGGCACGATGCTAAAGCTGCTCATTTTCTTTTCGCGATGGGCAGTGCGAAACGAGCGCACAGCGTGGATAACGCCAATGATGCCAACGGCAAATCCGGCCCCGATATAGACGCTCATCCACACGTCGACATCGTTGGCAAAGTTGGTCATAATCGTATCCATGCCCGGACGCCAGTGCGTTAGAAATCCGGCGTGGTAGAGCAGCGGGCTGCCCAGCGCATGCACCATGGCCGCGGTAAACGACCCGACGACCACCCAGAAGGGCAGCACCGTGCCCAGCAGCACCAGACCGAGGTCGGTGCCTATCCCCAGCGGTGCGGCCGGCAGAAAGGATTCGGTCGTGCGCGTCAGGTCGATCCACGGAATCGGCAGTAGCGCAATGGGATCGCTGGCAATCAAACCCGTTAGCGCCGGTAGCCCGATATAGACCGCTCCAAAGAGCAATCCGATGCCCAATCCCACCGAAAAGACGCGCCAGCGCCACCCTTCGCGCTCGTCGTCGTTCTCGGCCAACGCCATCGCCCCCTGCGCGGCGACGGGGGCCAGCGGAAAGGGCAGGCGCTCGACGTCGGAGGTCGCGCGAAAGAGAATGTAGCCGAGCGTAAACCATTCCACGCGCGACAGCACCTGCGCGGCGACCAGCACGGCGATCGGTGGAATCCACGCCCGGTGCAGAAAAGAGCGAGAGAGGATGGCCTCCGACCCGGCCATCGGCGAAACCCAGTCCGGTATCTTGTCGGCGATACCAAAGCCTTCGGCCGCCTGCGACTGCACCAAATACTGGTTCCACATCAGCTGGCCAAAGGGCCCACCAGCCAGCATGGTGCCGCCAATGACGCCGGCTAGGCCACCGGCAATATAGTATATGAGATAGATCTCCTGGCGCGTCAGCGAAGAGAACGAGCGCCGCGCCAGTTCGGAAAAGAGGATGATCGTCACCCACTCGGCCGCCGAACCCAGCGATACGCCGGCGATCAATCCCATGTAGATGGCGCCCGGCATCATGATAAAGCCGACAAAGAACGCGCCAATCACCGTGCGGTAGGTAAATCCCTCCGCAAAGTGCTCGGGCCGCTCCATCAGGCTGCGATAGGCCTCCAGGTCGGCGTTTGGATCGTGTTGTGCCACTGCTCCTCCTGCAAAAACGCGCGATTAAAAGCGGAATCCCGCCCCCATCTGCCCCTGCCACAGCGCGACAGCGGCCCACACGAGGCGCATTAGCACCTCGCCAAAGATCAGCCCCAGAAAAAAGGGCAGCAGGCGGCGATAGGTTTGCGCGCCACCGTAGCGCACCGATAGCCACTTGCACAACCAGCCCACCAGCGCCGGCCCCCACACCAGCCAGCCAAAGCCCGTGCCAAAGACATAGCCCATCGGATGAAAGGGCCAGCGCAGAAAATGCTGGCGCATCACCGCCAGGAAAGCCGTCACTGCCGCCCCCACGCCGTGGAAAGCCAGGCGAATCCAGTCGGTCGGTCCCACCGTGGCACCGGCGTCTTTGAACAGATAGTTGTAATAGCGCCCAATGCGCGCTTCCGAGCGCGCGCCGCCCTGCTCCTGCAAGGCAAAGAGGCCGTGCTGGTAGATCGCCTCCAACGAGAAGACATAGCCAGCGGCCAGGCCGACGGCCAGGCCCACGCACATGCCTAAGACCATGCGGCTCGGCGCAACGCTTGTCGCCTCGGCCAGCTTGAGCCCTTCAAACTGCAGGGCCGGCCAGATACCCACGCAGGTAAAGCCCAATACGGCCAAGAGCGCGAAGGCCACATAGGTCTGATCGGGAAAGACCCCCGGCCCCGTGCCCAACGCCACAAAAAACATATAGCCCATAATCTGCGGCACGCCGTTTACGGGCAGGCCGCCGTCGACGCGCAGACGCGCAAAGCCCAGCGCCAGCAAAAAAAACAGAACCAACGTCAGACCGGCCATGGCAACGGGCACGCCCAGCAGGGCAATCCACGCCCATAGCAGGGCAAAACCAGCGGCAAACCCCCACACCTGCCAGCGACCCGGGGCCAACATAGCCGCCAGCGAGCGCCGCGCCGTCCACAAGCCAAAGAGCACTAAAAAAAGCAGCCCACCGCGCGCCTGCGGCATAAAGAACGGAAAGTGCGACGGCCAATCGAGCCAGGGCGACCCGTGTCCCGGTATGAACTCGCCGCGATACTCCAGACGGCCAATAAGCCCCGTTACCAGCAGTTGGAGGCGCGAGACCAAGAAGAAAAACCACGTGCTAAACGACACCTCGACCGGCGCCAAAAAGGCGACGCCCACGAGCAGTGGGGAAAACTGAAAGCGGAACGGCGTCTCAAAGGGCGCCATCGCCTTCCAGGGATCGTCTAGGAGGAAATCGGCAAAGTTGAGGCCGAGGGTGATCTGCGGCACGGCCGGAACGTAGTGGTTAAGTCCATTGGTGCCGAGCAAGAGAACGGAAACGAGCAATCCCCAGTAAAACAGGCGATTGGTAAACAGGCCCTCGCGCAGCAGGGCCAGCGGCATTTCCAGCAGCGGAAATCCCAATCGCTCGGTCTCCATCCAGCGCTCGCGGAAAATGGCGACTAGGCAAAATGAGGTGAGAAATAGCGCGGCAAAAAACAGCGACCACGCCGCCAGCGGCACGGCCCACGCCGCCCATGGCACCGAAGCGCCGCCTTCAAAGGCGCCGATGGCCGCCGGCGCGTTGGGGCCACCGGGCACGGCCCATTCGGGCACAACCTGCAAAAACTTAAAGTAGGGCCCCGTCGGGCTGGCAAAGCCGCCGTAAAAGCCCGTCACCAACCCCGGCAAAAAGCGGTGCATAAGACCCGAAGCGGTAGCCGACACGCCCACGGCAAGCCCGGCGTAGATCACCGCGCGCTCGCCCTCGCTCAGCCAGCGCCGCAGCAGGGCCAGCGCCGCCAGCGCCCCCAGCGGCACGGCGAGAAAGACCTGCTCACCCGGCGAACTGCCCGCACCGGCGATATGCGGTCCGCTATAGACGAGCTCGATGCGCTGAGCCAACCAGCCGCTCAGCGCCGTGATGCCGGCGATGAGCAATAGCGCTCTCACCGTCGCTATCATACCTGCACCTCGTCGCCCACATGCTCCCAGCGCGCAAGCGCGCTGGCATAGGCGCGGCGATCGGCATCCGCTAACGTGCGCCATACGAGAAACTGCTTGCGTAGATCGTCGAGAAAGGTGCGCGCCACGCGCTGCCAAGTATCCCAATCGCCTGAGACCAAGTGCAAGTGCACGTCGATATCGCAGTAAAGCGGGTTCTCACCAGGGCGGATAAACAGCGCCGTATCCTGCACAACGCCTTGGTCAAATGGCGCAAGCCAAACGCGCGCATCGAGGCGCAGACCGCTCTCTTGGCGACCGACGCGCAGGGCTTCGACGTAAAACCCTGCGCCAATCGATTGCTCGCGATGGGCCGCCCAAAACTCGGTTTGAAAAGCGGCCATGCCATCGGCCTCTACGCGCGCCAGCGTAAAGGGCAGACGCATGCGCAGGTCGTGGCCATCGGGCACCGGCGGCTTCCAGCGCCGCTCGATACCCGGCGTGCAAATCTTGCCGGCCATATGCGCCGGATAGAGCGCCGACGCGACGACCAGCGCGATGACCAATCCCACAGTAACCACCGCCGACAGCGAGGAGTAATTCAGTTCCAACCCCTGCAACCAGCCCAAGCTGCCCATCAGCTGCGCCGCCGTCTGCCCCAGCAGGTAGCCCATAACCGCTCCAATCACGGCCAGCGCCACCGCCTCGGCAATAAAGAGTCCGCTCACGTGCACCGGCGCCAAGCCGATGGCGTTGAGCGTGCCTATTTCGCGCGTGCGCTCGTAGACGGCGCCGAGCATCGTATTGAGCACAATCAGCGCGGCAATGCCCAGTGGAACGGCCAGCTGTCCCAGTCCCGAAACGGAGGCTACTCCCACCGTATTGATCAAATAGCGGCGTCCCCCAAGACCGGCAAACAGGTTTAAATCGACGCCTTCGGAGAGCATCTCCAGCTCCGCGCGCGCGCGCGCTGGCGGCATCCGCACGCCCAGCGATACGAGGTGCGCACCCTGCCAGCGCATCAGCGAAGAAAAAGGCAGCACGAGCGTCGACGCGCCCGGCATATGGGCGTAGTGCTGCGGCATGCCCCCCTGCTGCGTCGAGGCAGCCTCGGTGGGCTGCTGCGCTTCCGGATCGAGCGGCGTCAGCCCCTCGCCGTTGAGATCGACCCGTTCCAGCGCCGCGTGCTCCAAAATCCCAACCACGCGAAACTCTTCGCCAAACAGGCGCACCCGAGCGCGGCCCACATCGGCTGGGCCAATGCCCAGCGAATCGGCGACGCCCAGCGGCAGCAGGCATACATCGTCCTCCTCTGCGCGCAGCCAGCGCCCGGCGACAAGTCCTTCCTGCGGACGCACGAGGTGCGCTTCGACTGCGCTCAAACCGGCAAAACCCATAACCCCAGTCGCGCGCCCCGAGATATCGGCGCGTTCGACGCGAAAAGTCGCCGCCGCTGAGGAAACCGACTTCCAGGCGCGCGGCGCGACATTGTCGACGCCAAACCAGTCGACCAGCATGCGGTAGGCCTCCATTTCCATCGCCTTCCAACCGAGCGTGCGCAGCAGCGCGCCGTCGTAGTGCGCCCCGCTCCCCACGTCGATCCAGTTGGTGCGCAGAGCCGAACGAATGGACGTGAAAGACAGCACGGAAAACGTCAGTAAGACCAGCGTTGCACAGGTCATTCCCGTGCGCAGCGGCCGCCGCCGCATATGGGCTAACCCCACGGATATGGATGCCATAACCGCTCCACCGCGCTGCATGGAGGCGTGGCCACGCCGGCCGCGCGCTAGTTCCTGCAGCTCGCGGTTGAGGCGGGAAATGCCAATGCCGGTTACCAGCAGCCCCAGCGATAGGATGACAAAGCCGAGCAAGATCACAAAGGGAGAAATCGACAGTTCAAAGGCGGGGTGCAGCTGACTCAAGACGAGAAAGCCGACAAAGAAGAGCCCGAAGTAGCCCAGCACCTGACGGCGCACGTCGGGAAAGCCAAATACCAGGCGCTCGGCAAAATGGGCAAAAGGCAGCAGGACGGCCAACAAAAACAGCGCCCCTTGGACCACGCCGGCCTGCGTGCTCTCAACGTCGCGATAGGCGGCGGCCGAATAGGCCCATGCGCGCCGCGCCGCATCGATCGAAAGGCGATGGGCCCAGCGCGCGCGCGCCGCATCGGCCTGCTCTAGGTAGGCCTTCGCGCGCGCGTGAAACTCGGCCAGCCGTCCGTTGCGCACGCCGTGTCGCTGCAGGTTGTCGATGCGCGCACCGTTGAGCAAGAACATATCGCGCGCCGCCTGGTAAACGGTGTTGGGCAGCCGACCTTCGTCCTGCACGGCAAAGCCCGCACCCAGCGGATTTTCGTCGCTGCTATTGAGCAGCAGTAGGCGGCGGCCCAGTCCGTAGCGCCCGGTAGACATGGCCACCTTAAAGCGCGTGCCGGGGCGGGTAAAGAGCACCGCAACCGATTCCGTTAGCGAACCGACGTAGTTTCTATAGCCAAATAGATCCATCTCCGGTGCCGTCAGCGGCAGGCACGCCCCGTACGACATGGGCTCCGCTTCGAGGCTCGCGTCGATCGCGCCAAGATTCTCCGGCATCAGCAAGTTGCGCGGGTCAAACAGGCCAAAGAGCGCCGTGCCGCGCAGATTCGCCGTAACGATCTGCACCTCTTCCTCGTGATCGTCCATCAGCACCTTGAGGGCGCGGCCGGGCAGCTTGCGCTCGCCGTTTATGCCCCAATCCGGCGCTGCGACAACGGCACCGCGCTCGTCCAGCGCGTAGGCCTCCAAGCGCACCGGCTGCGTATAGATAATGCGCGTCTCTACGCCGGGTATGCGGTAATAACCCGAATCGTCCGCCGCCGCCCACAAATCGGGGCGCACGCCGGACAGCGTCGGATGGCGTAGGCGCACGCGCACCAATGCATGACCGGTGGGCTCGTCGGGCAAATAGCTGCGCGGACCGTAGTGAACCACTTGCCCGCGAATGGTTCCAAAGGCGTCATTGCCCCATTCCCAGGGAGCCAATTGGCCGTCGTCGACCAGCTCCGATAACACAAATTTGAGGAGCGCGACCTGCTCGCCCAGCCACGCAAAACGCACGCGCTCGGCAACGTCGTCGACGACGTCAAAGCGGGCGCGGCTGTCGTTGATCGTCGCAAAAGCGATCGTCGGACAGCCGGCCAGCGCCAGCACTGCGGCGTCCATCGGCACGACCTCTGCCATAGAACCGAGGCTCTGGCGCGTAAAGTCCTGCCTGAGGCCGTTGGCAAATATGCGCCGACCTGCTGCTAGTGAATCTTCATACGCCGCTACGCGGTCCATTAAGCGCACGGTAAGGGGCGGTGCTAGCAGCGAAGTTCGATACGGAGCATTCGGGCGAAAGGCGCCCATCATAGGGCTGCCGGAAGACAGATCCAGACCAGCGGCAAAGCGCAGCCTAAACGCACCTAACCGCTCAGCCAGCGCCCGCTCCCGCTCGCTTAGCCCATCGGGCGGACGACGCCCAGCTGCGGCCATCACCACCGGCGTCAAATAGCGCATGCCGGCGAGGTGTTGGAAATGACCCGCCGTCCACACGAGCACGACGGTGCGGCGCGGACGCCGCTCGGTCCAGCCGCGCGCCAATTCGAGCAGGGCCGCCGCGCTGCTGGCCTGCTCTGCGCCCGGAGCCAGTGCGGGCACCGGCGACATGGCGTCGTAATACGCCGTCACATACACCGCTTCACCGCGCAGCTGCGGGTCGCTGCCTTCGACGATGGCCACGATGTTGTGCGCCGTCACTTCGCGCATGGGCATGCGCCCGCTCAGGCGCACCCGCGGCCCGCGCTCGGCCGCCGCGCGCAGCACATCGGCCGTCAACTGCGGCGCAAAAAAACGCGGCAAATCAGCGGGAACATCGAGAAATTTTTGTCCGGCTTCCGCGCGATGTGCGCCTTTTGCTGGCAGAAAAATCACCGCCTGCGCGCCCAGCTGAAAAGCCTCTACCCAGACGTCTTGCGCGTTGAATTCGAGCAGCACGATGCGATCGGCTACCGGCCTGCCCTCTAAGAGACTGCCGTCGCCGCCGTAGAGCAGTTGACCCTCAATCCCCCCGTCGGGCAGAGTGGATGTGCGAATTAGATTGGGCCAAACGCCATAGATCGGCAGAGATTGCCCTTCGATCTCCAGCGAAAATCCCTCGTCCATCGGCACCAGCAGCGGGAACGCATGGCGGTGAATCTCTTTGACGGCCATTTCGCCCAGCGCGCGCTCAATCCAATGGGCCGCCGCGTCGGCGCCCGCATAGCCTGTCATGCGCGAGGCATGGCCTGAGAGCTCGTGGACGGAGTGGCGCAGCCGGTCTTCGAGGCCCGCATCGGCTCGAACAACACTGCAGGCAGCGCCTAGCAGGACTATGTATAACCCGATTCTCACGTTAAATAGAATTTGGATCTATGGCGACCGCGACGGGCAATCCGCCCAGCAGCGGCCTAGAGGATGATTAGTAGAAATATAGGCTCGGGATCCCGCACCAGCCCCGCCGACGACAACTCGGCGCGATGCAGAGACAACTCACTGCAACAAAAGAGGCCCCCGAAAGCACATCCCGGGGGCCTCCCTGTTAGATCGACATCAACCGCTCGCTATCAGAATTGAAACTTGAGCGAGAACTGATGCACGCTGTCGAGGATGCCGAACGAAGTGAAGGCGTAGTCGAGGGTGGCATCGTAGCCCCCCATGCCCACGTCGAGACCCATACCAGCGGTTAGGCCTTCTTCGGTGCGCGGGGCATCAAATGCCGTTCCATCGACCTCGTCCACCTTTTCGTCTTCCGAGCTCTGGTAGTTGAACTTATAGCCCGAGCGCAACTGCAGCATATCGAACAACTGCACCTCGACGGCCGTGTAGAGCAGCTGCTCGCCGTCCTGCGGCTTGGTCGCATCGGCCAGCAGCGTAACCTGCATGCCATCGTCGCGATTGTGCAGCAGATCGGCGGCGGCACCGATGCTGAAAATCAGCGGCAGCGGCGCGCCGATGTCGTAAAACGTCAGGTCGCTGCCTAGGTTGTTGATGCGCGCACCAAGGCGCATGCCGTTGCCGACGCGATAAATCGCGCCAAAATCTGCGGCATAGGCCGTAGCGCTAACACCGTCAATGGCCTGGCGGACAATCTTGCCCGTCAAACCCATGTCGAGGCGGTCCGTGATGTGGCGACTCCAGGTGACGCCGATGGCCAAGTCGCGATACGAATAGCTACCCGACGTCGCGGTATCGTTGGGGTCGAAGGTGCCGGCATCGAGCACAAACTGCGGCACGGCGTCGCGGTCGGCGGAGATATCGCTCAAACCAAGCGTGACCACGCCGATACCCAGCGTGCCCATATCGCCCATATCGCGCGCATAGCCCACCGCATCGTGCGACAAGTCGGCAATCCACGAGTTGTGCGAGAGCAAGACCTGCGCCTTGCCGTCGCTCATCGCCGTGCCGGCGGGGTTCCAAAACATCTGGTTCACATCGCCCGTAACGGTAGTGTAGGCCGAGCCCAAAGCCACGGCACGAGCGCCCACGCCGACCTTGAGAAAGGCGGCACCGGTGAGACCGGACTTTCCTACGCCGGCCTCTGCAGGCTGGACGGCCGCCACGAGCACGGCCATTCCCAGCACTGTTATGATCTTTAAAGCTTTCATGTGTTAAGCCTCCATTTCCTAGATCGATTCAGCGCAGAATGGCGAAGTGCCCGGTCTGTGAACCACCGGGGTACTCGGCCACGTAGATGTATAGACCACTTGCAACCTCGATACCATCCTTGGAAAACATATCCCAGAATAGCGTACCGTCGTAGGCATTGGTGCCATTAAAGCGCAAGACGTCAATAACCTGACCCGACACGTCAAAGATGGTGACCTTTGTGCCGGTGGGCAGGTTGATAAAGAGCATCTTGTGCTCGGTACCCGTGTCGTGCAGAGCCCCTTTCTTATAAGGGTTGGGGACTACGCGCACGGAGAGGTTTCCGTTGGCCAATTCCGCCGAATCGACGAGGGGCGACTTGAGAATAAACGCGGCCCCAATGTCTTTCTGGGCCTGCAGATCTGCGGGAAAGAAAGACGACGCCGTCGCATAGTGATACGTGCCCTTCCACAAACCGTCGCGTCCGTTAAAGTTGTGACGATGCGTCTCAAGACCGTTAAATGCCTGGCCATTGATCGAGCCCGAATCGCTGTTATATGCCGCCACGTAGTAGTAGTAGGTGAAACCGAACGTCACTAAGTCGCTCTCGTCTTCAAACTTGTACTTGTACGTGCCGCTATCAGCACCATCGTTCAGATAGTTCCCCAACTCGCTAGCGGGAACATGCTTGATTAGACGATAGGGACCCCACGCCGCAGGTTCCTGTGGCTTGTAGGCCGCAGAGCTGATATTGGGATTGTTCGCCTTACCCAATGCAGCCAGCTCAGCGTCGGTCGGATTTTCCTTTGTCTGCTCGTGATAGCGATCTACCACGCGGATACCCACCTGCTGTGAGTCTACGCGAGGAAAGAGCGCCGAACGATAGACTTTATAGCCGGCAAAGTCCGGATCCGACTCGGCCCGATTGTCCCACTTGATATCAATCTTGACGTTTGTATTGGGTGCAACCACCATATTCGGCGTCGGCGGCGGCGACGGGACTTGGAAGTCGTTTTCATACACCCACTGCGCCGTCTGACGGGCAGCGCGCGCGCCTTGGAGACGAAAACCAGCGTACTCTACGAGCACTAGGTTTATCGTTTCGCCTACTTCCAGGTCGAACGGACCAATACCCACGAGAATGTTTCCGTCAAAACCGTGATCGATCGTGTAGCCTTTTGTCCAGGCCCAGTCGGGCTGGTTATCGAGACTCTGGCTCGGATCGACTTCCCAGTTTTGCACAAACTTGTTGTTGTACTTCATATCGCCCAACGGCTGACCGCGCTCGCCCTCGGGACGCACTGCGTTTACAAACGACAGCGGATCGCCCGGCACGATATCGGGATGGTCTGGATCAAACCAGTTGGGATCGGGCACTAGGGCACTCGCGCTCTGGATCGAAGCACCCTTATCCCATACGCGGCTACCAATCGACTGCCCGTTGAAAAACGTGCTCATAGCATAGATATGCGATGCGCGCGCATCGGAACGACCACCGTCGTCTTTCAGCACAGAGGTAAACCAGCCGCGCTGGGCGCCCTCTCCGACGGGATGGCTATCGTAGATCGTGCGCTTGTCGTCCTGGTTAGCACTGCTACCAATGGCCGGCATGCCACCCTGTTTAGCAGCGATCCACTGCATACCGTTGTAGATGTCGTAGTAATGACCGCGGCTGCGCATGGTGCTACCCAGCAAGCGTTTGCCATCGGCGGACCAGCCGCTGCTGCCACCAAAGACCGGATGCGGCTCGGTCAGCGAGCTAGGCGCAGGACCGGTAAACACGACCGGCACGTCCCACGCTGCGCCGCTACCGTCCGGCGTTGCATCGTATCCCGATGTCGGGCCGGTAAACCAACCGCTGGCCCCGCGACGACCGTTGTTGCTGTTCGTCATCGAGTTGATCGGCTCGTTCTGCATGTGCAGCGTGAGCGCCTCGACGCGGTTGTCGGTCTTTTCCGGCACGCCGTCGCCGTCGGCATCGAGCACGCCGGTATTGGTCAATTCCAACTCGATGAGGATGAAGTCGTTCAGGTTGGCGTGGTTGGCTGCATACTGACGCATGCGCCATTTCACATCAACGCCCAAGTTGGTTGGCATACCGCCCGTATAGTGCATCTCGTTGCGGTCGCTGTCAGCCCAGTAGCTACCCCCATCGCTGGTGTAGTCGCGATTGGAATCACCCGCACCCGCTAAATTACTCGTGTAGAAACCGAGCAGATAGTTTCTGGCACTGGGCGCATTCGAATCGGTGAAGTTGTTAATCTCACTCGAGCTGTACATCGACATCTGTATTTCTTGGCCCCAGGGCAAGTGGATATTCTCACCGCCGGGATAGGTCTGCGTCGGAGTCGTCCACTGGCGATCCCAGTTACCGACTCGGAACAGGTCATAGCTCTTTTGCGGGTCGTCGGCGACTTCTCCGTAAAAGCGGCCCGCATTACTCGGGAGGAAAGACTCCCAGATATCGCCCGCGGTGAAAACGCCTCCCGCCTTCTGAGCAAAGGCGCTACCGACGATACCGAAGAGCAGAGCCACCGCCCACAGCGACGTCTTTTTTACTCGCATATGCATGATATAGCTCCTATTAGAAATCCACTGTTATGCCGATGTTAGCCATTCGCGGAATGTCATAAATGGCCTGGCTCTGGGCGGTGAAGGCGCGATTGAGGTCTCCGGTCGGATCTCCATCTTCTTCCCACTTGGTGACGCTCGGCACGTTGCGATTATCATAGGTCAGAATGTTCTCGCGGTTCATCAGGTTCCTCACCTCAAAAAACGCACCTAATTCATAGCCGCCTAGCTGGAAACCGCGGTTGAGACGCATGTCCATGCGCATGTTCCACGGTGCGCGATCGGTCTCTCTGGCACGCGGATCCTCGGTGGTCGCCGTAATGTTGAAGTTGAAACCACTTTCGGCGGTCGTGATGAGTGCCAGTTCGACTTCGGCAGGCAGCGTAGCCAGCAAGGTCAAACCGATGCGATGGGCGCGGTCATAACCCGATACCAGCGGATTACCACCCCCGTTCACATTGGCTTCGTAGGTGTTAAACGACTCTTTGTTCTCAAGCGCCGTGGTCAATGCATCTACATCCGTCTCACTGGCGTGCGAAAACGAAGACTTATTGGGGAACGGCGTCGAGTTATTGCCACTACGCGAGGCCTTGATATAGCTGTAGGCGTAGTTGAAACGGCCGTTGATACGGCTATTCGAACGACGCTCGATGCCCAGCTCTATACCGCGGCTATCGGCATACCCACCCGAGGTGCGGAAGCTGTAGTTAGCAAAGCCCGCATCGGCCGGACTGATGGCAAAGCCAATATCGCCATAGTTTTCGATGTCCCGGTAATACGCCGTAATGTCCGCCAGGTACTCTGGATGAAAGCTGTACTGAATGCCCATCTCGTAGGCCGTCGACGTCGTCGGATCCGCCTCTACGTCGTAGATGGCAGGATAGGACGGGTTGGCGAAGCTGGCGTAATCGTCATACAGCTTAGAGAAGGACGGCGGCGAGTAAAACTTGCCCCACGAGTAGTGCATGGCCGCATTGTCGCTGATCGGATGCGAAATGCCCAGGCGAGGCTGCAGAAACCACTTGGTGTCGACTGCGCCTTCGCGAATCGGTCGGCGATAGATCTGCGTCTGTCCATTTCCGTAGGTGTACTCGGCCTCTTCGGACGGACGGAAGAAATCGGCGATCTGCTCTGCATCGACGTTGAGTCCGTCGAGGCGCACGCCCGCGTTAATGATGATGCCTTCGTACTCGATCTTGTCCTGCACGTACACGGCCATCTCAGAAGGACTGCGCTCGTACTCACCCACTTCGAAAGGCAGGTTGCTGTAGCCGACCGTGACCTGGGTGCGCTGCATGAGCTGCGACACGGAGTGCTTGCGCACCAGCATACCCGCTTTTAACTGGTGATGAAAGTTAATCTGATGCGTAAGGTCTGCTTTAAACTGCAGCACGTCGCGATTGAGTTCCTCGTAAAAGAAACCCGGCTGACCTAGGCGGTACTGATTGGAACCAAACGGCAGGTCAAAGTTTCTCGAGTTACCCGGGTTGGTGGTGAAGTAGGTGAAGTTGCCGTCTGCATCGGCACCACTTCCGTCAACGCCGAGATACTTTACGGATTCTTCCGCGCTGTCGATGAATATGAAATCGCCGTCTTCACCTTCTTCAACGATGCCGTCTCCATCGTCATCGGAATAACCAAACGTGCTCGAACGCGTTACGTTGGACACTTTGACATCCAAAAACGTGTTGGGCGAAAACGAGTAGTTGGCGCCCACATACATCATAGTACCCAGCTTCTTATTACCTAGCGCGCCTTCCGGATAGTAGGCATACTTACCGCTGAAGTTGCGGTTTACCCAGCCACCCAATTCGCCGCCGTCGTCGATCATAACGTTGCCGGTCAGCTTGAGGTTATCGCCCGCCTTGTGCGTCAGCTTGAGCGAATGGCGCATCGAGCGATTGAGCGTGTTGGGCAACAGGCCTTCGTCGTTGAGGTAGCGCGTAGTCAGATAGAAGTTGGTGCCAATGGCAGGTAGCTTACCACCCAACGAAAGCTCCACTTCGCTCGTCGGATTGCTGCCGTAGGTAACGTCGCCCGGTCTGAAGGTGTAGTACTGCTGGGCCTTCGCCACGTCTGCGGCGTCTTCCGAGGCCAACAGCTGGTCTCGGGCCTGCTCGTACAGATCGTAGTACGTCGTCTTGTCGACGCTGCCATCATCGGCAGGCTTTGGATTGACGCGTCCCTCATACACATCCGGGCCCGCATTTTTATACCCACCAAGACCGCTGCGGATAAAGAGGCGCCCCTCTAACTCATCGCCCCCTTCGCGCGTGACGACGTTGATAACGCCGGCGCTGGCCGCATCGTACTCGGCGTTGAACGTGCCGGCCACGATATCGAGCGCCTGCACGTTGCTGGCATTGATGCCCACGGCCGTAAACTCACCGTCTGAGGTGCGGTTGACGTCCGTGTACGGATTGTATGTGTTGCCTCCTTCACCCGCGCGAAAGTAGGTATCGGAGACGTCGACCCCGTCGACTAAGACCTTGGCTTCGGCCTTGCGACCCCCGCGAATATAGCCGCGAAAGACGCTCGGCGTGGTGTTGATGAGATCCTGCAGATCAGCCACCGGCATCGTATTGTTGATCTCGGACAGGCCGATCGATGCGCGACTGGTGGTCAGCGAGCGCTCAACCATCGGCGCTTCCGCCGTGATGACCATAGCCTCCGTCTGCACCGCTTCGGTGGCGAGGCTGAAATCCACCGTCGTCGTCAGGTCGAGCCGCACCGCGATATCGGTTTTGCGCAGCGCCTGATAACCGACGTAGCTAGCCTCTACTGCATACGCGCCCGGGGGCACGTTAAGAATAAAGTAGCGACCCTGATCGTCGGTGAT
>JAYOYH010000016.1:25536-97822 GCA_038153405.1 Gemmatimonadota bacterium | reverse complement strand
GGCAGACTTGGTGGACTTTGAGGACCTATAGCGAAACCCATTGTAGTCTTCGCCCGTCAATGCCCTTGATGCAGTCGTCATTCATCCTTGCTTCGATAACGTCTACTTGACTACATGTACACTCTAATGTACATTCCTGTACAAAAGGAAAAGGGCTATGAAAACGGTTACATTCACTGAGTTCCGCAAGAACGCATCGGAGTTATTCTCGGATGTCGAGCAGGGCGAAAAACTGGTGGTCGTGCGGCACGGCAAGCCCATTGCCGAAGTATCGCCCGTAGCTGCAGCCAATAGCCAACCGGCATGGAAACAGCCCGCGTTGCGCCTTTCGTCTAAAGGGGCGGGGTTGTCGGCGGCCATTGTAGAAGATCGCGCCGATGAAGACGTTCTTTGATTCGTCCGCCTTCGCCAAACGGTACGTCGAGGAAGAAGGCAGCGATGCCGTAGAGCATCTATGCAGCCAAGCCACTGAACTGGCTATATCGGTTATCTGTGTTCCTGAGATCGTCTCTGCCCTCAATCGCCACATGCGGGAAGGTGCACTCACGAAGACTCAGTATCGGACGGCTAAGTCCTGCTTGTCGGCCGAGGTGGCTGACGCCACGGTGATTAACCTCGTCCCCGAGGTGATTGCCGATGCCGTCCGAGTGCTGGAATCGAACACCGTGCGGGCGATGGATGCCCTGCACGTGGCCTGTGCGCTACAGTGGAATGCGGCGCTCTTTGTTTCTTCCGATGAACGCCAACTGAGCGCAGCAAAGAAGATGAAGCTGCGAACGAAGCGGGTGTGAGAAGTCGCGTCCGGGCAAAAAACGGCAAAAACATTTACGAGTGCCGGCCTAAAAGAGAGCGGCGAACCGCCCTGCCCCACCGCAACCGGTAAGCGACCCCGTATATGTGACGGATACAAACGCCCCTATATCGTGTCCCACCGCCCGTTGCCGTTTTACCAGCGAGCAGCTTACTATATGCGGCAGAAACACACTAAACTGGAGCAAGCACGATGAGTCATCGCTTAAATGGCAAGGTTGCTTTGATTACCGGCGCAGCGTCGGGTATCGGACGCGCCTGTATCGGCAAGTTTATCAAAGAAGGGGCTCGGGTCATCGCCACGGACATAGACCAACAGGCCTTAGACGCACTCAGCGCCGAATGGTCGACAGCTGGTATTGAAGGAAGCGCGGTCAACGGCGATGTTGCCGAACGCGGTGACGCCGAGCGCATGGTGGCCCACGCAGTAGAGCGCTATGGCCAATTGGACATCTTGGTAAACTCGGCTGGAATCACCCCGCGCACCGTCGACCCTACAGCCGGCTTTGATGCGCGCTGGGACGCCGTGCTGCGCGTCAATGCCAAGGGCACATTGCTGATGTCGCATGCGGCCGTAACAGCTATGCGCCAGAGCGGCGGTGGAGCCATCGTCAATATTGCATCCATTATGAGCCTGGTTGGCTACCCGACCGCCCTGCCATTTTCCGACGGCTTTAACGGCTATATATCCAGCAAGGGCGCAGTAGTCCAGATGACGCGCGATATGGGCGTTCGCCTTGCCGCAGAGGGTATCCGAGTCAATGCCGTTTGCCCCGGCTTCGTCTATACCAAACTGACGGAGAATGTCACCAACGATCCGACCGTTCATGAGAAGATGCGTGATCTTCACCCACTGGGACGCATGGCCGAAGCAGCCGAGATTGCCAACGTTGTTGCATTTTTGGCGTCGGATGAGGCTTCGTTTGTCGTAGCGGCAGCATGGCCAGTAGATGGTGGATATACCGCTCAGTAGCGAGCGACTGGACGGTTTAGCAGAGGGCAAAAAAATGCCGCACTTGCTCGCCGGACAACACTTGATTAGGTTGCCCTGCGGACAGTGCGGCAATGTGGTTCTGCTGCTCCGAAAAGCGGTCGCTCGGCCGAAGCAGGTGGCTGCTCGCGCAATCGCAATCGGCGTAAACGATTGTGCGCGAGGAAAATGGTGGGCGATACTGGGCTCGAACCAGTGACCCCCTGCTTGTAAGGCAGGTGCTCTGACCAACTGAGCTAATCGCCCTAATTCAGCGGTATAACATAGCGACGAAAGCCGATCTGCGCAAAGGCGATCGGCTTTCGTATCGCCCGTTATTCGCATGGGCATTACCCTCCTCTGCTCCTTCTTATAATTGACGCCCACTACCGGCTCCGCTATATTTCAGCGCGGATAAAAAACTATGAAAATGCCAGTGATCACACCTGCGTTCGCCTACTATCGTTACCGCTATTACCGCGATACCTATCGGGGGGCATTGCTCTGAGCGCGCACGTGCAGCTAAGTGATGAAAGCCCCTGAAAAAATCAGGGGCTTTTTTATTGGGAAGGACGGATACATGGACCTGTTAACAGACCTCGAATTTCGCGGTCAAATCTATCAAAACACCGATCCAGAAGGGCTCGCCGAGCGGCTGGCCGAAGGGCCTATTACCGCCTACTGCGGCTTTGATCCAACAGCCGATAGCATGACGGTAGGCAACCTGGCTACCATTATGCTGCTGTGCCGCGTGCAGCGCGCCGGCCATCGCGCCATCGCGCTCGTCGGCGGCGGCACCGGCCTCATTGGCGACCCTTCGGGCAAGAGCGAAGAGCGCAGCCTCAACACCGCCGATACGGTGGCCGAATGGTCGAACAACGTGCGCGGCGAGTTAGAGCGCTTTCTCGATTTCGACGGCAGCAACCCCGCCCTCCTGGTCAACAACTACGACTGGCTTGGCGACATCAAAATGATTGATTTCATGCGCGACGTCGGCAAACACTTTCCCATTTCCTATATGCTGGCCAAAGACTCGGTCGACTCGCGTCTGCAGTCGGGTATCTCCTATACCGAGTTTAGCTATATGGTCTTACAGGCCTACGACTTTCTCAAGCTCAACGAGGAATACGGCTGCCAGTTGCAGCTGGGCGGCTCCGATCAGTGGGGCAATATTACCGCTGGAATTGACCTGATTCGACGCAGCAACGGCAATAAGGCCTACGGCCTAACCGGTCCACTAGTGACCAAGGCCGACGGCACCAAATTTGGCAAGAGCGAGGGCGGCGCCGTGTGGCTGGACGCGGCCAAGACCTCGCCCTATGAATTTTGGCAGTTTTGGATCAATGCCGAAGACCAGAAGGTAATTGACTACTTAAAGGTGTTTACCTTTCTCGAACACGA
Organism: Gemmatimonadota bacterium; assembly: GCA_038153405.1. Lineage (GTDB taxonomy): Bacteria > Latescibacterota > UBA2968 > UBA8231 > UBA8231. The sequence continues at coordinate 94,641 of JAYOYH010000016.1, read as the reverse complement.
TGCTATACGGCAGCTCGAAGAGTCGGTGCAGAATGCACCGGAAAAGCGCGAAGCCCAGCGCACACTGGCCGATGAAGTGACCGCTCTGGTGCACAGCAAAGAAGCGGCCGAACAGGCCCAGCGCATATCGCACGCCCTCTTTTACGGCGAATTTGGCGCGTTGGGAGAAGAGGAAATCCTGCAGGGCTTTCACGACGTGCCAACGCATAGCATGGAAACCGCATCGCTGCCGCTGATCGACCTACTCGTCGAAGCCAAGGTCTGCTCCTCTAAACGCGAGGCGCGGCAGGACGTGCAAAACGGGGCGATCTATGTAAACGGCGAACGCTGTACCGATCTCGACTGCGCGCTGGGCGCCAAGGACGGACTGCACGGCAAGTATCTCATCATTCGCCGAGGCAAGAAGAAGTATACGCTCGTCCAATAACCACACCGTGCGACAAAAGCTCTTAGGGTGCGCTGGACAGATGGACCAGCGCACCCTTTTTTATGCCCAACACGCCCCTCTGAAACCGGAGTCATTGCCATGTCCGAGCGCCTGCGCGTCGCCGCCATTATCACCATCTACCATCCCAAAGCCCACGCCGATGTCATCGTCACCAAGTTTTTAAAAGGCATGTCGACCGACGAGGGATTCATAGCGCCGGAAATCGACATCGTATCCATCTACCTAGATCACGTCTTGGAAAACGATATTGGCGTTGGCTTGGCCGAAGAGTATGACGTGCCCATCTATCCCAGCATTCGTCGCGCCCTGCACGCCGGCGCCAACGAACTCAACGTCGACGCCGTGCTCTTAGTCGGCGAACACGGCGACTACCCGTGGAACGAACGCGGTCGCCACATGTATCCGCGCCGCTACTTCTTTGAGCAGATTGCCGGCGTATTCGGCGAGAGCGGTCGCTCTGTGCCCGTCTTTAACGACAAGCACTTCGCCTACGATTTTGCCGATGCCCAATGGATGTGGAACCGCGCCAAAGAACTTAAAATTCCCCTAATGGCCGGCTCGAGCCTGCCCCTGTGCTGGCGCAATCCCTTTGTCGAATACAACAAAGATGCGAATGTCGAGGAGGCGCTTTCCATTGGCTATGGCGGCATTGAGGCCTATGGCTATCACGCCCTCGAAACCATGCAGTGCATGATTGAACGACGACAAGGCGGCGAAAAGGGCGTGGTATCGGTGCAGTGTATAGAGGGCGAAGCCGTCTGGCAGGCCGGCCGAGACGGCCTGTGGTCGCGCGAATTGGCCGACGCTGCCGTGGGCGCTATCGTCAACAAACCGGATGGACCGATGGAAGAACACGTGAAAGATCCCGCCGTGTTTCTCATTGAATACGCCGATGGGCTCAAAGCAGCCACCCTCATGCTCAACGGCTACGTGCAGGAATTTGCCTACGCTGCGCGCGTCGATGGCCAAGTGCACGGCGTGGAATTCTTCCTGCAGAACGAAGGGCCCTTCGCCCATTTTTCCTATTTATGTCAGAACGTGCAGCGCTTTTTTGCCTGCGGCCAAGCCCCCTACCCGCCCGAGCGCACGCTGCTTACCACGGGCATTATCGACGCCGTCATGAACTCGCGCTACGAGGGCCATCGCCGCGTAGAGACGCCCTATCTCGATATCGCTTATACGTCATACGACGCGCTGCCGGCCCGCCCCATGGGCACCCGCCCGCAGGGGGCGTGCATCGATCCCAACACAGCCGATATTATTTGAATAGCAGCGCGCACAAAAAATCGCCTTCCTGCCCTTGAGCTGGAAGGCGATTGCGCAGTTGAGCTAAACAGACCCATCGAGCGGCGTCATGCTCACTCCCACTCGACCGTGCCGGGCGGCTTGTGCGTAACATCGTAGAACACCGCTTCAATGCCCTCTAAGGCTAGCAGCGCGTCGCGCACTTCGTCGATAAAGACCTGCGGCAGCTGGCTAAAGCGCGCCGTCATAAAATCGTCTGTCGAAATGGGGCGCAGCACGATGCTCTCCTGCACGCCGTCCGATGACAGCGGCACCAGCACGGTAGGCATCTGCGTCACTTCGCGCAGCAGATCGTGCCGCGCAAGCGCGTCCATAACAATGGCGTCGGCCTCGCGCAGCAAATCGAGTCGATCGCGCGTCAGGTAGCCCTTTTTCACCTGCTGGGGTAGCCTCTGCTGCGGACCCAGCAGATAGATGACGCGATTGATCGCTGCAAAACTGTTGGTTAGCTCCGTCGACAGCTCTTCTAATGTCGCCCAATCGCTCTCGCCCGACACCACAGCCGGATGAGCATACGTGCGCGAATCGCCCTGCACGCCGACACTGCGCAGCGGCAATATCTCCAACTGCAGGCCATAGTGCGCGGCCATCTGCGCCGCGCGTGCCTGCGCCTCTTGCGCTCCCTGCGCGCGCTCGTCGCCGTCGCTGCACAGCGCGCGCACGCCCAGTCCCGGTCCCGGAAAGGGATGGCGCCATACTAGGTGGTGCGGCAGACCGAGCTTTTCGCCCAGCTCGCGCGCCTCGTCCTTGTATAGCTGGTCGAGCGGCTCGACCACCTTGCCTTCGGCCAGCAGCTCTTCAATTACGCCGACGCGGTTGTGATGCGTCTTGATAACGGCCGCGTTGTCGGTGCCACCCGATTCAATGGTGTCCGTGTAGAGCGTGCCCTGCCCGAGCAGCCACTCCTCTGGATCGAGCTGTAAGCTGGCTAGCGCCCGATCGCGCACCAACAAAAATTCTTCGCCAATCAGGCGGCGCTTTTCCTCCGGCTCGGATACCCCTTCGAGCGCGCGCAAGAAGTCGGCGCTGGCGTCGACGACCTGCAGGTTGTGAAAACCGGAGTCTTTCATCAGACGCTCGACCAGCGCCGTCTCCCCTTTGCGCATAAAGCCGTTGTCGATGTGCAGCCCCAGCACGCGATCTTCACCTAGCGCCTGATTGAGCAGTAAAAAAGCCACCGACGAATCGACGCCGCCGCTTACCAACAGGAATACGTTGCGCCCAGCGGCCTGCGCCCGCACGCGCTCTTTGACCTCCTCTATATACTGCTCCATCGTCCAGTCACGCGCCGCGCCGCACAGATCGAGAAAATTGTCCAGCATTTGCATGCCGTGCTCTGAATGGGTCACCTCTGGATGAAACTGCAGCCCGTATATGCGACGTGCAGGGTCGCCCATGGCCGCGACAGGGCAGTCCTCTGTAGAACCATATACAGAAAAACCCGATGGCAGCTGAGCTACGCTGTCGCGATGGCTCATCCACACCAACTCGCGCGCTGCCAATCCGCTGAAGAGCTCTTGCTGCTTGTGCACATCGAGATAGGCCGCGCCAAACTCGCTGACATCGCCCGGCTCGACGCGCCCGCCAAAGCCCTGGCAGATGAGCTGATGACCGTAGCACAGGCCTAACAGCGGCTTGCCGGTGTGCAGTATATCGGGATTAAATGCAGGGGCATGCTCGTCGTAGACGCTGGCCGGACCTCCGGATAGAATGATACCGTCGGACTGCTCCAACTCACTGACGTCCACCAAGGGAGAGCGAATCTCGGCGTAGACGCGCAAACGGCGAATGCGGTTGGCAATCAGGTGGGCGTACTGTCCACCAAAATCGATCACTACAATGCCCACGGGCACTTCCTTTTTTGAGATCGGTAAGGGGGAAAAAGCGGAGCAGAATATAAAAAAAGCGCCCCGCTGTGCCAACGGAGCGCTCTGTATAAACGGTGTATTAACGCGATATCGAACCTGCGCCGCCTCTTATAGACCCCTATTGTATATCCTATTGCCGTCGTTCTCTTCCATCGTCAACACGTTGCCGATTATCTTGATATTGACGACCTTGTCGCGCAGGCTCGGCAGCTGACCGGCCGGATCGTTGCTTTGCACCGACGTGAAGTTGATGCGCAGCAGGTCGCCGACCAAGTTGTACGTACCGGCAAAGCTCAGAACCAGCGTCTGCGGGAAAGATCCATTGCGGTCAACGACCCCGCCGGCGGGCGCGCTGTAGTCGCGCAGCTCCACGCGGCCATCATCCTTAAACGTGTAGACTTGGTTCTTTTCAGAATCATCTCGGCTCCAGGTACCCACTAACAGCGCCGTTAGATCGGTCACGCCGCCGCCGTTCGGGTCAAAGGGATTTGCCCGTTCGAAGTTGCCACAGGCCAGCAGGCAACAGCACAGCACCCATCCAATACTCAGCTTGGCCATAGCATCCTCAGAACCTGCGCATAAGCTGCACCAGCGGCGCACCGTCGCGACTGTAACTCACCCCCATGGAAAAACTCTTTTTCATCTTCATCGACACGCCGCCGTTGCCCATCCACATGACGTCGATCAGATTGTAGACATAGACAGCTCCAGCCAGCCAGAATAGGCGATTGCTGATCGAACGCCGGTTGCTGGCCTCGTCAAAGTAAAAGTCGTAGCGATCAGGCGCCAAGCCCGGCGGCAATTCGCTATACTGGTTAAACCAATCGTCGCTGCTTATGCGGTAGGCAATCCCCGTGCCCAGCGCCGCCAGTTCCATGCCCAACAGGCCCATTCCCTTCCATCGGCTACCCATGGTATACTGGTAGACCCCCGGCAGCAGCGCTAAGCGCCGCGGCGGCCCGCCGTCCACGGGGTTTTGTTTGAGAAATCGTTCCACTTCTAGCAGGCGCTCTGGATTCTGTATCGGCGCGATGCGCATCAGCATGGGATCGCGCCCCGCCTGGATGTGCATGAGCTCGGCAAGCGCCATTTTGGGATATACTTGGCGCACGCGCAGCGCACCCACGTTGCGCGGTGTGACCGAAAGCGTATCGCCGCTCAGCGGGTGCGTTACCACTTCGGCTTCGACAATGTCAAAAATATCGCCTTCGCGCACTCCCACTTGACGCCCCATATCGATGAACAACAGGCGATCCATCACGCGGATAATAAAGCCACTTTCAGAAGCTGGCAGAGCCCCCTGTGCCTTGACGGCACTCGGATCCACAGCAAGGACGACCAGCAACAGGCCTATGATCGATTTTGCAAACATGGTAATTACCTTCAGCAGTGGTGCGTTAGCACCTTATGAAGTTTCCTCGACGATAATGTCGTCTTCCTCGTCATCCATGTCTAGGTCATCCATGTCTAGATCATCGTCATCGTCGTCCAAGTCGTCGTCGTCGACGATTTCCTCGTCTTCTTCGTCCTCCTCGTCTTCGCCGCCGTTGGCCATCATACGCATGTAGACAAACGCAGCTACTCCGATAATGCCGATAGCGGCGAGCAAACCGATAAACCAGGTTTGCAGGTAAAATGGCTCTTCCTCTTCCCCTTCCTCGCTGGCCATCTCTTCCTCCTCGAGCGGCACATCGAGAGCCGTTTCCTCGGGCAGAGCTAGCTCTTCCTGGCTAACCGGCGGCACCACCGGCTGCGACTCTTCTATGACGTTGCGCACGATTTGGCGAATCTGCTCGACGCTCTCCTCCGAGCTCAGGTCGACTGGCTCGGCGGCCATCTCGCCTTCTAGGCCGGCAACGGGCACAGCCCCCATCAGCGACACCGCTTCTTTGAGATCGACGATGTCCTCTTTCATGACGTTCATATCGGTGTTGATACCGCGCAGTTGGACGCGAAAACCCTCTTCGACGCGCTCGACGCGCTTCATCATCTGTTCCAAACCACCGATCCGCCCCTGCACGTTCTTGATGTTGCGCGTGAGGCGCGCGATTTCGTTGCGAAATCCTTGGTGCTCTTCCTGGTTTTTCTCCTGCGTGACCACGGTGCGCTCCTGGTCGATGAGCATCTCTTCCTGCGGCGTGGTAAAGCGCACGAAATCGCCCGGGCGAACGGACAGCAGCAAACCAGATTCGACCTTAACATTGGCCGCCCGATTCGACGTCTTGGAGATTTCGCCCCTGCCAATCACCATTTCCGGCGCGCCGAGATTTTCCCCCGTGATCGGGTGAATAACGGCCTCGCCCGGCGGACGGACGATATCGACCGACAACCCCTTGATTAGCCCACCTTCAGCGCCGGCATCAATAGTCAGCACCGAACCGCGCACGCGGGTGACCAGAGCCTCTCCCGCGTAGACGGGGGCGACGCAACTTATCGTAGCCAGTATTAGCAACCACTTTTTCATAACTCGCAACCTCTTGCTATTACGCCGCTGGCCTTCAGCAGCGTCTCGCAGCGCCAGTGAACGTCGTCGCGCTCGGCGTGATCGGTGTTGTAGTGACAGCCGCGACTCTCTAGTCGCCAGCGCGCCGAACGCGCTATTAAATCGGCCACGGTAATCAAATTGCGCATCTGCACCAAGTGCGCATGCGCACCGTGCAACCGGTATAATTCCTCTACTTCTTCGCGCAGCGTCGCCAGGCGTCCACAGGCGCGCGCCAAACCGGCATCGCTGCGCTCAATACCGACGTCATTCCACATCAGTCGCCTCACCTCATCGCGTCGTGCCGCCAGCTGTGCTTCGTCGCACAGCGGTCCGCGCCAGAGCGAGGGAGACGGGCCTTTGACTGGGGCGGGAACACCCATGTGGCGAAAAGCCCGGCGCGCAAAGACCAGCCCTTCCAACAGCGAATTGCTCGCTAGGCGATTGGCGCCGTGAAAACCGCTCATCGCCACTTCGCCGGCCGCGTATAAGCCCGGCACCGTCGTCTGGCCATGCACATCGGTGCATACCCCACCGCAGCTGTAGTGTGCGGCCGGTACCACCGGCAGGCGCTGATGCCCTATATCGACGCCGCGTTCAAGGCAGTATCGATAAATGTTGGGAAAGCGCTCCTTGGTCTGTTCGGCATCACTGGCCGTGGCGTCCAGATACGCACACGCGTCGCCGTTTGCAGCCATTTGTCGAACGATTTCCCGCGTCACAACATCGCGCGTCTGCAGCGGGTCTACAAAGGGCTCTCCCCGGCCATTTACCAGCAGTGCGCCATGTCCGCGCAGCGCCTCCGTAATCAAGAAAGCGGAGCCACCCGGATCGAAAAACATCGTCGGGTGGAACTGCACAAATTCCATATTGCCCACGTCCGCCCCGGCGCGCCATGCCATGGCCACACCATCGCCGTTGGCAATCGACGGGTTCGTCGTGTGCAAAAAGGCCTGCCCACAACCGCCTGTTGCCAGCAGCGTTGCGCCGGCATATACCGGCCCCCACTCACCCGTTTCTCCGTCAAACACCAGTGCCCCACAGCAGTGGCCATCCTCGTTCAATATCAGATCGGCGGCCATGTGCTCATCGAGCAGGCGTATGGCAGGCCGCTCTTCAGCAGCCGCCACCAATGCGCGCGCTACTTCGCGCCCCGTCATATCATCGGCCCGCACGACGCGGGCCCATTCGTGCCCGCCCTCGCGCGCCAGCGACAATTCACCCGACGCATCGCGGGTAAACTGCGCGCCCAATTCAATGAGCTGACCGACGACCTCGGGGCCCTCGGCAATCACGCCCTCCACGATGTCGGTGCGGCATATGCCAGCGCCTGAGGACAGCGTATCGCGCGCGTGACTGGCCACCGAGTCGCGCTGGTCGGCCACGACGGCAATGCCTCCTTGGGCATAGCGCGTGTTGGACTCGAGGCGACCGCGCTTGGTCACCACAGCGACGCGGCCGCACTCTGATGCCTGTATAGCAAAAAAAAGGCCAGCGACGCCACTGCCTATGACTAAATAATCGACTTCGGCATGCATATCTTTAGAAAAATAAAATGGTTAAAGAAGATTGAGTGAATGTTATAGAGCGTTTTTTGCGCGCGCTTACTTCCCCTCTATGAGGCACTACAGATAGCGTGTAAAAGGGTGGCTACCCAACCCCTCGTGGTATCGTCTCAGCGGCAACGGCGCGCGCAACGGCGCGAAGTAGGAAGATTATTCCTCCCGAGCCAACTACTTGAGAAAGAGTAGTTTGCGATACTGGGTGATCGGACCGATGTCCAACAAATAATAATATACGCCGCTGGCCACGGATTGCCCCGCATCGTTGCGTCCATCCCACTGGACGGAATAAAAACCCGGCGAGGCCAATTCGTCAACGAGGCGGCGGACAAGCAGGCCCGCAATATTCCGCACTTCCAATACGGCGCGCGTGCGGCCGCCAATAATGGGGTCATTAATGCCAATTTGGTACTCGATAACCGTGCTGGCATTAAAGGGATTGGGATAGTTCTGGCGCAGCGCAAAGTCGAGGGGTGCGCGCGGGTCAAAGTTGAGGAAGGGACGCCACTGCACGAACCCGCTTATGCGCTGCTCAATCCACGCCTCGTCCTCGCTTCCCCACCAATTATTGGCGGCGACGACCAGCTGATCGCTCTCGCTGTGGAGCAACTGCTCGCTGTCCTGAACCACGTTGAGGTCGAGGCGCATTGGCACGACGCGGCCACTGATCTGCAGCGCTAGCTGGCCGCGAATAAACTGATTGGAATACACGCGCGGCTGCGAGTTGACGACGCGCAGGCCGATGCGGTAATCGCTAAAGGCGTTATCGGCAATGACGATATCTTTGCACTCCGCGCAGTGTAACCCAACCCCTCCGGAAAAAAAATTGTTGCGCACCTGTCCAAAGACCTCGCGCCCCAAATGCACATTAGCCCCGCCCTCTACCGCCAGGCCGTTATCGGTAAAACGGCTCTCCTGCAGCTCGATAAATCCACCTTCGCGCAGCAGGCCGCCCCCGGCATTTTCTTCAAATACGGCACCGTTGATGCGAACCAGTCCCGCGCCTTCAACCGACAGACCGACGCCGCCGACGCGACGCACCCCGAGTTGGTTAAAGCTCAGCGGCTCGCCGATATCGCCCAGGCGTATGCCGTCGTCGCGCGCATCGCTTATATCGACCTCTTCCATGGCCAATACCTGAATACCGCGGCCGCTCTCGTCAGAGCGCAGAGATAGGCCCGTTGCCTGCAGGGCTGTTTGTGCGTATTCAATGCGCGTGCGTCGCATGAAGACGCGCGCGAAAGGCCCCAAGCTGATACCCGCCCAATCGCCCGGTGCCGGGTTCGGCGCCGCTGAGGTAATCCGCACGCTATCGCGCCCCGTCACGTTGCTCACCAACTGTCCCAGCACCGCGATTTCAATGCGCGCCGCATCGCTGCCCGTACCCAGCGTGTCGCGCCCCACGGCAATATGCGTACCCTCGGCCAGCTCTAGCCGCACGCCGGGCAGAACGCGAATATCGCCCACCAGATCAATGCGGCCGCGCCACACCTGGCTCTGGGCTACCGTTCCCGCGCGACGCTCGTCTGCAATGCGCAGATCGGCCAGCATGCGATCGCCGAGTGCGCGCATATTCGTCACCGAAATACCCGCGCTTGCCGCCGGATTGGAAGCGGCCCAAAAGTCCGTATAGCGCACCCCGTCCCACACGTCCGTCGCATCGCCCAAATTTCCGCCAAATCGGCTGCGATAGGTTTCGTCGGTAGACCAGAAGTCGAGATTATCGCGCCCGTCAAACGGCGCTGCGCGCGCGCCCAGCGGAAAGCCGGCATCGGCGTATTGGCCGTCGGCGCAGACCAGTTCGACAAGGCGATTGGCTTCGTCCCGATTGTCGGCTACCAACGGGTTTATATGCCAGATGAGCACTCCCTCGGCCGGCAGATCGCGCTCGTAGTAGCTGGTGCGGCGGCTGCGGTATTCGACGAGGTAATAACCCTGCCCGGTGGACTCGGGCAGCAGATAGACCGCGCCCCCCGCGTTCACATCGCGCAGTTCGGCGTCGACCACATCCTCGTAGACCACCTCGAGCTGTGCGTTTTCTACGCCGAGCCAGCCGAGCTGCGCCAGTGACCAGGCGGAAAATGGATTGGGGCCGCCGCGCTCGTTCCACCCGCGATTGCCATGCCCCATAATGCCCCAATAGCCAATGCCGGCCGAGTTTTCCTCTGGGGTCACATCGTCGTCTAAGCTGCTGGTATCGTAGAGATCGGGCAGGCGCAGATAGTGACCGAACTCGTGGGCCATACTGCCTACCGCTTCGTTAAAATTGCGCCCCTGCTGCAGCGCACCGCCGGGGCCGCGATTTGAGCCGTCGGCGCGAATGCGTATGTTGCCGCCCGACAGCGATGCGTCGTTGCTGCGATAGTCGCTGCCCAGCCCTAGGCGGGCAATGCCGGTCGCTTCGGCGACGATAAAACCCGGGGGGGTGCTGCGCATGACGATAAATAGGAAGTCGACATAGCCGTCGTCATCGCCCGAATTGGGCACCCCGTCCGGCCCGTCGCTATCGTATAGCCCGAGGTCAATTTCGCCATCGACCGCCTCAATGACTTCACGCGCCAAGTCGGCATAGCTGCCCGCAGGCTCTATGTAGCGACTGGCGGCTCCGCGCCCGCTGTACCAGCGCGGCAGCACCGCACCGCTGATCAGGAACTGCCCGCGCGACATCTCGCGATAGAAATGGGATACGCTGCCGGGCAACTTCTCGTCAAAGAGGTCTGCGGCAAAGGCCGGCACTTGAGCCCCTACCAGATCGGCTTCGTCGCCAAAGTGGGCAAATACCGTCAGCGCGTGCACGCGACCGCGCGTGGTGCTGCCTTCCTGCAGGAGGGCTGCAACCGCCTCCGCGTGCACAACGGCTGCGTGCACCCAGGCCATGGAGCAGCACGCGGCGAGCAGTGTCCAGAATCGAATCATACTATATAGATACTCGAAATATGCGGGGGGACAATAGATTCAATACGAGCCTATCTATAGACGCTAAAGATGCGATGGGGGAAAAAGAAAGATCCGCTTCCCGAACGGTGCGGAAAGCGGATCTCGAATGCGATAAACCGAGCTTCACTCACGCCGTTCTCCGCTCATCTTCGCCTTGATTTCATCGAGCTTTGCATCGAGCCCCTCGCGCAGAAAAAGTTCATATACATCGCGGTCGATATGATTGTCGTCTACCATGGATGTAAGAATGCGCAAAACGACCTCGCGCGGCATAGGCTGGGCGCGATAGGGTCGATCGTCGGCGCAGAGCGATTCGAAGATATCGACTAGGGCGAGTATGCGTGACTGCACGTCGATCTCGTCGGCTTTTAGCCCCAGCGGATATCCACTGCCATCGAGTTTTTCGTGATGCGCACCGGCGATCTCCGGCACGCGCTGCAGTTTGCGCGTAAACGGTATTTGCCTGAGCATCTTCATGCTCATCGCCGCGTGATCGTTGATCTTCTGGCGCTCGCCATCCGTGAGGCTGCCCTTGCGTATGCGCAGATTGACCAATTCCTCTTCGGTGATGCAAGGTCGCTCCTGGCCGGCGATTTCATAGGTCCGTTGGGCAATCTCACCCAAGCGCTCCAGATCGGCGTCTTCCATGAACTCGCCCGGCAGATTAGCGCGCTCGACAAAGGCCATATCGTCCTCGATAGCCGCTCGACACCGCGCGCCCTCCTCGCCGTCGAGCTGACCGCGCGCCACCTGCAACTCGACGCTCTGGACCATGAGGGCGAAGCGTGCACGCAGCAGCTCCACGCGGTCGAAAATCGTCGTCAGCTTAGTCGGCTTGTCGACGACCCATTCCGGCGTTGTGATCTTGCCGATATCGTGCATCCAAGCAGCGATGCGCAGCTCTTCCATCTCATCTTGGCTAAACTGCACCGCGGATAGCGGCCCTTCCGCACACTCGTTGACCGCCTGGGCGACGACCATGGTCAATTCGGCAACGCGGCGAATATGACCACCCGTGTAGGGGGAGCGCTCGTCGATAGCTGTCGCCATCACCCGAACAAAGGCCTCAAAAAGCGCTTCCGTTTCGCGTATGAGGCGCACGTTGTTAATCGCCACGGCGGCCTGCGACGCCATCGACTCAACCAGCGCTTCGTCTTGCCCGGAAAAGGCAACGGCGTTGTCCTGTCTGTCGAGCGCATTGAGCAATTGCAGCACGCCGATGATCTGGTTTTCGTGATCGCGCATCGGCACGACCAAGAGCGATCGCGTGTGGTAGCCCGTCATGCGATCGTAGCTCTTCGGGCCCTCAAAGTGACTCTCACTCTCGGCGTAGACGTCGGCGATATTGAGCACCTCGCCCGTCGTCGCGACATAGCCCGATACACTCTCCTTGTTGATCGGCACCGGAGGGATATCGACTTTGCCACGGCGGCCGCCCAAAGCGATGCGCAGCCTGTCGTTTTGCGCAATCTCAAACGTCAGCACATCGTCTTTAACTAAGTAGAGCGTGCCGGCCTCTGCGCGCGTAAAGCGGCGAGCTTCCTGCAGAATGCGCTCTAATAGAGATCCGAGATCGTTCTGCACAGAAGACAGCGCGATGCCAATTTCGTTGAGGCGGCGCAGCCGATCTTCTAGGGCAGATTGACGTTCTTCGCTCGTAGACATTATGGATTAGCGGTGGGTGAGAACAGGTGTCACTGCCAAGGTATCTATGTCGATGGGCCTTGTCAATCAGCGGCCCATTCTACCAGCGCCCCGCCGTAATGGCGCCAGCGCACATCGCGCTGCAGGCGATAGCGCACGAATATATGCACGCCTCCCCAGCGCCGGCCCACTAGAGCGTAGACTCGTTCTCCGCGCCCGTAGAGGGGCCGTATGGTGACGGCACCCGGCACATCGTACTCGTATTCGTAGAGGCGACTGGCAAAGGAGTCCGAAAGAAAAGTGCTGGCGTGCATCACCCCACGCCACGCGCGCTGCTGAACGCGCCAGCGCAGAGACAATGCGCGTCCCCACTCAACGGGTGCTCCCCCTCTCTGCCAGCGCGCCAGTTGACTCTGCACGGCCCACTTCCCGCGCTCAATGTCGACATAGCCGCGCATCCGATATTCGGCGCGCACCTGGCCGTCGACCCACGCCGGTCTGCGCGTGCCGCGCAGCACCACGCGCACGCGCCCGATGTCTGTGCGCCAGCGACCATCGCCTCCCCACCTGGCATGCGTGGCCGCTACGGGCAGAAAATACGACCGCTGTGGCCGTCGATAGATATCGGCATAGGCCCTTAGCGCTCGAGCTCCGAATACGAGTGCTGCTCCGACTTCGTTTTGTGCCGTCGACGCACTCGGCACCGCAGAAAAAAAAGAGCGAAACTCGGCCGAATAATAGCGCACGAGCAGCCGCGCATAGCGCCTTCCCCAGCGCCGGTGCCACTGCGCCAACCCGGCACAGTGGCCATCGGCCGCGCAGCCCATTTCGCCCGCCCACTCGCCAGCTCTTGAACGCCGCGCTGCGTCGATAGACCACAGTGCCTGTCTGTTGCCGACAAAGTCCCACGGCGTGCGGCCCTGCCGGCGCAGATCCAAGCAGCGCGAAAAGCCTGTAAATTGCAGTACGGCACCAAAGCGGCTACCGCTTGCCACGCGCTGCAGGCTCAGCCCGGCCACATCGGCGCTCAGCGCTTTGCGCCCCCGGCGCTCGGTGAGCGAGACGTGCAGCCCGCTTTCTGGCAGAGACACAACGCGTCCAGTCCCGTCGCTGCGCGCGTCAAATTGAGCGCGTCCTCCCAGCACTACCCACTGCCACACTCCGAACCGCTGCCGCCACGCCACACCGCGCACGGTGCCGTTTTCCACCGCCGAGCGGTAGCCCAAGTGGCGGCTGTCGCGCAGCGACCAACGCGCCGCCGTGCTGCTGTGACGACCGCGCCCCCACAGCAGTCCCCCACCGACTTTCGGCTGTATATCGCCAATGGCCAGTTCGCCCCAGCGCCCTTTTTGCGCCCAGTGCAAAGAGACAAAGTCCCACCACTCTTCGCCAGCATCGCGCTCGTGTAGAAGAAAGAACGCGCGCGTGCTGTCCTGCCACTCAACGCGTTGATAGGCCTGTACCCCATTCCAACCGCGCAGTCGCCAGCGCACCCTCACGCGATCTGCACCGCGCTCGTCATCGAGGACGCGCAGCAGCACTGCGCCATCTTCTACTTCGTCCACTACGGCCGCAAACGACGTCGCCGACGCAACCAACAAAAAGAGTACTTGCCACATGGCCCCCTCCTTTTACAGCGACCATGCAACGCGCGTGCCGACCGATTATACGGCTTGGCCAGACAGGTCGCTGTAACGCTACCGACCCTATTGCGCCTCCCGTATTACACGCGTTTGTTTCAAGCGCTTGAAAGGATCTGACCAAACTGTATCTTTTCATCCATTATTATCGCATCGAGCTGTGCAGCGGAAAGCGGTTTGGGTCCGTCGGCACGCACTGACTGGAGAAATCGCATGAAATTTGCCACGTGCAACGAATACTTTGAGGGGTGGGCGATCGAAGACGTCTTTTCCTATGCGGCCGATCTCGGCTACGACGGCGTGGAAATCGCCCCGTTTGCCATCGAAAAGAGCGTCGAGGATATCTCGGCCCAGCGCCGCAGCCAGATACGCGCAGCAGCCGAGCGCAGCGGCGTGGAAATCGTCGGTCTGCACTGGCTGCTGGCCAGCCCGGAGGGACTCTACATAACCCATCCCGACGACGCCATATACCAGCGCACGCGCGACTATTTCAGAAGCTTAGTGCAGTTCTGCGGCGATCTCGGGGGTCAGGTGATGATTATCGGCTCGCCCATGCAGCGCAATGTGCAGGAGGGCTGGGATAGGGAAGCGTGCTGGCAGCGCATGCGCGCCGCCTTCGAAGCCAGCCTCGACCTGGCCGAAGCGCACGGCGTCTACCTGTGCATCGAATCGCTGAGCAAGGCTCAGACCAATATCATATCGACCTGTGAGGAGGCGCGGCGCATGGTCGCCGAAATCGATCACCCCAACTTCCGCACCATGGTCGACGTGTGCTCGGGTTCGACCGAAGACATTGCCGTTGCTCAGCTGCTGCGCGACTCGGGAGAGCACTTATACCACGTGCACGTCAACGACGCCAACAAGCGCGGGCCTGGCTTCGGCGAGACGGACTTCACCGCTGTGATGAAAACGCTCAACGAACTAAACTACCAGCGCTATGTATCCGTGGAAGTATTCGATTTCGCCCCCGATCCGCGCACCATTGCAGCCGGCAGCCTGCACTATCTCAAAGGCATCTGCGACGCGATCGCATGAGGCAGCACACCGGTCTTCAGTCCACTGGGAACCGCTAACGCCCATCGTGAATAACGGGATTTAGGCGGATTGTCCGTCGGCGGCATCCCCCGCCTTTTTTTCCTCATCGCGGTGGATGATATCCCACACCTGCTGGTCGAACTGCTGTTTGTCGGCCTCTTCTCTGGCGCGCTCTTTGCCCAACATGGTGATGAGCAACTGCGCCAGGCGCTCTGGGTCTCGCTGACCGATTTTCGTCATCTGCTGGATTTCGGCAATAGAGCGCTGCAGGGGCGTCAGCGGCTTTGCCTTGGCTTTTGGCGCTGACGGTTTTGCCTTGTCCCCTTTTTTCTTGGCGCCGCCAAAAAGCCGCGTGAGCAGCGAAGACTTCTCGCTTGAGGACTTGCCGTTCATCTTTTTTTTGGATCGCGTCTTTTTCTTGTTCATCTTATTCATCACAGGGCAGTTGGGTCCATTTCCGCTCTGATATTCTGCCCGGCAACAAAGGGATATCCCATTGCGCGCAGGCGGATGTAGTCGACCTGCAGACTCTGCGCCATCTCTTCGGCTAGGCGCAGAGTGATCTTGCAGCCCAATGCCGGCCGCGTCACGAGAATATTCATCAGGTCCGGTTTAAAAAAGCCGATGAGTTCGCTCGGTTCTGCCGCCACTAACGACGACGATCGCGGGCTGTCGTTGAGCAGGGCAAATTCGCCGATCAGTTCTAGGGCATTTAGCGTGCCGACGACGTGGCCATCGCCGTGCACGATATGGACCGATCCACTATGTATGACGTAGAAGCCGGACTGTGAAACGCCGCGCCGCACCACGACCTCGCCGGCCGCGTAATGGCGCACGTGCACTGCGCGCGCAATGAGCAGTAGTTCGCTGCGACTGAGCAGGCTGAAGATGGGAACGTGACTGAGCACCTCGACAATAGGCGCGCGCTCGTCGTCCGCACGGCGAAAGATATTTTCCCATTCGGGATCTAATATGCGCTGATTCATGCTCGTTTTTCCATACCTCCAACAAGTGTACAAATATATGCAGCGCACGGCAAACACCTCTTGACAGCACCGTCTTTTTTGCAAAGTTTCAGCGGCGCATTGCTACAGGAGATACCACATGAGCCCAGTAAAAATTGGCATCGTCGGCCTCGGCCAACGCGGCCTCCAGCACCTCAACTCACTCTGGCAAATCGACGATGCCGAAATCGCGGCGCTGTGCGATCCATCCCCAGAAAACCTCGCCGAAGATAAAATTGCTCGCTACGTCGACGGATTTCGCATGGGCGACACGCGCATCTACACCCGTTTTGCCGATTTCTTTGCCGCGGGTAACCTCGACGCGATTTACTTTGCCATCCCCCCTTCGCTGCACGAGGGCGAAGTTCTGCGCGCAGCCGAAAAAGGCGTGCATCTCTTCGTCGAAAAACCCGTTAGCCTCTTTCTAGACGAAGCGCTGGAAATGCAGCGCACCATAGAGCGGGCAGGCGTGCTCTCCACCGTCGGCTTTAACCAGCGCCACGACAACTGGCACGCGGGTATGCGCGATTTTCTCGCCGACAAGCGCTTAGTGATGATGACCAACGTAGTCAATGGCACACTGGAGTCGCACTCGGTCAAGCACACGCGCACCGAGGCCATCGGCGGCCCGCAAAACCGCGTGTGGGCAGCCAACCGCTCCTGGTCAGGTGGCACCATCGTCGAGGCGGGGATTCACCAGACGGACCTGATGCGCTACTGGGCCGGCGATATCGACTGGGTAGAGGCGCGCTATATCCACCGCGATGAGGACGATATAGAGGACGGCGGCGATAACCCCTACGCTTATTCCGTGACCTACGGCTTTGCCTGCGGCATGATTGCCAATCTAATGATGTGCCGCCTGCGCAAGACATTCTGGGGCGATTCCTATCAGGATATAACCTGGGATCGCGGCCACTTAAAGCTGGAGGGGGACGGTCCCGTCGCCTACTACTACGACGGTCCCTACCCACCCGAGGGCCATGTCGATTCGTCCTCGCTGCGCCATCCGCTGGCATTGGGCGCGCGCAACAACAACACGCTGGAAATCAGCCGCGCCTTTGTTCAAGCGGTCAAAGAGCAGAGCGAAGCGCCGCTGCGCAATACGTTTGCGTCGAGTATCAACAGCCACGCCGCCGTGCTCGGCGCCAATATCTCTGACGAATTAGGCGGCCAGCGCATCGCACTCAACGACCTATTAGAGAGCGATGCGTATGCACGCTTTCGCAAAAAACCACACCTATAATCGAGGACGCCATGCCCAATTACACGTTTAACCACATTCATCACGAAACGAAGAACGTAGACGAAACCGTCGCCTGGTACAAAAAGTTTTTCAACGCAACCTCCGACGCCCCCTTTGAGCGCGGCGGCGCCACCTGGGTCCAGGTCTATATCGGCTCGGTGCAGATCACCGTCACCGATCGCGATTTCGCCAATATGGAATTGGGCCGCTACCAAGGATTCGACCACTTCGCCCTTGTCACCGACGATTTCGACGCGACTCTGGCCGAAATTGAGCGGCACGGCGTCTCCATCTGGATGGGGCCAGTGCAGTTGGAAAACGGCATGCGCATCGTCTTTATCAACGGGCCCGATCACGTAAAAATCGAATTGATGGAGCATGTCTGATCGCCAGGAGCGCCCTTTTGGCCTCTGGACTAGCGACCTCGATCCGGTCGCTCTGTCGCAGGCCAAGCGCCTGCGCGATGTTGCTTGGGACTCCGATGGACAAACGCTGGTCTGGCTAGAGGGACGCGGCGCGCACGGCGCGCTCGTCTGCCAGCGCGGCACCAGCGCACCGCGCGATCTCAACGGCGACTTGTCGGTGCGCGCTCAGGTTGGCTACGGCGGCGGCGACTTTGCCGTCTCCGCCGGCCACGTCTACTTCGTCGAAAACGGCGGGCGCATTTACCGACAGCCATTGGCGGCAGGACCAGCACAGGCCATTACGCCACCCTTTGGCCACGCGGCGGCGCCCACCCCATCGCCCAATGGCCGGCACCTTATCTACGTGCACAGCGTTGATGGCGTCGACCGCCTCGTCGCGGTAGATGGCCAAGGCGTGCGCTGGCCACAGATCTTTGCTCAGGGCGCCGATTTCTACATGCAGCCGTGCTGGCATCCCAAGGGGCGTATGCTGGCGTGGATTGAGTGGGACCACCCGCAGATGCCCTGGGACGGATCGCGCCTTATCGTAGCCCATGTTGGCTTTCGCGCTGACGGTCAGCCCTTTGCAAAGGAGCAGTGCAGCGTGGCCGGGGGCTCTGATGAATCAGTTGCCCAGCCCTGTTTTTCTCCCGACGGCCGCCACCTCGTATATGCCTCCGATTGCAACGGCTGGAGCCAGCTGTGGTGCCGCGACTTGGCGACCGGACAGGACCGTTGCCTCAGCGCAGAGCCCTTTGACGTGGCGACTCCCGCCTGGGTTCAAGGACTGCGGTCATACGGATTTTCCGCAGACGGCGCGCTCTTCTTTGTGCGCAGCGAACGCGGCGGCAGGCGCATCTACCGCATGTGCATGGACAGCGGCGCCATCGCACCGGTCGACGCAATGGCGGCATACGACCACGTAGAACAACTGGCACTCGCTCCGCGCGGACGCGCGCTGGCCTGCATCGCCTCGGGACCGGCCACGCCAGCGCGCATCGTCGTCTGCAGCACAGATAAAGTGCATGTCCGCGCACGTTCCAGCAGCGAGTCGCTCCCCCCCGAAGAGCTATCGCGGCCCGAGTCTATTTCGTGGAAAACCGCCGATGGCAGCGCCGTATACGGCCTCTATTATCCTCCAGCCAGCCAGCGCTTTGTCGGCCGCGGCCAACCGCCGCTAGTCGTCAACGTGCACGGCGGCCCTACCTCCTTCATCGAAATGAGCTTTGAAGCGCGCGCCCAGTACTTTGCCACGCGCGGCTGGGCCTTTCTCGACCTGGACTACCGCGGTAGCACCGGTCATGGCCGCTCCTATATGGAAGCCCTGCGCGGCAATTGGGGCGTATCCGACGTTGAAGATGCTCTAAGCGGCGCCCAACATCTGTGCGACGAGGGCTTGGCCGATGCACAGCGCCTAGTGCTGTGCGGCGGCAGCGCTGGCGGCTATACTGTGCTGCGCACCCTCGCCGTCCATCCCGGCTTTTTTCGCGCTGGGCTCTGTCTCTATGGAATTTCTAACCTCTTCAGCCTGGCCGCCGATACGCACAAATTCGAAGCGCGCTATCTCGACTCACTGCTCGGCCCACTGCCCGAGGCCGCCTCGGTCTACCGCGAGCGTTCGCCAATTTTCTGCGCCGATGCCATGCGCGATCCCATAGCCCTATTCCAAGGCAGCGAGGACCGCGTCGTGCCACCTACTCAAGCCGAGGAAATCGTCGCCAGCCTGCGTCGACGCGGCGTGCCACACGCCTACCATCTCTACGAGGGCGAGGGACACGGCTGGCGCCGTCCCGAAACCATCGAACGATTTTACCGCGACGTCGATGCCTTTCTCAGAGCACACGTGCTCTTCGCCTAAACGGGCGGCGCCGACTGGCCAAATTCACGGCTAACGCGCATTTTTTTGTAGTCGACTACACTCGTTTTGCCACGCCAAGGAGACTCTGCATCGTGTCTTATGAAACCGTTATCGGCATGGAAGTGCACGTCGAGCTGCACACGCAGTCCAAGATGTTCTGCCGCTGTCCAGCCGACCACTTTCTCGTCGCGGCCAACGCCCACGTGTGTCCCGTATGCACCGCCCAGCCCGGCGCGCTGCCGGTCATCAACGAGCGAGCCATGCAGCTAACGGCTATGACCGGCATGGCCCTGCACTGCGCAATCCAACCGCATAACGTCTTTGCGCGTAAGAACTACGTCTATCCAGACCTACCCAAAGGCTACCAAGTATCGCAGTATGAGCTGCCGCTGTGCACCGATGGCTATGTAGATGTAGAGGTCGACGGGCATACCAAGCGCATCGGCGTGGTGCGCGTTCACCTCGAAGAGGATACCGGCAAACTCCAGCACGAGGGCCGCTCCAGCCTGGTCGACTACAACCGCGCCGGGGTTCCGCTGATGGAAATCGTCACCGATTCGTCCATTCGCTCTGCCGAAGAAGCCTACGCCTACCTAACCAAAATTCGCCAGATCGTGCGCTACCTGAGTGCATCGACGGGCGATATGGAGAAGGGCGCCATGCGCTGCGAGGCAAATATCTCCATTCGACCTCGAGGATCGACCGAGTACGGAACCAAAGTAGAAGTAAAAAACCTCAACTCCTTTCGCGCAGTCCGCAATGCCATCGAGTACGAAGTGAAGCGCCAACAGCAAGTCATTGAAGACGGCGGCCACGTGCGCCAGGTGACCATGGGCTGGGACGAAAACACCAGTGCCACGCGCGAACAGCGCTCAAAGGAAACTTCGGAGGACTACCGCTATTTTCCCGAACCCGACTTGCTCGATGTGCACCTATCCGCAGAGTGGATTGAAGCAGCGCACGCCGAACTACCCGAGTTGCCCGATGCCAAGGCCCAGCGCTTTGTCCATGAATACGGCTTGAGCCCACAGGACATCGCCGTGCTCATCGAAGACCGGCACATCGCCGCCTACTTCGAAGAAGCCGCACGCCAGGGGGAAACCGACGCCAAACAGGTGGCCAATTGGGTAACCGGCGAGGTATTTCGCCGACTCAATGAAGAGGATAGCGTCGATATCAAAGTCCCCGCACGGGCGCTGGCCGAATTGATCGATTTGGTGTACAAGGGAACCATCAACCAGAATGCGGCGCGCGAGGTCTTTGGCGAGATTTGGGAGCGCGGCGGCACACCGGCCGAAATCGTCGAAGCCAAAGGGTTAGTGCAGATTTCCGACAGCGGCGAACTAGATGGGGCCGTCGCTCAAGCCATAGCCGACAATCCGGATGCCGCCGACAAAATCCGCGCCGGCAACCTCAAGACTGTCGCCTTTCTCATGGGACACGTCATGAAGGCCACGCGCGGCAAAGCCAACCCCCAACTCGTGCAGGAACTGATCAAAAAGCAGCTTGGCGTATAGGCGATGCGGCGATCCAGCAGTTGACGATTCACCACTGAAGGACGTAGAATTCCACCGACGACGGATCTGCTTTAGTTGAACCTGAGGTCCTCTATCAACGGACTCATTAGAAAGGCGCGCAATGAAAATTACCGGCTTAAAATGCACTATTCTGGGCAACCATCCCATTTTGCGCATCACCACCGACCAGGGCATCTCTGGCTATAGCCAGATCGAGGCCAGCAAGGCGAGCTACATCAAATCGCACGTCCTATTTTACGAGAGCCGCATCGTCGGACAGGACCCAACCGACGTCGAACGCGTAATGCAGCGCATTCGCCGCCTGGCCAGCTTCAAGCCCTGGGGCAGCGCCGTCAGCGCCATCGAAATGGCGCTGTGGGACATCGCCGGCAAAGCCGCCGGCCTGCCCGTCTACAAACTGCTCGGCGGCAAAGTGCGCGACAAGGTGCGCTGCTACAACGGCAATATCCGCTTTAAAATGGGTGGGCACGAGCCGCAGCACTACGCCGAGTCCATGGCCAAGATGAAGGAACGCCCAGAAAAATTCAGCATCATTAAGCAAGGTATCGCCTTTCACAGCCCCATGCCTTCGCAAATTCCCGATTTCTTCTACGGTGAAGTAAACGACGCGCCGCAGCATCCCAATCGCGGCCTGCTCACGCCCAAAGGTTTCAAGCACATTATGGCCTGTATCGAAGCAATGCTCGAGGTCTGCGGCGACGAGGTCGAGTTAGCTCTCGACTGCGGCCCCGGCTTCGTAGTGCCCGACGCCATCCGCCTGGCCAAAGCCGTCGAAGGAACGAACGTCGCCTGGCTCGAAGACATGCTTACCGGCGACTACGTGCCCTATACGCTGGCCGACAACTACCGCGAAGTAACGCAGAGCACCTCGACGCGCATTCACACCGGCGAACAACTCTACCTGCGGCAAAACTTCGTCGAGCTGATCGAGAAGCGCTGCCTCGATATCGTCGGTCCCGACCCCTGCGATGTCGGCGGCATTGCCGAACTCAAGTGGATCGCCGAATACGCCGATCTGCACGGCATTCTCATGGCGCCGCACGGCACCCTCGACGGCCTGCTCGGGCTGGCTGCGCTCGTCCAAGTAGGGGCGACGATGCCGACCAACTACATCGCCTTTGAGTACCCAACCGGTAACCCGGAATGGTGGTATGACATTGTCGAAGGACTGCCCGATCCCATCGTCGTCGACAGCCATATTGAAGTGCTCGAACGCCCCGGTATTGGCGTAGATTTTCGCGTTGAAGAAGCAAAGAAGTACCTGGAGGACGAAGACAAAGACTTTTTCGACTAATATCTCCGCTTACGCAGGCTATTTAATTCGAAGCTCTCTTTCCCATTCGGCGTCCCGGTAGGGAATCCGCCGAATGGGATTTTTTTACGGCGTAATGGTTCCAGCATTATAGTCTGGCAAACGGCGACATCGCAGCGCGCCCTTCCACCTTGCAAGTCGGGCACGTCGATCTATATTAGGCGAGAATGCCTTAGTCTACACGCACGGACCACAGCCCCGTGTGAACCATCTTCCCACTGCCGAATCGAACGCGACCAATGCCAGCGCGAAAGGACTTTTTCAGCCATGCACAATCATGAACGCAGCGAGTGGAGCGCTGTAGAACCCGACCTCGATGCCATTACCCAGTGCTATGCCAATCCCATCAGAGCACTGGCGCAGGCACAGAGTCCGGCCTTTGTCTTGCGCCACGCCTACGACCCGCTGCACTGCCGCGGCCTAGTCCGCCGCTTTGTCGATCTGGGCCTCATGCGCGATGCGGCCGAACCGCGCTCGGCGGCCGACGCGCGGCCGCGCATCGATATTGGCACGAGTCTCGGCAACCGCGGCAGCGATAAAGAGCGCTTCTTGGAACACGCCCAATCGACGCATTTCCTATTCGATTTTCTCTTCAGGGGATTCGACGACCCGGTGCGCTGCGTATACGATACCCTGGCAGCCCTGTGTCCAGGCAAAGAAGTGAAAACTGCCTACGAGTCCGACGGACGGCGCTATGGACCGGCTATTTTTCGCGTACACTACGAAGGCCAGCGCTACAAACCGCACATCGACCACGTCGTGCTGCGCGAAGGGCGCACAGACTATTCGGTATACCGCTTTGAGCACCAATTTGCCGGCGTGCTCTGCCTGCAAAATGCCGACGCCAGCGGCTCCGGGGCCCAGGGCCTGCTCCACCGCTGTTTGTGGTCGCCCGAAGTCCAACCCTACATAGCCGCCGACACCTTTGCCGACTACGCACACGCGCGCTCGATCGAGCACTGTCAGGTGTCTTTAGAACCGGGCGACCTCTACTTTTTTAACACGCGCCTAATCCACGAAGTGCCGGCCATCGTCGGCGACCAAGCGCGCGTCGTGCTCGCCGTATTTATCGGCTACTCCACAGACGACGACGAGGTCTTTGTCTGGTCCTAGCGTTACCGCACTAGACCCCTCTGCCGCTGCCACGCGCTGCGCGGTAGCGCGTATTCGACGTCGTCGCCACCTCACACTTCGGCCGCGGCACTGCAGTAGGTATCCGCGCGGGCCAGATCGTCATTACTCAATCGAAAGCTGCGCACACAGCGCATGCCCACCTTTTTCATGACGCGGCGCAGCAGCAGGCATACCGCGTGATGAGGCGCCGGATCGCTCACGGACCTGCGAGTCGCGCGCGCAGTTCTTCGTACCCACCCACGTTAATCGCGTTTTTAAACCCCATCTTTGCCAGCGTCTGCTGCGCAATACCCGATCGCCGACCGCTGCGACAGTAAAGGGCGATCTCGCGATCGCGATCCTCGGTCAATTCGCCGATGCGCGCGCCGATCTCCTCGTAGGGAATGAGCTTGGCCCCCTCGATATGGCCGCTGTCGTATTCCTCGCGAGTCCGCACATCAATAAGCAGCGCATCGGCGCCAAATGGCGGACCACCTGCATCGGCGTTCCACTCCGCCGCACATCCCAATAGCACAACACAGGAAACCATCAACAGCACCCAAATCACCATGGATATCTCCTTTTCGAAATGTATTTTTTCATGCACCTCACCGACCATCGGCCAGTCCCCCGCTCACTCGACGACGACGACCTTGGCACGGGCTTGCCAATCTCCCCCCTGCACCCGCAGCAGATATACGCCAGCTGCCAGCGATGGCTCGAGTTGGATGGCTGTCTGTCGGCGATCTACAGTGCGCCTATACACCATCTGTCCGAGCACGTCGTACAGAGACACATCGAAAAATTCATCGACGACCGCGCGATCGAAGAGCACGCGCAACGCCCGCCCCTGGCGCAGCGGATTGGGATAGGTGCGCACGACGATATGGCTGGCCGAAGTCTGCGCCGGCCGGTAGTCGACCTGCCCCACAAAATAGCGCTCGGCTTGGGCAAAGGCCCGTTGGCCAATCTCTAGGCCCAGCAGGCGGCCGGGCATGTCATCAGCCGGTGGATGAATCCCTCCCCAGATCCGCGACAGACTGCACTGGTCTGCAGCATCCCGATACGTGGCCCACTGCAGTTCGACGTCCACGCTCGGCCCCCTTTCAAAGGTGAGGAATTCGTCGCGCCGCGCGAGAAAGCGAGCGATGCCGCCGGGGAAATACGCATCTCCAGTCAGCAGCGTCAACACCTCCGCCGCCGCGCGCGAGTAGGTCGAATGCCCCGATACATAACCGGCAAAGGGCGGGGTCACAAAGGACGGACGCTGATAGGGCCACCACTCTTCGGCGCGAATCCAGCCGACGCCAGCAGCGTCTTCGCGCGGATTGTCCACCGAGTTCGGACCGCGCCAGGCGCGCAGCTTAATCTTACCGATATGCTCGCCGGCGACGCCCGCCAACTCATCGCCCGCTCCAATTAATTCGATAAAGTCTGGGTATAACGGTATGCCATCTGCTGCATAATGCGGCTGCTGTGGATCGCTGCGCTGGCCGCGGTCGGCCATGGCGCGAATGGCCGAGATGGGGCGTATATAATCGTACCAACCCTTGATGCTCCAAGCGGCAATAGCGGCGTCGTGCATCGCTCCACCGAGCGCCATATACGCCTTGACGTCCCATTCTAGCGCATTGAGCAGCGGTCCATCGCCGCGCATGCGCCGCTCCAATTCCGGCTGGTCGTTGACGTAGTTGAGCAGGACAAACCAGTGTCCGGGCGGCGTCTCCGAATTCGGACCGTCGGCCCAGAACTCGGCCAGCACGCGCGCGTAGTCACCGCGCGGCACCCGCTGCGGCTCATAGGGCAGACCCGAATGCGGGTTGCGCACATGCCCTCTACTCTGATCGCCTCCCTTAAACAGCGAGTAAAATGTCCGCAGCGCTTCGGGCGTCTGCAGCCACGTATCTATGCCGCCAATCGCACCCGGTGAAATATCGAATAGCACGCCGTCGTCCGGGTCGAGGTGGGCAGACCAAACTGCTACGAGGGCAAAGTTCCACGCGTAGTCACCCGCCGTCCCGCTGCCGTCCTCGGCCGTATAGGGCGGCGGTCCGGGATCGCGGTACACCCAATAGACGTGCCCGTCGCGCTCTCGAACGGAGCGCTCGGCCTCTCCCAGAGCAAAGGGTGTAACGCGGCCCCACTCGGGCGTGATAAAGGGCGGCGTGCCGCCCGGCAGTTGATGACCCGACTGGTCGATAAAGACCTGCAGCGAGAGCGACTGCCAGCGGTTGGCATCGCGCAGAGTCGGATTGCCCGGTTCTGTCGGGCGCAGCGGTGGGTTGACCACGCGATACAACGGACTGGCATAGCCGTTCAGTTCGTTGGAGCCATCCTGTAGGCCAAAGTCAATCGCACAGCGCGCGATATAATTGCCCAGCGCGGCCGGCGAACCGCTGCGGTAGTCGACTGATGTAAACGCGGGATTGTAGCCCAGCTCGGTCATTAGCGTGCGAAAGCTATTGAGCGAACCGCGCGCCTCAGGCGAAGCGCTAAAGCGATGCACTAGCAAGCGATAGGCCGCATAGCTCATCGCTTCGGCGCGCACCGCCTCCACGTCGGCGACTTTTTCGACGCCGGCAAAACCACACGCGTAGGATCCAATGCGATGACCAAGCAGATAGGGCACGGCCACGTCGTCGTAGACCGCCCAGGCATCGTACAGAACGACCGAAAGGTGGAAGAGGTTGCGGGCGTGCACCGTTGGGCGCGCGTAATCGTTGCGAATGGCCTCGAGCAGTGCTTCGTTCCAGCGCCGTGCTACGGAGCGCTGGGCCTGCGCCTGTATCGCACTACTCCCCAACAGCACATCGCATACGCACAGCCAAAGCAGCGCGGCAAACGCCGCCTTACCCATTCTCATGGGCCAACGCGCACGAAGCCGGCCTGCCGTCGGCCTCGGCAAAGACCTTGCCAAACTCCTCCGCAGTGACCTGATACGCATGGATAGAACGGTACTGAAACTGCAGCGCGCGGCGGCGCGTAGGGCTGGCATTGGCCGGCGTTTGGTGGGGCAGCAGCGCGGAAAAGTAGAGCGCACCGCCCGCGCGCAGTTCGATGGGGATTTCCTGCGTTGAATCGAGTCGGTCGGACAGAATTTCGCAGTCGATCGTGTGGTGATGGCGCAGCGGGCCGCGCGCATGCTGACCCGGGAGCACGTGCATGCAGCCATTCTCCACCGTCGCATCGTCGAGCGCGATCCACACCGTACCCACCCAGTCGAGCGGTAGCCAGTTGAAGTAGGCATTGTCCTGGTGCCACGGCTTCTCCGAGCCGATAAAGGGTGGCTTGGAAAGAGCCATGACATCTTTGAGTAACATATCTTGGCCGATCAGTTGCGAAAGAAAGCCGCGGATGCGCGGCAGCTCGACCAGGCGCTGAAACACGGGATCTTCGGCCTGGTAGTTGTGCAATTTGCGGTATGAGTACTCGACGCGCGCTGGGTCTATACTGTGCGGGTCTATGCCGGACTCAAAGTGCAGAACGCACTCGCTCCCTTCTTTGATTACGCGCGGTCCGGCGTAGTTGCGCGTCGCGCCAGTGGGCGCCTGCTTGACTTCACCCGTTCCTCGATGCACCGCCTCCATCATCGACTGGGTTACGCGCGCTAGCGCTCGACGCGCGTCATCCACTTCGCGTTGGTCGAGCACACCGTCAAATGCGACGTAGCCCAATGCGCTATATTGCTCTATATGGCGCGCCTGCAACGCGTCCGGACAGCGCTCTATACGTCCTGCACTCACGAACCAGCTCCTCGTTTAAACGCTCTGCGCCCATAGCGCATTAGCGCAGCAGCACTACGCGGCCCTGCGCAGCAAAGGCGCCGGCCTGTAAGCGAAAAAAATACGCGCCGGACGCCACATCGGCACCCCGCTCATCGCGCCCGTCCCATTGGGCGCTATGCATCCCACTCGCCCTTGTCGCATCGACCAGCGTGCGCACTCGGCGACCCAGCGCATCGTATATGGACAGCTCGGCATGCACGTCGGCGCCGAGTTCAAAAGGAATGGTGACAGCGGCATTAAAGGGATTGGGATAACCCAATCCCAGCGCAAAGCGCAGAGGACGTTCCTCCACTGGTTCGACCGCGGTCGGATCGGGCTCTGCTGCGAGAAAACCGGAGAAATTCACTCGGCCGCGCATCAATCCGGCAATCGCCGTGCTATCCGTAGTGCCCCAGTAGTTTGCCGCCGCTTGCAGAGCGCGGTTAGTCAAGTTTTCGACGGCTGTAGCGTTGTCGAGAAATGCATTGCCGCGCACGAGCGACGGCACGCTAGACCCCTCGACGCGCAGGGCTACGGCATTGCCGATCAAGCGATTCTTTTCCAGCACGGGCTCCCCGTCGATCAGGCGCAGCCCAACGGGCGCCCGCTCAAACGTGCTGGTGCGCACAAAGAGCGCCCCCACGCGATCGAGCACGGTGCCGGGACCGCTGCCGAAGTGCCCCATTTCAATGGCACCGGTGCTGCCGGGACCTAAATAGAGCGCGTTGCCTACATTGCCCAGCACATAGCTAGTCCACAGTTCTACATAGGCGCTGTCTACAGCCACGCCGCCACCCAGGTTGCGCTGCACTTCGACCTGTTCAAATACCAGCTTTTGGAGCCGGCCGGCGCGCAGCCCATCGCGATAGTTTGCGTTTATATAGGAGTCGTACAATTCCACTTCGCCGCGCCAGTCTACCAATTCGATACCGTGCTTGCTGTTGCGCTCAACGGTCACATCCCACAGCTCTATTTTCTGCCCTTCTCCACCAACCGCGCGCAGACCCGAACGCGGGTCTTCCCCATCCAACAGGCCGTTGTTGGCAATTTCCACATCGAGCGCCAACAGCGAGGCGTTGTTGAGCACGATGCCTTCTTGGCCATTACCGGTGATGCGCGCTTGGCGCAGGGTCACCTGGCCGCTGCCATCGACGCGCAGCGCCGGTCCAGTAATCCGCGTGAACAGCACTCGCTCGAAATCGGCGTCGCCAACCAGCGTTACGCTGACGCCACCGCCAGCTGCATCGCGCAGGACCGCATCGGCCACGCGCAGCGAGCCGCTTCGGCCGACCTCACCGCTCAAAGCAAAACCCACGCGATCGAACTGGGTGAACTCGACGTCCGTGCGCGCCGACGGCAGCAGACGCACCCCGTACCAGATCTGGTCGTCTTCCGGACTGGGCGTCGTAGTGAAGCGCAGCGCGGCATCAGCCCGTCCGCGGGCCAGCAGTTCGCCTTCCACCACCAATTCGACATAGCGCGGCGACACGCCGTTAAAGGCGACATCGCTTTCGGCAAAGAATATCTGCGCCCCCGGTTCGACTACCAATTGGGCGTCGGCCGGCACGAGCAGGTCGCCGCGCACGGAAACGTCGCCACTCCACGTCGTCTGTCCAGGCGGCAAGCGAAAGCGCACAACGCCCAAACGCGCGTTTTCCACGCTCAGCGCACGCTCGTCTAACGCCTGACCATCCATCAGAAAAATGCCAGACCAATCGAGCGCACCTGGAGTCGCCGCCGCCGAGGCAAACGCGGCTGTTCCCTCCTGCACTACTTCGCCATAGACGATCAATTCGCTGCGATCTGGATCAAATCCGGCAGTCCGCTCATCGCCGCGTGCAAGGGCAACGCGCACGCCGTCGGCCAGCACTAGGCGCGCGCCGGGCTGTACGACCACATCGCCCCTCAACTCGACGTCTCCCTCCCAGCGCACCTGTCCAACGATATCTCCTTCGCGCGCCGCGCCGACAAAATCAAAGCGCATCTGGTTGCCCTCTGGCCGCATATTTTCCAGCGCCCAGGCCAGATCTACGCCGCGCGTTGATCCGCTATGGGCGCGCAGGGCAGGATTGGTATCCCAGGCGACGCGCCGATAGCGCACGCCGTCAAAGGGATCGCCCGCATCGCCCTGATTTCCGTTGTGCTCGCTGGCATAGGCCGCATCGCGCGACCAGAAGTCGAGGTTGTCTCGACCGGCATACGGATCGGCCGATGCCGACGGCGCTCCTCGGTCGGCAAACAGCCCATCGGCACATACCAAATCGATGCGCTTATGGCGTTCCTCATCGTTGTCGGCTCGCTCATCGACGTGCCAGAGCAGTAGGCCATCCTGCGGAATATTTCGATTGTAGTACGAACCGGCCGCCCGGCGGTATTCGAGGAGAAAGTACTCGTGGCGACGCACGGGAATCTTCAGCAGACGACGACCTGAAAATACCTCTTCGAGAGATATTTCGGCAGCGGGCTGGTTGAGCACCTCGACCTCGACCCATCCCAATTCGGCTAGCGTCGGTCCACTAAACGCATTCGGACCATCTTCCACGCCCCAACCTAGCGTGCCCAGTCCCATCAGGCCCCACTTGCCGATACCGGCCGAATCTTCCTCTGGGTCCAACTCGCCCGCCGCAGAGAGCGAACTCTGGTCAAATAGATCGGTCAGCCCGAGCACGTGACCAAATTCGTGGCACATCGTAGAGGCGGTAACGCTGAATGTATGACCGCGCTGCGTCGTACCGCCAAATCCGTTAAAGCGACTGCGCACGCGCACAAAGCCACCGCCTGCCGCTGCGTCATTGCTGATGTAGTCGGCATCCAATCCCAGCGAAGCCAGACCCGTCGCCGAACCGATAAAAAAACCGCGCGGCACGGTGTGCAAATTAATGAAAACAATATCGACATAGCCGTCGTCATCGCCCGAGTTGGGCACGCCGTCGGGGCCATCGTTGTCGAATTCTCCGAAGTCGCTATCGGCATCGGCCTGGCGCAGCACCTGCAAGTTAAAGAGGCCATACTGGCCCACACCACCCTCTTGGGCGGCCGCATAGGCGTCGGCCACATCGAGCGCACTGTAGCGCTTGGGCAGGACGCGACCGCGCACCTGCAATAGCCCGCCCGACATATCGTTGTAAAAATGGGTAAAGCTGCCGGGGACAGAGGGGTTGAAAAGGTCTGTCGACCAAGAGGGAGCCGACGAACCGGCACCCTGTTCGGCAAACTGGGCAAAGATAACTAGCGCGCTCAGGCTGTTGCCCACCTGCAGCCGCTTGCCGGCTGGCGCGGGAATCGCGCACTCAAAAGCGCCCGCCGAAACCGTGCCGGCAAGCGCCCAGAGAGTCAAAGCGATACGCAGAAAATTAGATGAATGCAACGTGAAATGCAGTGATTTATCCGAGCAGATTGATACTGCTAATAGCGGACTTAAAGCCAAAGCCGCCTCCGGTGCGCAGCGGATTGGAGTTGGCCTGCAGCAGGCGGCTGTTGCTATCGGAGCGGCGCATGCGATCCAACAAACCGGTTTGCCGCGCCTGCAGCAGGCCAGACGACAGGCCGGGCTTGGCGCGATGCGCACTGCGGACACCCGCGGTGAGCGGACTCGCGCTGCGCACTTGGCCCTGCAACTGCGAAAGGATACCCCCGCCGGAAGCGGGCGGCGCCACTAGGCTACTGCGCGCGGCTCCGGACATTTGCAGCGGTCCGGGCGATCCACCTGTAGCGCGCAGGGGGGCGATGCCCAACCCATCTTTTACGCGCGCGCCAAGCGTTGGCATGCGCATCTGATTGCGCGCCTTGAGCGGGACCGTGAATACACCGCCAACCGCAGCGTTAGCTGAAGCGAACATGAACTACTCTCCTTGGGGCAGGAATGAGTACTCAAGTACTATAAAATATAACAAATAATCTACACAATGCTACTTTTCACTCTTCTTCGGCATCGCCCTCCGCGCCGAGTTCGGCGATGAACTCCTCCGCATCCGATTCATACAGGCAAAAGGGATCGTCTATGTTGAGATATCTATCGTCTTCGACGTAAATCGAATCCCAGTCGATTACGTAGCGCGCTTTCATTTCGGTCAGCGCGCGCATGACCTGCGAGCGCGCCCACGCACGCGTGTCAGCCGGCGGGTTGGCGATGGCATTGTTTACGCGCTCCTCATCGACTACGCGCTTCATGCGGCCACGCCGGAGTAGATCAAAATATAATCCCTTGCTGGGATTCAAATTATGGTACTCCAAATCCAAGCTTTGCAACCACGGATCGTGCCAGTCGATTCCCTCGGCTTCCATAAACTGTTCCAAGAGCGACTTTTTGGCGATCCAATCGACGCGATCAACCAGTGCCCCCGGATCGTGCAGCAGTCCGTCTAGCACAAAGCGCCACTCGTCCAACACCCAGTCGGTCTCTTCATCGCGCCCGCGCAGGTAGCGCTCCGCCATATCCATGTAGTAGCGCTGCACGTCAATGGCCGTCGTATAGCGACCGTCTTCTAGCTGAATTTCCCACGTGCAGCTGACATCGCGCGAAATATCGCGAATGGCGTCCACCGCGTTGAGCAAACCCATTTCCGGCACGATGTGCTCTTCGAGGAGCTGTAACACCAGCCCCGTGCTACCCACCTTGAGCGCCGTAGCGTATTCCGACATATTCGAATCGCCAACGAGCAGGTGCAAACGGCGAAATTGTCCCCAATCGGCCAGCGGCTCGTCTCGCGTGTTGATAATGGCCCGACTAAACTGTATCCACTGGTAAATTTCCGTAACGATATGGTCGGCGCGCTGCGAAATCTGGTAGGTGACACTCTGGTCCGGCTCGACGCCCGACTCAAAGATGTCGGTGTGGCAGCCGACGCGACCGGCGCCGGCAAAGATCTGCCGCGTGACAAAGAACGGCAACATGGCCGGCAGCAGCACCTGCGAGAAGGGCACTTCGCGGCGCACGAGGTAATTCTCGTGGCAGCCGAAGGTCGCCCCCGTATAGTGATCTATGTTGTTCTTTATAAAAGAGGCGCGGCCGCTGCTGTCTAGATGGTCGAGCGCGCGCTGAACCATAATCTCGCCGGCGCGATCGGCAGCCACCAGGTCAAAGAGGCCCGAACATTCGGGCGTGGCGTATTCGACGTGCCCCATATCGATGTAGAGTCTACCGCCGTTAAAGAGAAAGCCGCCATTGCCCGGCGGTTCGTCGCGCCCGCGGTAGTGCATGTCGACCAAGCCCAATCCCTCGCGAAAAAACAAACAGTCTTTGGTCTTGACCGAAATGTATTCCGGGCTCAGAAAGGGATCGGTGTCCGGCGGCAAACAGCCGTACTCCGTCTCGAGCCCAAAGATGCGATCCCTCATGGTCACGCCCCGCGATATTCGCTCAGCACGGCTCTTAGGTCGTCGTCGCCTAACAGGCGAAATTTTGACTTGGTCGACGCACTGCGATCGAGCACGCCCGCTTCGACTTTGAGGCCGACCAGTGCGTCGCGCAGGAAGGCATCGACCGCTTCGTCGGTGGGCAGACCTTCTCCCTCTTCGCGGTCTATCGCCATGCGCCCTCGCCCCCAAGCCTTGAGCGCTGCTTCTATGGCGACATCCAAGGTCGCTTCAGGCGGATGCGCACTCAGTGCCCCGACAATGGCTTCCACGCTCTCCTCGCTGCCGACGGCGGCCACCTGACCAGCGCGCACAAACGTTCCATCGGCGTCGATGGTGTAAAACATATCGTCGTCGCTGGGTGGGTCCAACTCGGCCAACAGCACGCGCGCCAGAAAGGGCGAGCGGAAAATTTCGTCAAAGGCTCCCTTGACCAGCGGGCCGATGCCAAAGCTCACCAAGCGCTGCAAGTTGACATCGTTTGCCGAAAGATTGAAGCCCTCCAAGTGCGCAATATCGATAACCGCCTTGCGCAGCTTCTCGATATCGGCGGGATGGCCGATGGCAGCAAAGGCGATTTCGTTGTATACCTCAAAGACCTTGCGCGGACCCGGCGTCGTCGTCAGTAGGAGCACGCCGCGCTGATAGCGCGTAGCCACTACGGGCGAGGCACCGCGCAGTTGGTCTTCGAGGTATTCGCGGCGGTTGCGCATGGCCTCGACCCAGCGATAAGGTTCCTCTAACATCTAAGCCGTCCATCCCTGGAAGATCGCTTCCAATTCGCCTTCTTCCACACAGTGAATGCCGTCGGCACTAACTCGCATCACCGTTGGGTAAATGCGCGCACTAGGGCGGTAGCCACCGGTAGCCGTATCGTATTCGGCCGCGGTCTCCAACATTTTCACGATCAACTCCAGCGCGGCGCCCTCATCCATTTCGGCCAGCGGCGTATCGCCCCAGCGATTGAGGTAGTAGAGCGCACCGCGAATAATGTGCGAACCGGATCCGGTGGTGCAAAAATCGACGCTCTCGAACGTCGCGCCGAGCAGGTCGTAGAAGAAGATTTTACCCGTAGCATCGCGCGGATCGAAGGCGGCATAGATCGGGATTACGGCGCCGACGCCCTGCATGGCCATCGGCAAGTTCTGGCGCAGCAGCCGCGAGAGCGTGCGCAGCTTGCCGTCAAGGCTGAGCTTTTGCAGTTGACTGCGCCTGTAGTACTGCACGGACATCTCCAGCATGCGCGCGATTTCGTAGGCAATGGCCGGCGAACCGGAAATGGCCATCACCGAATCGTCGTCAATGCTCAGCACCTTGTCGGCGCGATCGTAGACGACCAAGTTGCCCATAGTCGCCCGCCGGTCGCCCGCCACCAGCACGCCATCGCGGTAGCGCACGGCGAGAATGGTCGTTCCTTCCGTGCTTTCGAAAGGCCGGTCGCCCTGCGCGACAGAGGCAACCTCGGGCAGGTGCCCTCCTTCGCGCAGTAGATCGAGAAAGTCACAGCTCTCCATCGATGCGCCTACTCACCCGTGCGCTGGCGATAGCGCCGCGCTTGGTTGGGATCGACACGCTTCATGCGCTTGAGTATATCGTCGCCCCCGCCCGGCTTTTCAACTTTTGGGCGGCGCGGTCCATCGTCTCCTTCACCTCCGCCGTCGTCCATCGGCTTAACGGGACGCGGTATGCGATCGCGCAGTTCAAAAGCATTCATCACGCTTCTCCTTTCGACGCGTCCTGAGGCTGCCAGGCCGCCAGTTTTTCCACCAGCTCTTCAACGCTGTGCGCTCCGTCGAGCGCTGCGTTAAAATATGCGGCCGACGCCGCATCGACACACCCTTTTAAATCGACGATGTACGCCTTGCCAGCAGTCTCAAATTCGATGCTGTCCCAGTTGAGCGAACGCACCTGCGCGGAGAATTTCTCCAGCGCCACGCCGCGAAAATAGGCGCGCGTATCCGCTGGCGGCACCACCATCGCACGGCGCACCTCTTCGTCGCTAAGCAACTGCGAAACCTGTCCGCTCTCCTCCAGCATCAGGTAGAGCCCCTCGGCCGGGTCGACGTTGTGGTACTCCAGATCCTGACTTTGTAACCAAGCGCGGTCGTCGGGTCGGCTCCAGTCCAACCCCTCCGATTCGGCGAACGCGTCCAGCAGCCACTTCTTAGTCACCCAATCACACAGCCCCTGCAGTTCACCCGGATCGCGGCCGAGCGCCTCGATAGCCCGCTGCCACTCGCCCAGCACCCAGTCCGTCTCGTCGTCGCGGCCCTGCAGCCGCTCGCGCGCCGCATCCCAATAGGTCGCCTGAATATCGAGCGCCGACGTGTGCCCACCGCCCGCTAATTCAACGGGCCACTGATGCGTCTGGTCGCGCGAAACGCTCTTCAGCGCACCCACCGGATCGGCCAGCTCGCACACCGGCACCGCATCCATTTCCACGAGGTCCAACACCAGTCCCAACGCGCCGACTTTGAGCGCCGTTGCCCACTCGGACATATTGGCGTCGCCGACGATCATGTGCAGACGGCGCCAGTGCGCCGGGTCGGCGTGCGGCTCGTCGCGGCTGTTGACTAGCGGCCGGCGCTGCATGGTGTCTACGCTGGTAATTACCTCGAAGAAGTCGGAGCGCTGCGCCAGCTGGTATATGCCGCTGTCGGCGCGCGTATCTTCCTCGACGCCGACCTTCCCGGCACCGGCGTAGATCTGGCGAGTCGCAATAAAGGGCAGCAGTCCGGCGATAACCCTGTCGAAAGGAACATCGCGGCGAATGAGGAAGTTCTCGTGCGTGCCGTAGCTATGGCCGTCGAAGTCCGTGTTGTTCTTGTAGAGGCGCACCACGCCGCCGCCGCGCGTGGCCGTGCGCTGCTGGGCACACTGCAGCACAATGCGCTCGCCAGCGCGATCAAAGGCGACCAAGCCAAACAGGTCGTAGCACTCGGGCGTAGAAAATTCGGGATGGGTGTGGTCGTTGTAGAGACGAGCGCCGTTGTGGATCAACAGGTCGCTCTTGAGATCTTTGAGGGGAATCTTGCGCGCGCGATCCTGCTGCAGGTGCTCCATCTCGTCCTTGTCGTTGCGCAGCTCGTCGACCTCGAAACCGCGCATATCGCGGCGGGGATTCTCCAGCCCGTAGTTCCAGCGTGCGACGAAATCGTCGTGCAGGTAGCAGCGGATCAACTCCATCGACTCGACGACTACATCCATGTGATCGACGTCGTCGACTTGGATTCCGTACTCCGTTTCCAACCCACACAGTCGCAACATGCGCTAGATCACCTTGCCGGCGCGCATCTCCTGCACCTTTTCCATCTGCGGACGCACCGGCGTCACCTTGACCACGTTTTCCGGCTCGTAGTCCAGCAGCTTGAGCCAGTCTTCGACGCTGTCGGACGGCGGAAACACCTCGTTCTCTCGATACTCGTGGCGCACCGCGTCGCGCAGGTCTTGCGCGCGCACGCCCGCGCCGGCCTCCTGCTGTGCAATGGCGCGCTTAATGGCCAACTCCTTGGCGCGCTGCACCACGGATGCGATGATCGCACCGCTGGAAAGGTCGCCGCGGTAGAGCACTTCCTGACGCCCAGAGCGCAGCGACACTTCGAGAAAGCGCGTCTCTTCGCTGCGCGCAAAGAGTTCGTCAACGCCCTGCTGAACGAGTGCCTCGCGCGCGGCTTCTTGGCCGCCGTGTTCGGCTATTTCTGCAGCATCAATCGGCAGGGAAGGCGTCAAATAAATTGAGAAGATGGCCCTAGCCGCTTCGTAGTTGGGGCGGTTGACCTTTATTTTGCGATCGATGCGACCGGGGCGCAAAATAGCCGGATCGATCAGGTCGTGGCGATTGGAAGCCAAAACAATGACTACATCGTGCAGTGACTCGATGCCGTCCATTTCGGTGCAAAACATCGGCACTACGGTGTTGGAAATATTGTGCGAGCGCATCGAGCGCCGCGTGCCCAGAATGGATTCCGCCTCGTCGATAAAGACGAAGGGTAGATAGCCTTCCTTGCGCTTCTGCCGCGCTTGGGCAAATACTTCGCGCACCATGCGTTCGGTCTCGCCGAGCCACATATTGAGAATCTCGGGGCCCTTGATGTGCATGAAGTACTCTTTTAGCTCTAAGCCTTCTTCGCGACGCATGTGCTCAACGAGGTTGTAGGCCGTAGCTTTGCCGATCAGCGTCTTGCCGCATCCAGGCGGACCGTAGAGCAAAAATCCCTTCGGCGTGCTGTACTGAAAGCGCTCGAAGAGCTCGGGGTGCAGAGCCGGCAGTTCGATGGTATCGCGGATGGCCTGGATAGCCTCCTCCTGCCCGCCGATGCTCTCCCAAGGCGTCGGCGGCACGTCCTCGATAAAGTATTCCTTGCTCTCGGCCGACTGCAGCCGCTCCAAGGCCATTTTAAAAGCCGGATCGACGCGCACCTCATCGCCCACCTTGAGTTCGATGTCCAGCAGTTCGGCGCCGCGCTCTAGCACGACCTCCTGGGTTCCGTGCGCCTGCGACAGGCGCAGCCGCCCTCCTTCGAGCACGTCGCCTATTTTGGCAACCGGCCCGCTGGGGCTGTAGCCCAAATCGCCCACCACGGCATAGGCTTCGTTGATCAGCACTCGGCAGCCAGCGCGCAGGCGCGCCGCGTCGACGCGCGGGTCGATATTGGCGTAGTACTCGGAACCACTGACAAATACGTTGGCGATACCCTCTTTCGGCGAATTGAGAAAAATGCCAATTCGGTTGGCCGGCGCCGTGACTTTCTCTAGGGCGGCTTCCATCTCGACCAAGGAGCGCCGCGCCTCCTGAAAGGAAATCTCGCGCTCCATCAGCTGGCGCCGCAGCTGGTAGAGCAGTGGGCGCGCCGGATCGCGGTCGGCAGCCATCGTCAATAGCTGGTCTACCAAGCGCAGCGGCTCGTCGCCATCGTCCCTCTGACCGACATCGCGCTCGTCGTAGTCGTCGTCGTCTCGGTCTCTGTTATTTCGCCTATTCATGCTCTCCGTCCTAGCGAATGACGTCGCCCAAGCGCTCGTAGCGAACGCGGCTTGGCAGGCGCCCAATCCAGCTGCCCAACACTCTGGGCAGCGATGCGGGACCACTATAGTAGGGCCCTCCCGTATCGGGTGCCCACGACCAGTATATACTCATCGCCTTGCCCTTAATCAAATCCTTGGGCACGGAACGCCAGTAGCGGCTATCGGCGCTGTTGTCGCGATTGTCCCCCATCATGAAGAAGTGCCCCTCGGGAACGGCGAAGGGACCGAAGTTGTCGCGCGGATTGAAAGCAGCGGGATAGACTGCGCGGTCGGTGTATTTGGCCAGCGATGGATCGGCCAAGGGCTGGCCGTCGACATAGAGCGTTTTATTGACGATTTCGACCGTCTGCCCACCCACGGCGACGCAGCGCTTGATGAGGTCGCGGTCGGGATCGACCGGCGAGCGAAAAATGACGATATCGCCGGGCTGTGGATCGCGCAGAGCCGGCAGGCGGAACAGCGTTATATTGGTCGCCGGTACGTCGAAAGGCGCACCGTAGACAAATTTATTGGCAAGTAGATAATCCCCGACCAGCAGCGTGTCTTCCATAGAGCCAGAGGGAATGTAGAAGGCCTGCACTACCCCGGTGCGAATGAGCAATGCCAAGCCCACGGCAACGAGGATAGAAGAAATGTACTCCCCGATGCTCGACTTGCGATTCTTGGCGTCCATAGATCTCCTTTGACATCGCGACGTGCCGATATAATAACAAACGCCATTCCCCTTGTAAACATCGCGCCTACGAGGTTGATGCACCAAATAGATTGCCGTTCCACGCATCCGCCATGATACTTAGTAAATACTTGTGTATTAACAACATAATTCATATTATACTATTTTGTGCCATTGCTCAGTTACTGACCGGATATGTTTGATGGAAGTTACGTTCTGGGGCGTGCGAGGCTCCTACCCCGTATCCTCACCACACTGCGTGCGCTACGGCGGCAATACTCCCTGTATTGAGATCGATGCACAGGGCTCGTGCATCGTAATTGACGCAGGCACCGGTATTTACGCGCTGGGCGAGCAGTTGGTCAAGCGCGGCCAGCGCGAAATCCACTTGCTCATCAGCCACACGCACTGGGATCACATCCACGGTTTCCCCTACTTTGCCCCGCTGCATGAGCGCGGCACGCGCGTTCATATCTATTCGCTGGCACACGCCGATCGAACAATCTGCCAAATCCTCGATCAACAGCAGCAACAACCCTTCTTTCCCGTACAACTCGAACAGGCCAATGCCGCGCTGCACTTCACCGACCTGGCAGAGGGGCAGCAATGGCAGATTGGACCGGCCAACGTCTTGTGCAAACGCTTGAACCATCCGAGCTACACGGGCGGTTTTCGCATAGAATGCGCGGGCAAAGTATTCGCCTACGTCAGCGATACCGATCTGTACGGCCCACGCCTGCACGGGGCGGGTATGGGCGAGGGGACGGACGACGTGCTCGAAGATCGGCGGCTAACCCTTCAAAGGGGAACCGTTGAACTGGCCCAGGATGCCGATCTGATGGTCTTTGACTCGTTCTTTCTGCCCGATGAGTACAAAGACGATTGGGGCCATAGCCACACCGACGACGCCCTGCGCCTGAGCGAAGAGGCCCGCGTCCGACGCACGGCCCTTTTTCACCACGCGCCCAACCGCAGCGATGAGCAGCTCGACGCCCTCGTCGAAGACTGTGGCAGACGGGCTCCCGACAACACCTTGCTGGCCGCCGCTGAAGGCGATCACCTGGTGCTATAGGAGGGCGGCAGGGTGAGAATACGGCTGTGGGGCGCGCGCGGTGAAATATCTATTCCCCGCTCTGAAACCAGGCGATACGGCGTCAATACGCTCTGCGTGCAGGTGGAAAGTTCCGGCGCGTCAACGCTCATCCTAGACGGCGGAATCGGCCTAAACGGATTGGGCAACGCCCTTTTTGCCGGCGCCTTTGGCCGCGGTCAGGGTCAGGCATATCTGCTGTTCAGCCACACCCACTGGTCGCATATACATGGGGTGCCATTTTGCCTGCCCCTGTTGATCCCGGGCAACGCATTTCGCCTCTTCGGCCGCGGCGGTGCACACGCCATGCGCGAACTGCTGCTGGAGCAGATGCAGCCCACTTACTGTCCGGTGCCCAACTTCTTCTACGAAAACATTGGTGCCCAAGTCGAGGTCTGCGAATTAGATGACCCGCAGCCCTTACAGCTAGCCGACTTCCGCGTCGAGCACGCCGAAGTCGGGCACAGCCACGGCGGACCGTGCATGGCCTACAGCATCAGCGACGGCCAAGCCTCCCTCGCCTACATACCTGTTGTCGAGTACCGCGATGAAGCGAGCCGCGCGCGCGCGGTGGCGCTGTGCCGCGGGGCCGACCTACTTATCCACGACGCCTATTACAGCGACGACGAATACCCGGCGCAGCAGGGCTTGGGACACAGCTGTCCGCAGCAGGCCGTCGATGTGGCCTGCCGAGCCGGCGCAAAGCGCCTGATCCTCTTTAACCATCACCCCGCGCGCACCGACGATGCGTTAGATGCCACAGTCAAAGCGCTATCCCATGTCCCCATGCCAATAGAAGCCGGCTGCGAGGGGGGCGAATACATT
Organism: Gemmatimonadota bacterium; assembly: GCA_038153405.1. Classification (GTDB taxonomy): domain Bacteria; phylum Latescibacterota; class UBA2968; order UBA8231; family UBA8231. Next base: position 54,513 of record JAYOYH010000016.1, on the reverse strand, counting down.
CTATAAGGACATCAAATCGTTGAAGTTTCTGATTTCAATCACCCTGCTCCTCGCACTGGGCTGCGCCAATGAAGATGCGACAGAGGGCAACGATGCAGAGCGGGCCGTGCGCTATCTCGATGAAGTGGGCGTCATCATACAGAGCGTGCGCTCGTTGGAAGTGGACATAGAGCGGGCCGTACCGACCGATTCGGTTGATATCGAGGTCATCTATCCACTCGTCGAACAGCGCTTCCGCCCCCTAGTGGCCCAGTTGGCCGAGCAGGCCGCCGCGCTGCAGCCGACGCTGACCGATCTACAGCCCACGCACCAGCTGCTGCAGGACTACCTGCGCCTGCGCTTGGAGGCCTTCGACCTCATATTGGAGGGGGTGCGCCAGCAGGATGCGGCGCTCTTCGATCAATTTCCCGAACGCTTGAAACAGGCCAACGCCATCGGCCAAGGGCTCGAACAGTCCATCGAGCGACTCCGGCAAAATTTGGGTCGCGCCTACCGGTAGCGCTCCTCTTGCCACGGATCGCCGCGATCGTGGTAGCCGCGCTCCTCCCAAAACCCGGGCTGGTCCTCTTTGACGAACACCAATTTCCGCACGAATTTGGCCGACTTCCACGCGTAGAGTTTAGGAACGACCAAGCGCATCGGCCCACCGTGCTCTAAGGGGAGAGGTTGGCCAAAGAGCGCATCGGCGAGAATGACGTCGTCGTCGAGGCAGTCGGCCAGCGGCACGTTGGTGGTGTAGCCGTCGGCCGAGTGCACGATGACAAAACGCGCTGCTTCCGTAGGCCGCACGCGTGCGGCGACCTCGATAAACGGCACGCCGCCCCACTCCACATCGAATTTTGACCAGGTTGTCACGCAGTGAAAATCGCTCTCTGAGCGGACGCGTGGCAAGGCGGCAAAGCCATCCCAATCGAGGTCGAGCCCCTCTTCGACCTCGCCCTCGACCTGGAAGCGCCAACGCTTGGGATGGAACTTCGGCTTCACTCCCAAATCGAGCACGGGAAAACCTTTGGTCAAGTGCTGCCCCGGCGGCAGGCGATCGCGGGTAGGGTCGCCCTGGCCTCGCTCCCTCGCTTTGAAGCGCTCCAATAGCCGCGCCTTGGCCGCGAGCATTTTTTCATTGTACTCCACCTAATCCTCCACGTAGACGACAGCTTCGCTTTCGACGGAACGGATCGCCGCAGCCAACACCTTCTGCGCCTTCAGTCCGTCAAGTCCAGAGCCATCGATTTCCTCGGGCTTGGCCCCCTCTTCAAGCTGCTCGACAAAGCGGCGCAGGCGGTTGCGAAACGTGTCTTCAAAATCGCCCATGCCGCCAAAAATCGGATTCGAATACACGCGCTTCTCCATCTGGCCAGCCGGAAAGAGCGTTGCTTCGCGGTACATATCATCGATTACGAAGCGCCCACGGACGCCGGCCACTTCGCAGCGCTCCATCGGGTGTCCGCGCTCGATGTCATAGCTGCCGGTCAAATGGCCCAGACAGCCGTTTTTAAAGCGCATATTGAACTGCGCCGTAGAATAGATCGACCTGCCCGGCGCCTTGAGGGCAAAGCACTGCACGCACTCAATTTCACCGCAGTAGTAGCGCATAATATCTACGGTGTGCGGATGCAGCGCCTTGATTTGAAACCACGGACTCGACTCGCGCGGATTCATAATCCACATGCTCATATTCATAAAGAGCAGGTCGCCAATGCGGCCATCGTCCATCCACTGCTTAGCCAAGCGCGCGGCCGGCGTAAAGCGATGGTTCATATTGATGCCGTAGCACAGGCCCTTTTCGCGCGCCAGCGCCACCATCTCTTCGGCCGGGGCAATCTCGTTGGAAATGGGCTTTTCACCCAGCACGTGCAGTCCGGCCTGCAGCGCGTCGATCGTCGGTTGGTAGTGGTCGCTGCCGTACTCCTCGCCGCCCGTGGTGACGCTAACCATATCCAATTCGACGGATTCGATCATGTCCTGCACGCCGTAGAAGGCGCGCGTGCCGTGCTTCTTGGCCGCCGCATCGGCCCGGGCGCGATCTACGTCGCACACGCCGAGCAACTCGGCGTTGTCCATTTCGTTGTATAGCTTGGCATGGCGATTGCCAATTGGACCAAGCCCAATGACTGCAGTGCGTATCATGGCTACTTTTGCGGCACTTTAACGACCTGGCCGGTTTCCCAAGACTTGATGATCGACTCGATGACAAGCTGCACTTTCAGTGCATCTTCGGCCTTGGCATCGACCTTACTGGGCGGCGTGTTGTTGCGCAGATCGTCGATCCAAGCGCCAATGCGCGACGGGAATGTATCCGGGAACGAGCCCATTCCGCCCAGGTGGTCATAGCTTTCGATCTCGTGCGAGAAGCGCGGGTAAAAACTCAGCTTCTCGCAGGCCTCGTTGATAACCACGCGGCCTTCTGACCCCACCAATTCCAGCGTCTCCAAGCCGTAGCTACCGCCCGCGTCGTAGCTGCCCGTCAGGTGGCCGATCACGCCATTCTTAAACTGCAAGTTGGCCTGCACGTTGGACCAAATTTTGCGCCCCTTGCCCTTTTTGAAGAAGGCCTGCACCTTGTCGACGTCGCCGGCAAAATAGCGCATCACGTCGAGCGAGTGGGGATGGAGAGCGCGGATGTGAAACCACGGACTCGACTCGTTGGGATTGTTAATCCACATAGTCATATTGACGATATTGAGCTCGCCCAGACGCCCAGCCTGCAACCACTCTTTGGCGCGCACGGCCGCTGGCGTAAAGCGGTGGTTGAGATTTACTCCGTAGCGCAGGCGCTTTTTCTTGGCCAGCGCCACCATCTTGCGCGCCTTGCTCACATCGTTGGAAATCGGCTTCTCACCCAACACTGGCAGTCCCGCTTTGAGCAATTCCATCGTCGGTTCGTAGTGGTCGCCGCCGTTTTCCACGCCCGCCGTCGTAACGGAGCAGGCGTCGAGATGGATTCCGCTCTTGAGCATTTCCTTGATGCTGTAAAACGCCCGTGCATTCCAGCGCTCGGCCGCCGCGTCGGCCCGCTCTCGTATGACGTCGCACACGGCAACTACGCGCGCGTGTTTATTTTCCGTGTAGCACCGAGCATGATTGTTGCCTATCCCACCGAGACCTACGATGCCTATATCGAGCATTTCAAAACCTCCATCCGTTGTTTGACAGTGCGGTGCAATATCGTTCTCACGCGACAGGATCGGGCAGTTGCACATCCAACTCGCTCGCCAATTCGGCGATCTGCTGCCAGGCGACCGCATCGACCTCCAACCCCTCGCGCTCCCGCCGCACGTAGTGGCGATGGGCATTTTCGCCGGGTAGCATGACCTCGCCAAAGCCCTCTGCGGGCGGACACGACTTGATGCGTTCCACCAAGCCCTGCACCTCGGCGAAGAAGTCCTCTAACGGCCGGAATGCCTCCACCCGCAGCGCGGCGATAAACAGGGCATTGCCCGAGCGCTGATAAGTTTCTTTGCTGCACTCGGCACCCGACAGGGCGCCGGCCAAGACGTCGACCAGCACGCCTAGACCAAACCCCTTGTGAGCGCTCGTCGGCACGCCCAGCGGCAGCGCCGCGCCCGGCGGTGGACCGTAGTATTTTTCCACGTCGGTAGTCGGCGCGCCATCCGAGTCTACGATCGATCCAGCGGGTGCGGGTCTACCGAGATTGCGCAGAAGCCGCAAGTCGCCGCCCGATGTCATGCTGGTGGTCATATCGAGCACCAGCGGCCACGCTAGGCCCGTGGGAATACCTACGCAGATCGGATTGGTCGGCAAGCGCCGGGCACGGCCACCAAACGGCGCCACGGCCAAATCGCCGCCGTGCCCATTGGCCACCATCAGCGCAATGCAGTCGCGCACCGTAGCCAGTGCCGCAAAACGCCCCAAACGCGCTATGTGGTTGCAATCGCGCACCGTAACAACCGCAATGGCTCCGCCGTCACCCAACTTGTCCAGCGCGCACTCCATGGCGCGCGTCGCCGTCACCGGCCCAAAATTCCACGAACCGCTCAAACGCGCCGCATAGGTGCTATCTTCGAGCACGCGCAGTGCGCCCTGCGGATCGACCACGCCGTCGCGCACCATATTCACATACTGCGGCAGGCGCAAGACGCTATGCGTATCGTGGCCCAGCAGACCCGACTCGACTAGATGATCCGCTACGAGTTCGGCGTCGTCCGGGCGCACGCCAACGCGAATAAAGAGCGCGCGGCCCAGCGCGCGCAGATCGTCTGCCCTGAATAACACCATTCCCTACGGTCCCTTCACGACCAAGAGCGCATTGGCTACGGGGCGCTCGCCGGTCTGATCGGATGGGCTATTGACCACCTCGCCTTTGACAGCCATCGTCGTCGAGCCGCCGCCGTCGAGGTTGAGCGCCTGATAGGCATTCTCTCGCACCAGCGAAAAATCGGCCAAGCGCAGTCGCATAAAGTGGGCCAGTTCTTCTAGCGTCATGCCGACGCTAAAGCCGGGCTGGCGCCCATCGACGACGACGAGAAAGAGAACCTGACCATTTTGCGTATAGCCGACGGCCGTGCGCGGATGGCGCTCTTGGGCAAATGCCGGACTCAATCCCTCCCGCTCGTACTCAATCGATATGGCCCCGTCGCGCAGGATGCGCGGTCCGCCGCCCAAGGCCTCCTGCAGCGCTTCGCCGGCAGGCGGCAGGCGGCAAAACAGCCGCAGCGTATCGCCGGGCGCGATGCGGGCAACGTCGCCGCGCCCGCTATCGGCGGCAATCAACCACTGGCCGCGCTCCAAGACCAGCGGCCAAGCGCGCCGGCGCAGTTGCAGCACCTGTACGGCCAAGGTGTCGTTCAATATAGAGAACCCCTGCAAACTCTGCAGTTGAAAGCCAAATTCGGCGTGAACGGAGTCGCGCCAGGACTGGGCACGAACGTTGTAGAGGGTCAGTTCCCCTTCGCGTGGCGCGCGGTTAAAGCCGCTTATGGGCACGACCTGCCCACTCGACAAGACCACGCCCATATCCATGCCAAACGAGGCGATGAGCGGTTTGCCGCTGCGCGAAATGGCAAGCGCCGAGCGCCGCTGCGGCCCCTGTAGAAGCATCCCCTCGCTAATCTGCAAACCGGCCGCATGGCTCGTCTCGCTCGTGTAAAAGAAATCGCCATTTATCGCCGCCAGCGCCTCCTGCCCCAGCACGCTGGTGCGCTCTACGCCCCCCTGCTCGGCGGGCGCATTGGCCGTGCGCAGGCGAATGCCCTCTCGCCAGGCGCGGGACAGGTCGACCTCGACGATGTGAATCCACCAGGGGCCTTCCAACAGATGCACCTTGTGATAGGACACCCCCGGAGCCAACTCGCGCACAGTGCGATCGCCAGCGCCGCAGGCCAACAGCAGCGCCGCGATACAGGAGATACGCATCGGCAACCGCAGCACCGCATGAATTGAAGGAACCCGTTTCACCTGAACTCTATCCGCTCTCTTGCACAAAGGAGCGGTCAAATCTACAACAGAGCTATGGGAGCGTCAACGCAGCGACTGCAATCCAACGCGGGCAGCCGCCGCCCATCTTGTCGAGACGTGCCAAAGGTCCACAACCCGCGACACAAGCACCGCTTAACGCCCCACGGCTCGTCCTGGAATGCTCCCTTAGCGCCAAGCCCCTCGCCATACCACATTAATGTACTTTTCTGCTAAAAAACCACAAAAATGTTGCATTTAATAGATCTGCTCTTGACCTCCCGCTCGCCAACCGCGCCTTCTTTACCCCCATTTTTTTTATACCTGAGATATTTTTTGTGTCCTCTGACGAATATCCTTATGTTATTAGTCTCGCTTGCTATAAAAACAACAAAAATGTTGTATATGTCTCATCCAACAGGCTGCATATACGGATTACGGCCGATCTTTAAAATCACATAAGACTATTTTTTTCAACTATTTGTACAAATAAGAGTTACCCGACATGCGCGCAGATCGGTCCCGTTTTTTCGTGGAACGCGAATTGCTAAAAGTCGCTACGTAGTATTGCAACTGCAAATCGGATAGAGCACTAGGAGAGCATAATGAGCAGGCGAACGGCCCAGCAACTGGGGCGGTTCACGGCTCGATCAGCCAGTCTCTTTCACCTAAAACCCCGATAGGAGAGGTTTCTAAGATGGCTAAGTGCAAGTTGGAGTATATCTGGCTCGATGGGTATCATCCCACGCAGAGCCTGCGCAGCAAAACCCTCATCGTCGATGATTTCTCAGGCGACGTCGCCGATGCACCCATATGGTCTTTTGACGGTTCTTCGACGGAACAGGCAACGGGTGGTTCGTCCGACTGTCTGCTCAAACCCGTCGCGGCTTACCCCGATCCCGACCGCTTTGGCGGCAACGGCTGGCTAATCGTGACGGAAGTATTAAACGCCAACGGAACGCCGCACGAAACCAACGGTCGCGCTACGATCAACGACGACGACGACGACTTCTGGTTTGGTTTTGAGCAGGAGTACACGCTGTGGGATCCGGAAACCAACCTCCCCCTTGGCTTCCCCAAGGGCGGCTATCCGCGTCCACAGGGCCCCTACTACACCTCCGTCGGTTCGCAAAACACCTATGGTCGCGATCTGGTCGACGAACACCTGCACCTGTGCTTGGAAGTGGGTCTAAATGTCGAGGGCATTAACGCCGAAGTGATGATGGGCCAGTGGGAATTCCAGATTTTTGCCAAGGGCGCCTGCTCGGCTGGCGACCAGATCTGGCTGGGCCGCTACTTGCTCGAGCGCACGGCCGAGAAATACGGCATCGTCATCAATTGGCATCCCAAGCCAGTCAAGGGCGACTGGAACGGTTCGGGTATGCACGCCAACTTCTCTAACGGCGCCATGCGCAGCGCCGGCAACAAGAAGACCTTCGTGACGATCTGCGAAGAGTTTGGCAAAAATATCTCCGAGCACATTGCCGTATACGGCGCCGACAACGACCAGCGCCTGACGGGCCACCACGAGACCCAGTCAATCGACAAGTTCAGCTACGGCGCGTCGGACCGCGGCGCATCGATTCGCATACCGATCGGCACGATTGAAAAGGGCTGGAAAGGCCGCCTTGAAGACCGCCGCCCCGCATCCAACGCGGATCCCTACAAGGTGGCAGCGGTCATTATCAAGACCACCAAGAAAGCGCTGCGCGGCACGGCCGCCAAGAAGACCAGCCGCAAGCGTTAGTACTAGCGCCCGCTTAGCAAAAGGCATGGCATCTCCCACAGGGACGGCGCCATGCCTTTTGTACATATAGCACTCTATGCAACTACCCGACGCACTCCAACGCGCCATCGAACAAGCGGTGGCCGACGCCGAACCCGCCGATCTAGCGGCGGCGGCCGAACGCATCTCGCTACAGTACCGCCGCGCCGACCGCGCGGCGGGTTCGGCCTTTTTACCCGGTCAGATCGAGCGGCTTGCCTACGCCGTCACGCGGCTACCGGCCACGTATGCGGCCAACTGCGCCGCGCTAATGCACCTGCGTCAGCTATGGCCGGAAGCGGCACCGCACACGCTACTCGATCTGGGCGCTGGCTCCGGAAGTGCCAGCTGGGCCGCCTGTTCGCTCTTTCCCTCCCTGAACTCCGTCGCACTATTCGAACGCGATCCCCATCTGATCGCACTTGGAGAACGCCTGGCCGCTGCCGTCGATCTAGCCCCTATGTCCGATGCCACCTGGCAGGCCGCAAGCCTGACACAGAACGCCTTGCCCGACGCCGACCTAGTGATCGCCAGCTATGTACTAAACGAGTTGGGACGCGACGAATGGGCCGACGCGGCGCGCGGCATGTGGGAGGCAACGCGCCGGGCGCTGGTCATCGTCGAACCGGGCACGACGGCCTGCTTTGAGCGCATCAACGCGCTGCGCTCTATGCTCATCGAAGAAGGCGCCCATCTTCTCGCCCCCTGTCCGCACGCCCAGCACTGCCCTATCCCGACAGGTGATTGGTGTCATTTTTCGCAGCGAGTGACGCGCACGGCGCAGCACCGCCGGTTCAAGCGCGGCAATCTGGGCTATGAAGACGAGAAGTTTTCCTACCTGATTTTCACGCGCTCGTCCGAAGCGCGCGCGCCGGCGCGCATTGTGCGCCACCCCCAGCGCCGCAGCGGGCATATCCACTTACAGCTATGCGAGAAAGACGGCCTGCGCGACGCGGTGGTCTCGCGCCGCAGCGGACCGGACTGGAAGCGCGCGCGCAAGGCGCAGTGGGGCGACACTTGGCATGGGGACTGAACCACTTGACCGCGCGCGCCGAAAGAGCGATTACGCCGAGCTAGCCTCTAGGAGGCCCCGCGCCAATTGCTGGCGCACCTGTGCCAGAATTTCCATCGCACGCAAACTGGCGCGCTGATCAAAAATTCGCACGGTGGCAATCAGTTCATCGGCCTCCGTCGCTCCGACAAAGCGCTCCAGATCAACCGTCAGCGAATCGGCCGTGCCGACAAAGGCATAGCGCAACTTGTGCTCGACGGCCTCCTTTTCCGGTGGCACCCAATACGCTTCGATATCGTCTATGGGCGGCCCCATCTTCTCGCGCTCACCCCGCAGCATCTGCACCGACTGCACCTGCTGCGATGTGAAAAGTCGCTGCGCCTCTTCGCGCGTATCCGCCGCGACCACACTAGTGCCGACCATAGCATAGGGCCGCTCGAGCACCTCCGATGGCTTGAACTCACTGCGGTATAGGGCGAGTGCCTCCATTAAATAGTCGGGCGCAAAGTGCGAGGCAAAGGCGTAGGGCAAGCCCAGCAAACCGGCTAACTGTGCGCTAAACAAGCTCGATCCCAATAGCCAGATGGGCACATCCAACCCCTCGCCGGGCACGGCGCAGACGCGGTTCGGCTGGCCGCCGCGAAAGTAGGCCTGCAGTTCGACGACATCGCGCGGAAAATCGCCGTCGTTGCCCAAGCGATCGCGGCGCAGCGCACGCGCCGTCAGTAGGTCAGTACCCGGCGCGCGGCCCAATCCCAGATCGATGCGCCCCGGGTAGAGCGACTCCAGCGTGCCGAACTGTTCGGCGATGACCAGGGGCGCATGGTTGGGCAACATAATCCCTCCCGATCCTACCCGCATGCGCTGAGTTGCACCGGCTATATGGCCAATGAGCACGCTAGTGGCCGCGCTGCCAACGCCGCTCATATTGTGGTGTTCGGCCAGCCAGTAGCGATTAAATCCGCACTGCTCCGCCCAAACCGCGCGCTCGCGCAGCTGCTGAAAAGCCTGCTCGGCCCCCTCGCCTTGGCGGATCGGAGCCAGGTCGAGAATGGAAAAGGGAATCATCTCAGCCATCGCGCTGTCCAGGATAGCCATCGCGCTGTTTAGCAGCGCGCAGGTGCTGAGCTATGGCGGCGGCAAAGCGCCGTTCGCTGTTGTCTTCGGGAGCGTAGCCAATGATCTTGCGCGCGTTGGCAATGCTCCAGAAGGCGTGCGAATTGCCGCTGATTCCGTAGAAAATTTGAAACGGCACACCGCGCTCGTCGGCAATGTCTTCTACCTCAATGCTTTTTACGAAGAGCTGTTGCATATCGCGTTCGCTAATGTAGGCGCCCAGTGCGCGGCGCATGCAGCGCAGATCACCCAGTTCGCAGCGCTCCACATCCGTCTCGCGCGGCCCGCCAATGCGAATCTGCACGTTGGGCAACGGGCGCCCGTTCTGCTTGCCGACGGCAAAGAGAAAGCCCAAGTGCTCATAAACCTCTTTGGCCCAGCCGTAGTAGTTGTCCGACAGCGCGCGGCCCGCCGGATGCACGAAGTCCATTGCGCCGTCGAGAATCAGCTCCTCATAGTAGTCGGCAGCGTGGTTGGAACTGGCCACGACCACGCGCCCGACGCCTTCTTCGAGCGCCGTCATATAGACATTGTAGGCCATTTCGACGTTGCGCATCTCGGCGCGAAAACGCGCTTCGACCCCCTCGCCTTCTGGGCGAACAAAGCCGAAGTGCACCACGGCGTCCACGCCGGCAAAATGCGCCCGATAAGCATCGCGATTGTTGTCTGTGAGATCGGCGATCTGAACGCCTGCTACCGGTTGACCACTGCGATCTTCTGGGCACACGTCGAGCAGCGTTAGTGCATAGCGCGCATTCAGCGCGGGCAAAACCTGACCGGCGATCTTTCCAGCCGCACCGATTACCAAAACGCTCTTACTCATTTTCTCCTTTCATAAAGGCCTATTTGCCTAAACGACGAGTGTGAGATCAAATGGATTCGACCAAGCCTTATCGCCCTGCGGTCCGACGATTTCAAAGCGCACCCAGCGCGCGGTTGGGCGCAGCGAAAACACCGCCGATTCAAACAGTGCCCCGTGTTCGTGATACTCCGTGCCATACGCATCGTGCACGGCCGCAATGCGCTGCGCCGGCGAGCAGGCGACGGTGGCCTCCACCGCCCCACCGTCGGTGCGCTGTAGTTGGATATCGCGGATCAGCGGCCCCGTGCTGGCATACGAGGCCCCCTGCACTAGCGCGGCGCACACCGCCTCGGCCGTGCGCTCGCGCACCCGCACCCAAGTCCACCCTCCATAGGTATCGCGGCGCGTTTCTTCTAAAGCATGTGCATCGTCGTTGGCCAGCGCTGGATAGATTCGCCCCTCCAACTCCATCCAATCGTCCCAGTGCACCGATGACTCGCCGCGCCCTGCGCAGCGACAAGTCGTGTTGAAGACTTCAATGCCGGCAAAGCCGCGCAGCGGCGCCGTATCGCGCCGAATATTGACGGAACTCCAGTGGGGATGTGCGAGCCAAACGCTGCCGCCCTGATCGTTTACCGCATCGATAACGTGCTGAGGCGGCATGTTCTGCGCATCGATGTCTTCGTGGATATTCAAACAAACAAAGTGGTGTTTCTGCCCGCCGAAGGGATTGTCCGGGTGCAGTTCAGCTCCCTGCACGGCAATAAAGCCATCGGGAACGTGCACGCTGTCCACGCGGGTAATCTCGTGGTGGTCTGAAATGCAGAGAAAGTCGTAGCCCTGATTCACATAGCCATCCAAACGCTCCTGCGGCGAGGGTTTGCCGTCCGAGTTGGTCGTATGCGAGTGCAAATTGCCCTTGAGCCATGCGTAGCCATCTGCATCCGCAAGGGAGAAGGGGTTGGCGATTACTCCTTGAACCTGACGATCTGCCATATCGAATCTCTCCTCGTAAAAAAAAATCGGCTCACCAACTTCGTCGCAGTATATGGTTAGGGCCTTTTTGCGCCTACAGCAAGGATAAACCGCAATTGCTTCTACTTGGGCACAAAGCGCTGTATTAGGCGGTCGACCTGCCCGCGGCAAATAAACGGAGCCGCCATGGCATCGAATTCATCGCGCGTAACGTCGGGCCCGGCAATCGGCTCTATATCCCGCTGAAAGCGCACGCGCACGCAGGCATTGACCTCGTTGAGATGAAACTCGGCCATAGGGCTATACACTAGCGTCCGGCGCGGAAGTGCGCCACAGCTTCCGACGTGCGCAGCGCGCGTCCGTAGAGCCGCAGCGCGTGCACGGCGCCGTCGACCAGCAGGCGCGGGCTACCGTTGGCGTGGCGCAGATGGGGGCTAAAGCGACCCCATCCGAATTGGCGAAAATCGCCGCCATCGCACAGGCGTCCATCGACGACAAAGGCGATGATTTTGGCCCCCCCATCGAGGATAATGACGACGTGGTGATGCTGGCCAACGGCCACGACTTTCGGATCGCTATCCCAGCTGGCGCGGGTCCGCCCGTCGTCGACGGCGATTTCTAGCTGACCGCCCCCCTTGTGCTGGACCACCAACCCCTGGCCATTTTCTGTACGGGTATCCAGCAGCACCCGCCCAGCGACGGAGCTATCCAAGTAGAGCCATGCGTCGATGCTAAAGCCGGCGCGCACATCCTCTGTCCCGTAGGGACTGTGCGCGCTGCGGCGATTGAGGAGCGGCAACAAGGGCATATCGCATACCATCGGCCCGGCTTCTTGCAACTCCAACAGCAGCCCATCGCGCGCGATCTCTGCGCACTCGAACTGGTTCCATAGACCCTCCAGCAGCGCTTTATCTAGGCGATGGACGCGCGCCACGTCTTTCTGCGTCTCCGTCACATAGTACTCGCCGCCCTCTTCTACTAAGTCCGGATAGCTCATGCGTATATAGGGATCGTCGTCGTAGAGAGCGATTTCCGGCTGGGTCCACTGTATCGCACGGCCCTCTGCCCCTTCGACCTCAATGCCGCCGCACAGCCACACTGGATTGCGGTCCTGGTAGGCGTTCCAGCGCTGCTGCGGGTGCTCCTTGATAAAGCGCCCGCCGTGGTTGTGAAACCAGTAGAGATACTTGCCGTTTGCGCAGCGCCAAGCAAAATTGGCCGCGCGCGGATGCTTGATCAAGCGCCCGTCGGCAAATTGCTTATAGGTGGGTTTCGACCACGTGCGTCCCGCATCGCGCGAATAGGCGCAGGCCGGATGGCCGTCAATCGTGCGATAGACGCAGTAAAACGAGCCGTCCGACAGCACGCTGTAGCTGTGCTCTGAGGCCACGGTGCCGCCGCCCTCGGGAGCGCGCAGACCGAACTCACCTTCGGGCAGTGTCTGCCAGCGAATCTTCGTCGGATCGGCCTCCGCCAATATGTTTTCGCTCCGGAGCAGCACGCCCTCGTTGCTGGTGAAAAACCCATCGCCAAAGCCGCCCACCTTGTGCAGCGAAACAAACGCCGCACCGTGCGCAACGATGGGCTTACCGACGTTCCAAAAGTAGCGCAGGCGCCCTCCGTCGGCGTTCTTGCGGTCGATTTCCATTTCGCGCACCGGAACGTCATAGCGCTCTGTCGACCAGCTGAGCCCGTGATCGTCGCTGTATTTAAATACGAAGTGACCCAGACTATCGACGCGCGTGCAGTACCCGTCGGCATAGGGCGGATTATCCGCTTTGACGCGGCGCACATCGTCCGTGTTGTGGTTGTAAAACGCGTAGACGCGCCCCGAAGGCACCTTTAATAGCACTGCGTAGGATGCCTCTGGGCCGTCCGCTGGCTCCACGTCGACCAGTGGCGACCACGTGCGGCCGCAGTCGGTGCTGCGCGTCGATACGACGTGCTGACCAGACGCCCCTTCGTGACTGCTACCCGTCGTCATAATGCAGAGCCAGGCTCCATCGTCCGTCTGCACGACATAGGGCTGATCGCAGTAGCCTTCGCTGGGAATCTGCCAACCGTTGTGCAGGTGGCGGCTGTCGGGAATACCGCCGGGCAATTCATCGCTCATCGTTCGCTCTCTCATATGGTGGTTCATCGCTCAAATAGGTGCCGCCGCGTCAGGCGGCACGTCCGGCATCGACGTCGGCACGTCGCGCTCGGCATCGAATACCAAGCGCCCGGCAACCCAGGTCTGGCGCACGTCGATCGACGCACCGTCGAGCGATTTTTTGTACACTGCCAGCGTCGCTTCACAGCCCTCGCACACGCCCAGCCGATCGTCCAAATGCAGCAGGCGCGCCGGATTTGTGCTGGCCATGGCCCATGCCTCTACGTGCGCCACGCGGCCCAAGCGCGTCGCCCATTCAACGCATTCTTTTAGATGGCTGCCGCTGCCGGCCAGGTTCGGCGTGCCGGGCACGACGATGCGCCCCGACTCCAGCATTTCAATATCGCGTCCCCGCACGCCGTAGACCCCCGGCCTCATACCACCCAAAAGGACCGAGTCGGAGATGAGAATCGAGCGTGCAAATCCCTTGGCACGCAGCATGGAATACAGGCATTCGCGCGGCAGGTGCTGGCCATCGGCGATAAACGATGCGTATACGCTCTCCTCGGCCAGCTGATACCACAGATAGTTGTTGTGGCGCTGTAGCCGATCGTGGGCGCCATTGCCCAAATGCGTCGACAGGGTCGCGCCGGCATCCACTGCGCGCGCCAGCGACTCGCGATCCAGATCCGTATGGCCCATCGCCACGACCATGCCCGCCGCAACGCATTGTTTGATAAACTGCACGGCTCCCTCAACTTCCGGCGCCAGCGTTACCAAGCGAATGCGCCCACCGCACGCCTCGTTTAACCGCTGCACCTCGTCCCAATCGGGCGGTCGCACGTGCTCTAGTCCGTGCGCTCCGCGCGGACCATCTACTTTTGATATATAGGGCCCTTCCAGGTGCAATCCGGGAATGGAGGCGGCCAAATCGGCATCGGCGTCTAGCGCGCGACCGCAGCAGGTAAAGGCCGTCAGCAAATCCTCCGCGCTGGCCGTTGTAATCGTCGGCAACCACCAACCAACGCCGCGCTCGCGCAGCAGCTGCGCAATATAGGACAGCGCATCCTCTTTGGCCGTTGAAGCCATCCGACAGGTGCGGCCACCGTAGCCGTTGACCTGTATATCGAAGAGCGCCGGGCCGACGCACACATCCGTTTGCACCGACGAGGGCCGCAGCGCGGCGATGCGCTCGCCCTCTATGGTAATCTCATGCGTCCCGCCGAGCAGCGGCACCTCGGCTAGTATCTGTGTAGGCACGGCATTTCTCCCGTAATGTGCACCCTATTACTCAGCTCATAGCAGCGCGGCAATGCGCCGATTGACGCGCTCGCGCATAGCCAACAGCCAGTCCATCGAACGCGGATACTCCTTCATCGTAATCGGGCTAGCCGCGCCCTGCTGCAGCAGTCGCACCGTTTTGGGGCGTCCCTGCAGCTTCTCCAATAGCTGGAGAGCGCGCTGATCCTGCAGCGCCTCGCGGAACACCTGACCGCGAATCGAATCAATTGGGCCTTCTTGTCCTGGATAGACGAGGAACGCATCGCCCGAGGGAAAGGCGCGTCCGGCATCGGTCTCTAAAAATGGATTGACCGGCCGCGTTGAGTACTGGGCGTAGTAGAAATTAAAACCCCACTGTAGAAAGCCGGCCAAATCGTATTTGTAGAGCTGGGCGCCGAGCATGCGATTGCGCGCCGACGGCATATTGAAAAATCGATTGGACACGCGGTCCCACTGCGAGACGCAGTAGTAGGTCCACAGGTTTTTTATGCCCCGCTCAACAAAAGGTTCGATGTGGTTACTGGCCGGAATGGGATGGTGGACCAAGCCGCGCTCATAGTATTCGATATCAGACAGCGCATCGATAAAGGGGAATCCGCGCAGGTGCCCATGCACGATAGCAGCCGCCTTACTAAAGGCTTCTACATGATCCTTATGCGGCTCGTCGGACACGTGAAAATACACGCGGCGCTCAAGTCCATTGGCGCGAATAAAGCGCACTAACTGCGGCAAAAACTGGTCGAGAAACGCGCGGTAGGCCGCACCCGATGCGCTGTCTTTCCAACCGAAGATCTTGCGCTCCCGGCCGGCGACAGTCGCGACGACTTTCGGGCAGTGCGCCGCTCCCCACTGGGTGAAGAAGTGCGCCATTTCAAAGTAGCGCACGCCGCAGCGGTCGGCCAGGTTCACCCAGCGCCGCAGGCGGCGAAAGTCAAAGCGATATGACGCGCCCCGTTTCTCAACGCCAATCAGCTGCACCGTTGGGCGCTCGCCGCCGACTTGCGTATCGAGAGGTGGGGTAAACAGCGGCGTAAGCAGCATATTGACGCCGTGGTCGACGGCGCTGTGCATAAACTGCTCTATGCGTCGCCAGTGCCCGGCGCTCCACACTGGATCGCCGTAGTGGGTGGCAATGCAGTCGGCGTGAAACCAACTGGTATGCACCAACTTTTGCGCCGGCAGCGCCTGTGGCACGATGTCCAGCACAAAGGTCTCACGGGCGAGCACATGGCCGCCGTGCACCAGGCGCAGGGCAATCTCGTGCCGGCCGCTGACGCGACGCGCAGGCACGCGCACCTGAACCCACAGCGCGCGCCACTGACTCGGCGGCGCATCAAGGCCGCGCACCAGCGCGTAGAGCGGATCCGGATAGAGCCCCGGCGTGGTGCGCAGCACGTCATCGTCAAAACGGGCGCCCGGAAACTCGCACGGGGCCAAGCCCACTTCGCGCACGCTGATATATTGCTCGAGCGAGGAGTCGACTTCGACCTCTATGCCCTTGAGCAGCGTGCGCGCGCGGTAGGCTAGCTGAAACGAAAACACCTCACCGCGCAGACACGAAGCGCGCCCAAATATGCCGTCGTCCAACTCCTGGTCGGCAAAGACCTTACTCAGCGAACTCAGCAGTCTGGTTTCCAATGCATCGGTTGCCATATTCTTTTCCTCGCTTGCTCCCAAATGGAACGCATCTGTACACTTCGCCCAAGCCCCTTGCAGCACCCGTCGAATCCCACACCCTTTTTCTCGGCGCCAATCCTTTCGTACATTGACCGGCCAAACCGCGAGAGAACTAAACTATGAACGACGCCATCCGCCACCTCGAATGCTTTGGCTACTGCCTGCTGGAAAATGCCATACCACGCGCCGATGCCATCGCTTTGGGCGAGCGCTGCCTCGAACTGCACGCCGATCCCGCCCACTCCGCTCACACCGTCGGCGACGCACACTACCAAACGCTCTTTGGCATGCTCAACTTGGACGAGCGCGTCTGGCGCTGTGCAAGCCATGCGCAGGTCGTCGAGATCGTTCGCCATTTTCTCGGCCCCACCTGCCGCGTCGTCGAAGCCTGTTCCAAACCAACTTGGCCCGGCGCACCAGCCCAAGCGCTGCACGCCGATTCGACCGGTTCGTTTCTGCAGGTACCCGACGTCCCGTGGATGATCAACAGCATTTGGGCCCTGAGCGATTTCACCGCGCAAAACGGCGCAACTGGCGTGGTGCCCATGAGCCACAGCGCGCGGCAAAAAGCGCCGCCCAGCGATCTCGACCCGGCGCGCATTCTACCCATTGAAGCACCAGCCGGCTCCGTCCTACTGTGGCACGGCGGCCTGTGGCACCAGGCGCGTGCCAACGCTTCGACAAGCGTGCGCATCGGCCTCAATATCGCCTACTACCCGCGCTGGTTCAACAATTGGGCGGAAAACGGCCACCAGCCC
Organism: Gemmatimonadota bacterium; assembly: GCA_038153405.1. Taxonomy (GTDB): domain Bacteria; phylum Latescibacterota; class UBA2968; order UBA8231; family UBA8231. Next base: position 37,623 of record JAYOYH010000016.1, on the reverse strand, counting down.
GTCTACCCCGAAACCTACGCGCGCATGCCTCCATCCATGCAAGCGCTGTGCCCGGGGCGCCGCGCCCGCACCCGCGCCGAGGCATACGAGGAGCGCTGAATGGATGAGTTGACGTTTATCCGACGGGCGCTGCTGGATGCAGCGATGCTAGTGCAAACAACGTATGCCGACCGCCGCGCGCTGCGCTATGACGAAAAAGAGGCCGCCGACCTTCTCACCAGCGCCGACCTCGAGGTGCAGCAGCTGCTTATCGACCGCCTTGCAACCCACTTCCCGGGCGAGGCCATTGTCGCCGAAGAGCAGGGGTTACACGCTGTGGGGCCCGATGCCAAAATGCGCTGTTGGATCATAGACCCCATCGACGGCACCTACAACTTTGCGCGCGACGCCTTTCCCATCTTCGGCATTTCACTGGCCTGTGCAGAGAGTGGAATTCCGCTGGCCGGAGGCATTTCCCTGCCCGGCCTCGATCAACTCTATCTGGCCCAGCGCGGCGCCGGCGCCACCTGCAACGACCAGGCGCTAAGCGTCTCTGGGCAGCGCGCGCTGGGTAAGGCTCTCGTCGGCATCGACTTTTCCAAACCGAGCAAGCGCGCCCTGTGCATGGAGGCCAACGATGCGCTGGCGCGAAGCGCCGGACAGGTGAGGGCACCCGGCTGTGCCGTCGCAGGCCTGTGTGCGGTGGCGGCCGGACGCGCCGAAGCGCATTTCGATGCCGGCCTCGAACCATGGGATATCGCCGCAGCCGCGCTCATCGTCGAAGAGGCGGGCGGCCGAGTCAGTCGAGCCAACGGGCGCGCATTAAACCTGCTCGACGGAGCACAGGGGCTGCTGGCCAGCAACGGCCCCTTGCACGATGAACTACTGGCCCTGCTGGCAAACGGCGCTGCATAGACAGCGTTCACCGCCACGCCACTGGCTGGCGCACGGCGCTTTGTTCGTTGGCGCGGCGGGCCATTTGAAGTGGCCATCGCTTGCGCAGTATATTTCCTCGCATCTCGCGTGCCCTCTGAACAGGGCTCAATGCCGCCAACGCTAGGAGCGCATGACCACCCAACCCAACGTGCTGTGGATTTACGGCGAGGATCTCTACCCCGATTTGGCCTGCTACGGCACCTCTGCCGTGCGCACGCCGCATATCGATCAGCTCGCCGCCGAGGGCACGACTTTTACCCAAGCGTTTGTCACCTGTCCCGTCTGTTCGCCTTCGCGTTCAGCCATTATCACCGGCTGCTATCAAACGCGGATTGGCGCGCACCATCACCGCTCTCGGCGCGACGCGACGCTGCCTGAAGGCACTACCCTCATTACCGACTGCTTTCGCAATGCCGGCTATTTCACCTGCAATAGTCCTGGCCCCGATGCCTATGACAAGGTCGGCAAAACCGACTTCAACTTTGCGGTTGAACAACCCTTTGACGGCACCGATTGGTCACAGCGGGCAGCGGGGCAGCCATTCTATGCCCAGATGAACATCACCGATACGCACCGGGACTTCGCCCGCGACGACCAGCACCCGATCGACCCAGCCGACGTCGAACTCCCGCCCTACTACCCCGACCACCCGCTGGCGCGCGCCGATTGGGCCCATTACCTCGAGAGTATTCAGGTACTCGACCGCAAGATTGGCGCCGTTCTGCAGCGGCTCGAAGACGAAGGCCTGGCGCGCAACACCATTGTGTTCTTCATTGGCGACCACGGCAGAGCGCACGTCCGCGACAAGCAATTTCTCTACGACGGCGGCCTGCGCGTGCCGTGCATCGTGCGCTGGCCAGGCCATATCGATGCCGACTGTGTGCGCGATCGCCTAGTCTCCGGCGTCGACTTTGCCGCCAGCGCCCTACACCTGTGCAGGGTTCCCATACCAGAACATTTTGACGGGCGGTCATTTTTCTCCAGTGAAGAGCGGTCGGCCATTTTCGCCGCGCGCGATCGCTGCGACGGCACCGATGACCGCATCCGCTGCGCGCGCACGCCGCGCTACAAGTATATCCGCAACCTGCAGCCCGAGCGTCCCTATATGCAGTTCAACGCCTACAAAAAGCATCAGTACCCGGTGTGGACGCTCATGCGCGTGCTGCACGAGTGCGACCAACTCGATGAGGCCCAACTGCCCTTTATGGCTTCTGAGCGACCCATCGAAGAGCTCTACGACCTGAGCACCGACCCACATGAAGTGCACAACGTGGCCGGCGACCCACGGCACGCAGCCGCGCTGGCCGAGCACGCCGGCCTGCTCAACGATTGGCTGCTGCAGAGCAACGACCTTGGCCTGCTCGACGAAGACGCGCAGACGCAGGCTAGAGAGGATGCGCAGATGGAACGCAGCTTCGCCGAGCGCATGCGCGCGCGTGGCCTAGATCCGAACCTGGCGGACAGAGACTACCTGAACTGGTGGATGGGGCACTTTGGAATGTAGAGGCGTGCCGCACCCCATTCCCCTTGCGCTGCTGGTCACGCTGCTGGTCGGCTGCTCGCTGCTCGAGCAGGGCGCCGATCCCTTTGCCGGCGACTCGGCCAACCGAGACCTCATCGCCTTTGCCTCCGATCGCGACGGTGACTTCGAGATCTACATGGTCTACGCCGATGGTCGCCAGACCACGCGCCTAACGCACAGCAGCGGCGACGACCAGCACCCAACTTTTTCGCCCGATGGCCAGCGGATCGCTTTTGCCTCCGGACGCGTACCTTTCAACAACGAAATCTTTACCCTGGACCTATCCGACACCGCTGCATCCAACCTGAGCCAATTTCCCATTGGCGACTACCATCCCGACTGGTCGCCCGATGGCAGCAAGGTGGCCTTCGCTTCCCTGCGCGACCTCAACTGGGAGATCTATGCAATGGACGCCGATGGACGCAACACCGTGCGCCTGACCAGTCACCCCGCATTTGACGGCTACCCGGCCTGGTCGCCCGATAGCCGGCGCATCGCTCTGGCTTCGGCGCGCGCCGCCTACGCGCCGGCCGGCATCGACAGCGCCGAACTGGCTGCTATAGAAGCCGCAACCGTAGAACCGGGGCGCGCGCCCAACTTCGATCACCAACTATTTGTCGTCGACGTTGATGACCTGCGCCTCGTGCGCCTGACCAACAGCCCATCCTTTGACACCGAACCGGCCTGGTCGCCCGATGGCAGCTACATTGCCTTTGCCTCCAACCGCAGCGGCTATTCGGATATATGGGTCATGCGTTCGGATGGAAGCGAGCCAATCAATCTGACGCGCTCGCGCAGCAAGGACACCGCTCCGAGTTTCTCGCCCGACGGCAGCCATATCGCCTACACTTCCGACGCGTTTGGCCAAACCGACATATGGATCATGCGCGCCGATGGCAGTCAGCGCAGGGCCATCTACCCTTCGCCCGGCCGCGATATGACGCCGACCTGGATGCCCGCCGCCGGTTTCAGCACGCGCGAGCGTTGCCTGCTGTGCCCCCGACAGGGCGGCCCCAACCTAGGCTTTTAAATGCCGCATCCGTTCGTCGGCACCTATTGAGCAATACCCAATGGCCATAGCCTCGTTTCTGCGCGCCTTTCATCTGCGCGAATTCAACCGCAACGTGCGCCTGTTCTTTGCCTACGGCATCGCCATCAATGCCGGCATGGCGCTCTTCACCCTGCTCTACAACCTCTATCTATTGCGCCTGAGCTACCAGGAGGATTTCATAGGCCAAGTCGCCGGCATGGCACCGCTGGCCACGGGCCTATTTGCCCTGCCCATCGGCATGCTCAGCGACCGCTTTGGCCGCCGGCCGTTTCTGATGGTATCCAGCCTCTTACTGGCCGTATCGCAGATAGGTATGTGCCTATCGAGCGAAGCCTTGCCACTATTGGCCTTTTCTTTTTTAGGCGGCATTGCCACCGGCTGCATATGGGTTAACCACGTCCCCTTTCTCTCTGACAATGCCCACCCCACGCGCCGCGTCGAGGCCCTGGCGCTGTGGTCGGCACTGCAAGTCGTCGTCCGCATGGTGTGGAGTCTGGTCGGCGGCTTTACTCCCGGCGCCATGGGCTATCTGCTCGACGTTTCGACCGACCTGCCCGACCCCTTTCGCTATGCCCTCCTGCTGGGTGCGCTCTGCTCGCTGATCTCGGCGCTGCCACTGCTGCGCATGCCCAAACAGGCCGGCCACCAACGCGCCGATGCCGCGCCGCTAAACGGTGCTTCCAACGGCGGTAAGTGGCACCTATTTGCCATCATCGCTGCGCTCAGCGGCACGCGCGGCTTTGCCCTCGGACTGACCTACCCATTTTTCAACGTCTTTTTCGAAGAGGAACTCGACGTCCAGGCGGCGGCCATCGGCGCCATATTCTTTCTCAGCCAGCTAGCCGGACTGCCGGCGACGTTTAGCGCGCCCTCGCTCGTGCGCCGCTTCGGCCCGACGCTGACCATCCTGCCTGCGCGCACGGCCGGTGGCTTGGCGCTGGCTGCCATGGGCAGCATGGTCAACCTGCCCGTAGCCGTATTCGGTTTCATCGTTTCGCGCGCAGCCGAAGTCGTCGACAACCCGGCTGACCAGCATTTTTCCACCCAAGTCTTGCCGCGGCGCTACTGGGCGCGCATACAGGGCTTTCGCGTCTGCGGTTTCCAACTGTGCAATTTTGTCGGCAGCGTCTTAGGGGGGCTGCTCATCATCGACTACGGCTACTGGGCCGCCTTCAGTTTGGCCGGCGTAGCGCGCGTGGCCAGCGGGGTTATCATGGCGGCTTATTTCGGCCTGCGCCCCACCAGCACAGAAGACTAACGGCACATGCCAGAGCGCATGCCGTTCTCCTGCCCTATATTACCCCCTGCAACCTCTCAATCGGCGAGAAACGGACTATGAACTACCGACCCAACCCCCTCAGAGAAAAGCTGGCGCGCGGCGAAGCGGTCTACGGTACCTGTATTTGCTCGTTCAGTCCGCATATGGCGGGCCTGGCCGGGACCTGCGGCTTTGACTTTGTACGCATCGACAACGAACACGCCTGGCGCCAAGACGAAAGCCTTGAACACGTCATCCGCGCCGCCTTGCTCAGCGGCTGTGCTCCCATCGTGCGCATTGATAAGGACGAACCCTATCTGGCGCGCAAGGCGCTCGAAGTGGGCGCACTGGGCCTGATCATACCCGAAGTAAAAGAGGCCTGCGAAGTTGCTGCGGCCGTGCGTGCCGCCAAGTTCCCACCGCTGGGCGAGCGCGGCTTTAGCACGCTGTGCTTTTCGGGTGGATACGGCACGAGCAACGCCGCCGAGTGGATGGCCTGGAGCAATGCTGAGACGCTGGTCGGCGCCATGATCGAAAAACCCGAAGCGGTAGAAAATATCGAAGCGATATGCGCGGTTGAAGGACTCGATTTCCTGCTCTTTGGACCGGCCGACTACTCGGTGGCCGTGGGCCTGCCCGGCCCGGACAAGGGCCATCCACAGGTGCAGCAGGCCATCGCGCGCACGGCCGCAGCCGCTACGGCGAAGGGCGTGCACCTCATGATCGGTATTGCTCCGCCCTGGGCAGAGGAGACTAGGCAGTACGCGGCGCTGGGCTACGACATGATCGAGATCGGACACGACTACTCGATGCTAGCCCGTGCCTGGAAAGGTGCCCTAGAAGAAGCCTCGACCTAGGCGCGCGCACGGCGCGCCACCAGCCAACCCACCCACAGCGCACCGGGAACCAGCGTCAGGGCGGCTGTCGCGTGCACCGCACCAGCAATACCCATCCATTCCAGATAGTATCCTCCTGCACTAGCACCTGCCGCACTCATTAGCATGCTGAGGGCAATTTCCGTAGAAAAGACGCGGCCGCGCAGGTGCGGCGCGACGGTCTGTAGGAGTATCTGCGTCGAAAAGACCCAGAGAATACCGCTGCCGCAGGCCCGCACTAAAATCCCTAACAGCACGACGCCCAGGCTGTCGAGTGTCGCTATAACCAGCAGCCCGATGACGGCGAGCACGTAGCCCAGTGCGATGCTCCAGCGCAGCGCGGACAGGCGGTCCCCCACGACGTAGCGCCCGACAATCGGCCCCAATCCCGTGCCTATGCCGGCGGCGGCATACATCATACCTAGACTCAGCGCTCCCCCGTGACCCACGGAAAAGACCTCGCGCGAGATAGCCACGTTAATCACCTCTAACGGCGCACCAAAGCAAAAGACCAGCGCCGCTTTGTGCAGCGCAGTAAGAGCGATCTCGCCGTGTTCGCGCAGGTAGCGCAGACCATCCACATACTGTCTGAGCACGGCACCCAGCGACTTATCGCCGGCCAGCGCCGACCGCGATGGCAGGCGAATGCGACACAGCACCAGGGCCGAGGCGACAAACGACAGCGCATCGATGGCAAAGGCCGGGTATATGCCCCACGTGCCCGAGACCAGTCCGCCCAGCGCCGCACCGAGCGCGAGCATGATGGACCAGGTGGCCGACGTCAGCGCGTTGGCCGCACCCAACTGCCGCTCGCTGACGATATCGGGCAAAATAGCCGAACGGGCGGGAAAGAAAAAGCCGCCAATGCCCAGCTGTATGAAGGAGAGCACGTAGAGCAGCCACACGTGCTCGGGCGAGCGCACGAGCAAAAACGCCGCGGCGGTAAAAAAACGGCCTATATCGGCGGCGATGAGAATGTATTTGCGGTTGTAGCGGTCGGCCGCTACGCCGGACAACGGGCTAATCAATACCGGTGCCAGCATGCGCACGACAAAGAGGCTGCCGACCGCTAGCCCCGAGTCGGTCAGCTCGGCGATCAGCGCCGCCGAGGCAATCAGATTAAACCAGTCGCCGAGCAAACTGATAATTTGCCCGATCCACAGATAGCGAAAATTGGCGTTGTCGCGCACCAACGCCCAGTAGCCGTCCGATGAAGACGGCGTAGAATCCGACACGGTATCTCCTCGCTCAGGGCAGGCACACTAAGTTAATTGCCGGCGTTCACCAACGCTATTATCTTGCTAGCGCCGTCCATCTTCAAAAGCGAATATCAATAGGAGCACATGTGCAATGCAACTCACCCGACAGCAGAAGCTCGCGTTTCGCGAACTGGGCTACACCGTACTGCGCGGCGCCGTGCCACGGGTCATGATCGACGAGGCCCTGCGCGCCATAAACCACTCGCTCGGCCACGAGGGCATGAACAAGGACGACCTGCCGCGCCTGCGCTCGCAGTCCTACTGCAATGAGGTGCAAAAAACATCCGCTATCACAGATCTAATGAATCGCTCGCCGGTCTTTCCCCTTGTCGAGTCACTGCTCGGCGAGGGCAATCTACAGGAAATCAGTGCCGGCCAGATCGCTCTGCGCTTTCCCACCGAACCGACCAGCGATCCTGGACCGCCGCACGGCCATCTCGACGGCCTGGGCTCCGGCCTCAACGGCAGCGCCAAAGGCACCTACAATCGCGGGTTTACCGCGCTGGCCGTTTTTCTGCTCTCCGAGTTAACGAGCGACTACGCCGGCAACTTTACCGTGTGGCCGCGGTCGCACACGTTTTTTGAATCGCACTTCCGAGAGCACGGACACGAGATCCTGGAACAGGGCATGCCGCGCGTCGAATTGCCCGAAGAGCCAGTCATGCTGCAGGGCCAGCCCGGCGATGTCGTACTAACCCATCACCAGATCGTGCACACAGCCGCACCCAACGCCTCTCCGCACGTGCGCTATGCGGCCATTTTTCGCCTGCGCCACAGGGCGTGTTCCGAAATTGGCCGCGACGCCTACACCGATATCTGGCGCGAGTGGCCGGGCATACGCGCACTCGACGAAGAAACGGTCAGCGCTTAGGCTGGCCTCCTTGGCCAAAACGAGCAACCAACCTCTTACTGGAGTGCAACCATCCATGCCCCCCATACTCGATCCAGATCGCGCCCGCGCCCAGCGCGACCAACTCGTCGAACACGGGTATACCATCGTACCCAACTTGCTCAGCGATCCCTTGCTCAGCGAACTGCAGCACTGGTCACAGCGCGTTTTTGACACCGTCCCGGTGGACCCCAAGTACCGCTATCAGGGCAGCGATATCCACGTCTATGCCCCGCGCCTGTGGGAAAAAATGAACGCCGAGACCAACCAGAAAAGCTTTCCCGATCCCATCGTCGAGAAGCTCATCGACTACGCGCCGCAGAAACAGGTCTGTGCCGAGCTCGGCTTGGAAAACCTGCAGCCGCGCGACAATATCATTCTGCTTTCCAAGCCGCCCTACGGCCCGCCGCTCTACTGGCACCAGGACTTTATGAACTGGAACCATCCGGAAGCGGCCTCACCTTGGCCGACGGTGATCTTCCTCTCCTACTACATGAGCGATACAACGCGCGAGAACGGTTGTCTGCGCGTCATTCCCGGCACGCATCGCAAGCGCATCGATCTGCACGACATCCTGCCCGATGCACACGGCCCCGACATTCAGGCCATCGACGATCTGGAGCACCCGGTCTTTATGGACCATCCCGACAGCATCGACGTGCCGCTGAAGGCCGGTGACCTCATCATCGCCGACGCGCGCCTACTGCACGCGGCCTGGCCCAATCAGACGGCTCAGCGCCGCACGCTGGTGCTGGCCTGGCACGGGGTATTTTCCTTCCCGCAACCGCCGAGTTGGTGGACGGGCGACGTGCCGGACGCCGTGCGAAACTTCGACTCTTCATTCACCTGCGCGGGCACCCGCAAGCCCAGCCATTACCTGCAGTAGGACACTATGCAAGCACTCGCACTACGCATGGCCATGCGCGCGGGGCAGCGCGTATACGGCACGCTGGTCTCGGCTCCCTCGACCCTGTGGATCGGCACGGCCCAGAGCGCTCCGCTGGACTTTGTCTTTATCGACAGCGAGCACATTCCCAACGATCGCGAAACGCTATCTTGGATGTGCCACGGCTATCGCGCCATCGACCTGCCGCCGATTGTGCGCGTGCCATCGCCCGATCCCTACGAGGCCTGTAAAGTGCTCGACGGCGGTGCGGCCGGTGTCATTTTTCCCTATACCGAAACCGTCGAGCAAATGCGCCACTTAGTCGGCGCCTGCCGCTATCGACCGCTCAAGGGCCAGCGCCTGCAGAACGCGCTCGACGATCCCCATAGTCTAGAGCCGGAACTGAGCGACTACTTGAAACAGCGCAACGAGTCCAGCATTGCCGTAGCCAATATCGAAAGCGTGCCGGCCATAGAGAACTTGGATCCTCTGTTGGCCATCGACGGCCTCGACGCCGTGCTCATCGGTCCACACGACCTGTCCTGTAGCCTGGGCATTCCCGAACAGTATGACCATCCGCGCTTTGACGAGGCGGTGCGCACCATATTCAGCAAGGCGCGCGCCGCCGGCAAGGGCGCCGGAATCCACTATTTCCAGGAGGGCCTCGACGCCGAAATCGAGTGGATTAACGCGGGCGGAAACTTCGTGGTTCACGCCGGCGACGTGCATTTTTACCGCCAGAAAGCCAAGGCCGATATCGACGCACTGCGCGCCGCGTTTGGCGACGACGTACAGCGTAGCGACGACGGCGTTATCATCTGAGCTGCGGATATACGCACAACACTCCGCAGGCGCAGCCCAGCGCGCGACTGCGTCACTAGCTAAGGAGTTATCTTCCATGCCGCGCACGGCCATACTACCGGGCGAAGCCTTTTCAAACGAGCAGATGAGTTCGATTATTGCCGACTTTAAACGCGATGGTTTTGTCGTGATTCCCAACGTGCTCAGCGCCGGCGAGGTCGACGCCCTGCGCGACAAGACCGATGTTCTAATGGCCGACAGGGAACTCGACGAAAGTGGCTATATCCAGCGCCATTTTATTTTGCGCCACTGCAACGAACTCGACCCACTCTTTTGCGATCTGCTGATACGCGAACCCATCTTCAGCCTAATGGAAGCCATTTTTGGGCCGGGATTTCAACAGTGCGGCATGAACGTGCTGCGCACCGACACCAGCAATGCCATCGACCGTTGGCACGTCGATGATGCTCTGTTCTTTCCGCTGCCCGACGACGTGCCGCGCCACGACTCGCGCATCGATATGCCCATTCTCTGGCTGACAGTGCAGGTTGCGCTCACCGATATCGAATCGTCCGAGCACGGCCCGACGCAGTACGTGCCCGGCAGCCACTACTCCGGTCGCCATCCGCCGAGCGAAGAAACGCCGCACTTTGAAGACCATGGCCCCCGCGATATCTACTGCAAAGCCGGCGATATCTACCTGCATAACTCGCAGTGCTGGCACCGCGGTGCCCCCAATAACTCGCAGCGCGTTCGCTATTTGCTGCAGCAGCAATACGGGCCGCGCTGGGCATTCCCCCGCTACAATGCCTACATTCGCTACGCCGTAGACGAGTCGCTGTTAGACAAAGCCAATCCGCGCCTAACACAGGTCCTTGGCGACCACCGTTTCACGCCGGAGCAGCGCTATACGTAGCAAATCGACAGGCGCTACTTACCTTGCGCCGCGCGGTTCCGTACGGCAGTTTTTATGTTCTGCTCGAACCCGCACCACTTATGTAAAGAGGACGTATACCGACCTTATGACCTTGCACCTATACGATACCTACGAGCGCCAGGCGCGGCCCTTTGCCCCGCTCAACCCACCCCACGTCGGGCTCTATGGCTGTGGTCCCACCGTCTATAACTACCAGCACATAGGCAACCTGCGCACCTATGTATTCGAGGACATTCTGCGCCGCGTGCTCGAATACAGCGGCTACGAAGTCAAGCACGTGGTCAATATAACCGACGTTGGCCACCTGACTTCAGACGGCGATACGGGACAGGACAAGATGGAGGCCAGCGCCCAGCGCCAGGGCAAGACGGCGTGGGAATTGGCCGCGCTCTACACCGACGTATTCAAAGAGGATTTGCGCCTGCTCAACGTCCTCGAACCGCACGTCTGGTGCCGCGCCACCGACCACATCGAAGAGCAAATCGGCGCCGTGCGTACTATTGAGGAAAAGGGCTATGCCTACAGCACCTCCGATGGCGTCTACTTCGACACCGAAAAACTCGACGACTACGGCCACCTCGCCCGCCTCGACATCGAAGGACTGCAGGCCGGCGCGCGCGTCGAGTTGGGCGACAAGCGCAAAATAACCGACTTTGCGCTGTGGAAGTTTAGCCCCGTCGACGAAAAGCGCCAGATGGAATGGGATAGCCCCTGGGGCATTGGCTTTCCCGGCTGGCACATCGAGTGCAGCGCCATGTCGGCCAAATACCTCGGCCAGTACTTCGACATTCACTGCGGCGGCGAAGATCACATTCCCGTGCACCACACCAACGAAATTGCCCAAGCCCAGGCCTGCTACGGCACGCGCCTGGCCAACTTCTGGGTGCACGGCGCCTTCCTGCAGCTGGGCGGAGAAAAAATGTCCAAGTCGAGCGGCGATTTCCTGCGCCTGCAGACTCTCATCGATCGCGGCTACGACCCTTTGGCCTATCGCTTTTTCTGCCTCGGCGCGCGCTACCGCGCCAAGCTCACCTTTGCCTGGGAAAGTCTCGACGCAGCAGCTACCGCCTTTGACCGCCTGCGCACTACGGCACATGGGTGGGGCGAGCCGACGGTCGAAGACGAGGGCTTTGTCGCGCGCTTCCGCGAACGCGTCGAAGATGATCTCAATATGCCGCGCGTATTGGCACTGGTCTGGGAACTGGTCAGCAGCGATCTGGCAGACGGAGTCAAAAAGGCGAGTCTGCTGCACTTCGACCAGATCCTCGGGTTGAACTTGGCCAACTGGCAGCCACCCACAGAGAGCGCCGCACCAGCCGAAATTCTCGCCCTAGCCCAAGAGCGCGCGGCGGCCCGCGCGGCAAAAGACTGGGCCCGGGCCGACCAACTGCGCGACCAAATCACCGCCGCCGGATATGCCATAGAAGACGCGCCCGAAGGACCCAAGCTAAGCCGCGCTGTGCCCGCCCACATCCTGCAGTTGGTCGAGGAGCGCACAGCAGCGCGCGCGGCGAAAGACTGGTCCCGAGCCGACGAGCTACGCGACCAAATCACCGCCGCCGGATACGAATTGATTGATGCACCTGAAGGCACGCAGGTGCAGCTCGCTTCGTAACCGGCCGTCGTTCTACAACCTGCAAAGGGTAGCGTTCCATGCAGCACATCGAACTCAGCGCCGCTGAACGCACGCGCGG
>JAYOYH010000016.1:0-25436 GCA_038153405.1 Gemmatimonadota bacterium | reverse complement strand
GCGCGGCGACTTAGTCGTGCGCGATCTGCGCGTGTGGCACGGCGGCATGCCCAACGAGACTCCCATCCACCGCCCGATGCTGGCGATGGTCCACCACGCACGCTGGTGGAACGGCGGCAGCGTAGAGTTTGAAATGGGCACAGAATCATTCCTCGAGCACCCGGTGCTCAACGTCCAGGCAGTTTTTGTCGACCACCCCGTGGACTATTTGCACCAGGGGCACTCGCGGCCACGGAAGAAGTGAGAAGAGTCCTTGCTCGGCCATGCACAATTCGCCACTATACCGTCCCATTCCGACGCGGCCTCTACGCCGCTCTAATTGAGAGATAGCGCATATGCCGAGAATTCTCATCGCCGAGTGCAAGCAGGAGATTTCTTCGTTTAACCCGGTAGACTCCACGTACGACTACTTCACCGTAAACTACGGCGCCGAACTGCTGGCCTACCACGATGGCAAGGGCACGGAGGTGCGCGGAGCGCTCGACGCCTTTCGCGGCGATCCCGATATCGAAGCCGTGCCCATTTACGGTGCGCGTTCCAATTCGGCTGGCCCGCTCGAGCAGGAAAGTTTCGAGCGAATTGTGGCCGAGTTTTCCCACGCCCTCGAAGCGCACGCCGCCAGCGCAGACGCCCTCTATTTTTGTCTGCACGGTGCCATGGGCTGCACGGAGGAGCTGGACCCGGAAGGCTATCTGCTGGCCGAGGCGCGCCGCCTGCTCGGACCGAGCGTGCCCATCGTGCTGTCGCTCGACCTACACGGCATTCTTACGCGAAAGATGCTCGATAACAGCAACGGCTTGGCGCTCTACCACACCTATCCACACGTCGACTTCGCCGATACCGGCCGGCGCGCAGCCGAACTGCTGATCAAGGTGCTGCGCGGGGCTAAACCCGTCGTAGCGCGCGTGAAGGTGCCCGCCCTCGTGCGCGGCGACGAGCTGATCACCTCCACCGGCGTCTACGGAGAATCCATTCGCTACGCGCAGAACCTAGAAAGGGATCCGCGCGTGCTGTCGGCCGGCATGATGATCGGCAACCCCTTTACCGACGTTCCTGAACTCTGCTGCCAGTCGGTAGTGATCACGGACGATCAACCCGAACTGGCCGAAGCCGAGGCGCTGCACATGGCGCAGGCCTTCTGGGATAACCGCGCACAGATGCAGCCCTTACTCATCGAAATGGAAGAAGCGGTGCGCCAGGCCAGCGAGATGCCTGGCCCCGTCATCTTTACCGACGCGGCCGACGCCACCTCTTCGGGCGCAACCGGCGATAGCAACGCCATTTTACAGGCGCTCATCGACGGCGATTTCGCCGGCGAAGTGCTGGCGCCCATCGTCGACCCAGCCGCCGCCCTCATGGCACACGAAGCCGGCTTGCACAACAAGCTGCAGGTGGTAATCGGCGGCGCGCTCGACGCGCGCTTCCCCCCCCTGCAGTTAGAGGTGACGGTCGAACAGCTCGGCGACGGCGAGTATCCGCTCGAATCGTCGGGCACGCCAGAGAGCGCTGGCCTGACGGCCGTGCTGCGCTGCGCCAACTATACCCTTGTCGTCCTGAGTCGCTCCGTCCGCTTTGTCGACCGCTCGCCCTTTATCGCGCATGGAATCGACCCGCAGGACTACGACCTCATCGTCGTCAAATCACCCCATTGCCAGCCGCAGTTCTTTGACGAATGGGCAGAGAGAAACGTTAACGTCGATGCGCCCGGCTCGACCAGCGCCAACCTGAAGACGTTGGGCCACCGCGTCTGCCAGCGCCCGATCTATCCGCTCGACGCCCATGTGGAATTCCGCCCCACCGTCGAATTGTACCGCTGAGGGACCCTCCCCATGATCAAACAATCGGTGTGTTTTAGCCCTTTTACGCGCGGCGGCGTCACGCCCGAGCAGGTCGTTAAAGAGGCTGCGCGCATCGACGAGTCCGCCGCATTCTACATTCCCGCGCTCATCTGCTTTTCGGGCAATAGCGAAGGCAAATCTTCAGAAGAAGGCTTGGCTAACTGCGTCGTGTTATACCCAGCACCGAGGAGAAAGGCGTCGCCCTGTGTATGGAATTGCTCAACTCAAAGGTCAACCACCCCGACTGCCAGTGCGACCACACCCCGTGGGGGGTGGCCATGTGCCGCGCCGTCGGATCGCCCGCCGTGAAGCTGCTCTACGACATTTACCACATGCAGATCATGGAGGGCGATATCATTCGCACCATCACTGACTATGCCGAGCGCATCGGCCACTACCACACCGCTGGCAACCCAGGCCGTAACGGCCTCGACGACGAGCAAGAGCTCTACTATCCAGCCATTATGCGCGCCATACAGGCCACCGGCTACAGCAGATACGTCGGCCATGAGTTTAGTCTCAAAAGCGATTCGCTATAGGCGCTGCAGACCACCTACGATATCTGCACCATTTAACCGCCGAGTTCGGGCGCATGTTACGCGAGCATACCATGACGACAGCAGCACTACACATTATTCCCACGGGCGGCGCACTAGGCGCTCAAATCACAGGAGCGGACCTCGCCCAACCGCTATCGCCTGAGCAGGTAGCACAAGTGCGCGGTGCGCTGCTCGACTACGGCGTAGTATTCTTCCGCGACCAGCACATCAGCGAAGAAGACCAGTTGCGCTTTACCGGTTACTTTGGCAAGCCCGTAGAGCACGTGCGCAAACAGCGGCCGCGGCCGGTGCCGGAGATCTTTATCATTTCCAATGTCGAAGAAAACGGCGAGCCCATCGGCGCTCTCGGCCACGGCGAGGTATCTTTTCACTCCGATTTGTCCTACCTGCGCCAGCCCGGCACCTTGTCGGTACTCTATGCAGTGGAAATACCCGAACAGGGCGGCCAAACCCAGTGGTGCAACTGCACGGCGCCCTACTCCGCCCTCAATGAAGCGATGAAAGAACGGCTGGCTGGCCTGCGCGCCGTGCACCGCCACTATGTCGAAGAGCAAAATCCACCCGAAATGGTCGACCACCCCATCGTGCGCACCCATCCCGAAACGGGCCGCAAATCGCTCTATGTAGGACCACACCTGACCCAATACGTCGTCGATATGCAGGAAGAGGAAGGCGCGCAGTTGCTCTCCATACTCTACGCGCATTTAGACCAGCCGCGCTTTGTGTGGACGCACGAGTGGCGCGTCGGCGACCTAGTGCTCTGGGACAATCGCCCCACCATGCATCGCCGCCTGCCCTTTCCCGCTCAGCAGCGCCGCATTATGAAGCGCACGCAAATCTTTAACGACGAGGTACCCTTCTGATAAATACATTCAATGCATTGGTCTTAGAAAAAAAGGGCCATGCGCTTGCCGCTGGCATGCGCGAACTGCCGATAGACAGTCTGCCCGAAGGCGATGTCACGGTGGCTGTCTCTCATTCATCGCTAAACTATAAAGACGGATTAGTACTCAACGGGCTGGGCGATCTAGTAAAGACCTATCCACACGTCCCGGGCATCGACTACGCAGGCACCGTGCTGCACAGCACGCACGCAGACTTTGCGAAGGGCGACCAGGTTATCGGCACCGGTTTCCGCGTCGGCGAAATTCGCTGGGGAGGTTACGCGCAGCAGGTGAGCGTCAGCGGCGACTGGTTAGTTGGACTGCCTGCCGGACTCACTCCCCAACGGGCGATGGGCCTCGGCTCGGCCGGCTTCACAGCCGGAATAGCGCTGCGCTCGCTCGAAGCGCACGGCCTGACGCCACAGCGCGGCGAAGTATTGGTCACCGGCGCGGCGGGCGGGGTTGGCTCGATGGCGGTGGCGCTGCTGGCCGCACGGGGATACGCAGTGGTCGCCAGCACCGGACGCAGCCAACATGCCGACTACCTGATGGACCTGGGAGCGAGCGCCATTCTACCGCGCGACCAGTTGGACAAGCCATCAGGTAAACCGCTAGAGAGCGGGCGCTGGGCCGCCTGTATCGATTCGGTCGGCGGCGCAGTGCTGGCGCGCGTGCTCGGTCAAGTGCAACCGGGAGGTGCAGTGGCCGCCATTGGCCTAGCCGGTGGCGCTACCCTAGAGACTTCCGTCATACCGTTCCTACTTCGCGGTATCAGCCTGCTCGGCATTGATTCTGTATTTTACCCAAATAGAGAGCGCCGCGCTGTATGGCAGCAACTAACAGACACCATACCGCACGCGACGATCGACGCCATCACAAGCGAAGCGGCCATGGACGAACTGCTGCAATTGGGCGGGGAAATTTTACGGGGAAATATCAGGGGGCGAATCGTAGTGGACGTAAATAGATAGCCTGCGCATCCGTCGCACGTCGTCAACGGCGCTATGCACTACGATGCAGCCGCAGCCGTTTTCAGCGCATCGGCGCAGTCTTTTAATTCTTTTGCCAACTGCTCGAGCTCCTGTCGCGCATTCTCCATGGCGTTTTCTTTGCCCATTTTTTCCAACACCTCAATGCGGCGATTTACTTGTTCGAGTTGCAACATGGCCAGCGACGTCTTGAGCACATAAACCGCTTCGGCTAAAGCCGGCCCATCGCCCTCATCGACCGCTTGCACCAAATCGTTTAGGTTGCGCTCGTACGAGACGAGAAATGCATCGGCGAGCTGGGCAAACATCTGGCGATCCCCACCGACCAGGTCCAAGAGGGAATCCACGGCCACTTGCGCAGAGGCATTTTCTTGGACAGGACTCGACGCCTCGCCCGCGCCATCGCCGGCTTCGCGCGCCACAATGTCGCGCAGTGCCGCCACATCTATATCGATATCGGCATTAAGTAATTCCCATCGAGCGCGCGCATCCGTTAGGTCTCCCGTCTGGCACATTGCTCCTAATACATCGAGGTGGTTTAAACTTTGGACAAGTTGCAGCGTCTGCATAGGCGACCTGAGAGAACCTGTCGCGACAAGGAGCGCCTCCGCATCCTGTTGATCTACAGCAGCCTCGATATCTACTCGGTGCTGCTCCTGCGCGGCCAGATAGTTTCCCACTAGTTGAAGCAGAAGCTCGCGATCTCCGCCGATCATTTCCAGAACCGCCTCTACATCTACGCGCGAAGACTGCGCGCTATCGCCTGGTGCTGCAGAAGCAACCACCTCGCTCAACACGCTCTCAATTTCCCCGACGAGCTTATCAATCTCAACGGGCTTTGTCGCATAGCCATCCATGCCTTCGGCCATATAGTGCTCGCGGTCACCCGTCATGGCATGCGCCGATAGGCCGATAATGGGTATGTGGCCACCGCGCACTTCTTCGCGTCGCCGAATCGCATGGGTGGCCTCGACCCCATCCATAACCGCCATCTGGATATCCATGAGCACGCAGTCATATTGCCCTCGGTCAAGCATATCCAGACACTCTTCCCCATTATTGGCTACTTCGAGTATGTAGCCGTGCTTTTTAAGTAAGCCCGTTGTGACGACCTGGTTGAAGAAGTTATCCTCTACTAACAGTATGCGCCGGGACGAAATCTCATGCTGCTTGAGCAGTTGCGGGACCACAACGGAAGCTGTGTCCTCGGATCCGACAGCGTCATCGGCAACGCCAATAAATAGGTTGAAAGAGAAGGTGCTTCCCTTCCCTTCAACACTTTGCAGCGACATCTCTCCTCCCATCATGGAAATGAGCTGCTGCGAGATGCTCAAGCCCAACCCCGTGCCGCCGTATTTCCGGGTGATCGACCCGTCGGCTTGGGTAAATGCACTGAAGATTTCCTCCTGATTTTTCTTGGCAATACCCACCCCCGTATCGCGCACGAGCACGCGCAGATCAGCGATTTGATCTACGATACTGGCGCAATTAACGTGCAGGTAGACGCTTCCTTGCCCGGTAAACTTAATAGCATTCCCCAGCAAGTTAGTGATGACCTGACGTATGCGCGTCGGATCGCCAACGAGGCGTTCCGGCACATTCGATGCCACGTCGACCTTGAACTTCAAACCTTTGGACTCGGCGCGCAGCAAAAAGACCTGATTGAGATTATCCAAAACCTCTCTCAAGCTAAACTCAATACTTTCCAACGACATTTTACCGGCTTCGACCTTACTCAAATCGAGTATGTCGTTGAGAATATTCAATAGAGATCGAGCAGAATGGCGCACTACTTGTAGGTCGTTCTGTTGGCTCTCCTGCAACGGCGTATCGAGCAGCAGTTCTGTCATACCAAGAATTGCATTCATCGGCGTGCGAATCTCGTGGCTCATATTCGCCAAGAATTCGCTCTTATGGCGGTTGGCCCTACCCGCTTCACTTATCGCTTCTTCTAACTTAGCATTAGCTTGCTGTACCTGCTCGTACAGCATTGCCGTTGCATTGCGCTCTTCAATAAGGCGAGTTGCAAAACGCTGACTCAGTCGATGGGCAAGGAAAAGCGTCACCATGCCGATAAAGAGGAAAGCCAGCGCCGTATCCACTGCAAAGCGGCGCTCCTCAGCAAGAATATTCTCGCGATTGTGGTAGAATTGCAGCTCTATATCAAAGCGCTTCCACATGCGCGAAGCGACGTCAAGATTGCTCCGGTTTTCGCCATACGATGAATTTAGCACGCCCAAGGTCGCAAACGGTTCGGAAACACCGGGGCGCATAAATTCCACATAGTTCTCATGATCGCTTACACGGTTTTTAAACATTTGAGTGAATTCTATTTCGGCCACAAGAGCTCCCTCAACCAGCCCATTCACCGTTACGGGCACACACAGAAGCCAGTAGTTCCGCCCCGCTACCGAGCGCAGTTCAAAAACGGCATGGGTAGCACTGCTGAGTACGCGAGCGAGCGACGCATCGTCTACATAGTCGACATTAATGCGCGAAGTGTATATCGGCGCACCCGAAAAGTCGAATAGGGCCAGCCATTGATCCTCTCCCATCAGGGCCGTGTTACTCAGCAGATCGGCCACTCTCGCCTTACTCGCTTCGGGCTGCATAACCGCTTGCCGGACTGAGGGCATGTTGGCGATATCCTGCAGCGCAAGCACGTAATAGCTTTCGGCCTGTCCGACTAAGCTCCGGATTTTCTCCAATTCGCCATCGATATGGGATTCGTATTGTCGTTCAAATTTTTCGCCGAGATTATTAGCAGCCCACATAGCAAATAGCACGCCGGTTAAAAACAGCGTCATAAGCAGAGGCACAATGAGCTGCTTTGCACTCAGTTCCTCTACGAAGCGATCAGGCTCTCCAGGAGACATATGTGCGGCTTTAGCCACCTATCTACTCCTCCGCATCATGCAGAATAACTTCGCCACGTGAACCGTAGCTTCCCATGAGGTAATCAGCTTCGCTCAACGCTTCGTGCGCATTTGTATTGGCGTTACTCCAAGGAGCGAAAGGGCTCTCGTACTGCTTTATTAGACCGTCTACCTTACCGCCGAGATTCTCCAACGCGTAGTGCAAAGCGGCGCGATCCTCGTCCACGCGACCATTTAGGCCCGCCTGTTCGGCAGCACGAATGAAAATCTTGCCGAGGTCATAGGCATGCACGAAACCCGTCGGCGCCTTGATGTCCACGGGATCTTGAATCAACTCGGGATAGAGTATGCGCGCCTGTTGCAGTACGCTATAGCCGCGCATACTCTCTTTAATGCCGATGAACGAGAAGCGCGTTTGAATAAAAGAGAGATCGACATTCGCATTTATCTCCGCCATCGCCTCATAAAAATCCCCCCCCGTTATACCCCAATGACTGCACACCGGAATTTTTAAATCCAAGTCGGACATGGCTCTTAATAGGACCGTAGCCTCGGGCGCATTCGCGACCAGCAAAATTACATCGGCTCCAGAATCCGCGATGTTGCGCATAATCTCACGGCCGTGCAGATCGCTCAAGTTCCAGTTAAACCAACTCAAACCAGCCGGCTTTAAGCCGAGGGAGTTGAGGGCCAATCCCATCGTAGCTTCGTTAGATTTACCCCATCCCGTCTCTTCTAGAAGCAAGTAGGGCTTTTTGAAACCGCGCGTCTCTACAGCGTGACGCACGATAGTGTTTCCCGCATTGCTATCGTCGATAGAGAGGCGAAATATCCAATTTTTGCCGTCCGCATAGCGCGTAATTGGACCGGCAGCAGCCCACGGATCGAGAACCAAAATGCCCCGTTCGTTGATGAAGTCTCGATGCGCCAGTAGCGGAGGTGAGTGTAGGCCAGAGAATACGGCCAGCGCCAGATCGTCTTGCAGGTATTCGTCAAGATGGCGTTTCGAACGCGGCGCCGAACCTCGATGGTCTTTGCGCACGATTTCCACTTTGATCCCAGACAGCGTGTAATCGACCTCACTCAACGCCGTCGTCAGACCCTGCTCAATTGAGATGGCCGCCGCCGCCACCTTGGTGAAATCAGCGTCGATGTAAATCCTGTACGGTTGATGGGCGCCCCAAACAGGCGCGACCAGTGCAAGCAGAACCACCGCGTGAAATGTCATTAGCTTGTTCATCATGTCCTCTCCAGCCTACAGCGGCGCGCTCAGACCGCCGGCTATGCCAATTCCATCTAGGATTGGGTTGGCATCTTCGAAGCCGTTGTAGCGCACTTCGAGCACCAGGCCGATCGCTTTGTGGATGCGATACGTCAACTGCGACTCCACGACCCATCGATGCGACGTGCCCTTATTGATATTCAGATCGGCAAAACCGGCAACGCTAACCTTGGGGGCCAGCGGCAGGAAATGCACTACGCTAAACTGCTGGCCAGATTCATCGGTTTCATAGGGGAATAGGCGCCACTGTAACCAACCCCCTTCCAACCCCGCAAATTGTAGGCCGTGCTTGTAATTGACGCCGAAGCGCAGCATGTTAGACGGATTTTTAGCCGTAGTAGCCGTAGTATCTTTTGTTGCGTCCTCCCTGTAAGCAGCCCCGTCATTATACTCGACCTCAACGCCCACTCCGTTCAGCCCTGCGATCCAGTTTGGATCAATGCCGCGCCGCAGCCGGTACTCCATAAAGTAGCGCGTCAGATCAAAGCGTTCGCCGGCGTCCTTTTGCACCCCGTGAAAGTCGGTAAAACCCCAGATATTGACGTTCCCGGGCAAGTCACTCACGCTGGTCAAGACGTTGAGCGTATTGTACGACCTCGAATCGAAATAGTAGGTCAGTTCACCTCCTGCTTCACCGACGGTTGGCATGCTAAGTACCATAAAGCCAATGAACCAAGAAAGCGAGAAAAGTGTCACAGAACCGCGCGCGCGCGCAACACTAGGCGTAAACAATTTCATTACCTTTCCTTTGGAAGACCAACAAAAAGAAAACAGTTCTCAGCACATAATAATAACTAGTGGCATTCACTTTTAAAAGAGAATTTCGACAACTAGTCAGATTAATAGGCAATAATATTCGCATGTACATTCCGCGCTGCTCAGCAGCGCTATTTTGCCCCGGCTAACGTCCGGCCTATATTCATGCTCCATCTAACCCCGAGCCAAGGATCCTGCCATGCGCTATCCTATACGCATCTTCATCGCCGCAATGGCCCACACCCTCATAGCAGGAGCACACGCACAGATGCCCGGCGCCCATACCGCCTCCTATTTTGGCTACGACCGCTGTATTGTCCTTGAAAATAAAGAAGCGCGCGCCGTGCTCACCGAACACGGTGGACGCATTCTCGAATACTCGCTTAAGGGCAACAACGCGATTTACCTCGACCCGGCACAAGAGGGTTGGGTGTATAAACCCGGCGAAAAAACCGTCGACCCAACGGGCGGACGACTCGACATCGGGCCCGAAACAACCATTCCTCCTCACCCCAACCTGTGGTTCGGTCTGTGGACGGGCCAAATCACCGGGCCACGCGCGGCGCGTTTGGTCAGCGTCGAGGACAAAGCGACCGGCGTCCAGCTCATTCGCGACGTTGAACTCGACGAACACGGGACGCACCTACGCGTGACACAAACGATCAAAAATATTTCCGACAGCGAAAAGCACTGGGCACACTGGAGCCGCACCTTTGGCACCGGCGGCGGCATCGTGCTGATCCCGCTGTCGGCCGAGAGCCGCTTTCCCGCCCACTACATCATGTACGGTCCCGGACCGGTCATGAACTATCGCCCCGAAGACCCGAATATCCGCATCCGCGACGGCTTTATCGAAGTCCTCGACACGCCCCAGCGCCCCAAATTGGGCATGGATTCGATGGTCGGCTGGTTTGCCTATGCCGAACGCAACGACCTGCTGTGGGTCAAACGCTATCCGACCTACCCGGATCGACCCTACAGAGAGATGGCCGGCTTGACCATTTCCATCTGGTATTACAAAGACCAGATGACCGAGCTGGAACCCATCGGCCCACGCGAGCAGATAGCGCCCGGAAAAAGTGCCTCTTTCACCGAGGACTGGTGGCTATTGCCCTACGAGTTTCCCGGCGAAAATGAGATTGACTTAGACGCGCTTAAGCTGTTGGTAGAGACGCAGGCCCGCTAGCGGCAGGCTGTGCGCACGGCAATACAAAAGGCCGCTACGCCGTATGGGTAGCGGCCTTTTGCGTGCCCATTGCCGACCGTAGATCAGCCCCACCGCACCTACAGTATCCCCTCTTTCTGCAGGATATCACCAGCTATGGCATACGTCGTACCGTGCATGGCCATCACGACCAGCCCGATGTCCTGTGCCAAATAGCCCCCGGCGTACAGATTCGGAATATCGACGGACTCGTAGTTGTGCGCATGGGTCTGCAATTGGTGAACCTGAAAGCGGTAGGCATCGCGCTTGTCAAAAAGCGAGAGTGGACCAAATTTCTGCAACAGCGCGTAGTCGGCCCAACCACCAATTTCTTTGACGACGTGATCGACCTCCACCGTACGCAGTCCGGCCGGACCGTTCAGCGAGACGGCACCGCTGGCTTCAATGCGCTCGATGCGCGTGCCGTAGAGCGCTTCTAAGCGCGGTGAATTATCGCGCAAGATATCGGCAATGCGCTGATAATAGGGCAGGTAGAGGCTATCGTTGATCAACTGCCAGTGCACGCCGTCGCCCTGCCGCATGCTATAGTAGACCTGCTTGCCGGCGTCGTGCAGCTCCGTGGCCGCCCAATCGCCCGAACGCCCTCCACCCACGACCATCACGCGCTCGCCGGAAAAATCGTCGGGGTTGTCGTAGAACGGCGTGACAAAGGGCAGGTCCTCGCCCTCCACTTCGAGCTGGCGCAGTTTGGCGCGCTGCCCCGTCGCATAGACTACATACTTGCATGTATAAGCGCTTTCATCGCCCGTGCGCACATCGCGCGCGCGCACCGCAAACCCCTTTTCATGGGGCGCAATCTCGTAGACATCTTGCCAGGTGCGGACGCGATCTTCGACGGCAAAGCGCGACGGCACGCGGTGGTAGTAGTCGATTAGGTCCGTTTTCTTTATCAGGGCGTTGACGTCGATATCGAGACCAACTTCTTCGGCGTGCTGGGCAAGCGGATAAAAGGCGAACTCCATCCACTGCCCCGGCGACAGCGTCAGCAGGTTGCGCGGCGCATTGTTCCACAGACCGCCTACCTCTTCGCGCGTTAGAAGCAGCACGTCGACACCCTCAGCGCGGCGAAACTCCATCGCCACCTGGTCGAGGTCTTCGAACAGCTTACGCGGGTGGTGCAGTGCGCGAAACAGGTCCACCGGCGCGATACCGCGCGCAACCAAGTCCCTAAAATCGAGGCCCAGCAGCGATCCGCGCACCTGCTGCAGATGGTCAGCCAAGGGGGCATAGCGGCGAGAAAACGTCGTTCCCGAACGAAAAAAGGGGTACCAACCTCCCAGTACGGCAGCCAGCGGCAGGCCAGCCGGTCCGCCGCCAACGACGATTGCAGTGCGATGTTCTACAGACATATTCGGTAAACTCCCGCGCAGTCGCGTCTCATCTAGTAAAAAAGACAGGGTCGCACGCCGCGTCAAACGGGGACGAAACAGCGCACTTTTCTCTGGTTACACCGCCCAGATATTAATACATTGCCCTGCCACAAGCAGTTACCCATTCGCCTCTCATCTCGACTCGTCGGAGCTCAATGCAATGAAAAATGGACTGCTCGCACTTACCTTTCTGATGGTATCGGCCATCGGCGCCCATGCTCAACACGTAGCCTGGCCAGCGCAAAGCGTTATTGATCTTACAGCCGAATGGTCTGGCGAACGCACGCCGGACGGTAGGCCGAAGGTCTCCGATGCGCTGCTCGAACGCCTAAAGGGCCTTTCAATGGAAGAAGTCTGGGGATCGCTGCGGCGCAAGGGCTACAACAATCAGTTTGAAAATTTCGCTGGTACCCAGCAAAATGGTTGGGAAATACTGCATCCGGAGCAGGTGATGACCGGGCGCGCCCTCACGGCACAGTTCATGCCACTGCGATCCGACTTCAACAACTATGTGCAGAAACAGGCCGAGCGCGAGGGCACCAAAACGCCGGTGACCAATTACGCCCCCATTATCAAGCTCATGGAGGGCGATATCTATATTGCCGACAGCTACGGAAAAATTGTCGACGGCACGCTCATTGGCGACAATTTGGGCAACGCTATCTATGCGGCGAGCAAGCGGGGCGTAATATTCAATGGCTCCGTGCGCGACGTCGAGGGCCTGTCGGAAATCGACGGGTTTAACTTTTGGATTCGCGGCTCCGACCCATCGGCTATCCGCGAAATGATGGTGGCGACCATCAATGCACCCATCCGCATTGGGCGAGTCACCGTTCTGCCGGGCGACGCTATCCTGGCCAAATCCACGGGCGTGGCCTTTATACCGCCCCACTTAGTGCAAGAAGTCGTCATACGAGGCGAGTACATCGCCCTGCGCGATGCCTATAACTTCTTCTGCATCAAGACCGAAAAATACGAATATGTCAACGAGGCGTTTGTCGTGGATGCCGATGTCTTCGAGCGCGATTTTCGCGCGTGGCTCAAAGCTAAAACCGACCTACCCATGCCGCGAGCTGAACTCGATGCCTATCTGAAGCAATTGGACGAGGAGAAAGCAGTTCGCTAGGCATTCGACATAGCCATCACGACAGTAGCAGTCAATGTGCGTTCTGATGCACATATATTCTTTTGCCGTACATTTAACAAAATGCTAAGTGGTTCTACCTCTCACTATATAAAAGATATTGTCGAGTCAAAACGATAAAACGCGCAGTAGATTCCTACTCTGTGCAAAGCGTTATATCGCTTCAAATGCGACGCTGCGCAGGTGGTTTTTGCGCATACTGCGCACGGCGGCGATAGTCGCTCCATTTGCGTGGATCTACGCGCAGTTGGACTACGCCGAGTTGGAGAGCGTTTTACGGGATGTGCCGCTGTGGGTCTTAGCCATGGCCTTGCTCTCACCCCTGTTTCCAATGGCACTTCAGGCATTTCGCTGGTGGGTTTTGCTGCGCACTGCAGCAACCGACCTATCACCGTGGAAAACCATAGAAACCCACTTTGCCGCTTCGTTTTACGCCATGGTGTTACCGGGAGCTAGTGCTCAAGAGATCGTGCGCGCCGTGCTTTTATCGCGCCAGATAGACTATGCCGTCGTCTGGGGATCAACCTGGTTATCCAAGCTGCTGGGCCTAGTCGGTTGGATGATGATCGGCTTGTTGGGCATCGCGATGGAAACGCAGTTGCTCAACTTGGGCAAATTCGACGTGGGCCCTTTATTACTGGCATCTGCCACTGTTCTATTTCTTGCTCTTGCCGCTTCATTTTCCAAACGTCTCACTCGGCCTATTAGGCTCTTAAGCGAGCGCATTGTGCCCACACCCCTTCTCAAGAAGCTAGCCGTTATACGCGATGCAGTGTACGTATTCCGCACGCAATACCGGGCGCTGATATACGCAATCATCATCACGCTTTGCATTCAATTATCTCTGGTATTCGGTACGGCAATTGTTCTATATGGGATTAGTGGGAAATTCTTCTTTTGGCCATTTGCTGCAATCTTAGCGCTTATTGAAGTTACCATCGTAATATTACCTCTTACCCCGGGTGGTATAGGCATCCGCGAAGGACTCATGACACTACTTTTAACGCGTGTGGGTATAGGCACTGAAGAAGTGGGCGTGTATATAGCACTAAGTTTCTTGGGGACATTATCGCGTTTAGCCGGAGGTATACCTGTCGCGCTGGGGCGCGTTTCAAAGACGGCAGAAACACCCGCTAAACTCGATTAACACATCAATTTCTAAGCGCACTTTTCGCGGTGCTTGGAAAGTGCGCTTAGAAATTGAATTCACAACATATTATCTATTCACTTTTTGACGATACGAATGTGTAACAGTCATATATGCGCACATACCGCGTATCTCGGAAAGTAGAAAACACAACTTCTGTTTGAAAACCAATTTTTTCTAACACATCAAAAAAATCTCTTCCAAACCGATTAAAAGCTGGAATCAACCCGCGAATACTATCACCGTGGTACTCTATGGGATGAACAATCGGCTGCCAGTTCCCCTCGACAAAACTCCACAGGGGTTCTGTTTTTCTATCGAAAAAAAATGGTACAGTAAATACAAAAGCCCCATCTTTTTTTAATACGCGAAAGATATCCGTTAGTGCTTTTTTGTAATCTTGCACATGCTCCAGAACATCTTCCGTTATTACCAAATCAAACGACTCACTGTCAAAAGACATCTCTTCTATATTCTGACATAGAATGCCTTCTCTCCACTCTCCTGATTGGCAACCATCGTGATATTCTGATGTAACTACACATTCGAGATCTCGAATACTAGAAGCCACTGCTCCCGAAAAAGCAGATATATAAGCGCTAAAGCCTTCTATATTGTCCAAATCTCTAATACACCGAACACCTCGATTAGCAAACAGTCGCTCTACACTCTGCACCAAATGGCGATTTCTAGAAATACCACGGCAAAATATACATTCCAAGTCATCGCGCAGCGTGCTGTACGACTGAGTGTGCAAAAAGACTGACGGCATTCTGCATATATTGCAATAGCCCAACCTATTACGCCACAAATAGCGACCGTACCTATATAACGGCTTCTTCATTCTGGGTGCTCCTGCAGATTATGCGGTCGTTGCACTGGCGCTCTATATCCATGAATAGGGCCATATTAAACAGCCGACTCTACTTATAATGACCCCGGCGCCCGAAAAGCAGGTCAACGACCTCTCCGAATGCACCGCTTAATACATAAATATTCATGATCAAAACACAATGATACATCTCAGAGAAAACAATAGCTCAGGGCAAAAACTGGTTGGCGCGCTCCAATTTTTCCGGCAGGTAGGTATCGATGACGTGATTTAGGTCGTGCACGGCAAAGGCCTGCTGCTCGGCGCGGTAACCCATCTCTTTGAGCCTGAGCAGCGCGTCCTGCCACTTCTTGTAGTGCTGGACAAACGGATCATTTTTCAGCGCATCATCAATGCGCTTGATATCGACATCGGTCATCTTGTGCGTCGGCAAGCCGTACTCTTCGATATCGTCGGGCGTCACGCCGAGAAAATGAGCGCGCGGCACGCAGAAGGCTTCGTTGATATGCGCGGCATTGCCCGAGCCGACCTTGAGCGTGCGATAGATATTGCAAATTCCGTAGGGATCGCAGTCGACAAAAGCGTAGGTGGGAATATCCAACTCTTCGCTCAATCGCCGTATAAAGCGCCGCGTCGCGCGCGTGGGCACACCGCCCATCGAAACCAAGATGCAGTCGGCCGTGCGCCAGTAGTTGTGCTTGACCAAGCGCTGGAACATGCCCGCGGTCTCGATGGCGAGAATAAATTTGGCGCCCGACTCGAAGCGCAGATGCTCGACAGAAATGGGTATTGAATAGGCACCTGAGCCAAACCGGGTGCAGTCGATAGCTAACTCCTCGCCGCTGTCGCGGTCGACGTCATAGACGACCAAGCGACCGGCGACCTCTCCGCCCTTTTCTTCGGGCACAAAACCCAACTGCTCGCGATTGACCGAAAAAAATGCCTCCACGTCGTCGAGCACCGCATCGGACTCGGTCTGCTCGGCAAAGCGAATTTCCTCCGACCAGCCCTTGGCCACGTAATACGCTTCGCGCTTGGTCGCTATATCGTCGGTCTCGATCAGATTTTTCGACAGCGCAATCATCTTGAGCGACTGGGCAAAGGTCTTTACCGTCGACACGGCCAGCGTGCGCTCTTTGGTTTTGCGACCGATCTGAAAAAATCCTGCCTTAGGATCGAATTTGACGTTGCTCAGATTGCGCAGCGGAAACTTCATGGACGGCTTCTGTTTGCGCAAAATCTTATCGCGGATGCTCTTGGCCTCTCTGGCAATCTGTTTTAGCAGGTCTTCGTTCACGAGCGACTCCTCTCCAACAGGCCCTGCAAGTTGTTTTCTACACTCTGCGTCTTCTTGTCGCTATCTCCCGTTATCTCTTGTAGCGCAGCGGCAATATGCCCTATATACTGAGCGATGTAATCTTTTTTGCGCGACGCCTCAGCCTCGCGCCGCATCTTGCCAATATGCTCTCCGACCTTGCGACCGCATTCCTGCACGCCTAAGCGAATTTCCTTAATAATTTCGTCGTAGTGGGCTACGGCATCTTTGCTCTCCGACGTAAAGGGAACCCACACGGAGGCCACGTGCACGATGACGACTAAGGGTCCCGTAGGCAGCGCGTTGTTGCTTTGGCTAATGCGGTAGTTACGCCAGTCCGTATCGATCAGACTGCGCGTAATGGCGCACGCCGAAGGCTGGTAGAGCAGCGGCACGCGGTTGGCAAAGCGCATGAGTTGCACGGCCCCCTCCGCATTGATATCGCCACCGTAGGCCACCGCCACTTCGATTTGAAAGGGATTACCGCGGTAGACAGAGGGCGGGCGCGTCGTCGAAGCGTAAAACGCCGCGTTGACGTTGGAGCGCAGGGAGTCGAGTAATAGCTCCTCGCCAATAGGCACGATGCAGTCGGTCGGCGGGCGCATCAACTTGGTCGCATTGATGGCCTTGAATAGGCGATCGCTTTCCTCGCGCGCAATGCTCTTAGGCCTGCCATTGGGTTTGAGATCGGCCTTGGTGCAAATGTCCTTGGCCACGCGCACCGACACGCGCGAGAACTCCTGCGTCAAAAAACCCTGCAGCGTGCGGTGCGGAGTACCCTGCAGCATTTTCATCAGCACGCCGAGCTCAATACCGTGCGGATGTGGTTTGATCTCCTGCGCCTCGTCGGGCATGTCCACACTGCTGCGCTCGTATAGCTCTTCGCGCCCATCGGGTGCCGTGTAGAACAGCTTTAAATGCGGATTGGCCAACGCGGTCTGGCGCAGGTACTCGTCTACCGATTGACGGCCGCGCTGGTAGCGCGCCTCCATTTCAATTTCGACCTGCGTGCCCTGCGCACGATCCCACTCACACTGTTCGTCGCGCACGATTTGCGGCTTGTTGTGTGCAGTATCGATCTGAATTTCATAGTAGGTAGCCGGGCGACGAGACCCGGTGCGCGAAATGACGCGCGTAGCTTTACCCGTCGTCAGCTGGCCGTACATGCTCGTAGCCGATATGCCAATTCCCTGCTGTCCGCGCGACATGCGCAAACGATGAAATTTTGAACCGTAGAGCAATTTGCCAAAG
Source organism: Gemmatimonadota bacterium (assembly GCA_038153405.1). Lineage (GTDB taxonomy): Bacteria > Latescibacterota > UBA2968 > UBA8231 > UBA8231. Next base: position 7,967 of record JAYOYH010000016.1, on the reverse strand, counting down.
ATGTTGGGGATCTGGCTTTTGACGATGCCCGGACCATTGTCGCACACCCGCATGATATAGCGATCGTCAGCCACCTGCGTCAGCTGCACCTCGATATCGGGCAGTATACCTGCTTCTTCGCAAGCGTCTAAACTGTTATCAACCGCCTCTTTTATGCCCGTCAACAGCGAGCGGCGCGGGTTGTCGAAACCGAGTAAATGGCGATTGCGGCTGAAAAATTCCGATACGGAGATCTCGCGCTGGCGCGACGCCATCGACTGGGCAGTGGCTTTGCCGTTGCGCGCACTGCGCGGAGCGGCTGGGGCATCGGCCGCCAGTAAATCCATCTGGGCCTCTTTGCTTGTACCCATCTACATTCCTTCTGCAGGGATGCGAAAACGCCCGCGCGCAGGATGGACCCGCTGTGGCATTGCGCAGTATGATTCGGGGGAGACGCGAGCAAAATCTAAGGCGTGAGTAGGCCTTGTCAATACAGCAGCATTGGCAAAAAAAAAGCTTTTTTTACTAACGGACGTTGACAAATGCGCCTTCGTCGACATACTCGGGATGCGCATTACCCTCCCGTGGGGCGCGCCGATATCGCGCAATCGATCCGGCGCGCTCCACACCAATACACTCTCTCGATCGCTGTAGTGTCGCCAAGACGGAAGGTCTTGTTACGACGCGAAAAAAAGCAGTTCTACTACTGCGCGGTGTGCCGCCAGCGCATGGCCTCCGCGCCCCTTCAGCTTGTGCAGCACTTGCTCCTTGCTCATCCCTTCATCGCGCATGTAGCCGCTCAGCGGCTGATTGCGATCATCCGGTTTGGGACGGTCTATCACCGAGTAGAAGCTCGCCAACAGCGACGGGCGATTTACAGGGGGTGCTGTGACCTCCTCGCCATCGATCTTCTCATCGTCCAACAAATGTAGCGCCGCGCGGAGTATGGCTTGGCGCTGTTCGTCTTTGGGATCTGTGCACTCGACAATTTCGCGACAGGCCTCATTCGCCCGATCACCCAGTTGAGCCACTTCAGCAACCAATTCGCCGTAGTCATCCCTGCGATCCAGTCGCAGCAGCACCCCGGCCAAGATATTCAGCAGTTCTGGATTGCCGCCGTCTATTTTCCTGCGCTCAGTGAAGACGTGCCAGCGAGCGCGCAGGCGCTGGGGATCGTAGGAAAAGCGCGATGGCTGCTCTGGCACCCGTTCTGCCAGATAGTCTATGACCTCGCGTGCATTCTCGCGCACGACGAGTTTTTGCCCGCCGCTCAATTGAGTGTACTGCGGCAAGAATACGTCGTGGTATAGCGGGTGACGATCGAGCTTACGCACGATCTGCCCCAGCAAAAAGCGGGAAAAATCTGGGGCGTCTCTGTCGAGGCACAGATAGTGGTCCCATAGGATCTCCATCAACCCAACTATGAGTTCGTCGTCGTTCTGAGAATATTCCAGCAGCGCAGCGCATTCAATGACTAGCTGTTTAACATCGCTGCCACCGCCCAATTTGAGCAGGCGAAACACGGCCGATTTCTTCTTGCGAAAAGCCAGCCGATGGCGGCTGTTGAAGAGCCCCTGCAGATCGTCGAGCTGATCCAGGTGCAGCAGCTGACGAAAATCCAGCGCGACGCAGCCGTACATCGGTTCATCTGGCCCGCTCGAATTGCGCTGCAGCTCGTCTTTAAATTCGACTGCCGGATAGTAACCCCCTCCCCAGTATTCGCCCTCGGTCCATCCCAGTTCAGCAAAACCCTTGATGCCCGGCGCGCCGCGCTCGATGAGTTGGTCAATGAGCGCATCGCCCTTGATCTGTGCACTGACCCCAAAGCGCGCCACATCCTGCAGATCGTGCTGGAGATCGGCCACGCTCTGCGGCTCAACCGACATTCCCAACCGCTCGGCCGCGGCAAATGCCGCCGGATGCACGATGTCGCGATCAATGTCGTAATAACGCGGATAGCCGAAGTGAACGCGCACGCTAAAGAGCTTTAAGCGCGCCCATTTGCGCTCGATCTCCTCGTCAAAAATACCATCGACCCACGCGAACGGGTCGCTTCCGTCATCGCGCTGGACCTCGTATAAATGATCTTCGTAGGTAGTGTAGAACAGATTGAATTCGCACTCTGGATCGTCGGTATGCTCCAGATGCTTGTTGAGCTCTTCCATGGTGCTGCGCACAAAATGGTGGCCCAACGTATGGTGCGAGTGAAGGCGTAGGCGCGCGCGCTGGAAAAATTCCAGCAGCATCAGATAGTCCATCAGCGGCGTGGTCTCCGCTATCAGCGTCTCGCTTATCGCCCAGTAGTCATAGCCTTTGTTATAGGCTTCTTTCAGCACCATTTCCGGCATGTAGACAGTCTTGCGCGTGTAGCCTACGTGAAAGGACTGGTGGGCGCGCGCGTGGTAAAAAACCAGCAGATGTGGACTTTTGACCATGGTCACGCTGACGCCCCAGTGGAGTAGCGCATCCACGTAGGGCTCGGGCAACTGGCGAATGGCGCCATAAAAAAACTTCACCACGTCGTGGCCGGCGTGGTAGCGCGGTAGCTTGTCGTCGGCCATGAGCATACCGGCGCGCAGGCGATTTTGCTGGCCAAAGACGACGGTCTTCTCGTGCGCGCGCAGCGCGGCATTGACCTCGGCATGCGATATAGACCCTTCGCGCAGACCGCTGTTAGGCCGCTCGTCGTTGCTAGTCGACGCTATGTCCGGCTCAATACTCATACTAGGTAATATATTAGATTTCGGGCGTTGATATAAAAAATCCCGCCGGTCTTGGGGACCAGCGGGATTCACTCCTGCGCGCTACTGTGTGCTGCGCGTTAACCACGCCCCAGATAGTGCTGCTCAGTGGGTAGGACAATCGCCTCTAAGAAATTGACGTGTGGCGGCAGCGCCGCCATGTGCAGGCAGGCGTCGGCGATTTCCTCCATCGTCATCATTGGCTCACCGCCGTCCGACACCATGCCACTACCCGCCGTATTGCTGCCCTCGTTTATGCGCCGCTCGACGCGCACGTTGCCCGGATGTAGCGCCGATACCACGATGCCGTGCTGGCGTCCTTCCAAAGCGGCGGCCTTGGTCAGGCCCCATACCCCGTGCTTGGTCGCCGTATAGGGCACGGAATACATGCGCGGCATCTGCGCAGAAATGCTGCCGATGTTGATGATGCGCCCGCCGCCCTGCGGCTTCATAATACGGAAAGCCTCGCGCGTGCACAGGAACGGCCCCGTCAAGCAGGCACCGACGACGTTATTCCACGCCTCTATGCTGATATCCTCGATGGGGCCGCCGTCAAAGGCGCCGGCGTTGTTGATGAGAATATCGATGCGCGCATACTTTTCTCGTGCGCGCTCGAATAGGGCCCGCACCTGCTCTTCATTCGACACGTCCGTTGGCACTGCCAAAACCTCGACGCCAAATTCAGCGGCGATATCTGCTGCGGCTCGTTCAAGGGTATCTGCGCTGCGCGCCGCCAGCACCAGCGCGGCCCCCTCCGCAGCCAGCGCGCGAGCGATGGCCTTGCCGATACCGCGATTGCTCCCCGTTACCAGCGCTACTTTGCCTTCTAACTTACTCATTGCCAATGCTCCTTTGCTCAATGCGCAGCAGGCGAAAATCGCCCGCCGCCAGTTCAAGCTCAACGCGTTGCTCGGCGCCGTCAAGCGCCCAGTGGGCACCCAGCTGCAGGCGCACGCGCTGGACGGCGTGTCCCCAGCGATTGACGACGAGTAGGTGACTGACCTGCTGGCCGTCGCCAAAAAGCCCGACTTCCGCATCGCCGTCAAGGCGTTCTACCCATTCGTTTACCAAGAGAAAGCGCGAGGACAGCGCGCCGTGAAAATGCAGCGCTTCCAGCTCGCTACTCAAGGTGCGCAAGTCGCCGTTGAGCCGCTGCACAGCCGCATAGCTCGACGTTGGCCGCCCGCTCCGGTCGACGAGCCCTTCGTAAAGGCGAGTCTCGACCAGATCGCCCTGCGCATCGCGCAGTTCTTCTAATCCCGAGCTATAGAGGAAGTAGACGATGCCCGAAGCACCCCGCGAAAGCGCCAAACCGACTTGCAGGCGAATTTCGGCCGCCGTTGGCTTTCGATAGTATATTTTTTCACCGCGCACTTCGCTCTGCACTTGGACAATGGCGTGCCAACGTCCCGTGCGCCCTTCCAAACCGCGCACGACCTCGTCGTAGCCATCGGTCAGATCGGCGATGCGCCGCTGGAAGGCGCGCCCCTGTTCGGGGACCTGGCCGCGAAAAACGTAGTGCTCCTGCTGAAATACGTTGCCCGGTGCTCCGGCATCAAAAAGCGCATCGAAAAACGCGCGCGCATCCTGATAGTCGCGCAAGCGCCCCACGCTGTATACCGGGCGCCGCGGATCGCTCTGGCCCAGCGCCTTTACTACTGCGGCTAGCGCAGGGTAATAATCCCTGCGATAGTCCTCGTGTCCGACCAAATATCCGGCGAAAGCCGGTACCGCATCCCACTGACGGCGCACGCCTTCGACGACCAAGTGCAGAGAGTCGGCATTCACCTCCTCAACGCGCGTGGCCCAATTGTGCAACTTATCGTATGGAGTTAGATCGGACGGCTCGTAATAGGCCGGCATTTGCCAACCGCGCTCCGAGGCAAAGCGCATCAACTGTGCTTCGGCTGTTCCGGACCCGTCTTCGTGGCGCTGCAGCCACTGCACGGCGTTGATGCCCACTTCTTCTAGCAGCGCGCGGTCTTCGCCATCAAAGCGAAAGTCGTTCATGCCGGCCGGCAGCCAGGTACCGACGAGCAGCGGCCCAATGGATAGACGGCTCGGCGCGTATTCAAGGCTGGCCGTCGGATTGACGGCGCTACAGGACGCCACTCCCAGCGTCAATGTGCAGAACATCAACCACAGGCGCCTCCAACTCATTCGCTTTGCAGCTTGGGGTTATTGGCGTGGCGGTCGCGGTCGCGGCGGGTCTTTTTGTCCATCGCCTTGGCAAAGGCCTCTTCCAGATCGACGCCCGTCTGGTTAGCTAGACAGATCAGCACAAAGAGCACATCGGCCATCTCCATACCTAGGTCGCGCTCTTCGCCGTCCTTAAAGCTTTGCTCGCCGTAGGTGCGCGCCATCAGGCGCGCCAACTCGCCCACTTCTTCCATCAGCACGGCCGTATTGGTCAGCTCGGAAAAGTAGCGCACGCCAACTGTGCGAATCCACTCGTCTACTTCGCGCTGACAAGAAGCCAACGTGCGCTCAGACATAGTGCTCCAATGCAAATTGAGCTGTGGGGCTGCAGCGATTCGCTATAGAGGGATGCGCATGGGCAATAGTGATTAAAAACATGATATGGTGAGATAGGGCCTCGCCCGCCGGTATGCACAGACCGCACGGCGCAGCGAGTGCGCTTGGCTAGAGTTTATGCGGCGCAAAAATGGGGTCACCTGAAAGTGCAGTCAAGACAGTGACTAGGCTATAGACGCTCTAAATGCGCTCCCAAACCGCGCAGGCGCTCTTCGAGGTGGGCATGACCGCGGTCTAGCTGATATAGATTATGAATGCTCGTGCGCCCCTCGGCGGCCAGACCGGCCAACACACAGGCGGCACCGGCGCGTATATCGAGTGCGCGCACCGACGCTCCCTGCAGGCGCGCCGGACCGTGCACGATGACCAGGTTGTCCTTTTCCGGCGATAGCTTAGCACCGAAGGCACGCAGATTCTTGACGTGGCCAAGGCGGTTTTCGAAAACCGTCTCACGCACGTAGCTATCGCCGCTGGCCACGCAGGCCAATGCCATAATGCACGGCTGCAGGTCGGTGGGAAAACCCGGATAAAAAGTGGTCACAACATTGATCGGCGACAGCGCCTGCGGTCCTCGCACGCGCACTCCGTCTCCGTCTGCTTCGGCATGCACACCCATCTGCTGCAGTTTGGCGGCAAAGATGCCCAAGTGGGCTAACTCGACGCCCTTCAGGTGTATGTCACCGCCGGTAATCGCCCCAGCCATCATCAGCATACCGGCATCAAGGCGATCGTACATCACCTCGTGTTCGGCCCCGCGCAGCTGCTCTACGCCGCGTATGCGGACCAGCCGCGTTCCCGCACCCTCGACATCGGCGCCCATCTTCTTGAGCAACTCGACAAAGTTGACAATCTCTGGATCGGAAGCGGCGTTTTCTATGATCGATTCGCCCTTGGCTAGCGATGCGGCCATCACCAGATTTTCCACGCCGGTGTGGCTGGGCAAATCGCAGTACATATAAGCGCCCGCCAAGTCTTCGGCCACTACGTCAAATCCGCCGCCGCGAATGCCCTTGACCTGCGCCCCCAAACGCGCAAAGCCGCGGTAGTGGTAGTCGGTTGGACGCGAACCGATGGTGCAGCCCCCCACTTCGCGTATCCATGCGCGGCGAAAGCGGCTTAGCAGCGGCCCGACAAAGAGCACGGAAGCGCGGAAGCGCACCGACAAATCTTCTGGCAAGCGATGCGATATATCACCCGTCGCATCGATGACCGCCACTTCGCTCTGCGCGTCGTATTCTACATGAGCTCCAAGTTGGCGCAGCACTTGCATGGCGACCAGCACATCCTTTACCGGCGGCACCCTATGGAGCACCGTCTGCCCCTCAGTAGCCAGCAGCGAAGCGGCCAGCATGGGCAATGCCGCATTTTTTGAACCCTGCACTACGGCTTCGCCGCACAGCGCACGGCCACCTTCCACGTAGAGCACTTCTTCAGAAGCCATGGTCGTCCTAAACTTTAGTTTTTGAGGGCGAGAGGGTGGTTGCGATACTGGTCACAGCCGGGGTGTTTCCAATGTAAAGGCAAGCCCTTATCGAGTCAAACAAAAATGCCCCTAAAGGCTTGCCCGCTTGACAGATACGCCGGCCTATCTATATTCCCAAGCATTCGTCAAAGGCAAAAAAACACGCACTTTTTTCAACGATGCTTTCATCATATTGGGGAAAGGATAGAAAAATGGCTGATGCCCCCAAAATCGTAGCTTATCTGAAGCCGGTTTGCGGCTGGAGCAATAGCGTGCGCGAGACGTTCGCTAAATACCAGCTCGAATACGAGGACAAAGATATCATCAACAATCCTGACATCTACGCGGAAATGGTGCAAAAGAGCGGACAGCCGCTCTCGCCCTGCGTCGAGATCAATGGACAGATGCTGGCCGACGTAAGCGGCGAAGAGGTCGAGGCCTGGATGATTGAAAAAGGCGTCGTCGAACCAGTCGCCGCCTGAGTCTTACCCGCCCTAAATAAAAAAGGCGCCGACCGCGAAAATGTGCGGTCGGCGCCTTTTTTATTACTGGCCAATATCGATGTCAACCGGCTAACATAGTGCTCAACTCGCGGCGCATCGCCTCGCATATATTGGGCTGTTCGTGGTTGAGAGGCCCTTCGCCGGCCGAGCGCATTAGCGTTAGCGAGCCTATCCCTTGCCCATCCGCGGCGCTCAGCGGCAGCACGTAATTAAAGCCGATGCTGCCGTTACTCGCTCCGTTCAGCAAAAAGTCCACCACGCCTGTGGGCAAGTCGCTCTCTTCTCCCGCGCTAACCTGTCCCATGACCAGCAGCGCCGAACGGTGCGCAGCCGCTGTAGAGGTGAGTGAACCGTTGGCCTTTACCAAGATCGCCTCTAGATCGGCGGCTCTGTGCCCGGCAACGTGCCGCACGACCACGGCACCGATCTCATCGATGCGCTCGTAGGCGATGGTATCGGCCACCTCGATCTGCATTAGCAGTTCTATGGTTTTCCTAGCCGCCTCATCGGGCGGCATCTCCTTGAGCCCATCTACAATATGCGCGGGAATTTCCGCTGGTTCGGGCATGGCAAAGGGAATGATTGAAACGGGCATTGCACATCCTTGACAAGATTATGGAAGGGCGCTAATTTAATCCTCCGATTCGGGTGGCTCTTTAGCTCAGTTGGTAGAGCAGGGGACTGAAAATCCCTGTGTCCCCAGTTCAATTCTGGGAGGAGCCACCATCTAATTATAAACAGGGACTT
>JAYOYH010000015.1:38288-102253 GCA_038153405.1 Gemmatimonadota bacterium | reverse complement strand
GCGCTGGAAGCACGCAATGGGCCGCATTGAGAGCCAAAACTTCGTCGACTGGTCCGACCCACAGCTCATCTGCGCCCCCGACGACCTCGATGCGCCGCAGGTCGAATTCCACACCACGCCGGTCTTCTACCACGCCGGCGTCTACTTTTGCCTCAACCAGCTGTTGGACCGCGCCGTCAGCGGCGGCGTCATCGACATAGAGCTCATGCTGAGCCGCGATGGCTTTAGCTGGCAGCGACCCTTTCGTTCGACCTATTTTCTCGCGCGCGGATCAGCCGGCGATTTTGACGCCGGCTCGCTCTTTACCAACTCGACACCCGTCTTGCTCGACGATGAAATGCGCTTTTATTACGGGGCCTATTCGCAGGGTGCGACCGGCGCCGACGACCGCTCGCACGAAAGCGGCATCGGTCTAGCGGTGCTGCCGCGCGACCGCTTTGCCGGCCTGCGACCCGTTGCCCACAGCGACCTGCCAACGCAGCGGGGGCCATTAGCGCACGTCGGGCAGGTCACGCTCAAACCGCTGAGACTAGGCCAACACAGCGCACTCGCGCTCAACGTCGATGCGCGCGGCGGCAGCGTGCAGGTAGAGATACTCAGCGCAGTGGGCAAGCGCCTGCACGGCTTTAGGCGCGAAGACGCCGTGCCCATCTGCGAAGACGGGCTGGCGCAGGACGTGCGCTGGCGCGAATGCAGCCTGATCGACTTGGAGCCCGGCGACTACCTGCTGCGCTTGCACCTGGATAGAGCGACCGTCTACGCTCTATATCTGTATGAATAAATACCCCCTACACAGAGGAGAATAGAGCGATGCGCATCGCACTCGTGGCAACCCCCTTTAATGATCACAACCTGCAGTTGGCCAGCCAAATAGGCGTCACCGATATCGTTGTGCGCTATCCCGGCTGCCGCGTTGAAGACCTGGAACCGCTGTGCGAACAGGTCGGACGGCACGGCATGGCCGTCTCCGTCGTCGAGGGCTATTTGCCCATTGAACAAGTCGTGTTGGGCCAACCCGGCTACCGCGCGCAGCTGGAGGAACTCGGCCAACTCGTGCGCAGTATGGGTGCACTCAACGTCGGCGTGCTGTGCTACAACTGGATGGGACTGACCGATTGGACGCGCACTTCGTTTGGCACGCCGGGGCGCGGCGGCGCGCTGTGCAGCGAGTTCGACCTAGCGCAAACGGAAGCGCTCGGGCCGCTAGAAGGCGGCGTGAGCGCGGCGGCCCTGTGGGAAAACCTCGAGCGCTTTTTAGAATATATCCTGCCTATTGCCGAGGAAGCCGGCGTGGCGCTGGCCATGCATCCGGACGACCCGCCGCTGACGCCGCTGCGCGGACTGGAGCGCATTATGATCGACCCGGAGGCCTTTGAACGCTTGGTAAATCTGGCGCCGAGCCCAGCCAACGGCATCTGCTTTTGTCAGGGCAACTTCGCGGCCATGGGCGTCGATATACCGGCGACCATTGGCCGCCTTGGGCCCCATATTCGCTTTGCTCACATCCGCGACGTGCGCGGCGATCGCAGCCACTTTGTCGAGACCTTTCACGACGAGGGGCCCACCGATATGTTTGCGGCCATGCGCGCTTACCGCGCCGTGGGCTTTACCGGCGTCATGCGCCCTGACCACGTGCCGGTGCTGGTAGGCGAAAGCGGTGAAAGCGGCTATACCATGCAGGGACGCCTCTTTGCCGTCGGCTATATGCGCGGCCTTATAGAGGCCGCCGAGAACGTGGATAATTGACAACAGAACGCGGCCCGGTACCTTCTAGTTTGGCAGAGAAAGCGAGGTTCCTGCGATGAAAGTGGGGTTGATTATGATGATTACCGCCGGCGTGCTGATGTCCCTCTGGGTCGGATGGGGCGCGTACGTTATCTATGGCATCGAACGCCCTCAGTACGAGGTAGTCGAGCGCCTGGCCAAACACATTGAGGTCCGCCAGTACGGCGAGCAAACGTGGATTTCCACGGTGGGCACGACGGACAACGCCTCCTTTTCCGTGCTGGCATCCTATATTTTCGGAAATAACAAAGAGGGGCAAAACGTAGCGATGACGGCGCCCGTTATCACCGACGGCACGATGTCCTTTATCTTGCCATCCGCCCTGTCTGAGGAAAGCGCGCCGACGCCCAACGGCCAGCCCATCGAATTCACTACGGTGGCGCCACGACAGGTCGCCACGCTCAAGTTTTCGTGGCGTACTAACCCCGAGCGCGTGGAGAAGAAGACCGCCGAGTTGCTGGCGGCGCTGCGCGAGCGCGGAATTGAAGCGCAGGGCGACCCCTTTCTCATGCGCTACAACGATCCGTGGACTCCGCCGTTTATGCGGCGCAACGAAATCGGCATCGTAGTAGAAAACCTGTCCACCGCCCATTAACCTCTTTCGCTATCCCCTGCGGTGCGTCCGCGCCCTGTATAGATAGCCGTCTATCGACGTGACGTAGAGCGACTGCCCATCGGCATCGCCGAAGGCACAGTTGGTCGGATTGATCGGAAAGGGGTGCGTCTCCAGCACGCGACCGTTTGGCGCAAAAACGTAGATCATCGGCCCTGGCCCACTCTCCTTCCACCCAGCCGTAGCGACGATACACCCCTCGGCATCCAGGCGCATGCCGTCGATGCCGCGGTGCGGACCAAAGTTGTGCACGACGTCGTACGGGCCGAGCGATCCATCGTCGGCGATGGGATAGGCGCGCAGTTCGCGCAGCGTATCCGCTCCATAATCGCTCTGCGCTACATAGAGCGTCCGCATATCCGGTGCTACAATAAGGCCGTTGGGCTTGGTCGTATCCAAGGTGACGCGCACCGCAACGTAGCTACCATCGGGCTGCGGGTCAGCGCGATAGACCGACTCGTGCGACAGCTCCATATGCGAGCGGTCATCGCCATAGCGCGGATCGGTAAACCACACGCGGCCCTGTCCATCGACAACTAGATCGTTGGGGCTGTTAAAGCGCTTGCCCTCAAATCCATCGCAAATAACGGTAGTCGAACCGTCGCGCTCGTAGCGGGTGATGCGGCGACCGGGCCCGTCGACAAAGCGATCGGATCCCGGCACAAAAGTTCCTTCGGCCGCGTAGACGCGGCCCTGTGCATCAGCGGTCAGCCCGTTGGCGCTGTTCGTGCCCGTGCGCCAGTCGGTACACGCGCCCGTCTGCGGGTCGTAGCGCAGCACCCGATCACCGGGCATATCCGTAAAGAGCAGGGCATCGCCCATCCACAGCGGCCCCTCCGTAAAGCCAAAGGGTCCGGCCACCCGTTCAAATGTCCATTCGCTCATCGCATTTCTCCGTCGCGTGTAAATGGTTTAAATACAGCCTGCCGCGCTCAGCTAAACCAGCGCGTGAGCACCGTCTTTTGCCGCGTGTAAAAGAGAAAGCCCTCTGTTCCCTGCACGTGTAAATCACCGAAAAACGATTGGTCCCAACCCGAAAAAGAGAATAGCGCCATCGGCGCGGGCACGCCCAGATTGACGCCCACCATGCCGCACTCGACTTGGCGGGCAAAGGTGCGGGCTGCCGCGCCGTCGCGCGTAAAAATGGTCGCCGCATTGCCGTAGGGAATTCGGTTAATCCACTCTATGGCCTCCTCCAGCGAACGCGGACGCATCAGGCCGAGCACCGGACCGAAGAGCTCGTCGGTAAACAGCTCGCGGTCGGGCGTCACATCGTCGAGCAGAGTCGGACCAACGAAGAAACCCTCTCCGGGCACGCCGTCGCGTCCGTCGCGCACCACGGACATGCCGACCTCGGCCGCCGCGGCAATGGCGCCGCGCAGGCGCTGCTGTGCTAGCCCATCGATAACCGGTCCCATATCGGCCCCCTCGTCGAGCAGCGTGTCGCCGAGGCGCAGCGTATCGATGGCCGAGGCAACTTGGTTGCACAACTCGTCGGCGGCCTCTCCCACCCCCATCAGCAGCGAGCCGGCCATGCAGCGCTGACCGGCGCAGCCAAAGGCCGACTGCAGCACGGCGTTGAGCATGGGATCGTCCGCAGCCGCCTTCCCAAGCAAACCCGTTTCGATGGCATCCGGCATGACGACGAGGACGTTTTTGGCGCCGCCGGCCGCCTGACAGCGCTTGCCGCTCTGACCGGCTAGCTCGTAGACCCGGCGCGCCACCGGCGAAGAGCCAACAAAGGATACGGCCGCCACGTGCGGATGGAGACAGAGCGCTTCGACCACTTCGCGCGCACCGTGTATCACGTTGAAAACGCCCGGCGGCAACCCCGCCTCAAGAAAGAGCTCGGCCAAGCGATTAGCCGTCAGCGGCACTTTTTCGCTCGGTTTGAGCACGAAGGTATTGCCGCAGGCAATGGCTACTGGATACATCCACATCGGCACCATGGCCGGAAAGTTAAACGGTGTGATGCCGGCACATACGCCGACCGGTTCGCGCGTAGCCGCTCCGTCGATGCCAGAGGCTAGTTCGGGCAAGATCTCCCCTTTGGCGCTCTGGCCAACGCCGCAGGCTACTTCGACGACTTCAATACCTCGGCGCACATCGCCGCGCGCCTCTTCGCGCGTTTTGCCGTTTTCTTTACAGACCAGACCAGCCAGCTCCTCAACATGCGCTTCCAACAGCTCGCGGTAGCGAAAGAGCACGCGCGCGCGCGCCGGAGCCGGCGTCTGCGACCAGTCGACAAAGGCCTTCTTTGCCACGGCCACTACCTGGTCGACATCGCCGGCGCTGCAGTGCGGCGTGCGCGCAAGCACTTGGCCCGTAGCGGGGCGATAGACCGGGGTATACTGATACACAGCGGGTACCTGCCAGTCGGCACCCAGTAGAATCGGAACGATTTCAGCTTGGCTCATGACGCTCATTTCGCTACGCCTATTGCAACGTGACAGTTAGGTTCAAAACAGGCGTTAATCTATCTATGGGATAGGCACTGCGGCAAACCCCCCTTTCGCATTACTTTATGTGCGCGATACCGCAGCAACCGCTTCTCTCCTTCACGCGAGGCAATATGTCACGACACGAACTGCGCTACGAAATTCTCAACGCCCACAATCTAGGCGACGACTGTGCGCGCTCCATTGACGTGCACGCAACGCCGGACGAGTTGGCGCAATTGGACGCGGCGGGCTACCTCGTGCGCGAGGAACTCTTTAGCGGATCCGCGCTAGCGGCCCTGCGCGATGGCGTCGAGCGACTCGTTGAGTTAGAGTGGGATCAGCACCGCGGCCGGCCGATGGGCGAACGCTCTTGGGGCATCATCCTGCGCCACCTGATGGACAAAGATCCGGTCTTTCTCGAATTGTTAACGTTTCCACCCATCCTATCTGTTGCCCAGGCAATGATGGGACCGCTCGTCCGCCTGCGCGGTCTGAGCGCGCGCATCACCTTTCCCGGCGCCGAGCGCCAGGAGACGCCGCTGCACCAGCACCTGCGCGTCCTAACCAAACCAATGCCGCCCTGGTTTTCCGTGCCGCACAGCCTCGATGCGCTGATTTACCTAGATGACCTCAGCGAGGCAACGGGACTAGTCAGCCTGGTGCCGGGATCGCACGCGTGGCTCGACCGCCAACCACCTGATACCTATGCACCGGTCGACGGCGAGATCGAACTGCACTTGAAGGCCGGTAGCGCGGTGCTGATGCACTCGAACGTATGGCACCGCGGCGGGCCCACCCTTACTGCGCGGCGTCGCATGCTGATTTTGAGCTACCAGCCAACGTGGTTTCGCGGCTCGCCCTACGGCGTGCAGCCGGAGGACGGCCTGACCAAGCAACTACTGGAACGTGCCGATGAGGAAACGAAGATGCTACTCGGCGTGGGGGGATATACTTAGTCGTTGCCGCCGCCGCGCAGATGCCAACGCGTGAGCATCTTGCGCGCAGTAAAGAGCATATAGAGGCCGGGGCGCATAAAGAGGATACGACTAAATAGACCGCGCCAGCCGCCGTAGTGAGCGTATTCGATGTGTTCGTCTATCTGCGTCGCGTGCTCCGATAGAGCCGTAAATCGATGGGTGTGCTCCCAGCGCTGCATGGGGCCGCGCTCCTGTATGTCGGTAAAGCCGCCCTCGCTGACTTGGCGGTGCACGGCAGCCCAGCGAATGGGCAGCGGCCCGAACCACAGCGTAAATTCGGCGCGCGACTCCTCGGCTAGCGGCTCAACGCGATGGATCTGCACGACCATTGGCGGCGGCGTCAGCTTTTTGAGTGCACTCGTATCGCCGTGAAATTGGCTGACCTGCCGCAGCGCGGCATCTACGGTAAACGTGAAATTAAATTCGGGCATCGAATCGCGTCTCCTGAGGATTATGGGCCGAATATACCGACAAACGGCGCCGCTGCTCCGAGCGATCGGATCTCAGGGCGTCACGCGCGTATTGGGCTTCTGGTAGGAACCCGGCTGAAAGGGAAACTTTGCTTCCACATCGTCAATGAGTTCAACGCCAAAACCCGGTCCATCGGGCAGCGTCATCACGCCGTTCTGGACCGTCAGCGGCTCTTTGAATATCCCCTCTTTGAGCGGATTATACGTCCCGTTTAATTCGCAGTACTCGCGGTTGGCAATGGCGGCGACGAGGTGCGCATTGGCCATCGTCGTGCCGCCGCCGTGCCAGTTGTGCGGTATGAGGCTGATCCCGCGCAGCCGCGCCATACGCGCGATGTACCAGTTTTCCGTCACGCCAGTTACGTTGCAATCCGTCTGCACGATATCGAGCGCCTGGCGGTCGAGCCACACCTGAGCCTCAAAGCGCTCGCGAAAGCGCTCTCCGCCAGAAACGCGCACCGTTGGCATGGCCTCTTTCAAGCGAATAAACAAATCGATGTGCTCGAGGCTCGTGCCGCCAAAGGCCTCTTCAAACCAGTAAAAACCCAGCGCTTCCAGCAGCGGCGCAAAGTCGCTGATAATCGCTTCCAGCGATCCTAGGCTCATGCCCAAGCCCTCGTGCATCAGACGAAAGTCGGGACCGACAGCCGCCCGCAGTTCTTCTAGAATGGGCGCATACTTTTCCAGCGTCATACCGGCAGCCTGCCAGTCGGTGCCCGGGCGAAACTTAAAGGCGTCATAGCCGGCTTCTCGGTGGCGTAGCGCTTCTTCGATGAGTGCCTCAGTGCCGCCGTCGTACCAGGCGTGTTCGACGCCGCCGCTAGCGTAGATTTTGATCTGTCGCTGCGGCGTGCCCTCGGTGCAGAGCAGCTCGTAGACGGGCTGGCCGACGGCCTTGCCGATCAGGTCCCAACAAGCCGCGTCTACGCCGGCCCACGGTGCGCGGCGATGCCGCGATTCATTGCCGCGGTTGCACAGCGCCTCGACGTCAAAGGGATTCTTTCCCATCAGCAGCGGGCGTATGTGCGTTTCGGTGTACTCTTTGATCGCGGCGGGATCTTCATAGGGCGAGCCCTCGCCGATACCCACCAGCCCCTCATCGGTGAAGATCTGCGTGATGGCGCCGTCGGTTTTCCACACCTGATACGCCCCACTGCGCCACAGATCGCCGCCCGGGTCGACGTAGGATAGGGGGATAACGCGGACGTCGCGAATGGTGAGTTTCTCGCGTTGAATACCGTCGAGCGGATGGTTGCGCATGGCATCGGTGCTCCTCGTTTGCGCGGATATGTGGCCGCGCATTGTTAGCGGTAGGTCGCGAGTGCCGCGTCGTCACCGCGCGCGGCCAGCAGGCTCTGCAGCCCGTCTAAGTTTTGCCGCAGACTCTCTTCGGCATCCATTTCCGGCCGGTGGTCGAGGATGCCGATTGGCCCCCCATAGCCGCTATTGGCGACCATGTCCAGCAGCGCCCGGTCGTCGTCGCCCTGGCCCAGCGGCAAGATCTTCGGACCGGTGGCGGCCATGCCGTTGAGATTGACGCAGAGCAGGTGCGGCACCATGGCATTGAAGTCGGCCGGCATCTGCCCCAAATGCTCATGGCCGTGATGAAAGTTGTAGGCAATGCCCGCCCGTTCGACGCGATCTGCAATATCGATCATGGTCTGCGGCTGACCGCCCCAGCCGCCGTGGTTGTAGAGCCCGTAGGTGCATCCCATATCGCCAAAGAGCTCGGCCAGTACGGCCACTTCAGCCACCGCCGAGTCCAGTCGCTGCTCCTCGTCGGCGATCGCTTCGAGGTGGCGCCCGCCGCAGGTCTTCCACATTTCAATCTGCAAGTCGTTGCGCTCGACAAAATCGAGCGCGGCGCGAATATGCGCGTCGGCGCGCGCCGCGTCGGCGTCTTTGGGTGACCCACCTGCCAGCCAGAACGCTTGCAGTCCAATGCCGTGGTCGCGCAGTTGGCGCAGCTCTTCGTCAAACGAAGACAGGTGTTCGTCGCGCCAATCGTAGGCCAGCGCACCGATGCCCAGACGCTGCAGCATGGCAGCGCGCTGCTGCGGACTGCGCCCGGCCGCGTCAAACGGCACAATGCACCAAGCGAGCAAATTATCCCTACTAAAAAGTGTCATCGGCATACCTCCCTGCGCGGATTATAATGCATTGCACGGCATCGATCAGCGCTGCTCGTCCGGCGCATCGGGCATGCCGTGGTGACTGCCGCCGGCATTTTTGGCCAGATTGCCGCCGTCCAGCGGAATCAGAGCACCGGTGATCCAAGCTGACGCATCGGAGGCAAGAAAAATGGATACGCCCTTGATGTCGTCCGACTCCCCCAGCCGGCCTATCGGGATGCCGCGTAAATAGGTCGCGCCCAGCTTGGGATCGGCGGCAATGCGCGCCTCTAGCCCCGCGTTCATAATCTGCGCGCAGACGATGCCATTGACGCGCACGCCGCGCCCGCTCCACTCCGTGCTCAGCTCACGCGTCATCTGCGCAGCGCCAGCCATGCCCATCGAGTAGGGCAGATGGTTGCGCCCCAGCGCGGTGATGCCGGCAATCGAAATCAAATTGATGATGCTGCCCCTGCCCGTTTCGACCATGCGCCGCGCCGCTTCCTGACAGGCGACGAGGCGACCGACAATGAGGTTTTTCATGGTGAATTCAACGTCGATCTCGGCCACCGTAAGCGGATCGCCGCCGCGCGCGTTGCCGGCGACGTTGCCGAGGATATCGACGCGTCCATAGGTGCGATCCACCTGCTCGAATAAGGCGCGAATCTGCTCGGGCGCGGACATATCGCACTCGACCGGCAAGGCGCGGACGCCAAGGGCCTGCAGCTCGTCGGCCGTCTGCTCTACCCCTTGGCGATTGATATCGGCCAGCACGAGATCGGCCCCCACTTCGGCCAGCGCGGTCGCCATGGCCTTACCCAGGCCGCTGGCCGCGCCAGATACGACGGCAATCCGTCCGTGCAAATCAAAGAGTGCGTGCGACATGCGATATACCTCGTGTAAAATTAGACCGTCCACTTGCCGATGAGTCGACACCCCATGGACGAGGGCGCAAAATAGCAGGCGACGAGGCAGACGTCAACGCCGCTTGACCGCATCGCATCCACATTGCTTTATAAGCGCTAGCAAGCGCGCTCTGCCCAACCCTCGGCCAAGGACAGAGCGACTTCTTCACTCAACTGCAGAGAGGATCTATCATGGCAAAACAAATCGTCGACCCAGCGCAGGTACAGCCCTTTATATGCGACGACAGCTACTCGTCAAAGCTACTCATGGACGACTTTGTCGCCGGCACCGAGGCGATCAATATCAACGAAGGCACGCTCAAACCAGGCGGGCGCACGGAAGCCGGCGTCCACAAGGAGAACGAGCTCTACTACGCCGTGCGCGGACAGGCGATTCTCTACTTGGACGACGAGCCGTACGACTTGAAGCCGGGCATGGTCGTCTTTATCGCCGGGGGCACCAAGCATGCCCTGTATAACGAGAGCGAAACGGAAGATTTCGTCCTACTGACTATGTGGGAAAAAGCCGAGTACAACGGCGTCCACCACGCCCGCATCAAGGCCTGGGGCACTTCGTTCAAAACCGTCGACGAGGCCTAAGAGCACACCCTCAATAGTCGATGACGACCTTGATCGAGTCGGGACTGGAGGCCGTTTCCATACCGGCGACTAAATCGTCAAAGGCAAAGTGGTGCGTAATTAGCGGACGCAGGTCGATGCGCCGCTGTATCAGCAGGTCTAGTCCCTGCGCAAAGACGTGGGCAAAGCGGAAGGAGCCGCGCAGGGTCAGTTCCTTGGCCATGACGAGGTTAACCGGCAGGCTGACTTCCGCCGGCTGCGTGCCCAGCTGCACGATAGTGCCACCCGGACTGCAGCACGCGTAGGCGGCCGCCAGCGCCGCCGGCGCACCGGAGGCCTCGATAACCAGATCGACGCCGCGGCGGGTGACCTGGTCCAGTTCGTTGGGGTGCAGCGGCTCGTCGGCCCACGTGTCAGCGGCCAGCTTCAGGGCCGCCGGACGCAGATCGGATACAGCTAGCCACGCGGCGCCGTAGTGGCGGGCGACTAAACCGACGAGCTGACCGATCGGACCAGCGCCGCAGACGAGCACCCGCTTTGCCGCGACGCCGTCGGCGCGTTTGATGGCCTGCAGGGCGACGGCTAGCGGTTCGAGCAGAGCGGCCTGGCGGTAGTCGAGGCCGTCTGGGATGGGATGACAACCGGCGGCCAGCGCCGGCGCGCACTGGCGAAAGGTGCCGTCAAACGGCGGCGACGAAGCGGCCGAGCCGTAGTAACGCATGTTGGGACAAAGGTTGTAGCGCCCATCGATGCAGTAGGCGCAGGTCCTGCAGGGATGGGCCGGATCGATGGCCACGCGCGTGCCCACCGGCAGCGCGTCGGCAAAGGCGCCGGCGTCGACGATTTCGCCGGCCGATTCATGCCCGAGAATAAACGGGCGCGCCGGCACGAAATCGCCGTTGCGACCGTGCGCGTAATAGTGCAAGTCCGATCCGCAAATGCCGGTGGCGCAGATCCGCACCAGCACCTGATCTTCGGCCAGAGCGGGACGGTCAATGTCGGCCGGGCGCAAGTCTTTGGCCCCGTGCAAATAGAAGGCGTGCATAGCGAACATCCTCGATGGTTATCGCGGCGCTGGGCAGAGGGCGACGCGCGTTTTTATCGCAGATACAGTATGGCGGCGCGAGCAGCGCGCTGTCAATTGCCGCGCCCTGCCGACCTACCGGCGGCGCTGCTATACGCATACACCAGGAGAAAGATATGTTTCCCATACAACCGCTCGGACGCAGCAGCGTTGAGACCACCGCATTGGGCATAGGCGGTCACTTAGGCCTGCTGAGAGATTCAGACGACCCGCAAGAGCGGCAAGCGGAAGCCATTCGCGCGGTGCAGCGCGCCGTCGAATTGGGCGTGCGCTACTTCGACACCTCGCCGATGTACGGAGCGGGCGAATCGGAGCGACACCTGGGCGCTGGTCTGGCCGCTCTCGATGGCGATGCGCGCACCAGCCTGACCGTTTCCACCAAGGTAGGCACCCATCCCGAGCGCCGCCACGCCTACGGGGCCGACGACGTGCGCTGGTGCTACGAAAACAGCCGTCAGTTGCTCGGCCCGATCGACATCGTCTTTGTCCACGATCCCCGTTCGGACGCAGATATGGCGACCATTATGGGACCGGGCGGCGCCCTCGAAGTATTAGAGGACCTGCGCGCGCGCGGCGAAATTCGCGCCATTGGCCTGGGCAACCGCACCCATCGCTGGCAGCGCCAGATCATCGACAGCGGGCGAGCCGATATCATTTTGCCTTCCTACGATTACCACCCCATTCGCCAATCGATGGCCCCGCTGCTGGACCACGCCCGTGTGGCCGGGGTCGGCGTGGTCAACGGTTCGCCCTACCAGGCCGGCTTGTTGGCCGGCATCGACTTGGACGCCGCAGCTGCCAGTCAGGGAGAAAACCCCGACGTGGAGCGCGCACGCCAGATCTATGCCTGGTGCCGCGAACGCGATATAGAAGTTGGCGCGTTGGCCGTCCAATTTAGCCTGCGCGAACCGCGCATCGGCGCCACGCTGGTAGGGCCGCGCACCGTCGCCGAATTAGAAGACAATATCCGCCACGCAACGGCCTCCATCGCCGAGGAGCAGTGGGAGGCTTTTGCGCAGTTTTTGGCCATTCTGCAGCCACCGCCCGCGCCGGGCGGCGAAGCACTATAACCCGGCAGACTCGCACAGATGCGACCTGCCGCCGGTCAAACGTATATTCGACGTGTAGGTGCAGTATCGAGATTGAATTGCGTGGTCCCCACGAGACCCTCAAACAAGGAGCTATTGCCGATGAAACCAGCATCGGTACACCAACTATGTGTGGCCCTCAGTGCATGCTATTTGGCCGCGTGCACGCCGCTGGCTGTATCGCCACAAACGGTCGAGGAAAAACAGCGCGCCTACGAGAAAGAGCGGTTCGCCGCTAAAATCGCCTTTGACCCAACCGCCCCCCAAGCGGTGTCCGGTTTTTTTCGCATGGGTCGCGTAGCATCGGATAATATTTCCAACACCGACGTGCTGACTCGAGTCGGCAACCTGCGCGATTTGGAGATGATCGTAGATATCGTCAATCAGTATACGGAAGTGCGTGCAGAGATCACGCCGAGCATAACCTATAGCGATCCGCGCCTATTTGATCTGCCTATTATCATTCCGCAAAGTTTGCCCAACCAGATCGAGTTGGCACAGCTAACCGGTTATCTGCTGGCGGGGGGATTCGTCATCGACGCCTCGCTAGGCTTTGACACCTATCGCGAAGGGCTGGAAAAGTATGGTGAGCTCGTCTGGGGCCGCGATGCCTGGGCGGAACGCGTGCCGGACGGCCATCCCATTTTCAGCACCTTTTTCGACATCAATTTAGAGGAAAATGTGCTGCCTTCGCCCACCGGTATGCAGGGCCTATTCGTGCGCGACCGCTTGGCCGCCATTTCCTTTGCCGGACTCGGCGTGCAGGACGAGCGCGAATTTCGCGAGGAGAACGTGCGCGAACTGGGCTCGGATGAAGACCGCGCCGCCGTGGCGCAGCTCGACGAAAAATCTGTGCGGGCGATCAACGAGGCGCGCGTCAGCCGGTTTAGCAGCATGCGCTTTCAGCAGATGACGGTCAACGCGGTGATCTTTGCGCTGACGCAGGAAGGCTCCATCGCGCAGCGCGCAGCGGAGTAATAGGCCAGTGGCCTAGCCGCGCCAGCTGCGCTCGATACCGGTGTAGCCGTCCGCGTAGTGCTTTAAGTGATCGGGCAACGCATCGATAAAGGCACGCGCCGAATCGGGCAGCGCCCAGGGTGTTTCAATCCGATGGTCGCGGCGGCGAAAGCCAATGGCGCAGGACAGCCGGTCTTCTTTAAGCGTGTTGGAAAAGGCGCCGTGATAGGTGCGATGAGCAAAGACGATCATATCGCCGGGCCGGGTGAACAGCGGCACCAGACCCGGTATATCAAAACCGCTGTAGCGAGATTCCGGTTCGTCGGCTGGATAGAACGAGGTGCGATCTGCCGTCAGATGGAACCCCTCGGGCCCATTCCACCCTTCGATGTGTGAATCCTCAATGACGCACAGGCCACCGTGCAGGGGGTGCGAGCCGGTGATATAGAACCACTTGCCCGAAGGCCAGTCGCCGCGATTGAGCACGCCGCCCGTATCGACGGCAGGCGTTTCGGCAAAGCCGCGCCAATCCGTATGCCAGGTAACCGGTTGCGAGTCCTGCTTGCGGAGGATGCAGGCCGAGCGGTGGATGGTCAGCTCGTCGGTGCCAATAAAGGCGGCGTGCACGCGCATAAAGGGCTCGTACTCGAGCAACTGCCAGGCCTTGGGGCCCGTCTCGACAAACGAGGTGTGCGTGTAGCTCTGCCCCGGCTGCAGCGCGCCGTCGGGGTCGGCCGCCTCGACGACGGCTTCCTTGAGCTCTTCGACGAGATAGTCGGGTAAGAGATCCTCAATCACGCAAAAACCGTGTGCGTTCATGCAGGCGATAGCCGCATCAAGCTCGTCGATGGAGAATTCGTAGCGGTAAGACAGATCGGGTTTTTTGATGTCTCTGGGATCCATATGCCAACTCCTACTAGGCGTATTTGATGGCTAATTCCCGCAGCTGAGCCGCCGCCAAACGAATCACGTCGCGATCGCCGCAGGCGTTGATGTCCTTGCCCTCGAAAACTACTGTCAGTGGCCCGTTATAGCCGGCATCGATCAGCGTCGGCACGATGCGTTCGTAGTCGAGATACTCTTCGCGTCCCGAGTCGATCTTGAAAAACTTGGCGCGCACGTGCGTTGCGTAGGGCGCCGTCTCTCGCATATAGTCGTAGAGCGGGTGATCGGCCGGAGTCGGCCCGCCGCCGTTGTACATCGGCGCGTCTTTCCACTGGCCGGTGTCGAGGAGAAACGTAAAGTTGGGCCGATCCGTCTCTTCGAGAATGCGCCGCACCTCGTCACCCGTCGAGGGATGGTTTTGCAGACCGATGGAGATCCCTTTCTGCGCAGCATAGTCGGCGATTTCCTGAAAGCAGCGCACCTCGCGCCGCTGGTCCTCGCGGCTCTCGAGCAAACCGGTAAAGATGCGGATCATCGGCGCGCCCAAAAAGAGCGCCACGTCGACGTCTTCCTTGGCGGCAGCGACCTTTTCGGCCAGCGCTTCGTCTGTCCCGGAAAAGTGGCCAATCGAAGCTAAATAGCCCACCGACAGTCCCTTGCGCAGGCAGTTGAGCTTTGTTTCGAATAAGTACGAGGGATCCTTTGAGTCAAAGCCGCGGTCTCGGCGAAAGTCGATCAGATCTAGACGCAGCTCATAGGCGCAGTCGATATAGCTTTCGATGCTCTCTAAAGCGGGCGGTTTTTCCTTGCCGAACATAGAGGCATAGAGACCAATTTTCATCGTAAACTCCTGCGAAGAGAGATGACCAACGCACGGTTGCGCTGCGACCGCGTGCTAAACTATAATCAATCGATCCGCGTGACGCCAACGACCCGGAAAGGAAATCACAAATGGAAAAACTGCGCCTGAATACCCAGCAGATGGCTTTTATGAACACCTTCGGCTACCTGCATTTTCCCGGTTTGCTCGGCGACTGTATTGAAGAAATCACTGCCGCCTTTGAAGGCGTATGGGAGATGCACGGCGGCGGTCACGAAGGCCAGCCGCACGACGGCCAGCAGCGCTCGTGTCTGGTGCCCTTCATAGATCAGAGCGAGCGCCTCTCAGCACTGCTCGACGATGGACGTGTCGACGGCATCTTCGCCAGTCTACTCGGCGATGAATACCAGTATATTGGCAGCGACGGCAACTACTACGTCGGCGACACCGGCTGGCATTCGGACGGAGGCTGGCCGCGCCCCATCATCTATTACAAGCTCGCGCTCTACCTCGATCCCCTGACGGCGACCACCGGTGCCCTGCGCGTGATTCCAGGCAGTCACCGATACGGCGAGGGCTTTGCCGAGGCGATCGAAGGGCAAATACGGCAATCGCAGGAACACTGGGGCATCGGCGGCGCCGAAGTGCCCTGCGTCGCCCTAGAGACGCAGCCCGGCGACGTGGTCGTCTTTAACCAGGGCATCAAGCACAGCGCCTGGGGCGGCGGCAAACGCCGGCGCATGTTCACCATCAACTGCACCCCCAAGCACCGGGAAGACCAGATCGGTCTGATGCGCGAAGAGATCAGCGCCTTTGCCCGCTTCTTGATGGACGAACTATACGGCGAAGCCATGCTAAAAACGGCTGGGCCAGAGCGTATGAAGCACCTCGAACAGGGACTGGCTAACGATGACCACCTGCCGGCGCTGACGGCGCGGGCGCGCGCAGAACGCACCGAGGCTTCGCGCGGCTGATCAGCGCTGGCCGGCCCGATAGCGCCGACGCGCCTCTTCGAGAAGGGCCAGCGCCTGAACAGGCAATGCCAAGGTGCTGCCCAATGCATTGACTTCGACGTGTTCGGGCGATTCGGCTCCGCACAGCACGCTGCTAATTTCAGCTTGCCGACTGACCCATGCCACGCATACGGCCGCGCGCGCTACGCCGAGTTGGGTGGCGACTTGGTCGACGACAGCGACCAATGAGCGCAGCGCCGGATCGGAGGGCACGTCCGCGGCCAACAGCCCCGTATCCATCGGGCTAAATGCCAGACAGCCCATCCCGCTCGAGCGCAGCAGCGGCATCATTTCCCGTTCAAAGCGCAGTGTGCGCGAACGCCCCTCCTCGTCGAGGTGGGCGCCGGCGATATTGTAATACTCCTCGACGGCGGCCACCGACCCCCATTCGCGCAAGGTCTGCACCTGCGCAGCGCTGTGGTTGGATACGCCCCAGTAGCGCACCTTGCCCATCTCTACCAACGCTTCCATAGCGTCGCCTATTTCGGCCGGCGGCGTGTGCTCATCGACGTGGTGCAGCAGGTAGAGGTCGAGGTAGTCCGTGCCTAGTCGATTCAGACTTTCTTCGAGCTGCTGGTGCAGGTAGGCGCGCGTATAGGCTGTCTGCACCCCCGATTCTAAGCGCACCGGCACCTTGCCGCATACGACCAACTTGTCGCGTCGCCCCCCCATCGCGCGACCCAGCACGCGCTCGGCACCGCCCCAACCGTAGGCGATAGCCGTGTCGAAAAAGGTTATGCCGCGGTCAATGGCAGATTCCAACACGCGCAGAGCGCGCGGGTCGTCAGCGCGCGGCAGATGGCGAAAGGCCGTGCCCTGACACAGGCGCGAAACGCGCAGACCCGTATTGCCGAACTGAACGTATTCCATGATCTTCACTCCGTCATCACAGCGTGACAAACTGCGTTTAACAGATGATACCAGGCCAGTTAGCCCCCGCCCAACCGCTATCGGGAGAGACGCCTTGAAAGCGCTTCTTATCACACTTGTATCCGCGTCGATCGCAACGGGTGTACTGGCACAGCCCGTCGGCGATGTTGCCGCCGTGCGCCACGCGGAAAGCAGCGATGTATTCGCCAACCCCGAGCGCGGCTTCTACCTCTACAACAACCTGCTACAGCTCAGCCCGGACATAGGCCGGCGCCGCGCCGAAGGCTACGCGCTGGTATGGGGTAAAATTGCCCTCGACGCCTACCGCGACCAAGCAGACCTGCCGCAGGCCGTACTCGACTCGCTTAACGCGGGCTTTGCTACGGCGCGTCACGGCGGGATGAAGGTCATCGTGCGCACCTCGTATGGCTCGCGCGGTCCCGGGGGAGACTACACGACCTACGAGGATCCTGCGCAGGACATCATCGAACGTCACATAGAGCAACTGGCGCCTATTTTTGTCCAGCACGCCGACGTGATTGCCCTCTTTGAAGCCGGCTTTGTCGGACCCTGGGGCGAATGGCATACCACCGCCCTTGCCCAAGACTACGCGCGCGGACGCCAGGTGCTCTTTCATCTACTAGACCACACCCCGGCCGAGCGCATGATCGCCGTGCGCTACCCCTATTTTAAACAGCAGCTATTCAAAGAAGACAACGGCACCTATGAACAGGTCCGTTCCGACAACGCCTACGGCGGTTCCCACGTCGCCCGCGTCGGTCATCACAACGACTGCTTTTTAGCCTCCGAAACGGATTACGGCACCTATGAACGCGGCGGACAGACGCGCAGCGACGAGACGGCCTATTTGGCCGCGGAAACACTCTATACGCTCTTTGGCGGCGAGACCTGCAATCCGCACCCGCTCAACGACTGCCAGCGCGCACTCGATGAACTCTCTACCCTGCACGCCAGCTACCTCAACCGCGCCTACCATCCCAAGGTATTGCAAAAGTGGCGCGAGCAGGGTTGCTTCGACGAGATTGCGCAGCGGCTTGGCGCGCGCCTCGTCTTAGAGGAAAGCCGCGCGCAGCGTAAGGTGCGCGCGGGCGGCGTGCTGGAAGTTGAGGTCGCGCTGAGCAACCGCGGATTCGCGCCCCTCTACAACGCGCGCGACGTGGAGTTTGTTCTGCAAAACGAGGAGAGCAGTGCTCTGTTCACCTTTGCTCAGGACGTCGATCCGCGCGCGTGGAAACCGGGACAACAGTATGTGTTTAACACCCGCCTAGCGCTGCCTGCCGACCTACCCAAGGGCTCCTATAGACTGGCCCTTTTCCTGCCCGATCCGTCGCCGCGTCTGCGCTGGGATCCGCGCTATGCCTATCGCTTGGCCAACGAGAATATGTGGGATGCCGAGAGCGGACTGAACGCGCTGATATCGGGCATCGCCGTGGAGTAGCCGCGCGATCGACCCGCTAGTCGATTTCGACCAATACGCGTCCATTTTCCACCCGCGTCGCATAGGAGCGCACGCGCGTGTGCTGCGGGTCGCAGAGCGAGAGCCCCGTCCGCACGTCGAACTCCCAGCCGTGCCAAGGGCAGACGATAATTTCGCCCGGACGCTCTATGGAGATATCGGCGCCCGGCCTGCAGGAGGGCACATACCCGGTCACGTGGCCATCCGATAGGCGCGCTCCTTGGTGCGGACAGCGGTCGCGCAGCACGTGGACCGCATTGCCGCGGCGCACTACGACCAGTGCGCGTCCAGACAGCTCAATGGGCTCGGCCACCCCGTCGACAAAGCGCTCTAGGTCACCTAGCTCAATCGAGGCCATAAAACGCCTCTGCGTGCGCGGAAAATATGCCGCAGCGCATGGCTTCGGGCACCGCGGCCGGCAGAACGCGGTTGGGCGCGTCAAAATCCCAGTGCGGATAGTCGGTGGCAAACATCAGAAAATCGTCGCAGCCAATCATGTCGATAATCTGCACGAGGTGCTGCGGATCGTCCGGCTCTTCCATCGGCTGAGTCGTAGAGCGAAAGTGCGTGCGAATATAGTCGCTCGGCGGCTTGACCAGCCACGGCACTTCGCTGCGCAGTCCGCGCCAGTTTTTGTCGAGTCGCCAGATCAGCCCCGGCAGCCAAGCGAAGCCGCCCTCAATCAGCACCACGCGCAGGTCCGGCAGTTGGCAGAAAACGCCCTCGCAAACCAGACTGACGACGTGCGTTTCAAAGGCCTGCGTCATCGTGGTGTGGTCTTCGATGTAGTACGAAGGCCACCCACAGGCCGTTATCGGCACATCGCCGCCGCCGCCAAAGTGAATGCCAACGGGCAGGTCGCACTCCGCTGCAGCGCGCAGCAGTGGGCGAAAGGCGCGCTTGCCGTAGGGTGCGTGCACGCGCGCCAGCAGCAGCACCTGCACGAAGCGCGGGTCGTTTGCCCAGTGGCGTATTTCGGCTGCCGCGCCTTCCGGATCGCGGATATTGACGGCGATCGCACCGCGCCAGCGCGGATCGGCGTCGAGCCAGTGGGCTGCCGTCCACTCGTTAACGGCGCGCGCCAGCGCATTGCCCAACTCGATATTGTGCACGGCGGAAGCAGCTACCAGCGGATTGAGTATAGCCCGATCAATAGACCACTCATCGAGCAACTGGGCGGCGGCAAAAGTCGGGTCGCTACCGGGCTTGCCGCCGCTGGGTGGCCAGGCATCGCGTCGCGCGGCGGCGGCAAAGACCTTTGGGTAGAGCGATACGCCCGGTAGCTGCAAACCGGACTGCTCGGCGTAGGCCTGCCAGCGAGCCGGAAGGAAGGGCATCAGGTCGGCGAGCGAATTGGGGTAATTGTGTACGTCGGCGTCGATTAGCGAAAACGGCGCCGCGTTGGCGCGGGGAACGCTGGGATTAGGGGCAGGGCTGCTCATAAGTGGATTCCCGTGGTGAGAAACGACGGCGTGGGGCTGCGCAGCGCGAAGACGGCAAGCGCGCAACGAGCCAATGCCGCTCCAAGGTAGGCACGGCTGGTGCACTCGGCAATGGGCGACGCGGCCCGGCGCCGCACCCATTCTACGGGTCGAATGGATGTGCTCTATTCGTAGGTCGCGAGAATTTCCGGGCGCCGAAAGCAGTCAACCGCGTGGTCGTTGACCAGCCCCGCTGCCTGCATATGCGCGTAGACTATGGTCGAACCGACGAACTTAAAACCACGCCCCTTGAGGTCTTTGCTCAGCGCATCGGACGCGGGCGACGTGGCCGGGTAATCGTCCTCCGTGCACCATTCGTTGACGATTGGCCGCCCATCGACAAAGCGCCAAATATATTCATCAAACGACCCAAACGCGCTCTGCACTTCGAGGAAGCAGCGCGCGTTGTGCACGGCGGCGTTTATTTTCAAGCGGTTGCGAATAATGCCAGAGTTGTGCATCAGCCCTTCGATTTTCTTCTCCGAAAAGCGGGCCACCTTCTCCGGATCAAAGCCGGCAAAGGCCAGGCGATAGTGAGCGCGCTTGCGCAGCACGGTGTACCAGCTCAGTCCTGCCTGGGCCGACTCAAGCGTGAGAAACTCGAACTGCCGCCGGTCGTCGTGCACGGGCACGCCCCACTCTTCGTCGTGGTAGGCCACGTAGTCGTCCTTGTCGAGATCGACCCAGGGACAGCGGTGCATAGCGCCTCGTTAGCTTCTGTGCAGAATAATTTTTATTTGCAGCACTGCGCGGCAATCGCCGACATTTGCCATGCGCTATTCTTTTGCAGAATATTAGCGCCTATATATAGGCCAATCCAGACGCGACGTCCAGATTTTACCGAACCCATTCAGCGGAGACAGTCCATGAGCGCGCAGACGCAACAATATCCCATGCAGGCCGTGCCCGGCTACTACTCGAGCACGCAAGGCATTCAAATTGCCATTCAGACCGGTGCCGATGCCAGCGACGAAGATCTGCAGTTTTTTGAGCAGCTAGGCGTCGAATGGGCGATGGTCGGCATCAACAACGCCGAACAGCACTCGGCCGAATTCTACAAGAGCTTGGTCAAGCGCTTTGGCGAGCGCGGCATCAAGATCTACCGCATCGCTAACCACAGCGTGCACAACGTGCCGGCCATCACCCTCAACCTGCCCGAGCGCGACGCCAAGATCGAAGAATTTAAACAGTTTATTCGCAACCTCGGCGAAGCGGGCATCTACTACAATACCTACGCCCACATGGGCAACGGCATCTGGTCTTCTGAGCGCGTCGAGGGACGCGGCGGCATGGACGCGCGATCGCTCGACATCAACAACGCCGTCGGCCGCTGGATTGGCGAGACGTACGAAGGTGAGTTGACGCACGGACGCGCCTATGGCGAAGACGAACTGTGGGACAATTACGAATACATGATTCGCCAAATTGCCCCCGTAGCCGAGGACGCCGGCGTGCGCATCGGCATTCACCCAGACGACCCACCGGTCTACGCGTTGGGCGGCATACCCCGCTGTATGTTCGGAAACTTCGAAGGCTACAAGCGCGCGATGGAAATTGCCGATAGCCCCAATATCGGCGTCTGCCTGTGCGTGGGCTGCTGGCTAGAGGGCGGCGAAGCGGGCATGGGCGTAGGCGTGGTAGACGCCATCAAGCACTTTGCCCAACAAGGTCAGCTGTTTAAGGTCCACTTCCGCAACGTATCTAACCCCATGCCGGAGCCATGGGTAGAAACCCTGATTGACAACGGCTATCAGGACATGCACCAAGTCATGCGCGCACTGCGCGAAGTGCAGTTTGACGGCTGCATTATTCCCGACCACATTCCCGCCATGCTCGGCGGTCACCGCGTTGGCGTAGCCTATTCAATCGCCTATATGCGTGCGCTAGTGCAGGCCGTTAACAACGAGTACGGCGGGGCGGCGTAAACACATTGCCCCGTGCGCACCCCGTTGCGGGTCGGAAGGGCCCCGTGCCCTTTCCGACCCGATTTTTTTGCGCCCAGCGCGCCCCATAAGTGCTGGAGCGCGAGAGCGTGAGATGCTATGGTTGGCGCGCGTCGCACGCCACCATTAAAGGAGTTTCCCGATGCTAAAAGTCTACAACACCGCCCTCGTTCTCATCGATATTCAGGGCAAACTCGCCGCATTGATGCACGACAAAGATGCGCTCTACGCCCAGCTGCAAACACTCATCAAGGGCGCCCAGGCCCTGCAGCTTCCCATCCTGTGGTTGGAGCAGTATCCCAAGGGGTTAGGACCGACGATTCCCGAAGTGGCCAACCTGCTACCCGACCAACAACCGCTGGCCAAGACCTGCTTTAGCGCCTGCGGCCTGAGCGCCTTTTCCAACGCACTGCGCGAAACGGGCCGTCGGCACATTCTGCTGGCCGGCATCGAAACGCATATCTGCGTATACCAGACTGCGCGCGATTTGCTCAGCGATGGCTTCTACGTCGAAGTCGTTGCCGATGCCGTCTCATCGCGCACCGCGCAGAACAAAGCCATTGGCCTAGAAAAAATGCTGCACTGTGGCGCGCAGATTACTTCGGTAGAAATGTGCCTATTTGAGCTATTACAGCGAGCCGGCAGCACGGAGTTTAAGGAAATTGCCGGCCTCATCAAATGACGGCGACCTACTCCACTGCGGTGCGCCCTTCGGCCACCCGAAAAAGCACTGCACCCGCCAGCGCCGCCAGCACCGCCCCTGCGTAGAAAATTACGTGCGGAGCGAAGTGAGTCGAGCAGTAACCAAACAGCGGCAAGAACAGCGCGTAGACGCCGCTTTCCGTTCCGTAGCGCACGGCGACATAGAGACCGCGCTGGTCCGAGGGCGAGAGATCGAGTACCGACAGATAGAGCGGCATTGTAATGCCGCTAGTGCCCACGCCAATCAGCACGTAGGCGACCAAAAGCCACGATCGATTATCGGCATGGGGAAAGAGCGCAAAGCCGACCACGGACACAATCGAAAACAGCAGGGCTGTCTGCGCGCGCCCCAAGCGGTCGGCCAGCCAGCCGATCAGCGGTGCGCTGCACATGGCAATGGCGCTGTTGACGCTGGCCAAATAGCCGACAAATTCGTCGGGCAGGCCGTGTATGCGACGCGCCGTCGGCCAGATGTAGTACTGCGTTGCACTAAAGCCCATGCGCGCAATGACGGCGATTAAAAAAATGGCGTAGCGGCGATCGGCCGCTACCGTGCGCAGCGCCTGGCGCAAACGCGGCTGCTCCACCCGGCGCAGCGGGCGCAGGCCGGGCAGCGGGCGCAGGCGCAGCAGCAGCACGCTAGTACACAGCGAAAACAGCAGGCCCGTGCACCACACCGTCGTATAGCCCAGCGGATAGGCCAAGCGGCCAACGATTGTCGCGACAATCAGCCCGCTGGCAATTCCCGCCAGTCCACCCAGTGCCCCCTGCATGCCGAGCAGTTTACCGCGCCCACCCGGACGCAGCAGGCGGCTGAGCAGATCCATATTGGCAATGCTGCCGAAGGCGCCGACCACGCTGTTAATCAGGTAGTAGAAAAAAACCGCACCAAAGAACGGCCACAGACCCACCTGACCCCCAGTGGACCACAGCAGCGCGGTCGGCAAGAGAATCGGCAGCAGCTGGATGACGTGCGCGCGCCACATCAGTCGCACTTTGTCGCGCGCCGCATCGACGTAGCGCGCCGCCACAAACTGCGCCACGAGCGATACGAGTTGGTTGGCGGCAAAGAGGCCGAGAACAAAGTCGGACGCTCCCTGACGCATCAGCACGGTATTAAACAGATCGGCCGATATAAACGAACCGCTCAGACCTTGTAGCGTAGAATAGGTCGTCCAATTTATGGCATTGCCGCGCTCGGCGCGGGCGATCAGCTCTGCGCGGCGCACCGGCGCACTCCATCTGCCGCGCGCCTGCAGCACGCGCGATCAGCCATTTTCTCGCCGCACTTCAATGGCAATGTCGCCCTCCCCGTGCACATAGACGGTCAAGACGATCGGGCTGCAGCACACCTGGCAGTCTTCCACATAGGTCTGTCGCGCAACAGAGCAGTCGACCAACACCTCGATGTATTCCCCGCAGTAGGGGCATTCAATGGCGCGCTCTTCTAAGTAGTTCACAGGGGGATTACCTCCGCTCTATAGAGACCCATAAAAAGCGCGGCCTATAGATATCGGCGTCTTCGACCAAACTGTCCCACGAGCGCGCGTTGACGTTATAAGACACCAGCCATTCGCTCGGCGTGGACAGCGTGGGATGCGCTTTGGCGTTGTAGGTATAGATTTCTTTGCCGATGTCCGGTTCGCGCGTGTGGTAGATGTCGATGCGTGGACCAAAGGGTCCCACTGGACTATCGCCTATGCGCACGTAGAGATCGCGCTCTACGTGCATCGAGACGAGCAGGTAGTGGCCCCTCAGGTCGCCGTGGGCAGCGGGTGTCACGCTCAGTTCAGGACCGCCGCGGCCCAGCGGGGCGGCGTCCCCTATGCGACGGCTCCATTCGGCTCCGTTCCAGAAACGCCAGGCGGCAAAGTCTTCAAACGCGGCGCTTTCCACGCGTGCGACGGCCAGCTTTACCTCGCCGTCGCCGCGGCCGTGGTAGCGCCCGTAGGTATAGATATACCCGTCTGGATGGGGCGCGCCCGACTGCGCTGTATGCGGCATAAAGGCGGCACCGAAAAACAGTTTGCGGCGCTCGTCGACGTCAAAAAACGGCGCGTCAACTTGCTCGTGGCGCGCCCACTGGGGCCCGCTATTGTCCAGCGGCACCTTAATCAGACAGGTGGCAAAATCGCGAAACTGGAATCCCGGGAGTCCGTCAGGGCGGCGGGCGATCAGCATCGGCATCATATAGAGGTAGCCGTCCTGCGCAAAGCCGTCCTGCAGCCAGTACCAGCACGCGCCGGCCGCTCGAGCCTGCGGGGTCGATGGCGTAAAAAACGTGCCATCGCCTTCGTCGCTCCACAAAAAGCGCAGCGCTGTCGGATCGGGCGCTGTCCCGTCGAGTTGGGCCAGCGTGTTGTTGACCATGCGGAAGTTGCACCGCATACCCCCTTCATCGACGTGGCCTATAAACGTATCGCCGAAGATAAAAACCTGCCGCCCCCCCGCCGTCCCGGCCGACGGCGGCGCCTCGCGCCCCGACAGGGCAACGGCGTAAATGCCGTCGCTACCCGTCCAGCCGTCCCGGCGTTTGAAGAGCGCGTCCCACTCCGGCGCCTCGCGCACGCCGATGCGCCACCCTGCCGCTTCTACGGTCTCCATGCGGTCACGCCCACTGCGGTCCGTCGTGCGTGGGCCTGTGCACAAAGCGCCGCATATCGAGTTTGAGCTGCACTTGGGTCGCTGGTCCCAACTCCACGCGAATCCATCGACTATCGACCCGTTCTACTTGCCCATCGGCAGCCTGCACGGCGAGGAATTCGTGTTCGGCAAATGAACCTGCTTGCACGACGACGGCGCGGCGCTCAACCGGATCGGTGTTGACCAGCGTCACCGTAGCACCGTCTGCACTGACGGCGCTGACCAGCGCCGCCACGTATTGAGGCAGGCCCGCGCGCCGCGTGTGTGGATCAAAATAGCGCAGATGGGCCTGCAGCAACCCGCCATTATACAGCGCAGAGGGCGTGCCCATGGTCATCTGCACGAGCGCTTCGGGCAGCACCGGATTCATATTCTGGAAGTGGTAACAGTGGCGCTCCTCCGGATCGCTGTCGTCGTCGGCCAAACGCTCCAAGCTGCGCCCCACGCACTGGTAGGTCGAGTCGATGGCCGCGCGCGGATAGTCGGCATACCGACCCTCTATCCAAGCTTGCCAAGCGCGCGGCGGGCAAATACCCGCTTTGCCCGCGCCCCAATCGTCGGGGAAGGCGGCAAAGCCATCGCGCTGGGGAAAGACTTCTTCCAGGCGGGCGCGATCCTCGTCGCTCTGGCTCAAATAGAACAGGTGAATGTAGAGTTCGGGCTCGGGCGCGCGGTAGTCAAACCAGCCCGTATCGCCGTGGCGAGCCGGTATCTTCCATACCCCATCTTCTTGGCGACGCAAATCCCACAGCATATCCAGCTGCGAACGGCACAGATCCAACCAGCTCATATCGCCGGTCATCAGCGCCGCACACGAACCGGCTACGTAGGCGCTCTCGGTAATATTGCGGCCCCCGTGCGGCCAGCGCCAGCCGTAGTAGCCACCCCACCACTTGCCGTCGATCAGCTCGCCGACCTGGCCGTTTGGTCCAACGTTGTCGGGGGCGATTCCTCCGTTGTTGCGGCAGTGTTCCATCCACTTGGACAGATACTCCAACACCCAGGTCTTGTACTTTTCTTCGCCGGTGTACAAGTAGGCGTTAGTCACCAGACTGGCCGAAGACAGATTGAGCGGCACGTCGCCGCGCGTCATGCGCCGGTTGATTAACTCGAGCACGCGCGCAAAGGTTTTGTCGTCTGTCCAGTCGGCTTTGGCAAAGGGGTTCCCCTCTTCCACGCCCTCCATATCCTCGTAGGGCGCCAAATAGTGGGCGAGAATCGGGCGGTGGTAGTCCCAATCCTTCTGCGTGGTTACAAAGCGCGGACCGCGGCTGCCGTTGAGCGGCGAGCGCAGCATCTTGCGCGCACTATCCCAGTTGTCAGCCAGCGGATCTTCACCGATATACATCGCCGCATAGCGCAAGGCGCGCCGACGATCGATATGGTGGTTGGGATCGGCCATACCAAGATAATAGATGTAGGTGTAGCTCTCACTGTGGTGGAACCAGTCGAAGCCGGCGACAAATTCGCGCTCCACCGTGCCGTAGTCCTCATACTGCCAGGTAATGGCATCCCACTCCTTGCGCGCCAGCGAGTGCATGTGCTCACCGCCGCCGATTAAATAAAAGAGCGGCAGCGAAAGAAAGGCTTCGTAGCCGTTGTCAGTACCGTCCATACTGGTCCATACGCTGCGCTGCATCAGCGTGCCGTCGGGCCGCGTGGCGTGTTCGACAAAGGGCCAGACAGCCCGATCCATCGCCGCTATGAGCGCGCGCTGCTGCACCGCCCAATCGGGCAGGGGGCCGCGCCTATCTATGAACATTGCGTGCATTTTGTTCCACCTTTCTACGCAGTACGCCGCGCACCGTCTCATCTGAGCAGAATAATAGGACAATACCGGCGCGCAACCAATGCCCACTTGCCCTCGCCACGCCCATTTGCTTTCCTTTTGCTACCGCGAGGAGGTCCACCGTGAAAATCACCCATATCGACGTCCATGCCTGCGCCGTGCCGCCCACGCCGACGGCGCTCTACCGAGTCGAAAAAGATCGCTCGCTGCAAGAGCAACTCGATGCCGATACCCGGCCTAAGTACATCGCTCAAGTGCATACAGATGCGGGCATCATCGGACTCGGCGAATCGCATCGAGGCATCGATCCAGCACTCGTGCGCCAGGCGCTACAGCCGCTTATTGGCCTCAATCCGCTCGCGCTCAACCTGCGCCTGCTACCCGTCGAACCCGGCATCGCCTACGACGTCGGCGAAATAGCCCTCTACGATATCGTCGGCAAGGCGAGTGGGCTAGCCGTCTGCCAACTGCTCGGCGGTCCCTATCGCCAGTGGGTAGGCGCGCACTACTGGATGGGCAAGCGCACGCCGGAAGAGAGCGCAGATATCGCTCTCGAAGGCAAGGCGAAAGGTTTTACGGGGATAAAAATCAAATGCGGTAAGGACGCGCCCGATCAAGAGTCGGTTGCGCGCGTGCGCGCCATTCGCGACGCCGTGGGCAGCGAATTCGAACTGGAGCTAGACGCCAACGGCGGCTTTCGCATGCGCGACGATCTGGAGGATCTCTGTGCTCAGCTGTACGAGCTGGGCGTGGCGCGCCTCGAAGATCCCTACCCGCGCGCCGACCCGGCACCCTTTGCCGACCTGCGCCAGCGCATCAAACTGCCGCTGGCCTACCACGCCCTCACGCTCGAACAGGTGCTGGGCGCCGTGCGCGTCGACGCGGCGCAGGCCATCAACGCCGGCTGCGGCTCGCTGCCGCTCTTTGTGCGCATGGCCGACTTGGCCGACGCAGCGGGCATTCCCAGCTGGCACGGCTCGGCGCAGGAGCTGGGCATCCGCGATGCGGCCTACGTGCACGCCTGTGCCGCCGCACCCGGCTGCACGCTGTCGAGCGACATACTGCACCACCTGTGGGCCGACGACCTGATCGCCGAGCCGCTCATTATCGAAGAAGGCCGCGTGCGCGTGCCCGACGGACCGGGCTTAGGCGTCGAATTGGACGGCGACGCAGTGGCGCGCTACGCCGTCGACTCGTTCACCCTGCGCTAGGCGATTAGAGCTTTTTGAAGTAGGTGACGTCTTCGTGGTGAATATCGAAGCCAGCGCGTTCGTAGGCCCGACGCGCCGGGGCGTGCGCCTCGTCACAGCCGGTCTGCACCTTGGCGTAGCGCATGCCCTGTTCCCTGAAATGGGCTAACACCGCCGCGTAGAGCTGTTGGCCGACGCCCTTCAAGCCGCATTCGGGGTCGACGGCGTTGTTGCCGATCTCGCCTATGCTCTTGACCGGGTCGAGGCGGAAGGTGGCAAAGCCGACGATGCGATCGCCCTCTTCGCAGACGAAAACCCATTCGGGATAGCGCGCACAGTGGGCGCGAATTTGCTCTCCCTTGCTCGTCCATTCGTCGGCTACCAGCAGAGAAAAGAGCTCGTCGCCGTAGGTCTGACGAAACATCCGGTAAATGCTGCGCCAAGCGCGGTTGCCTATATCGGCTAGCGTTTCTAGGTCATCGGTGCGATAGGAGCGGATCACGCATTCCTCAGCCGCAACACGGCGCGGGCGCTCGACGCGCTGCGCCGAACGCCCGATAGCCAATAGTGTGACTATACTTCCGTGAGCCTTGGCATCAAGTCGGCCAGGTTACACGGCTGGTTCGTCGAGTCGAGCTGCGGACCGATGAGCTTGTCCCAGCCCGTTGCGCAGGCACCCGACGAGCCGGGCAGGCAAAATACATAGGTGCCATTGCTCACGCCGGCAATGCAGCGCGACTGCATCGTCGCCGTGCCAATTTCCTCGAAGGAAATCATGCGAAAGACCTCGCCAAACCCCTCGATTTTCTTGTCGAAGAGCGGCGCGACGGCCTCGGGGGTGCCATCGCGTCCCGTCAGACCGGTGCCGCCCGTGCTGACGACGGCCTGCACCTGTGGATCGGCAATCCACTGCGCGACCTTGGCACGCACCTGGTAGATATCGTCCGGCAAAATACATTTTTCGTGCAGAATGTGCCCCTGTCCCTGCAGGCGCCCAACCAGCAAATTACCCGATTTATCGCTGCTCTCGTCCCGCGTATCGGACACCGTTAGCACGGCAATGCGCACGGCAATGCGCTGTTCTTCAGACATTTCTTACCTCATTGGTCTTGGTATGGTACAAGTTTGACTTCGTATAGTTTGGGCCACCATTTGCCGGTGACAAAGAGGCGGTCGCCCCGCGCGTCGTAAGCAATGCCGTTGAGGACGTCGACGCGCCGTCCGCCGCGATCGGCCTGACTGAGCAAGCCGCTCAGGTCTATTATACCCGTTACCTGGCCGCTGTTTGGATCGATGCGCACGATGCGATCGGTCTGCCAAATATTGGCAAATACCTGCCCGTCGATATACTCGAGTTCGTTGAGGTTGGCAACTGGGCCGTCGCCCTGGCGCACTGCCACACGCCCCGTTTCTGCAAAGGTAAACGGGTCGCGAAAATAGAGCGTCGACGTGCCGTCGCTCATAATCAGGCGCTCGCCGTCGTGCGTTAGCCCCCACCCCTCCGTCGCATAGCTAAACTGCGTGCGCAGCTCAAAGGTATCTAGGTCGTAGACAAAGGCCGTCTGCGACTGCCAGGTAATTTGCAGCACGCGATTGTTGAAAATGGCAATCCCCTCGCCAAAAAAGCGCGTATCCAGATCGCGCTGCTGCAGGATCTGTCCCGTTTCCAGCTCGACTTTGCGCAGGGAAGAGCGCCCGTTGAGGCCCGTGCCCTCGTAGAGAAAACCCTCCAAATAGACGAGGCCCTGAGTAAAGGCGGCCGGGTCGTGTGGATAAGCGTTGACGATCTCGTAGCCGTAGAGCGCCGGTTCGGCGACGGGCTGCGGCTCCATAGGCTGCACCTCTTTTTGCTCGGTAGTCGCCGCATCGGAGCAGGCGCTCGACGCGCACAGCGCCCACAACCAGCACAGGTATAGCACACCAATTCGCGCCGGCCTCAGCATGTAGGCGGCCGACTTATCGCGGGAAGGTGAGCGCAAACTGAGTGCCTCCCTCACTGTTCAGAATGGGTTCTCCCCGCAGCTGCCGGCTCAGTACGCGAACGAGTTGCATGCCCAGCGACGAACAGCGCCTCAGGTCAAATGATGCGGGCAGCCCCACTCCGTCGTCGTTCACCTCAAGCGTAACTTGATCGCCACTCGCGCGGAGTGCGATCCGCAGATGGCCCTTGCGATCGTCGGGAAAGCCGTGGCGCAGCGCGTTGGCCACCAGTTCGTGCACGACTAGACCGCAGGGAACGGCCCGATCAATATCTAACTGCACGGCGTCGGCGTCGATCTGCAGCGACACCTCCTGCGGCCACTCGCCGTGGGCGTTGAAGACATCGGCGACCATATGGCGAAAGTAGATGTTCATATCGATATGGCTCAGTTCGTCGGCCTGGTAGAGATTTTCATGCACCAGCGCCATCGTCAAAATGCGACCTCGGCTTTCCACGAGAATCGTCGACACGGCGGCATCGGGTTCGGCGCGCAACTCTAAGTCCAGCAGACTGCACACGACTTGCAGGTTGTTCTTGACGCGGTGGTGCACTTCGCGCAGCAGTACGTGTTGTTCGTCAAGAGAGCCCTGCAGCTGTTTCGTGCGCTCGACCACGCGCTGCTCCAGCTCGTCCTTGTGGCGTTCGTTCTGCATGCGAAGCTGCTCTAGACGACGCAGGGTACGCGTGCGCACAACATGCATTATGAGGCCTATTATCGTCGTCGATAGCAGGGCAAAACCATAGTGCTGCCACTCGACATCTGGCGACGCATAACTGGCTATGACAGCCCATCCAACCCATACGGACGCAATAGTCGACAGGACGTAGTACAGAGACAAAAATAGGTAGGACGCCCCAATGACGATGAGCATCTGGTTGGTCGTTTGACCCGGGTCGTCGAGGACGTATAGGTGGAGCAGGCTATTGCCCAAACACACCATAACGATAGCCAGGCCCAGCGGATGGGCCCAGCGCACGGGCGGCTCCCAGCTTCTCAGCGACCAACGCAGCACAAAGAACACTGCCGAAGTAACGCCGGCTACAGGCGTCATAATCTCGCTGGCCGCTGACGGCAAAACCCAGTAGTGTCCCAGGGCGAGCAGGGCATATAAGATACCCACGCCCAGTGAAACACTCTTCAGCGAGTGCTGTAGCACAGCGTCGAGGGCCGACTGTAGCTTGGATTCGCTTTGCGACCGCCGCGACGCCACGCTATATTGCATATCCCTCATCCCAGGCAAAAATGGCCATGCCGGGAACAGAGCCCCCGACCGCTGCATGTAATAAAGATCTCTTTGCTTTTGTAATTTATGCAATAAATTCTTTTTTTTAAACTTCCGTCACAACTTTCTTATCCCGGTGAACGCATGGGGGCAAAAATACTCATCGTCGAGCGCAATGCACGCATCGGCGAACTGATCAACAACCAGTTAAGGGAAAATGGGTTTGAGGCTCGAGATGTGCGACACGGAGCCGAAGCGGCCATTGCCCTGCGCAAGGAAATGGCCGATCTGGTCCTGATCGACAACGAGATCGTCATGGGCGGCATAAAAACCGCGCGCCTGTTGCGACTGCATCCCAAATACCAACAACTTCCCATTGTACTGAGCCTATCCGACCGAGAGGAAAAAGCACTGGAGGCGATCAATAACGCCCAGACCAGCGGTTTGAGTCACTTCCTCACAAAGCCCTTTAGCATGACGATCCTGTTGGAAAAGCTCCGCGAAGCGCTCGAGTCGGATGAGCCGAACAAGCAGCCGACCGCCATGGAGATCCGCAACGAGATCCGCGCGCTCACCGATCTACCCGTTATGCCCGAGGTCTACAACCGTTTATTGACCCTGCTCAACAGGCCCAATACCGAAGTCAACCTGAGCGAGGTCGCGCGCACGCTCGAAATGGACCCCGGCCTCTCAGCGCGCGTAATGCGCACGTGCAAATCGGCCTACTTTGGCTTTCAGGGCAATATGATGAAGCAGGCGCTGGCCTTTCTCGGCGTAGAGGAAATTCGCCGCATCGTGCAGTCAGCTGTCATCTATAACGTCTTTGACCAAGAAGAGGGCGACGACGCGCGCCTGAGCATGAGGAATCTGTGGAAGCATTCGATCGCCGTTGGGCTGGCTATGGAAATGCTCGGAAAATCCGACAAGAACAAGACCAACTTTCTACTCGGCACGCTGCACGACCTAGGCAAGGCGATCTTCAAAACGCGTTTTCCCGAGCATTTTAGCGCCATCACGGACATGGTAGAGGCTGACGGCGTATCTATGCTGCAAGCCGAGCGGGAGTTACTGGGGATTAGCCACGCCGAATGCGGCGGTGCGCTGGCTACGCACTGGGATTTGCCACCCGAAGTGCGGACGGCCATTATGTCTCATCACAGCCCTTCGCAAAATCCACAACATCGCCAGCTGTCGGCCACGGTCCACGTATGCGATATCGCGGTGCGCTCAATGAAAATTGGCTTTGCCGGCGACGACCTCATACCTCCTATAGACGTATACGCCAAGCGCAGCTTTCCCAAAGGCATTGAAATATTGATGGCCCAGAAAGAGCAAATCGTGCAGCAGGTCGAAGCCATAGTCGGTAGTGCGTGAGGCGCGCTTGGCATAGTCGGCACAGCCAGAGCTGGATCAGGTTGCTCGCCGCACTCGTCGTCGCACTGAGCAGCACGGCTCTTTGCGCACAGGAAGCAGATGAAGCGCTGCAGCCGCTACCGGCTCCCAGCCGTTCCCTCTACGCCTCGCTCGGCATTGGCTTTATCAATATCGACCAGCGCGGCCCCGGCGTGCGCGCACCGCTCGGCTTCGTCGCAGCCTTTAACAGACAGCGCCTCATCGCGCGCGCTACGCTGCTCGACCTGAGCTTTCTCGAAGGCGACAATCGGGACGCGCGCTACGCGCGCAGTTTCTCCGCCTACGCCCCCTCCAACTGCTACGATACGCAAACGAACTATTACGTGTCCAACTATCGCTGTTCGGGCGGAACCGACCTGCTCGGCTCGGCCAGCGCCGAGCTCAACTACGTCGTCCTGCGCGACGTATGGCTGTCCGAACACCAAGGCCAGGTATTTGCCGGCGCTGGCTGGCGCTGGAAATCGCCCCGGAGCGCCTACGGCAGCATTGGCTTTTTTTTCGAGCGCCCGCGCCAGAGCAGCGGTGGCGTACAGCTGTTGATTGGCCGGGGCTTTGTGGGCTTTGGCCTGCTCTGGGGCTACGATCTGCGCCGGCTCTTTTAACGGACCCATCGCGTCAGTTGACGCGTCCTCTTGTACAGGCCCCATCGCCGTAGACCACACAGATCGCACCGCCCATCAACGCAAAAAGGAATTCCGCATGTTCTTTCGCACTGTCGCCTTCCTACTGGCTTGCTCCGGTTTAGCACAGGCGCAACTGCCCATCGATGCGCATCCTTCTTTGCTATTCAGTCGCGAAGACGTCTCCCTGCTCAAAGAGCGCATCCAGCGTCCCCCGTATGACGCCTGGTGGTCTACCGTACTGCGGCGTGCGCAAAACGGCCTGCCGGACGGAGCCGAGGAGCGCACCAAGGCACGCCTAGCTAAATCCATGGCCTTTGCCTACTGGATGACGGACGACGAGACGTGGGCAAAGCAGGCCCTATCCATTATGCGCGATACGCATTTTCCACCGCGCGGCGGCGATATGGGACAGCCGCACAACGAAGGCGAGCTCGTCGCTCATTACGCAATGGCCTACGATATGCTGCACGACTACGCGGCGGCCAATGATTTGACGGCGTGGGCAGAGATTCGCGCGATTTTAGCCGAAGAGGCGACCCGTCTTGAACAGGGCATCGTCTTGCAAGAGCTCAACCTAGGTTTGACCAAACTGATCATTCGCCTACACGAGACGCCACATTTTGACAACTGGCACATACGCGCCTACGGTGGACTAGGCTTAGCGGCGCTGGCCATGCGCGACCACCGCGATGCACCGGTGTGGTCTGCCCGCGCCCGCGACCTAGTGTTGCACAGCCTCGCCCTGCAAATTGACCCAGAGAGCGGTGCCTATGCCGAAGGGCCATTTTACGGACGCTATTCAGCCGACGTATACCTGCCCTATTTTATCGCACTCAGGCGCGTCGAAGGACGCGACCTATTTGCCGAAACATCTGTGCACGCGATGCACCAATGGTCGCTCGATCTGCGCCTGCCCAACGGACGACGCCCCAATATCGACGACGGACACCTAGACGATTTTTACGGCCACTATCTAGCGTCCATTGCCGACAACGGCGGCGAGTTCCGCTGGGACTGGGAAAACAACGAACGCGGTCTCTACGTGCGGCAATTTTCCGAAATGGACGCCATTGCCCTATTCGACGACCGCGTGGAATCCGTAGAGCCAACGCGCCAGCCAACCGTCTTTATGCCCAGCGGCGGCGACGCCGTGTTCCGCTCTGACTGGTCGGCCAACGGCACCTATCTGCTACTGCGCGGCGAACACGGCATTGCCCGCAGAAGCGGCGTATCGCATGAACATCCCGACGAGACGAGCTTCATCCTCTACGCCGCCGGGGAAATGCTCGCCCTGGACGCCGGCTATATCGACTTCACCAACCACGCCAAGGTTAACCGAGGGGCCAACCACAACCTCGTGCTGGTCGACGGGCAGGGTCCGCCGCTCTTCACTGCGCTAGGCGAGGCCATCGGCGGCGGCAACGACGCCTTTATAGAAAACGCCTTCATAGGCGCCAACGGCGACTACGCCGAAGTGCGCGCAGCGTATAACAACGTCGACCTTCGCCGCCGCATGCTCTTTGTCGACAAGCAGTATTTCCTCGTCGCCGACCAAATGAGCAGCACAGATGAACGCGACTACGAGTGGCGACTGCACGGTAACGGCGGCGGCACCAGCGGCGGTGCGTACGCGCGAGAGGACAACCTGGCGCGCTGGACGCGCAACAGCGGCGAGCTACTCGCCTTCCTTCCCGCGCGCGATGGGCGATCCTTTGGCGAAGTAGACACGCTGCACTCATTCGATGCGGGCCAAGAGCTGACCCACACCGTCCTGCGCGTGCAGCAGCGAGGCGCCCGCGACCACTATCTAGCCGTGCTCTATCCGCTTGCCACAGGCGGCGATGCGCCCGTGCTGACCACGCTCGCTGCCAAAGGAGCAGAAGGCGCCGGCATCGCGCTTGGCCAACGCCTGGACATTGCCTGGGTCAAAGACGCCGGCGCACCCAACGCCGAGATCGCTGGCCTGCTGAGCGACGGCGCGTTTGGCTGGGTCAGCAGCGCGTCGAGCGCTACCATCGAGCGGCGCTTTGTCGTGCAGGACGCGACCTACCTGTGCTCGACGGCCACATCCAGCGACGACGGCGCGCTTTTTTCGGCCAGCGACACGGTAGATGTAAGCCTGCGTGTATCGGCCGAACGCATCGCCGGCTTTGTGCGCGGCACCGGCACCGGCTACACGATGCGCTTGCCGCTGGCAGAAGACATGACCGTGGCCGAGATCGCTTTTAGCGGCGAGTTGCTCAGCACGCGCGAGGAGCGGGACGCCCTCCACCTAGAGCTAGCCGGCCAGGGCGAACTCACCGTCAAGCTGGTCGTGCGCGAAGCGGCATCCCCCGAGCCACTCGAGCTCAGCGGAGCGGACCTAGTCGGCGAATACGGACCCTTTCTGGCCCAGAACGGACGCGAGCGCCTCTTTATCACCTATCAAAATGGCATCTCTGGACACATTCCCGAACGCGCCGCGCAAGGCCGCGCCAACAACATTTGTCGGCTCTACGGGCGCACCGCAGCGGTCAAGTGGTTGGCCATGCCCAGTCTGACTCTGAGCGAACCCACGCTAACCCAGGTGACGGATACCGGTCTACA
This sequence comes from Gemmatimonadota bacterium, assembly GCA_038153405.1. Lineage (GTDB taxonomy): Bacteria > Latescibacterota > UBA2968 > UBA8231 > UBA8231. Next base: position 66,604 of record JAYOYH010000015.1, on the reverse strand, counting down.
AATCCGCAACGGGCGCGGCCTGCTGGAAGTCAATAGCCGTGGACGCGTGCTCGGCCCCAACAAGTACTTCTCCATTACCTGCGGCACGGCACCCTACAGTGCGGGCAAACGCGTCGCACAGCGCAAGGCACAGCGCTTTGCGCTGGACAGCGCATATCCCAACCCATTCAACAGCGAAGTAGCCGTTCGCTTTTCGCTCGAACAGAGTGGAATCGTCGAAGCGGTCATTTACAATGCCGCCGGCCAGAAAGTGCGCACGTTGGAATCGGGTCTGCTGGCAAGCGGCTCCTACCGCATTGTATGGGACGGCCGCGACGACAGCGGGCGCGGCGTGGCGACTGGACTCTACTTCGTGCGCCTGCAATCGGGCACTCAGCGCGCCGTGCAAAAAATCACCCTGCTGCGCTGAGACGGTGCGGTAGACAGCGCAACGGCGTTTGCATATATTTTACGTATAGAAAAGGAGCAATTATTATGAAGAAGCTGGGATACGTACTCATTGGTGGTGCGCTTATCGTCGGACTGCAGTGGGCTGTGCCCGCCGCCTACAGCGCCGTCGCTTCAGAAGAAAAAGCGGCCGAGAACTGTCCGATAAAAAGCGCCTGTCCTATGAAGGGCAAAGCGGTCGAAGCCGAGGTATAACAGCCGCTCCAAAAAGCATGAGCCCCCCGCAGCATGATGTGCTGCGGGGGGCTCATTTTGTTGGTCTATTGAGGGCAGTAAGCCAACCGGCCCTACCCCTCAATAACGTAGCGCAAGATCTGCACCACCTGCTGCGGCTCGCGCGCCACGGCCAGCGCTGCGGCATCCACTTCCTTCAGCGCGTGCGCGAATTCGTCCGGATGCAGTACGATCAGCGGCTTGCCCAACGCGGCGGCAAAACCGGCATCAAAGGCGGCATTCCATTGTCGATACTGCTCGCCAAAGCGCACGACGACTACGTCGGCAGCCTCGATTAGCGTGCGCGTGCGAATGGCGTTGAGCTGGGCCCCCTTGCGATCCTTCCAAAAGGCTTTTTCCTCTGCGCCCAAAATATGGACGCCGCAGTCATCGCTGGCTGCGTGATCGGTCACAGGGGCGCTAAACGCCACCGGTAAATTGGACGCTCCCTGCACTATCTGTTCGCGCCAATCGCTGTGAATCTCTCCCGACAAATAAACCTGCCACTGTCGTGCCATACATACCTCCTGCTGAGTAGGCGTAGGTGCGTTGACGTATAGAAAACAACCTGCGCGTTGCGCGCAAAGCGACCACCCCTATCTTTTAAGCAGCTTTTACGCGCCACATACACGGGAGAAATCGCATGAAATCCGCCCTCGAACTAGCTATGGAAAGGGCCAATGCCGCCGTCGGCGGCGAGGACTCGATCAAGCTGAACGACGAGCAAAAGGCCGCCATCGAAGACGTGCGCAAGCTGTACGAGGCCAAGTGGGCCGAAAAGGAGCTGCAAATTAACGAGCGCACCGCCAAGCTAAGGCGAGAAAACCCCGAGGGTCTGGCCGAAGCACAAAGCCAACTACAGCGCGAAACCAATGCGCTGCGCGAGCAAATCTTTGCCGAGCGCGACGCAAAAATAGAGGAAATTCGCCAGCGCGGCAGCTGAGCGCTGCGGACCGCAGAGCAGGTCAAATCGACGAGTACGCAAAGCGAGCCCCCGACGAAGTCCATCGTCGGGGGCTCGTCAGCGCTACGGTGCACGCTTTAGCTCTTCTTGGCTTTCGCTTTTGGCTTGGCCTTGGCACCCGCTTTGGCCTTAGCCTTCTGTTTGGCCGGCGCTTCCGATGCGCCCGCATCGGCACCAGTTTTCTTATTGGAACGCGGCAGCTTGTTCTGCTTGTGGCACTCGGCCATAACGGCAATTTGCTTGCGCACCTGTTCCAGCGTGATCTCCAGCTTGCCGTTGCCCGTCAGCACCTCGTGCAGATTGGCGTAGATGCGCGCCGGACCGCTGGCAAACGAGCGCAGCGTATAGCCCACGGCATCTTTGCTCTTCTCCTTTTCGTCTTCCAGCTTCCAGTGGCCTTCTTTCCAAGGAAGGTCCTCACGCGTGTACTGGCGATTCACCGACCAGTTCCACATTTTCTGCTTCGGCGCTTTCTTCGGGTCGAAGTAACGCCATTTTAACTCGGTAGCTCCGCCCGTCAGGCCTCCGTAGGTTCCACATACGTTGTACATATCGCCCTGGCTATAGGCCATGTAGGCGCTGATAACCATATCGATCTGCGGCGCCTCGCGCTTGGGATCGTAGAGCGTTACCGTGCAGTGGTCTTCGGCATCCGCCCCAAACGCATTGTTGCAGTCCATCCGGCTAAACACCTTGGGCGTGCGGTTAAAACCAAAGAGTTTGAGCGCCTGATCTAGGCCGTGCGGGCCCGTGTTATAGAGCGAGCCCCCGAGGTTTTCTTGCCAGGTCTGCCAGTCCCAGCGCCGAGCAAATCCGCCCCAAACAGAGCGAATGTAGACGATCTTGCCAAGAATACCCGAATCGATTACCTCACACATTTTTTCGAAAAATGGCTGCGGTCGATTGTTCTGAAACGGTGCCAAAACGCGATTGTTGCGCTTTGCCGCGGCCACCATGCGATCAAATTCCTGCAGGTTCTTGGCCATAGGCTTTTCGCACAGGACATGCGCTCCTGCGTTAAGGGCGGCAATAGTAGCGGGCGTATGGAGCGGCGACGGCAATGCGTTGACAAAGAGATCAAAGCCGCCGGCCTCGATCATTTTGGTCCAATCTTTGTAGGTCCGCGCGCCAAATTGGTTGCGCGCATCTTTGCGGCGATCCTGTATCTCATCGGCTACGGCGACGATCTGGTAGCGCTCGTAGTCTTTTTCCAAGTGGCGCGCGTGGATGCTATAGCCGCTGCGGCCCTGGCCGCCGATAGCGACGCGAACGATGCCGTTCTCCATAGTGGAAGTGTCCTTGAATTAAGTGTGTCCAAAATTCAACTCGTCTAAAATGGCAAAGTTCGCGCACGGCGGCAAATGGCCCCAACTCGGCCAGACGCCCGTTACAGGACGATATCGCCGCACAAAAACTGCTCGCCGCGCTCTTCGCTACGGCACAGCCACTCGCCCTGTGGGCCCATGATCCCCGAGGGCGATGAACAGCGCAGATCGGTGGGAAAACAGCTATCGACGGTGGCGATATACAGCGCGGAAGCGCGAGCGCGCATCCGCAGATTGGCCTCGTGAAAATGCCAGTTTACTTGCGACCATGGGTCGCTGCTGCGACCGCCGTTAACCGCGTGGAAAATGGCGCGGGCGCCCATTTGACGCAGCTGCTGTGTCAGATGGGGGTCCGGCATCGGCGTGCAGCAGGGATTGGCCCACAGGTCGTTGCAGATCAGCCCACCGACGCGCGCGCCGCACAGGTCGTAGACCCCCAGCGGTGCGACTGTATAGTGCTCAATTTCACCGCGCGAGGGTTCTTCCAGCGTGCCGCAGCACAGCGTCTTGCTGTGAAATCCGAGAAAGGCACCGTCTCGCTCGTAAAAGCGGATCTGGTTATAGCAATGGCCGTCGTCCTCGACAAAGCACGTGCCCAGCGCCAGAGCCAGACGGCCCTCGCAAGCGTGCGCTGCAATGTCGGCGAGCCCCTCTTCGACCGCCTTAGCATCAAATTGATGCGTGTAGCCGCTGAGCGACCCCTCGGGCGTCAGCAAGACGTCGGCCCGCTGGCCAATGGCAAAGTCGACGGCGCGATGCAATGTCCGCACATTGTCGGACACGGCCGCCCCGACGGCTATCTGCGCCAGCGCTACGCGCATTACGGTCCGCTGCCAAAGGCGCGCATATAGACGCGCGTACGCTCGTTGAGCACGCCGTAAAAGGCGCGCGTCTCGCCATCTTCGTGGTCGCGCCACAGCGTCGCCGGAATGCCGGAATCGTTGGCTAGCGGCGCGCGATCGCGATGTCCGTAGTAAATCTGCGCCGTGCGGCGCTCGGCCTGGGTTGGCCGCGTCGTGGCCGTGTGCAGCACGGACGCGTTGAACAGAGCACAAGTGCCGGCCGGACCATGTAGATCATACACGCCGCCGCGCGCTAGCTGTTCATCGCGTTCGGCCAGCACCGGGTCGTCGAGCGATTCGGGCGAGATGGAAAAGCAGTGCGTGCCCCCATCGACGTCGGCGAAGTAGGTAATTAATTGGATGTAGTCCATGCGCAGGGGATGATCGTGCCAGTGCGGCTTGTCGCGGTGCCAGCTCTGGTGAAACGGGCCATCATACTCGCCCATGGAACGCAGGCCGATCTCGCCAAAGCACAGCGGACCGCCCATCAGGTCCTCAATGATCGGATAGATGTGCGGGTGGCGTATCAGTTCGTCAAACTGCGGCGTCGTCAGCAGGGCGTCGTAATTGGCGCGCTGGTGGTGGCCGTACGGGTGCCAGAAATAGGGATAGGCCTGGCGATCTGCATTGAACAATCCGTCAAAATGGGCCACTTCTTGGTCCGTCAGCAGCTTGCCGAGGTTGACAAAGCCGTGGTCGCGAAAAAACTGTTTTTGTTCGGCGTTCATCCGACCTCAGTTGGCAAAGGGGAACGTGGCGGCATAGCCCAGCGTATCCAGCGTAAACTGCGGATTGCTGACAAAGTGGATACCGGGAAACATGGGATTTTGCTGGTAGTGCAGCACGACGTTGGCGCGCGGTCGCCCTACGGGATCTTCGCCGACCTTGGCGCCCTGGTGCGGCAAGTGGCTGTAAAACAGCACGGCGTCGCCCGCCTCGGGATGCAAATCGACGTGCTCCTGACCGTCGCACCACGCCTGAAACGGATTGCTGCGGTCGTCGGTGTAGCCCATGTGCTGAATCATTTCGTCGGGAATGGGCTGCTTGAAGTAGTCCTTCAGGAAGGTCAGACGACCGCGCTCGGGTGGATTGTCGGTCAGGTAAAACGTCGTGTTCATGCACAAGCCGACCAGCGGCTGCGCGCCTTCGGCCTTTTGGCGCTGGTAGTAGTAGTCGTAGAAATCCATGTGCCACTCCTGCAGGTAGGCGCGCGGATTGACGTGGGCGCGCAGCGAGCGCAGCTGGCACTGCTTGCCGAGCACGGCTTTTAAATAGGGGGCAACGGATTCGTGGCCGATCAATTGGCCGGCCAATTCGGGCTGCAGGGCAAGCAGTTTTTCAAAGGCCACATTACCGACGCTATTGTCTATTTCGTATTCGCTGCGCTCGTACATGCCGTAGAGCACATCTTGCCACCGCGCCACGCGTTCGGCGCCTAACGCACCCTTGATAAGCAGAAACCCTTGCTCATTTAAATGCCTTAGCTTTTCAGAAAAGTCGGCTGTAGCCTGCATGGAACGACCTCGCTTTGGAACGATTAAATAGCCGCAATATCCGGCAAACATACAATGGCTGTGATCCATTTACAAATGCGGCGGCGGTTCGGCAGGAACGTTCAGCCCAGCGCTTTTTCCGCCATCATGCGACCGCCTAGCGTCGAGGGAGAAATCACCTCGTCGACCCCAATGCGCTGCACTTTATCGATATTCTCTTCGTCTTCAACGCGCACGATGATGCGGAAGGAGTGTCCGCCCTCTCCGTCGCGCAGCCCCCGCGCCGTTAGCGCGATAAGCGCATTGGTCGCATCGGAATCGGTGGCGGCAATCACCGCGGCGGCGCGCGATAGGTTAGAGCGCTCTAAGGTCTGTCTGTTGGTTGCATCTCCGTGCAACACATCATACCCCATTCCTTTGAGCATCATGACTTTACTTTCGTCTTCCTCAACAACTAAAAAAGGCGTCTCGCGCGCGCTCAGCTCGTCGAAAATGCTCTCCGAAACGCTGGTAAAGCCGCAGACGACTACGTGATCAATCGTCTTCTGGAACTTGCTCATAACCGAAAATACTCCTTTCATGCGCTCTTCGAGTAGCGGCCCCAAAAAGACCGTCAGCGACGTGGCAAAGGCGCTCAGTCCTATGAGGATCATCGACATCGTAAATATGCGCGCATTGGTCGACTGCGGCAGCAAATCGCCATAGCCCACGGTGCTGAACGTCACAAAGGTGAAATAGGTAGCATCCAACCAGCTCTCAATACCGCTAAATTCGCTGCGCATCAAGTAGGAGCCAACAATGCCGTATGAGAGAGCAAAAACGACCGAGATTGCGGCGACCACTTCGCCATAGCCCATCTTGCGACGCATGGGCACGTTGGTAAATTCGCGGCGCAACAGCAGCAGTACAACCAGCAGCGCGACCGAGAGACCGACCGTGCGCAGCGGCATCTCCTGGACTAACGCGTTGAGCAGCTGCATGGTCAACACGGCGATGCTCTTTTGCCAAGAAGAACGCCGGCGTTCAAACAGCCCCTTGCCCAGCGCAATAAACAGCGCGCCGAGCAAAATTGATACGAATCCCTCGGCCTGCAGATCCGGCGTCACATCAATGAGTTGGCCTACCTCCTTCAACTCTTTTTCGAAATACAGGTCGAGCTGAAAAAAGCGCGACAGTCCAGCCGCCAAGGCGAGAAAGCCGTTGAGCAAGACGACGGTGGCCACCCCGTAAGGAACACCGTTTTGCAGCCGGCTACGCCATTCCATATATCATTCTCCGCTCCCTGTGCCGCCGAGCGCAGTAGCGGCGGCCTGCAGCTGAAAAAAGCGCCGGATTATATCCTGCTCGCAGCGCCCGACCTGCTCGCTGGGGCAAGGCACGCGCACGGCAATATCGATCTTGCCCGCTTCTCGCACGACCAAAGCCGTGCTTGGTTCTACGGCTTTTACCCCGAGTTCTTCGAGTTGAGCTTGGCGATTTAAGGTCTGGCGCGCCGCGTCAATAAATGGTGCACACACCTCTGCGCAAGCGCGTTGCATATACTCTTCAGCTCGCTGCCAGTTGGCCGAATCGGCCAGCGGAATGCAGAAGGTGTGCAGCGCGTAATCGGACGTCAGGCTGAAGTTGATAATCGGAGCCGTGAGAAATAAGCTGTTGGGCAACGCAATGATCTTACCGGTGTAGAAATGAGCGTGCGGTGCTGGACCAACTTCCATAATGCGCGTCACCAGCAGCGTCTGATCGACGACGTCGCCGCGCATACCCCCAACTTCAATGCGATCGCCCACGGCAAAGGCGCGCGAACTGATCTTTAGGAAGCTGCCCGTCAGACAGGATAGGAGCTCTTTGGTCGACAGCACAAATGCCACAATAAAAGCCGCCAACGATAGGGCGAACGTGCGCAATTCCGTCGCCCAAACCAAGATCAAACCCAGTATGAGCAACAGGAAGCAGCCGTTGCGAATTTGCACGACCCAACGACGGCGCAGGTCAGACGAATGGATGGCCGAACGCCGAACCCAACTCATCAATATTTGGCGCAGCAACAGCACGCCCAATAGGAGCAGAGCGCTGGCCAACACGTTGTCCAAGCCCTGGTAGCGATCCATCAACTGAAGCACTCTTTCCAATGGTCAACCTCTGGATAAAAACCGTTCGCGGATAGGTCTAGTTATGCAGAATCGCGTCGCGCATCCAACGCCGCACCGTCTCTCCAATTCCATTGATGCAATGCCGTGCGCACACCTAAAACTACGCGAAAAAATAGACACTCAACAAATGCGCTAGCTCATCGCCTAAAATAGGCTTTATTCCCTATATTTATGTAGCCCTCATCGGGCGTTAACCGCTCACATAGCTGCGCTTGCACACAACAGGACCGATGGACTAACTCCGGTCCTGTAAGAAGGTCGACGTTTATGCGCCTTTACGCTCTGTGCTCGCAAAAGAACCGATTCTGCGCTTCGCAATGAAAGGAAGCAGAAATGAAAATTGCCATACTCTCTTCCAAGGCGTCCCTCCATTCGACGACAAGGCTAAAAGAGGCGGGCGAAGAGCGCGGACACGAAATGCAGGTAGTCGATTATCGCCGCTGCTATATGAACATCACCTCCCACCGACCCACAGTCCTCTTCCAGGGCGATTCGCTGGAGGGTTTTGAGGCCATTATACCGCGTATTGCCGCATCGTACACGTTTTACGGAACGGCCGTGGTGCGCCAATTCGAGATGATGGGGGTCTTTTCGATCAACGAGTCCGTTGCCATAACGCGCGCCAGGGATAAACTGCGCTCGCTGCAGCTACTGGCGCGCGACGGCATTGGCCTGCCCGTTACGGCCTTTGCCCGATCGACCAAAGACACCCAAGGCGTCATTAATCTGGTGGGCGGCGCACCGCTGGTCATCAAGCTCTTGGAAGGCACGCAGGGCATTGGCGTGGTGCTGGCCGAGACGAAAAAAGCCGCCGAGTCGGTCATTGATGCATTTCGCGGCCTAGATGCCAATATACTCGTACAGGAATTTATAAAAGAAGCTGGCGGCGCCGATATTCGCTGCTTTATCGTAGGCGGTCGGGTCGTCGCGGCCATGAAGCGCCAAGGCGCCCAAGGCGAGTTTCGATCCAATCTGCACCGCGGCGGCACGGCGACGAAAATTAAGCTCACTCCCGAAGAGCGCTCTACGGCCGTGCGCGCGGCAAAAACGATGGGCCTCAACGTGGCCGGCGTCGATATTCTGCGCTCGAATCACGGACCCGTCGTCATGGAGGTCAACTCTTCGCCCGGGTTGGAAGGGATTGAGCAGACGACCGGCATCGATGTAGCCGGTAAGATTATCGACTTTATCGAGAAGAATGCCCAGCCGGGCAATACCCGGACGCGCGGTAGAGGATAGGAACGAGACGACATGAGCTCTGCGCGCCAACGCCTGAGTATCGGCGGCACCGTTATCGAGCCGGGCGAACGGGTCAAGATCAATCTACCCGTCGGTCGTCTCTACACACACGATCAACTTTCCATGCCGGTCGAGGTGCTGCGCGGCAAAGAATCTGGTCCACGCCTATTTGTCAGCGCCGCACTGCACGGCGACGAGATCAATGGCATTGAAATTGTGCGCCGCATATTGGCAAAGCTGCGGCCTGACAAAATAATCGGCACGCTCATCGCCGTGCCGATTATCAACGTTTTCGGCTTTGTCTACCAGTCGCGCTACCTACCCGACCGCCGCGATCTGAACCGATCTTTTCCCGGCTCGGCGCGCGGGTCGCTGGCCGGGCGCCTGGCGCATCTGTTTATGACTGAGGTCGTCAGCAAATGCACGCATGCCATCGATCTACACACAGCCGCACCGCCGCGCGTCAACCTGCCGCAGATTCGCTGCAACCTAGACAATCCGCAAGCGCTGGCCATGGCCGAAGCCTTTGCGCCGCCGGTTATCATGCACGGCACGGCGCCGCGCGGGTCGCTGCGCAGCGAAGTTAATCGACGCGGCATTCCCATCTTGCTCTACGAAGCGGGCGAACCACACCGGTTTAATGAAGACGCTATTGTGGCGGGTATTGACGGCGTACTGCGCGTAATGTCGCACCTAAACATGATCAAGCGCGCACCGCAGCGCCGACGCGGCGCGGCGGCCATTGCGCACCAGTCAGCCTGGGTGCGCACGCGACAGAGCGGCATTCTCCGCCTGCGCGTGGGTCTGGGCGAGAAGGTGCGCAAAGGACAGATCCTAGGGGAAGTCAGCGATCCGTTCGGCGACGAAACCGTCCAACTCAAGGCACCAACGGGGGGCATAGTCGTCGGCCAAGCTATTGATCCACTGGTCCACCGAGGCGATGCCGTTATTCACCTAGCTGTCTTAGACACGTCGGGCAACTAAATCCTGACGCGGCCCCGCGCACTCTACTTCCAACGGGGCTCTCCCATATACAGGTCGTCTCGCGCGGACAAACTGGCCTGAAAAATCGATAAATTAGCGTTTCTGATCTTCCAACCATCGGATTAAGCCCGTCGCACTCATTTGGCCACTTCGCCCTCAAATAAATATGTTAAAAAAATGGTCCAGCCGTCGCACGGGACCACCATTTGGCATATTTTAACTAGCGTTTAGTCGCGCTGTACCGAGCGTGCCTGGCCACCCCGAGATGTGTCTCTATTTGTATAAGAAGATAAGCGCATTGCCGTTATGATCGAAGAATTTGCCCGCGTCGCCGGAGAATACATTGAGTTGAGCGCGTCCATGCTCGGCATTTTCACGCTGGTATTTCTGTGGGTCGGCTACCAGGTTTCGCGCCGCCTGCTGCGGCGCTACCTGCTGACCAAAGCCTACAAAGAAGACAATGTCCAGCACTTCTTATTCATCTACCGCTACGTGTGGATGGCCATCGGCTTTATCTTTGGCATCATCAGCTTCTCTGGCTCCCTTGCAACACTGGGACTGTCGGCCGCATTTCTCGGCATGGTATTGGGATGGTCACTGCAGGCGCCCGTAACGGGCATTGCCGCCTGGTTGATGATTATCCTGAAGCGCCCTTTCAAGATCGGCGATCGCATTATTATCTCCGGTATTATCGGCGACGTGGTCGACATCAATCTGACGCACGTGCTGCTCAACCAGGTCGGCGGCACAATTGGCGGCGAGGAAAAGTCGGGCCGCGCCGTGCTCATCCCCAACGCCACCCTTTTTGGACAAATCATATATAACTATACGCTGGAAGGGATCGATAAGGGCGGCGAAGTAAATATCTCTAATTACATCCTCGACGAAGTGCCCATCCGGATCACCTATAGCTCCGATTTTGACGAAGCTGAGCGCATTTTTCTCGGAGCCGCTCGGCAGGTGACAGCAGACATTATCGAGGATACTGGGCAAGCGCCATTCGTGCGCGCCGAGCTGTTTGAATCGGGCATTATGGCGCGCCTGCGCTACCAGACGCTGGCCAAGGATCGCCAGCGGGTCTCCAGCGATATCGTGCGCATTGTGCTCCGCGAAGTGGGATACAGTAAGACCGTGGAATTCGCCTATCCACACCGAACGATCTACCACCACCCAGAGCAAGTACCCAGACGCGGCACGAGCGAGAGTGCATAGCGAATAACAGTGCGTTAGGAGCGGTCAATGGGCAGCCTAAGCGACATCGTCATCATGCGCATGGAAGAGTACGCCGTAGCTTTTTTAAGCTGGCTACCCGACCTGGTGTTGGGCGTGCTTATTGCCATGGCCAGTTGGTGGGCGGGCCTGTGGTGCAAGCGAGCTGTTCTGCGCGCCATGCAGCGCCTCGGCGGCGACGAAATTCTGTGGAACTACCTGAGCACCGTGCTGCGCTACAGCGTGATGATCGTCGGCTACGTAACCGCACTCAAACAGGCCCATTTCCCCGTCGATGCCCTCTTGACCACCTTTGGCATCAGCGGCGTTATCATCGGACTGGGCGCACGCACGTCGATAGCCAACTATTTTGCCGGCATCATGATGCTCGCCGCACGCCCCTTTAAGCAGGGCGACCTCATCGAGTTTGGTCCTCCGGCACAAATAGGCCGAGTCACCGAAGTAAAGATGACCTATACGGGCATGGTGACGCTGGACAATGTCAATATCATCGTGCCTAACTCCGTTATGTGGCGCAACAAGATAGTTAACTTTTCCACATTCGATACGCGCGCCATTCGCGTGCCCATGCGCTTGGCCTACGACTTGGATATAGACTGGGTAGAAGACCTAGCGCTCGGCGTGCTGCGGCGCCACGAGGCCGTGCTCAATGAGCCAGCTCCAAATTTTACCGTCTCTGATGTTACCGGTGACAGCGTGTTGGTGATGTTGGAGGCGTGGAGCGCGGTCGACACGATGAAAATATTTGGCGACGTCATCACGCAGATGCGCAAAGAGTTCGAAACAGCTGGCCTCGCCGTCGCCGTGCCGGCCAAAGACATCGATCTAAAACGCGAGGAATAACGACGTGTCTGCAGTGGAAACAAGCGATAGAGGCGCAGCTACGCCCGGCGGCCACACCGCACAGAGCGATGTCTTCTACGACCTAGACGAGGCGGCCAAACGACTTCAGCTGCAGCGCGCTGAAGTGTATCGCCGCGTCGTGGACGGAGCACTCAAAGGCGAAAAGCGCGAGCGGCGCCTGTTCTTTGCCGCCGCCGAACTGGAGCGCTACCAGCGCGCCGTTGCCGACGAGGGCCAGCAGCTGCGCAACGCCCTGCAAGAGGCTGCGGCACTTTTTACCGAACGCCTAACTGCGCGCAGCCAGCTCGGCGATGTGCCCGAAATAGACGCGGCCAATACCGATGCGCTCGTGGCAGAACTCGGACGCCTCATCTTGCGCGACGCCCTGCTCGACTCGGTCCCCGACCTGTATTTCGATCCGCTGCACGACGGCATGCGCCTGCTGGCCGGGCAGGAGGGCAATCGCCGCGAACGCGCCCGCTTCCCATCCGCTCTGGCCAAAAAGCTGGCCGAATGGTTCGGCTGTTTGGCGCCGCTGCCGAGCGAGGGCAGCATTCGCCAAGCGCTCGGCCAGCACACCTGCGATGGCGTCACCTACCAGCTGCGCCTGGCCGCCGTGCCCACCCTGTTGGGCCAGCTCCTACACCTGCATTTCTTCCTCGATGTGGAAAACCGCGGACTAGAGGGCCTCGGTTATCTGCCTGCGCAGGCCGCCGCTCTCGAACCCATGCTCTCCGGTCGGCCGGGTCTGGTTATCTTGGCCGGCTCGCCCGGTCCCAACGCCGAACGCCACCAGTTGGGCCTGGCTCGGCATCTTGCCGCCGACGGCCGCCTAGTCGCATGCCTGCAGCGCCCCGTTCAGTACCGCGACGATTCACTCGTCCAGCTAGACTTGGGCGGCGACGGCGATTTTTCTGCACTGTGGCGCACCGCACTCGACATGCGCCCCAACGCCATACTCGTCGAAGACGCACTCGATCCCGCTCAGGTGCGCTCGCTGCTCCAAGGCGCCGGCGCCGGTGCCCTAGTCATCGCCTTTGTCAGCGCCAGCGGCGTGCGCGATGCCCTGCTGCGCCTATTGAGCAGCGAGGTGAGCGCAGCCGACTTTGCACGCGTCCTGCTCGGCGCCGTCGAATTTACCTCCATGCGTCAACTCTGCCGACACTGCCGCCAAACCCGTCCGGCTGCAGATGAAGCAGTCGCTCTCTTTGGCGAAGGAACCACACTCGCCGAACCCCAGGGCTGTAGCCACTGCGGCGATGGCTATCTAGGCTATCGAACAGTACATGCCGTATGGTCGGGCGATGCGCTGCGCCCATGGATCACCAGCACTAGAGAGGACGCCGTTCCCGCCACCGCCGCCGACCTCAGCTTGGCCGCGTCCGTGCGTCAAGCCGTCTTAGACTCGGATGTGCACTGGGCCGAAGCCCGTCCCCATATCACATCTTAGTCCCATCCCCTATGCGCGCATTGGCCACAGTGCTTTTTTGGGCGTCGCTGCTCCACGCCGCATACGGCGACGAACAGCAGCGCACTCACCAGCTGACCATTTTTCACACAAACGACCTAGAGGGCCAGCTGCTGCCGCGCAGCGGTGAAGGAGCGATGCCCAACGGCTTTGCCCACTTGCTGGCCCTGCTGGAACGGGAGCGCGTCGCCCATGCCAGCGCGCTCATTCTCGACGGCGGTGACGCACTGGGAGCCTCTTCGCTGGCGCGCTTTGACAGTGGAGCACTCGTAGCACAGCTCATGGCGCGCGCTGGCTACGACGCCATGGTTGCCGGCAACCACGAGTTCGACTACGGCCTCGATACGCTGCGCGCGCGCGCGCGGCAGTTGCCTTTCCCCCTGTTGGCAGCCAACGTGCAGACGACTACCAACAATCCGCTGCAGCCTTGGACTCTAATCGAACGCGACGGTTTGCGCATTGCCATCGTCGGCCTGCTATCGCCAGCCACCGCCAAGCTCATCAACCCACTGCACAACTCCGGATTACAGGTGGGCGATCCTCGGGCAGCGCTGGACGCATTGCTGCCCGCACTGCGCGACTCGGCCGACTACACCATTGCCCTTCTGCACATGGAAGAAGAAGAAGCCGTGGCGCTGGCCCAGCGCTTTCCCGACATAGACCTGTGTATAACGGGCGGTTTCCGCCGTGCCAATAGCCAGGCGTCTTCCCTCCACCAAGTGAAGCTGGCCGGGGGCGGGCGCCTGCTATCTACTCCCGCCGGCGCTACGCATGTTGGCAAAATTGTCCTACAGTGGGTGCGACGCGATACGCTGCTCGTAGAAACGAGCTTTGCTGCTCAGCTGCTGCCCATAGATGGAAGCAGCGGCCCACACCCCGAGGCCAGCGCTGCCATCGCCGACCTACAGCAGCGCTTTGCCCAATCCGGCCGCGCAGTCGCTGGCAGCGTAACCGAGCGCGTCGACGATGCACCCGCTTGGATCGCGGTTCTGATGCGCCGCAGTGCGCGTAGCGAGGTCAGCGTTATCAACCGCGGAGCCATAAGCGCCTTTGCCTTGGAAGACAGCATTACCGTGGGTGAGGTGCGCCGCCTCGTTCGCTACGACGATTTCGTCGTAGCACTAGACCTTAGCGGCAAGCAGTTGGTCGAACTGGGTGCGCAGAGCAAAGCGCGCAATAAGGAGAGCCAGCGCCTAGTCTTTGCCGGCTACGACCCGGCCGCCGAGACGGTCAACGGCCGCAAGCTCATCCCCGATGAGCAATATCGGGTGAGCACGACGGCCTATTTAGCCGAGGGCGGTGACGCCTATTTAAAACCGCACGAGTTGGTCTATGCCAGCGGCGTGCACCCCACGCTCAAAGAAATTATCATCGAACATCTAGCCCAACCAAGCGAGGGCCAATGGGAGCGCATTGTGCGCATTTGGAAGAGCACTTTCAAGCTCAATGGTGCGCTGAGTTGGACGGGAATCGGCGACGGCGTAGCGGCTTACCAAGACGTGTCTTTTCTCAGCGGACGCAGCGCCCTAGCGTGGAATGGCTTGTTTGACGGGCGGCTGAGTAGCGAAGTGCCCAGCGGACGATTGGAGCACCAAGTGCGCTCCAACTACGGGCAGGTGCGCAGCAATGGGCGCTTTCGCGAATCGAGCGATCGACTGCAGATGGATATGACCTATACGCGCCAGACGCGCAGCCCAGCGCCCTTTGCCGCGCTGGCGGCCAATAGCGTATGGACTGCACAGAAAGGCCACGCGCGGCCGCTGACGCTGCGCGCCAGTGCCGGCCTGCAGCGACCCCTTGGCCAACGCGGAAATGTGCGCATCGGACTGGGCTGGGAGCGCGATGTCGCCGCCGGCGAGAGCGACCTAGGCGTCGAGCTACTCCCCGAGTACAAAGCGCAGTGGAAGGGCAACGGCTTTAGCTCCTCGTGCAAGCTATTTGTCGGCGCCTCCAAAGCGCGCACGCTGTCGCTGCAGCAGTACAACTCGCTCACCGTTCGACTCGGCAGCGACCTCCACCTGTCTATTGACGCCAATTTTTTCGCGCATCGCAGCAGCGCCGTCGGTTCGACAGGACTCAAATCAGAGCTGCAGTTCGGCCTGGGATATGCTCGAAAAGACAAGTGGTTTTAAGTCGTTGCGGCGCACGCGCACATCGCAAACGCACGCGGCCTCTGCCCATTTCCGTGGAGTGCGAACATGATAAAACGAGCGAAAAATCGCTTTACCTTTCTCGTCGAACGCATGCTGCTGCGCGGCGCGCACTACCGACTGCTCTTTATCGCCGCACTACTCGGGATTATCGCCGTTATCGGCGGAGCGCTCGTCATGGAGTTTGCGGGCGGGTTTTCCAGTCCGGGCGAAGCGGTGTGGTGGGCTTTTTTGCGCCTGACCGATCCCGGATACCTTGGCGACGACGAGGGCTTGGTGCGCCGAATCGTATCGACCGTCGTCACCGTTTCGGGCTACGTGCTGTTTATGGGCGCGCTCATCGCTATCATGTCACAGTGGTTAGCGCAGACGATGCGGCGCCTGGAAAGCGGCCTTACCCCCATTGCCCAGAGCGATCACGTATTGGTGCTGGGCTGGACCAACCGCACGGCACCCATCATCGAAGAGCTGCTGTCGTCTTCTGAGGAACGCCTGCACCGCTTTCTGCGCCGCTATGGAGCGCGCCGACTCAATATCGCCGTACTAGCCGAGGAAGTAAACGCCGAGCGCGTGCAGGAACTGCGCGATCATCTCGGGGCACTGTGGGACAGCCAACACATCGTTTTTCGCACCGGCACACCCCTCGATATTGATCATCTGCGCCGCGTCGATTTTGCCAATGCAGCAGCCGTCATATTGCCCGGATCGTTTTACGACGGAGCAATGACGGCCGATGCGCGCACGATAAAAACGCTGCTCTCGATATCTCGTCACGCCGCACATCAAAACGGGCACCGCGTTCCTCTCATCGTCGCCGAAATCTTCGACCCCCGCAAGGTCATGGTTGGCGTGCGCGCCTATGCCGGCCCCGTGGAAATCATCAGCAGCGATCTCTTTATAAGTCGCCTCATCGTCCAGACCCTGCGCCATCCCGGTCTGTCAAAAGTCTTTAACGAGTTGCTCAGCGGCGACCGCACCAACGAAGTGTATGTGCGCAGTGGCGATGCGCTGGCCGGACAGCACATGGGTGCGCTCGGGCCGGCCTTTCCCGATGCCGTGCTCTTGGGCGCTCTAAGGCCCGAAGCCGGAGGGGGTTTTTTACCCCTACTCAATCCCTCCCCAGACACCGAAGTACAAAAGGGCGATCGCCTCGTCTTTATCGCGCGCACGTTTGCCGACACGACGGCGCTGCAGACCTTTACTCCGCATCCACATGCAACCCCTATTGCCGCACCGTGGCAGAAACGCGCAGATGAGCGACGCTTATTGGTGCTGGGATGGAGCCATCGCGCACCGGCGCTGCTGAGCGAATTCGATCGCTACGCTGGCGAGCAATTTGCCATCGACGTCTTTGCCTACGTCGGCATCGAAGAGCGCCTGCGCCTGCTCGACCGCCACGATGTGCACCCCCAAAGCGTGCGCGTACATCACTACGAGGGCGATTTCACCGCACCCAACGAACTAGCGCGCCTGCGACCCCACACCTATGACGGTATCGTCATTCTGGGGAGTGACTGGTTGGAATCAGAGGGCGAATCCGACGCGCGCACAACGCTCGGCCATCTGCTGCTGCGCGATTTGATCGGCGACGACGGCCCGTCGCTCATCGTCGAGTTGATGGAATCAGAAAATGCGGCGCTCTTTGCCGACTCGCCTTCGGAAATTCTCGTCAGCCCGCAGATCATCAGCCACATGCTGGCCCAGGTGGCCTTGCGCCGCGAACTGCGCGCAGTCTTTGACGAGTTATTCGGCCCAGGCGGAGCGGAAATCTGTTTTTTCAAGGCCTCCGACTGCGGTTTGCAAGGCACCGTGCGCTTCGACCAAGTGCAGGCTGCCGCCCAGACGCGCGGCCAAACGGCACTGGGCTTGCGCCTCAACCACAGCACCTACCTCAACCCGGACAAACGCCAGCGTTGGGACCTGGGCAGTGACGGCGAAATTATCATGCTCGCCACCTATTCTACAGAGAGCGACTGCGCCGCATTTACACCCGACGAAACTGAGTAGGGCGATTGGCGAAAACCGCTCGGCGCATGACAGAACCCGGCAGCACGGCCAGTGCCATTTTGACCCCTGTGCGCATACTATGACAAAACGTCCCATTGATGTGACGCAATAGCACTACTCCAGACCGCAATCCAACCCCAAACGATCTGGCACTTTTTTTGCCTTATAACACTCCATCAAGCAGTGGGAGTGTGCGTTTGCCCTCCTCTTACCTTACACCCTTTTAAAAGGATGAATGCAGGATGGCAGCAAAACAGTTGCTGTTCTCCACCGACGCGCGCGAAAAAATGCTCGCCGGCGTCACCACCTTGAGCCAAGCCGTTAAGTCGACTCTGGGCCCGCGTGGTCGCAACGTATTGCTCGACAAAAAGTTTGGCGCTCCGCGCGTTACCAAAGACGGGGTGACCGTCGCCAAAGAAGTCGAGTTGAACGATCCGTACGAAAACATCGGCGCGCAGATGCTCAAGGAGGTCTCCTCTAAAACGGCCGATGTCGCCGGCGATGGGACAACTACAGCGACCGTGTTGGCCGAAGCCATATTTCGCCAAGGCCTTAAGTACATCGGGGCCGGTGCCAACCCAATGGACCTCAAGCGCGGCATTGATCAAGCGACCGACTCCATTGTGGAAGCGCTCAAAAAGCAGAGCACGCAGGTCAACGACCGCCAGCGCATTGCCCAGGTCGCCACGGTTTCGGCCAACTGGGACGCCGATATGGGCAATATGATCGCCGATGCGCTGGAAAAGGTGGGCAAGGACGGCACGGTGACCGTCGAAGAGGCCAAAGGCACGGCCACCACATTGGAGGTCGTCGAAGGCATGCAGTTCGATCGCGGTTACCTCTCGCCCTACTTCATCACCAACGCCGAGCGCATGGAAGCCGAATTGGAAAATGCCTATGTGCTCATCCACGAGAAAAAGCTATCCAATTTGCGCGAGTTACTGCCTCTGCTGGAAAAGACCGCTGCCAGCAACAAGCCGCTGCTGATTATCGCCGAGGACATCGAAGGTGAAGCACTGGCCGCACTAGTGGTCAACAAACTGCGTGGCACCCTGCACGTAGCCGGCGTCAAGGCCCCCGGATTTGGCGATCGCCGCAAGGCCATACTCGAAGATATCGCCATTCTCACCGGCGGCCGCGTCATCTCGGAGGAGATCGGCATCAAGCTGGATAACGTCAAGCTCGAAGACTTGGGCCGCGTGCGCCGCGCGCTGATCGACAAAGACAATACAACCCTAGTCGAAGGTAGCGGTAAAAAAACCGATATCGACGGCCGCGTGGCACAGATTCGCCGCCAGATTGAAGAGACGACTTCGGACTACGATCGCGAGAAGCTACAGGAGCGCCTGGCCAAGCTGGCTGGAGGAGTTGCCGTTATCAACGTCGGCGCCGCTACGGAGTCGGAGATGAAGGAAAAGAAGGACCGCTTTGACGATGCCTTACACGCCACGCGCGCCGCCGTCGAAGAAGGCACCGTGCCGGGCGGCGGCATCGCCCTGCTGCGCTGCGCTCCCGCGCTGGCCAAACTCAGCGGCGCCAACAGCGACGAGCAGATGGGCATCGATATCGTGCGTCGCGCCATCGAGGAACCGCTGCGCACCATCGCCGCCAACGCCGGCTTTGAGGGAGCGGTCGTCGTGGGCAAAGTGCTCGAAGGCAAGGGCGCCTACGGCTTCAACGCGCGCAGCGAAGTCTACGAAGACCTGGTTAAAGCGGGCGTAGTCGATCCAACCAAAGTCGTGCGCAGCACCATTGAGAACGCCACTAGCATCGCCGGTCTCATGCTGACGACCGAGGCGCTGATCGCCGAGCTGCCAGAGAAAAAGGCGCCCCCGGCCATGCCGCCGGGCGGTGATATGTACTAGACGGGCTGCGCTCAGCGCGCACGGTAGATGCAGTAGACGCAGCGACGGGGCCGGATGCATATCCGGCCCCGTCGCTTTTGTAAATCAGTGCCCTAAGCACCCAGCGCCGGGCTCGGAGCAAAGCGCCCATCGCTCGGCACAAGCGCGCGGCGCGTTAGCTCTTTTTTAATGCGCCGCGTCAAATCGGCGGCAAAGGCGTTCTCGTAGCGCGTGTCGAAGACGTAGGCTTTGACGATGAGGTGCGTCAGGTAGGTCTCTTTGAACTCGTCTTTTACGTTGACGACCACGGGCTTGTTCAGATAGGCCAGCTTAGAGGTCAGCACCGCTTCGCGCGCAATGGTTTCCACCTGCGTCAGATCGGAGTCGGCCGGAAGGTATATATCGACGACGACTTGGCAGTCGATGGCTCCGGCATTGGTATTGGACACGGCAGAAGAAAGCACCGTCGAGTTGGGCACGGTGACCAGCGAATCGTCTACGGTGACAATCTTCGTCGAGCGCAGGCCGATGGAGACGACCTCGCCGTAGTAGCCGCCGACGGCGACGCGATCGCCCACCTGGAAAGAGCGGTCAAACAGCACGACAATGCCACCGATGATATCCGTCAGCAGATCCTTGGCCGCTAACCCTAGCGCCAGCGCCATCGAACCGAGCATAGCGTAGAGCGATTCGCGCTGCGGACTGACAACCGTCACGCCGATATATATGGTGAGAGCATAGACGCAAAGACGCAAGATGGGAATCAGGCGCTTGAACAGCAACCGCTGTGCCGGCAGGCGCTCGGCAAGGCGCTCGAGCAGAAAGTTAATTCCGCTATTTATTCCATAGGCACACAGCACGACAAAGGCCAGCAATAGCACCTTGCCAACAGTGATATTAATCGGCCCTCCGGTCCCCGCCTCCAGCACGGACGTCTCCATGGGTAATCTCGCTTTTAGTAGAGCAGGTTGCGCTCGCGCAGCATATCGCTCACCGAGTGCAACACCACTGGATTGACGCGATAGCGCCGCGTTTGCGCATCGAAGTCCAGGATATTGAAGTTGTCCAATATTTCCAGCATGAGCCGCGTCTGCACCGCGTTGGCATCGAGAATCTCCGCCGTTTCCTGCGCGCTGAGATTGTCGTGGTGCAGCACCGCCGCCAGGATAAAGGCCTGTTCGAGCGTGATCGATTTTACCAGGTCCAGATCCAATTCGCGCAGGGGCTGCACGGCGTAGTGGTCGCGTCCGCTCGCCTGCAGGGAGCGCAGCCAATAATACAGCGCCACGAGGATATTGTCGCCGCTAATCTCGGCCAGTTCTTCAAAGAATATTCGCTCGAGTACTTCCTGTACGGCTGGCTCTTCGACCCGTCGCCAGTGGCGCAGCCGACGGCGCAGCACGCGTTCCAAACCCTCATCGAGCAAAAAGCTATTGCTGTAGCCGCTTTGGTCGTGGCGCAGCAGCAGTAGCTGCCGCAGCTCGCTCGGTTCCCAAGCACTGATCCGCACCTCAAAGTGAAACAGCTGGTCGAGCGCGAGAAACTTGGTCAGATAGTCGCGCGCGTGGCGCCCCATGCATATGCCCCACAGCACGTGGTGATTGGTGCGGGCAATCAGCCATAGCAGGTGGTGCATCGCTTCCAACCCACCGATCTTGCGCAGAAATAGATTGTGGCAGCTCTCGAGTAGGATGGCCTTGGGCGGCTCCTGTAACAGGTGCTGAGCCAGCGATTCCATATCGTCGACTTCGCCAAACTCTAGTAGGCTACTCAGGTAGCGAACTAGCGCATCTACTTCGACGATCTTTTCGTCGACGGAAGCGCGCACGACAATCTGGTCGTCTTCAAAGAGGCGCTCCTGAGCAACATTGAGGAGTGTCGTCTTGCCCGAGCCGCGCTGGCCGTGCACGATAAACGACGTAGTTAACCCATCTTCCCAGCGCTGTATCGCTTGATCGATAAGCGCCAACTCTTCGTCGAAGCCCACGAACAGATCGTCATTTTGCAACGGCGCAAACGTGAAGTGCTTGCGATAATCCTCGGCCAGATCCTGACGCGGGGTCATTTGCGCCTGATCGATGGCTTCGAGCACCTCGCGCGCTTCGGCCTTTATCAGACCCAACCAATAGAGCGCCGGTTCAACCTGACTGCTAACTCGCCGATAGGCATTGAGCAGCGCAGAGCGAATGCGCGGCAGGAATGCGTAGAACAGATCAATCGCACGCTCGCGCAGGCGGCGCGACCCCACGTCGATGGAGCGCCAAGCGCGACCGACGTAAAACATCGCGCTGCCATAGCGAGCAATATCGACCTGCACGCGTTCAATGCGGCTTTGCTGCTCGTCCTGCAGCTCCCAGATCAGACCATCCCAAGCGGCGCGCACCGGATCGCCCAGATCGCGCAGGCGGTTGGTGGCGCGGTTCAGACTGATGCGCACCTCCTGCGAAAAACTGCCACCTATTTCTCTTTCACCCTGATCTAGGGCATAGCTGACGGCCGTGCGCACCGCTTCGAGCCGACGACGCGCCTCTTCGGCATAGGAGCGGCTGAAGCGTGCAAAGGCCGCGCCGTGCAGCGCGTCAAGACCGCGAAAGTGGTGCGTGCCAATGCGCCGCACGGGCACGCGGGTAAAGCTGCGGATACTTTTCCAACCAATATCGACACCTAGCGCGGCGGCCTCGGGTGCCTCGTCAAACAGCGTAGCTGCTCGACCGTAAATCGCTCCGTTTTGACGGGCTATGTCCTCCAGCCACTGCCCCTCGGCCAGCGCGGCGGCCAGCACATCGATGGGTGCTTCAATGGCCTCGCGCTCACTCCCCTCGACGGCGCTGCGGCGCAGGCGCACCTGCCAGAGCTGCTGCGCTCTGCGCATATCGGCAATGGCGCCGTCTATTTGCTGGCGGCGCAACGCCATATTCTCGTCGCGCAGCGCCGTCAGCTGTCCACGCAGCTGTGCCATCTGGCGCTGATACGCGTTGAGCAGGTCGCCGACGGCCGACTCGTCAGGCGGCGGCTCTTTCAGGTAGCGCGCCAGCTTAAAAAGGCGCAGCAGGCGGGCCAGGCGCAGCAAGCGCAGCAGGCGCAGGTCCAGCGCCAATACGAACGGCAGGTAATAGGGCAATACTGCCAGCAGGTCGACGAGCATCATAGGGCGCAGGGCAAAGCGCAGACGACCGACCAGCGGATGGGCGTGGCGCGCCGAGGCCACACACGACCACAGGCGCAGCAGATACTCAACCGTAAATAGGGTGACGGAGATCGTCTCGGTTAGTCCGAAGTAGGCTCCGTAGGGCTGCAGACGATCGACAAAGCTAAGGGCGAATGCCGCGACGTTAATGAGCACAAGCGCCATAATTCCTATGTTGAGCACGCGACTAAAGACATCGCCGGGCACGGCGACTTCCATCACTTCGTACGCGCGCTCGCGCAGGTGTCGGTAGTGCGCCCTAACCTTAGCAGGATTGGACATCGTCCGTTTTCTCCATCGGGAATACGGGAATATCAGCGCGTTTTACTTCTGCTTAAAAACATCGCTAGATCGGTTTTTTCTAATCACTTTAATGTAGGCACCCGCCTCGCCATACGACATTGCCAGCGCACATTTTTTTCGCTCTTTTCTCGAAAAGCTGGCGCTGCCCCCCAGTCAACGCATCTGTGACCAGGTGAGCGCAGTCCGATCGCACCCAACAAAATGGACGAGCCGAAATAGGCGGACGGTTGTATCTTTATCACACGTCAAATACTAGGGGAGGTTGTCGATGGAAAAAATAGATTTTTCGGCTCTTGGATCTCTATCGACCGAGGATACCGAAATCCTTGTGCGCCTCGTCGAGCGCGAGCGCGCACGCGAGGCCATGGCTAAAATCCGGGAGAGCGGTATAAGAGAACCCGCGCACTTTGACATCGACCAAAGCGTTCTGCAAGCGCTGCACGACTACTGCGCGGCCGAGCATATCGAGCCGGGAAAGCTGATTGAGAACCTGCTACTCGACCGCATGCGCAACGCCGCACCCAGCGGCCTCGAAGCTGCTTTTCAACAGCTCGCCTGTAAGACGCTGATCATATAACGCCCCCGGCAGATAGTAGTTTGCCCGTGCGACACTTTAAGCGAATACCCCATTACAGCGGTCCAGATGATCCGGCTATTGGTCAGGTGCGCGGCACGCTCGAACTGGGAGAAACGGTCGTCATAGAGACCTTAGGCGGAGCCGATAACGACTACGAGGCCGCCGGCTTTCTCAAAGCGGGGCAGATCATATCGGGAGCCAGCCACCGGCGCTACGCCCGACCGGGCGGCCCCTTCCTCATAGAAGGCATCGAACCCGACGACTGGGTCGCCATCGAAATCATCGACATCGAAGTAGGGCCCTACGGATTTTATCGCAACGGCGGTCCCAATTGGGGCAACTGGCGCTGCCTGGCCCCCGTGCGCGATGGATGGGTGCATTTTCCGCCCGATTTCGTCGTGCCCGTCCGACCCATGATCGGCGTAATCCAACTGGCGTCATGGGCGCCCAACGCCATCGACCACGGCGGCAATATGGACTTTAACGCCATTCAACCCGGCAGCACAGTACACATCCGCGCGCAAAAGCCCGGCGGCGAACTCTCGCTGGGCGATGTGCATGCGCGCATGGGCGACGGCGAACTGACCGGAGCCGGCGTCGAAATTGACGCGGCCATCACTCTCAAGGTCAGTCGCTCACCCGGCTTTCCCTGCAGCGCGCCCATCGTAGAAAAAACGCGCGTCGTCGAAAGCCCCGAAGAGTGGTTGACCAGCGCTCGGGCCGAGACCTGGGGCGAGGCCCTGCGCCACGCCTGGCTGGAGATGGTCGCCCTACTCATCGACCGCTACGACACCACCTACGAGTACGCCAATATGATCGTCGGAACCATTGGCGATGCGCGCCCCGGCTTTGCCACCGGCTACATGGGCAACTACGCCACCTGCCAGATCGCCATCACCAAGGCACTGCGACGCACGGGCGAGCCCTTCACGCCGTAGCCCCTTTACTACCCGAATAAATCCGTTCAGACCTATCCCGTCGCGTTGCGGCGACGCACTCAGATGGGAAAGCCCTTGTGTACGCCTACGAGCCTGATGAGTAGTACGTTGGGGAAAGCTGCTATTTGAGCCGCAAGCGCTCTACATTTGAACTCGGTCATCCCAATTGCTCCAGCTCGTTGTTCGCTTAAGGGGATCCTTGAAATCCAACTGCAGCTGTTCCATCGCCTCCATCTCGAAGAAAGATCTGCCCTTATAGATCAACGTGCTAAAGTCGACGCAGCAAAAGTACGCAGAGTCGCTATCTTGAATGGTCAAGGCGGAATAGGCATCCGTCTCGAGTTCAAAAACGTGCTCTCGACCCGCATCGAAGGAATACGCAGGGCGCTTGTTCAGATCTTCTATCTTGGACTCGTAGCAGTATCGATCAAAAAGCGTGTAGCACCGTTCACCAATAGAAAACTGAAGGCCCACTCCTTTGGGCTTCTTCTGGTAATTAAATGAGTCGAAAAAAGACGGCTTACCCTGTTGGCTCGGATATAGCACCGAAGAAAAAAACAGCGGAAACTGATTGTTCGCATACCCCGCAAAAAACTGACTTACTGTCATTTGGTTTCGATAGGCACGGTCTATCGCCTGCAACTCAACATCGTATTCATTCATCGGGAAGTGCAAATAGAGCTTCACGTCATCTGGCTGCGTGTACGTTAACTCCTGTCCCCTGCTAATTTCCGTCTGGCTCAATACATAACTGCTGCTACCTGCCGGTTTGATATCTTGGGCGTGGTAGACGGGCCCAACCGTGTAACTGCCGTCTTCCTGAGGTAAGACGACGTCATTGACGATAAAGCAGCCTTCTTTCTTCAGGTAATAGACGATTCTATCGCACACCGCCGCATTGCGGGTGTCGTATAAACGCGTTCTCGAACAGTCAACCTCGTCGAAACGGTAAAAATAAATGCGCTCCGTCCGCACGGGATTATACTCGCCAAAGTCAATGATGTGATCAAAGAACGAATACATCTTGGTGACGCCCTTACGAACGATGAGCTTATTGTGGTAATAGTCGCTCCGATACGTGCAGTCTCGTTCAGACCCCTTCCGATAACCGCTTTCGGCCAGTAGGATGCGTTCTTGCGCGACGAGCATGCAAAGAGCGTTTTCGTCGCTGTGGCCGTGATGCGTTTTCTCCGCTTTGACTGGAATAGTAAGCGTCAGGTTTTTTCGATAGATCTCGTTCGTCTCCGGCTCATCCCGATAATTGAGCAGCAAATACGAGCTCGCGCGATCCCAGCCATTGCGGAAGACGCATTTCTTGCCAATTGTGTCGTCACACGCTTCTTGGGAATGCGGTGGAGGTTGCCGTTCTGCCAGATCATCATTCGACCAATCGTGGGCAGAAACCAACTGCCGCAGAAAGCGTTCTATGCCTCCCGCGAGCCCGGAGGCGTGGCCAACCTGCGCTTCAGTGAAGCGGTTAACAGCGTACTTGAGTTCAGCGGAGTGATAAAGGGTAGCGCATTTTTCCATGACAGCTGCGATATGAACCCAATCCTCAGCCAGGTCCCAATCTCCGTAATCGGGAATGAATCCGAGCGGTGTGACCAGTCTTGCCCATAAATCGGCATAGTGTTTGACGACATAGTTCTCTTCCGTGCGCACCGTGGGAACATACTCGTTATACGCAATAAAGCTGTATAGCCAAATGCCCTGATACGCCCCGGAATCCTCCATCGACCACTTATTCAAACTGTCTGCAAAAATATGGCGCCCCATCTTCAGCCATTTCGCGGCTTCCTCGTGCTCGGGAAACGACGAACCGGCCGCCGCTAGGTTAAGGGCACGCAGCATACTGCGATTCATCGGCCCGTACTCCGGCATCCGTTCAATCGGCCGCATCGCCAGCTCGACGACGGTCTCGACGTAGGCGGTTTCCTCATCCGTAAAGTCGGCTATATCCTTGATCTCATTATACGTGCTGATATAGGGCTCGGGCTCGAACATCCAGCCAAGGGTTGGGAAGTCTGCGTTGCGGAGCGCAATACGTTCTGCTTCCTGATAGGTCTTCAGCGTGTGATACACGTCATACACGTCGAGCACGTAGCGTTTTGCCCGTTCCATATAGCGCACTTCACCCGTCTGTCTATAACGCCTCGCCTCAGCGGGCGCGACGGTGCCAACAAACTGAAAGGTATTTTGCAGCTTGCCCTGATCGCGCAGTGCGGCTTTGCCCTTTTCAATGGCTTGGTGTCGGAGGGCGTCGTAGTCCTGCCAGATTAAGTCCGCAACCTGGTAGGCATAGTCCAAATATATTTGTCGCTTCATTCGCTGATGCCTATGGGGCATTGGCCGCATTGCGGCGTGCCCATTCCTCTCTGCTCATCGCACCGACGACTATGTGGCTATTGTCTACCGCTCGCTCAGCTAAGCGCAAACCCTGAGCACGGATAGCCCGATGCTGACTTTCTGGCTGTAGCACGTCTTCCACCCCTTCGGCCAGATGGCGATAGAGCAGCTGTAGCTCCGGTGAAAACCGTTCGTATACTTCCCGCGGCACATAGGTGCGCAGCGCATGTCCGCCCGAGTGCAGGTTGCAAAACTCGTTGCCCGACAGCCACCACGGCGCATAGCGACACACCACCGCCGTGCGCTCGTGCTCGCTCTGGTTGAGCGCCGTCGAATGCCAGACGCGCGTGTCCTGCAAATAGACCGAGCCGACCGGCGCTGAGATCTGCAGTTCACCCGGAATGGGCGCCCACTGGTCGATGCCGTCGTCGGGGCCACGCGGATTGCGCGGGTCCTTGTGCGAGCCGGGCACCACCCAGGTGCCGCCGTTGTGCGGCGTCACGTCTTCGGGGCCGAGATACCAGATCGTCGACAGCGCCATGCAGACGTCGGGAAAGGGCTGGGCCACCGCGCCGCAGTGCTTCCACGGATGCTCCTCATTCGGCCCGTAGGCCGTCAGGTCGTGCGGCCAGTCGGAATGCCAACCGCGCCGCTGCCGCTGCTGGTCGGTAATCGGCTGCTGGGCTGGTCGCGACGATTTATTGACTTCCGTCTGCATAATGCGCACGTGTGGATCGAGCATCGCTCTGGCCACTTTTAGCACGCGCGCCTCGGCCAGATGTTGGGCGAATACTGCGCAGCGCGCAACGTCGCAGATCTCGGCTAGCGGCGGTGCTGGAGGGCGCACGGGGCCATCGCCCAGTTCGACATCGGGATCGCGCTCGCGCGCCCAAGCAATGCGCCTTTCGCGTTCCCTGGCCCGGTCCTCCTGCAGCAGCGCACGCCCCTCGAGCACGCTCTGGCGCGCCGCTTCGACCCCGTCTTGGGGAATCACGCGATCAATAACGCAAAAACCCTGCAGGCGCAGCGACTGTAGATAACCCTCGATTTCGGCGTCGCCGCCGCTGGCAATGCCCGTGGAAATGGAGTAGGGAATGCGCAGGTGCGCGTCGAGCGTTCTACCTTCTGACATGGTGCAGTTACTCCTCTGTAGGTTTCATATCGGGCACCATCTATGCGATGAGCCGTTCGGCCAACTCTAAGATGCGCTCTATAATTTTTGCGTATAACAGCAGGTCCGACGAACGCAGCGAACGTACGCCGAGCGTGGAACAGTACTGCACCAGGCGCGCGACGTCACCCGCTTCGGGCTGCGGAGAACGGTGCCAATCGAATGCACTCTATCGCCCGTCTACAGATGCTCCATTCTCTTGTCGCCGTCACCATACACGCCAATTTCCCCGA
Organism: Gemmatimonadota bacterium; assembly: GCA_038153405.1. Lineage (GTDB taxonomy): Bacteria > Latescibacterota > UBA2968 > UBA8231 > UBA8231. The sequence goes on along the minus strand of JAYOYH010000015.1, from coordinate 38,650 downwards.
TCAGTACGATGCCAAAGGAGGTCGAGCGCTCGCTCTTGCGGCTACCGAGTTCGCCCACTTCGCGCCGCTTTCTCACGCCCAGCGCCAAGATTTTTTGACCTCTTCTGCGTCGATATGGGAAAAGCGCTCGATTTTTCTCACGATCTCTAAACAAGCGCACATTCGCCAGCAGCTAATCCACCTCTGCGCATTGCCATGGGAAAACAGCCCTGTTTTCCGTATTATTGCACGGCGCATAGATAGTATGCAAGCAGGACGCGGGGGGCGGGGGGCAACGCACCCCCCGCCCCCGCCCCCAAAATGGCCCCGGCCCCCGGGGCGGGCAACCCCCACAGGCCCCCACCGGCGGCGCGCCACAGGCG
>JAYOYH010000015.1:10983-38278 GCA_038153405.1 Gemmatimonadota bacterium | reverse complement strand
CGCCCGTGCGCGCTCCAAACCCCGGCGTTTTTTTGTTTTTCGCCCCGGACCTTTTTTTGATTCCCCCGCCGGGGGGGGGGCGGGCCCACCCCCCCCCCGCCCCCCGCGTCCACAATATGGCAGCAGACGCCGGGGCCGTGCAACCCCAAGTGCCCCAGACGGACGTCTCGCCAAAGGAGAGCTCTGCGATGAAAGCAGCCGTCTTGCACAAGACTGGAGGCCCCTTCCAAATCGAAGAAGTCGACCTCTTGCCACCCGAGCCCGGTGAAGTGCGCGTACGGCTGGTCGCAGCGGGCGTCTGTCACAGCGATTGGCACATGGTCACCGGCCACCTCAGCCGTCCGTTCCCCGTGGTCCTCGGCCACGAGGGGGCTGGTATCGTCGAAGAAGTGGGCCGCGATGTGCGCAGCGTGCGGCGCGGAGACCACGTCATTCTCAACTGGTCGCCCTCCTGCGACCGCTGCTTTTACTGCAGTCGCCAGCAGCATAACCTCTGCGAGACCTTTGTCGAAGGGCGGCGCGGCGGCACGATGCGCGACGGCACGACGCGCCTGCGTTTAAACGGCGAAGTCGTCCACCAATTTTCCACCGTCTCCACCTTTGCCGAATACACCATCGCCCCGGAGGAATCCTGCATCGTCATCGCCGACGATATACCGCTCGACGTGGCCTCGCTGCTCAGCTGCGCGGTGACTACCGGTGTGGGCGCCGCGCTCAACACCGTGCACATGCATCCCGGAGACAGCGCTGTGGTCTTTGGCTGCGGGGGGGTGGGCCTCAACGTGCTGCAGGGCGCGCGCCTAAGCGGCGCCTATCCCATTATCGCCGTGGACACGGCTCAGGCTAAGATGGACATTGCGCGCCAGTTCGGCGCGACGCACACCGTCCTGAGCGGCAGCGACAACGGCGAAGAAGTGCTGCAGCAGATCCGCGCGCTGACGGCTGGGCGGGGTGCCGACTTCGCCTTTGAGGCCATCGGTCTGCCCAGCGTGCAGGAGCAAGCATTAAAATCGATTCGCCCTGGCGGTGCACTCGTCGTTGTAGGCGTGGCACCGCGCGGCTCGCACACCCGCTACGAAGGACTCGATCTGCACGTGCGCGAGAAGCGGATTTACGGCTCGCTATACGGCTCGTGCAATACGCGACGCGAATTCCCGCGCCTACTCGAGCTCTACCGCTCGGGCCAGCTACTACTCGACGAGCTCATTTCTGGTCGCTACGCCCTGTCGCAGATCAACGACGCCTACGTCGACCTGCTCAACGGCGACGCGCGCAGGGGCGTGATCGTATTTGATGGGGATTCGCACTAGGAAAAATCGCAGCGCGGCGTTGGCAACGCCATGAGCTATCGACGTCAGCACGCGCTGTGTATTGGGTCATTGACGGCACGCAGCGGCGACTTTATATAGATACTCACCATGCTTATCTAGGGATCCCCCAATGGTCAACAGCAGCGAATTTCAGCTCGTCAAAGTAATTCAAAAACTCGAACTTTTTAGCAACCTCGACAGCGAAGATGCGCGCACGATTGTGCGCCTCTGTCAGCGTTCTTCTTTCGCCTAAGGCGAAGTCATCTGGAAACCCAGCGATGCCGGCGATAGTATGTTTGTGCTGATCAGCGGCAAACTACACGTAAAAAATAGCACAGACCAGGTCATCGGCGAAGTGCTACCCGGCGCATCCTTTGGCGAGATGGCCTGTCTGTCGGGCAGCCCGCGCTTTGTCGGTTTTCAAGCCGTCGAGCCCTCGACCGCTCTTTGCCTCACGCGCCGCGCCCTGCGCAGCCTAGTCAACGGCAACCCCAAGCTTTATGTGCACGTGTTGGAAATGACGATTAAGGTGCTCGCCGAACGCATCACGCGCGGCTGGGCCGAGCAACAGCGCGCGGGGTCCGTCGAGTCAGACGCCCTGGGTCGATGGTAGCTAACCCTTCGCAGCAGTAGGTTCCGTCACAGAGTCCTGGCTCCGCCTCCGCGCAGTTAGGTCTCGTGCTTCGGCGAAAACGCATCGCGGGCCCGGGTGCCCGTACAACAAGAGGGAGCAAACCGTTAAAGGCCGCTCCCTCTTGTTGTACCGATCGCTCCAACTCAGTTAAAACGCGATCCCTCTCTGCAATGTTAGGTTCCTCAAGAACGTAACTATAAATGGACGCATTGATAAGAAACTAAATCGACGGATATGCTGTGCTGGTCAGCGCATATTGCGCACAAAAAAAGCCGATCGCCACTCGGTTAGAGATGGCATAGGCTTTTTTCACGCGTGGCGCCGCACCCACACTGCACAAGAGAGCACAAGCGGCATATCCGTGTTCGTATTCAATGGTGCCGAAGGTGCGGACACTACTAAATGCACACACTTCGCACTATGGTTTGTATTGCTACCTGGTGCTGACCAGTTTCAACCTGTGTCTCCCGAATGAGCAATCCTGCTGGAAAAAACCTGGCTGGCTTTCTCGGATGGACGGCAAAACTGCCTATTCGCCTATGTGGTGCCAGTCCGACTCGTCTAAGCTGCTTAGGAATGCTGAGATTTCACCCAACGCATCATGCTCTATAGCCCACTTAATGTGCTCACCTAAGCGACTGGCTTTATCTCTATTTGAGCTTGCCCACCACCCGGCTAATATCAGCGGCACTGGCGGCTCCCAGACTCCTCCTACCCGTTGTCGATTAGGCAGCATCTGATACATCCGATCCCACTGTTGAGGTTTGGGACAGATCCGGCCCTCTTCGCGACAATAATTCAGTAGGTGTTCCACCGAATCCATATTATATCAGCTTTCATAGTGGCAGTCAGATGCGATCTGCCGTCGCCCTTGCTGCGGGGTTAATACCCCAGATGGCGAATGCCCCTTCCCTGGACCTTGGGGTCTCCTCCGTCTCCATCTCTACGATTCGGTTCCACAACCGAGCTTTAGATACGAAACCGTCTTTCAAATTCTATTAGACGCTCTTCTAATATGTGGCGGTATTTTTTCTTTTGATCAAAAATCTCATCTTTTAAGTCAATGTGTGTAGGTATCTTTTGTTCATCGGGGAATCGCCTTGGTTGGGTTAAGCTTAGCTCGTAACAAATATATCTCAGTGCCTTTCTCCCTATAACCCACGATCCTTTAGACCCATAGAAGTAATTCCCTTCCTTGCTAACAAACCCTCCATCTATGAAAGCATATCTCCTATAGGTGGCAGCAACACCCCCAGGCGAGTCGCTGTTTACCGTGCCTCCAGGTAGCCCCATACTCTTGCACACTAAAAGGATGTTTTCCCATGCGAGATGAGCATATTCCCACCTATAAAGAGACTTTGTATCGCGAACGAAAAAAGTAGACGGACCTAATGAAGATTTGGAAAATACGGTCTGCCACGGAAGGTCGAGATTTACTCGGGGGCCGAACGGTATACCTCTCTGGATTCTCTCTCGTGGAAATCGAACCATTTTATTTTCTTCAAGAGCCAATTCCGACATTGCATCGATGATGGGTAGTATCTCTCTCATCCGAGTTGCTTCGTTTCTCTGCATACCCTTCACCACCGAATCAATATACCCGCTGATAGGTCTATTGCTTTCATAAAATTCTATCTTTTTAATAAGCTCTGTTTTGAGGGTAGAAACGCTCCAGTTTTCCCACTCTGAATGATTTAAAAATTCAGTAATATTACCTTGATTTTTGAGATCTAAAACGGCTTTGTCCATGATGTCCTCTTATGCGATTTGTTTTTTGTTTGTCTGAATGTGATCGGGTTACCGATATAAGACTGCTGGCGTGGCGTCTTCTCAGTCAGCTCGACAACAACTGTCTATCCGATTAGCTCGGCTCTTCAGTCGGTGCTGTCGTGGGACGTCTCGCTGCTGTCAGAAGCGGCATCCGTTTCACGTAAACGAGATGTCCTGCCACCAAAGGTGATGGTATATCCTTCCTTCCAGATCGGGTGATCGGGAAAGTCGTTGGCGAATATGCCGCCCGTTTCCTTGCAGATTTCTCTCATACGTTCGAACTTCGTCTTCTTTCCTCTCGAGGTGTCCTGCTTGTCATCCTTGGGTCGCACAATGGCGGCACTTTTCTGCGACTCTCTGGAACCGTTTACCATATAGCAAGCAGGAGGATCACCCTTTGCTTTCTGGTTGATTACGTCGACAAAGTCGATGACGTTGGGTGGGAGTATCGAGCTCATTTTGAGGCTCCTCTCGGTATAACGTGAGGCGGCCCCACCCAAACGAAAAAGACCCTGGCAGCTAAGTGCGCACCAGGGCCAAAAAGAAAAAACCCGAGCCAAAGGCCCGGGTTAAATTCGTTCGGGTGGCTTTTTTAGCACCTTATTTTGAGTGGCGGCAATAGACCGCAAATCACCACTTTTGCTTGTTTATAAACTACGAATAATCAATCTCGAAAGCAAGAAATATGTGCAACAAAAACACGTTTCCAATACAGTTATTCATGCCCAATATCTATGTATTATTTCGCATCAATATGATACCAAAAAATAGAAGATCTCAATGACGATAGATTAGGAGTTTTTAAGTTCGGTCAATAACTGTAGCACCTGCTGGCTTTGCCTCCTATGATCCATTGCCCTACCACAGGCGCTCTCATCTGAAGAGCTGCGCACTTTCCCGTGGGCGTAACTATTCCGCTGGCTAAACAGTGCATCCATCATATCCAGAACTTCCCTGCGATCAATAACTAACTGTCGATGTGCACCGTTAAGGAAGCCGTGCTCTAAGCCGAAAGGAAGACCTTGTCCGGCACCGAGTTTATGCAAAAAGTTGAAAAAGTGACGCGGAAAACCTTTGGTTCGTCCTGCTTCCCGGTGCTGACCGGTTTCAGTCTATACCCTCTGGATGACGCAACGCCTCTATTCTGGCTCTTCGCTTGCAAGCGGCTGCACGTCTTATATTTCTAAAGACGGCAACACCGCACCTTCAGTCATCAGACGAAGTCTCATTTTTGCTTCCCTTTAACCGGTGCTCTAATTGTTCCATGCGCTGACTATTCTCTTTCCTCCGTATCATATCCCATTGCCAAAATTCCGCAGGCGTAAACGCTTTCAGTTGTTGGAACTGGGAAAATCCACCCTCGCAGAAAACGCGTTCCTCTATGGTCAGAGATTCGTATTCATCTTCAACAATGTCTTCGAATATTGCCATAACCCTTTGATCGCGCGGTCGGTCTATGCAAAGCAAATGATATATATGGAAGAGTCTTTGAAGGTCTCTTTTTGCGTCGGACGTCCTGCACCTGCCCCCGCTTTGACCCCTATCAAATAGAAATGGCAACTCACACTTAACATATTCAATGTCTTCCGACTTCTGGTTTGCAGACCAATCTCTTATATACTTGGAAAATTGTTCAAGGACCCGCTCGCTGGGATGTTCCTTACAAAGCAGTTGATAAAAATCCACGAGTCTTCTGAAGCTATCTGATTTCATGAAATTCCTGTAGGATACGCGTTGGTCTACTCAAAGTGAGAGTGCATAGCGACTCATTGGTATTCCCTTCTTGATAAGCTGATTCTAAAGGCCCAATGTGTAGGTTCAAGGGGGTCTGTCAAACTATCTGGTCTCATTTGTCTGACCGGAGTCCTCGCTCTCTTCAGGTGGGATGCTTGTATCGAACCATTCATCCTTAGCCACGTCCTGCGATACGACGAACTCCTTGTAGGCGCTGAAACGAGTGCGCTTATTGAGTTCCTCCGCAAGTAAGGACTCTTGCATATCTATATGGCCGTTGATACCCTGCCTGTTTAGAAGGATATATTGACTTGGCGAGATTGGTAGGCCGATCTCAATCGTTGCACTACCAAGATGCGGGGTCTGCATCCAGCGCGGTAGCTTATGTATTTCAGGGTCATAAAAAACGCAAGGATCATCTGAGGTAATAAAGCCTGGTTGCCCATCGGTGTTGAATATGGCCATATCCAGACTCATGAAAGCGTGAGACATCATCCCGATTTCAGACATAAGGTTTATCTGTAAATGTGACGTGGATAGCTCGCGCATGTCCCTCATGGTCATGGGGGCTGGGTCGCCTGGGAGCCTGGGAGGCGTCAGTGAGGTCAATTTCTTCCGCTGCTCAACTGGCATTTTGTTAAACTGTTCGTTCATGTGTTCCATTTTTCCAAGAACGTTTCCCCATTGGTTTTGCCAGTGATCCCGATGGCTGGCGCTCCGAGCCTTCATGGCTGCTATGAAAGCACAGACGATGAGCTGCTCCTCAGGTTCGAGTATCTTCCGCTTGGCGAGCTTATTATCGCGGATGCCAGTGAAGGCCCCCTCAAGGCTGGAGAGGGAATGTTCGATGCTCAAATCGCGCTCCCCGTCCTTGCCCTTTATGGTATACATGTCCTTCTCGTAAAAGATATTTTTTGGAGCCTTCTTCTTGCTACTGCTGCCGTCCTCGTTGAAAGTCCAGACATAAGGTTCCATCTGCTCCGGGCAGTCCGGATCACACCACGACTCAAGGTAGCTCTTGGGCACATAGTGCTGCTTACTATGTTGCATATGGCGGCTCTACGGGCGTAACGTCATTTATTAAGTTGACAATAGCGATAAACAAATTTCGGTTTTCATGGATCAGATTGGCGTCTATGCCACTGCGGCCCGATACTCAACGAACCGATCCCCAGGCAACGGCACTTCCAATTCCCAGGTAATCGCTATCGGCCGATCGGACTCATGACTGACGTAGTTGGCAAAACCGGCACAGAAATACGGCAGCGTCCGACCAGCTCCATCCGTCTTACTGGTGCGCACAAAAAGCAGGACCCGTGTCCCCTTCTCGCGATGGTGCAAATATCGCTGTCCCGTTTCACTGTCCTGCGATGTCGTCGACTGGCTTTCCCAGTGAAATAGGGTTTCGCTGATAGCGTAATCCTTATAGCGCGTCGTCGGTGAAAAGTCCTTTTCAGCCTTCTGCAACGTCACAAAAAGCAAATCCGTCTTAGTTTGCTCGTGCCAATAGACACCCGCCTGCAACGGATGCGGCGCTATCACCGTGGCGATGCCAAAGGACGCGAGTATCTCGTCTCGCGTATAGTGGGCATGGACCCACAGCGGTATATCGCCCAAGTCTACTAAGGGCTGCTGTAAGTGCACAACGTGATCGTCCAATGCATCCAGTAAATCTCTCCCCTCAGCTATCAACTGGGCATGGGCCCACAACGCATCGACTCCTTCCTGAAGTGTATTGTAAATGCCTTTCCTCGGGTTCAGTATGGTCAATAAGACCATGTGAAGTTGGCGCGATGCGCGAAGGTCAAAGCTTTTAACTATAGGTCGCTGCCCGTCGGCCAACAGCGCACGCAGAAATCTGAGTCGCTCTTCGTCGTCGATGTGCGCCAATCTTCCCAATCCCGGTCCGAATTTTCCTTCGCCATCGAGCAATTCCGCAGATATGTGGCCGGCCGCTCTCCTAAGCTGCGTCCAGTAGCGGCGGTTCCGGTAAAGGTCTTCGAGGTCGAGGTTGGTTTCTTCGAGATATGCTTGCAACGTCACATCGCCGAGTTCACGCAGTTCTTCTACGCGCCGCCTCCACGTCGATGGCAGCGATGCCTTGATATTGGCCAACACAATACGACTGGCCACCGGGTCCAGCTCCAAATGGCATCCGGCCGGCAAATAGGGGAAGCCCTGCTCGATATCGGACTCCAGTTCCTTCCGACTTCGCCCTAAAAGCCGTCGATAGCGCAAATCGAAGCGAAACTCTGCCCGCTGATGACCGACGAAGTCGAGGACGGTCAACACGTCTTTGCCGTGCGTTCGACGCAGGCCTCGTCCCAGTTGCTGTAGGAAAATCGTGGCACTCTCAGTCGGGCGCAGCATCAGCACGGTATCTATAGCAGGTATGTCCACCCCTTCGTTAAATAGGTCGACCGTAAACAACACCTGCAGCTGACCGTCGCGCAGCCCCGACAACGCGTTGTCTCGTTCAGTTGCAGAAGTAGCCGACGTTACTGCGACTGCCTTCAAACCGGCCGCCTCGAACTTCTTCGCCATAAATCGCGCGTGGGCTATACTGACACAGAATCCCAGTGCCTTCATCAGATGCGGCGACCCCACCTTATCCTGCACCGCCTGCAGCACCATCGCGGCCCACATGTCATTGGCCGTATAAATATTGGTAAGCTCGCCTACATCATATCCCGCCCCTCGCCGCCAGGTGAGTCCGCTCAGATCGGTGCCGTCATGAATACCGAAGTAGTGAAATGGCGAGAGCAGTTCCTGCTCCAACGCATCCCATAGTCGTAGTTCAACGGCTGTCCGTCCCCCGAACCATTGTTGAATATCTTTGCCATCCGCGCGCTCTGGTGTGGCCGTTAACCCCAACAAATACTGCGGCTGCAGATAGCTCAGCACGGCCTCGTAGGAATCGGCGGCGGCATGGTGAAACTCATCGACAATGACGACGTCGAAATGGCCGACTGCGACATGGGACAACTCACTGCGATGCAGTGTCTGGATTGATGCAAATACATGGTCCCAGTGTTGCGGTCGCTTCCCGGCTACCCACAACTCACCAAACGCACCATCTCTGAGGATATGGCGAAAAGTGGTCCTACTCTGCTCGAGGATTTCTCGCCGGTGGGCGATAAAGAGCAGCCGCGAACGGGGCATCGACTCCCGGAGTGCTCTGTAGTCCAAGCCAGCCAATATCGTCTTACCCGTTCCCGTGGCAGCAACAACCAAATTGTTCGGCCGGCCACGCGACCGCTCTACTTGCAGTTGCTCGAGCATTTGCCGCTGAAAGGGATAGGGCTCAATATCGAATGGCGTCAGGTCGATCACCTCACCCGCGTCCCGCTCTATAGCCCTGAGGAAGCGATCGCGATCGAAATCCTCAAACTGTGCATTCGCCCAGTAGGAGGCGAACGTCGCCTCAAACTTTTCGACCACAGTCGGGGTGGCCTTCTGTGACGCACGAACATTCCATTCCAGCCCGGTCACCTGGGCCGAATAGGTCAGGTTAGATGAGCCAATATAGACCGAAGAATGGCCGTTGGACCGGTGAAACAACCACGCTTTAGCGTGCAGGCGGGTCTTCGATATATCGTAGGAAATGCGCAGCTGGGCTCCCAGCTCTTGCAGGGCCTCAAGTGCCCGCAACTCGGTCGTGCCCGTATACACCGTCGTGATAATTCGCAGGACGCGCCCCGAAGCCACGTGCCGGCGTAACGCCGGCAACATCTCGCGAATGCCCGTCCACCGAATGAAGGCACACACTACATCAATGCGCTCAGCCGACTCGACCTCGGCGGCGAGCTCACGCCCCACCCCCGGCTCGCCCCGCGCATTGGTCATGAGCACGGAGTCCCGCAATGGCGTCAGCGGTCGCCCTATCGACTGCGTATTCCCATCGGGTGCCACGGTTTCTATGGCCGTCAGCCGCCTGAGCGGAATGGCCAGCCCATCTCCCGCGTCGATCCCTTGAGGTGAGACTTCGCGAACTAAGTCCAAAAGACGCTTCGTTAGCTCGATGGCCCCGGCAGTGCGCTCTTTTTCTGGAAGATCAGACAAGGCCCGGGCGACCCAGATCGCGATGATTCCGGCAATGCGTTGTGGGATATCCGCAGGGTCGACGTCGCTCAGGTGAGCGCGAAGATGCTTCTCCTGCAGCCCGTCAATGCCCTCCTTTAGACACAGGTCTACGATATCATCGTAGACGCCTGACGCGAGATCAGCCAATCACCGCCCTCGCTTCCACGCGCACACCAGCGTCTTCTGCTCTTGCGCCTCAGGAGATTCGACATCTGCCCAAGCATCTCTGCGACGGAGGTCGGCGATGTGCCCCATCACAGCCGCTCCCGTGGCGATACCGTGCCGCGCCAGATAACAGCCGACCACCGTGCCGGTGCGGCCGATCCCCCCACGACAATGCACATAAACCGGCATATCGTGTTCAATCGACCAGTCTATGGTGTTGAGGATGTGTATAAGATTCTGCTCGGATGGGATACCGAGATCACGGATCGGAATGCGCAGATAGTTGACCTTAACATTGTGGGCGGCTGCGCGTTCGAAAAGAAGCTGCTGGTAAGACCGCACCAAGCTCCCTGCCGTGCTTTTCTCATCTTCCTCTGTCAGGTTGATAAAGCAGCGTATCCCCGCATCGACCAGTGCATCCAGTTTCTCTTGCGCATCTTTCTTGGTGACGTCACCGGGATAGTAACCAGCTAACAAGCGGCCGGGCTCCACCCAATATGAGCGATCGAAAGGCACATTGGGCACTATCTCCTCTGGGGCCAGCCGGTCGCCTGGATGCAGCAACTGCATGGCCGTCTCCTCAATTTGAGATCGGCTTGCGACAACTTCTTTCCATTCCTCGGGCATGCCCTCCGTGCCATAATACGCCCCGGCCAATTGACCGTATACTGCCCCCGTAGTATCGGCGTCGTCGCCCAAATTAACCGCCAACAGCGCGCCCTCTTTGAAACTGGTGCTATTGTAAAAAGCCCACAGCGCAGCTTCCAAGGATTCCACTACATACCCCGTCCCCCGAATCGCCGGCGGCGATTTGTCTTTATAGGAACCCGATGCAATTGCAGCAATTTTCGGCGATAAGGGCTCGCGACTCCACAGGCCCGATACCGGACAAAACATCGGCGCGCACAGCTCTTCCTTTGTTCGTGCCTGGACAGCGCCGACAATCAAAGCCGCAAGTAAACGACAGCCATCCACGGCTTCTGCCGTGCCATGCGTAGTCTTTGAGCTTTCCCCGGCCTGGTAAATAGCGTCTTCGGGATTAGCAGCAAAAAAAAGTGGCACAGGAGCCAGGCGCATGATAGAACCATTCCCCGCCGTTTGGGGGTCCGTCGAACCCGCGAGGGGCTCGCCCATGTGCTGATAGTGTGCGAGCGCGTTACGGACCGTAATGCCAATATCAAAGCAGCTTCCCGTGCTACTCAGATAGCCATCCTTCCACCAACGCAGATAGCGGTCCATCTGATCCTTTGCGTCCATCTCGCAGCATTTGATCAGGCTCTCAGCAAGACACAGCGCCATCGAAGTATCGTCAGTCCACTGACCGGGCTTTAGCTGGAATGGTCCGCCGCCCACCATATCATCTATAGGAGTAAATGTGCCGGGCGGTTTAAACTCTAAGGTCGTCCCCAGCGCGTCCCCTGTAGATAGACCGAGTAGACAACCTATGTATCTGCCTTGCAAATCAGACATTTTAAACCTGTTCAGCTTGAAATTGAATTTTGTATCTTATCACCGTTCTGAAATCCAGAATGATCGATGCCGTTGTTCGATCTCGATTAAACATCCTACGACTTTACTGCATGAATACAAGCTTTCTCGTCAATGATTGATCATCGGAGCGTAGTATCACTATGTAAAGGCCAGTGGTGACAGTGGTTCCATTTTCATCTTTGGTGTTCCAGGTGAACGCATGGCGGCCAGGTGTTAAGACGCCATCATGCAGGGTTGCGATATGCTGGCCGAGTAAGTTGATAATACGGACGTTAGCAGTAGCTGAAGTGCTTACGGATACAGGGATGGTTACGGTAGAATTAAATGGTGATGGATATGGAAGGCCTATGCTGAACGTCTTCTGTTGAGGCGGGCTTTCTATTGGCCGAGCACCGGCAATTTTCGCGTTGAAGCTTTTCCATAGATTTACATTTCTCACCATCCAGCGATCATATCCAGTGGTTCGATTCGCGTTAGGACCATGTCTAAATTCTAATACGTTTCCTGAGGTTCTAATTCTACTACTGCGAATTGATCCATACCAGGTCTTCCAAGATGTAGATGAGCCTGGTATGCTCCACAAGAATGAACCATTTAGCCAAATGCTAATTGCATTTTCTTCGTTGCTAATTAGCTCCCATGATAGCAGCAAGTCTTGCTTCTCGGTGTCGAATTGAAAACTCGCTACCTTAGGTTGCCCTGTAACTGATGGAGCTGCATACCCGTAAAAGCCACTACTTGGTATGCTTGCATGTTGGTTCGTTTCACTGCCTCTAAAATTGAGAGTTGAGACTGATCCAATCACTGTTCGGTTTTCAGGTGTAAAGGTCCAACCTGAATAAGTCGGTGTAACTTCATAAGTGGATCGCCTTGTGAAGCCGCTGCGAGTCCACGACCCGTTTGCTGATGTGATAACACGCGACGGAATAGCTCCGCTACCAGAAACTCGCCTAAAATTGACTATTACACCTGAATGGTTTGTTTTACCATTTAGTGTTACTCGTCCTGAAATCGTATATGTTTCAGTGCTGGCAGCCGCAGTGCCCGTAAAATCCATTGAACCAGAACCTGAGGTAACTACACGACTGCCGGGTGTAAACGAATAACCTGACCGCGTTGGTGTTATCCTATAGGTTGTTCCTGATTCAAAACCATTTCTAAACCAAACCCCACTCGACGAAGTGTTGACAACACTTGGAATTGAGCCTGAACCAGATACACGGGTAAATGCGATCCTTACGCCAGAATGATTCGACTGACCAGTTAAAGTAATGCGGCCTGAAGTGGAAAAGGCCGCTTGCTCGCCTTGAAAATTAAGATTAGTTACTGCTTGCGTGATCTGCCTACTGGCGGGGGTGAAAGTCCACCCACTACTTGTTACAGCTGCACGGTATGTAGTTCCAGGTTCAAACCCGTTTTGTGACCACGTTCCATTTGATGCCGTGTGGACAGCAGGTGGGATTGTTCCAGAACCAGACACGCGGGTAAAAGCAATCCGCACCCCTGAATGAGTCGATTGACCCGATAGAGTTACTCTTCCCGATACAGAGAACGCGGCTTGTTCACCCAAGAAATTGTAGATTGGTGCAGCTTGTGTAATGGGTCTGCTTAAAGGCTTAAATGTCCAGCCACCTAAGCTTGGAGTCGCTCTGTATCTGGTGCCTGGGTGAAAGCCGTCTTGTGACCAGGTCCCATCGATTTTGGTAGTCACCGATGATGGAATAGTGCCCGATCCACTATCCTTTGTAAACGCAATCCGAACCCCTGAATGATTTGATTTGCCCGCTAAAGTTACGCGTCCGGAAGCCGTATAAACTGCTTGCCGAACTGTAATAGCCTGAACTACGCGACCGTTACCACCCGGATTTTTAGCAGTGAGAGTCACTGCATATGTTCCGGGCGTATTATAAGTGTGCGTGGGGTTCACCATAGTGCTAATATCCCCATCGCCAAATCCCCATAAGTATTCGTCTATTTTTCCTGTAGATCGGTTCGTAAATCTAACTTCAAGTGGAGCGTCGCCGCTAATAGGTGTTGCCTCAAACGCAGCTTCTGGAGCCTGGATTTTGAAACCTCCAAATAGGGCCGCTCTGGTTACCCGTTCAACTGCCGATAGGTCACTAAATACTCCGAGAAAATCGACATGAATTTGTCTGCTCTCGCCAGCGTCGAGTGTAAGCAAGCGCGCCTCTGGAACAAACCTTGTGGCTATTTCCTCATTATTGGAATCAAGAAAAGCCACACTATATGACATGTTAAGCGGGTAAAGTGTTTTATTCGTGACAGTGGCGACGACTATCCCTGTTACGGCAATGCTGTCGCGATCTGTTATCCCGTAAGAGTTAAATTGCCATGTTTTGTCTTCGGACTCGATCCTACCTTGATCAATCTCCCACCATCCATCCCAGACGGTATGTAGTGATGTATCGAAGGATGGGGGATTGGGTAGTGACAATAACCCGAAGCCAAACGTGTTATCCTCACCTGGATCACCTGCATCTCGCGCATTTGATGTAAGGACTGCTGCTATCTGTCGTGGAGTCATCGAGGGATTTCCCGATAATACAAGTGCAGCAGCAGCAGCAGCATGCGGAGCCGCAGCTGAGGTGCCAGCAAAGCCTGAGGGATAAGAGGCTGTGGAGACCTGTGTTGGTGCGACTATATCTGGCTTAATTCTACCGTCCACAGTTGGACCGCGCGAACTGTAAGGTGCAATGCGTTGCCTGCTCCAATCAAAATGAGCAACAGCACCAACAGCAAAAGCCCCGCGAGCATCGGCTGGTGATGCAATATGGCCAATAAGAGAGGTGAATTCTGATAACTTATGGTTTCCGGACCACACTTTTACAACGGTGCCGCGAGCATTTTCGTCTTTCCATATAGCTACTCCGTATTCCCCATCGCTTTGAATGACGTGCTCGACCCTCTCGACTGGTTTGCTGTTTCTTTGAGTTGTGCTGCTTTCAGCAATGCGTTCAAAGGTTGTTCCGTCCGTGCGGTATAGGAAGAGATCATAGTCTTGGTCTGTAGTAGGCCACTCATTCCATGTTAGCCAAACGTCGACCGTATCTCCAGCGGTAACATTCTCCAGTGAGATTATCTCATCACCTGGAGCAAAATCGTGAAGGTTGTTGCTGTTGCCATCGCTCCAAAAACCTGAATATTGGCTTTGAGCATAATTGCCAGCAGAATTGACCCAAAGAATTCCATTCTCTTCAGCATCGTCTACGATTTCGCATGCAAACCCGCGTCCATCCCCAAAGCCTGTTCCCACCCAAGCGCTTGAGTAATTCACTATATCGATGTTGTGAGCAATACAGTAGTCTTTCGCGTTTTCTAAATCAACGAGGTCACCGATGCGTAGAAGATGAAGCTCCGCTTTAGGGGCAATGTCATAGACAATTTCCGCGCAGCCAGATCCGTGAACGCCTCCACGATACATGCCATCCTCAGTAAAGTCTCTCGTTTCCCACGTCTCTGGCATATCGGATGATAAACGGTTTGCGTTTGTAAATCCCGGATCGATTATAGCCACCTTTGTTCCAGCGCCAAGCAAACCATTGCGATGATAATTGTCAGCGTTAATTAGGCCTACTCCCTCAGAGGTGGCACTGTTTTTTAAAGGATGATATGGTGTTCGTATGAACTGGACTCCAGTCACATCGCGTGCCGACAAAAGTTGGTCGACTGGGATTGCTGCTCGAATCAGACTTTTTGACTGAGCAAGTATTTCTGCGCCCAATGCGACCAGACCTAAAGAGTCAATATCAGCAGCTCTGGAACCGTCTAAAGGCTCGATAATAACTACGACCTTGCCATCGTCCCTTAATTTTATTCCTGCGTAGGGCGCGGCTAATTTTCCGGCGATAGGTTTATGAGTCAGCTGTGCCAGACGATGTTCCAGACCATGAACTACATCTTTGGTGTGAGAAGTTTTGGGTAGCTCTTGTCCTGATACACTTAGAGATATAAACAGGACGAAGTAAGCCGACAGCATCGAGATTGTATTTTGTCTAAATCGAAAGTGAGGTAATTGCATACTAACTCCGTAGAAGCCGTTGAGCCTGAGTCAATCATGCACCCTTGCCCACACGCCAAGCAAAGATGAGGACTGTCGTTGCCAATACATCGAGCTAAATTTCATGGTCCGGATGGTAAGCATAGCGATTCTCCGCTACGAGGTCGATCCAATACGCCCCCCGACCACGATTCGATCGCGCGGCTGAGATCGCCTATTTAACCAACATCATTTTACGCGTATCTGTGCTTGTTTCGGACTGTATCTGGAGTAAATAGATTCCACTTGATACTTGACTACCTGCGCCGTTCGTCCCATCCCATGAGAGTTGGTATTGACCCGGAGCGTGATGCTTCTTTGTCAATGATTTTACTCTCTGGCCATTTAAATCATATACGGAGAGTTCTATATAACCTGGTGAGCCAATCGTATAAAAAATCGAAGTATCGCTATTGAATGGATTAGGGAAATTCTGAGAAAGCAGCGTTCTGGTAGGCAACCCAATCAATCTCTCTGCAAGGACCATCAACTTTGCTCGTTCATTACTGGAGAAAAAATCGGCGAACATAAAGAAGTCGAGGAAACTCACCTCGCCATCACCATTTAAATCGTATCTGGGATCGAAGGATGGTGCACCGAAGGCATCGGCAAAACTGAAAAAATCCACGAAGTCTACAACGCCATTCCCATCAAAGTCTCCAGTTACAAGACGAGGTGAAATAGTTATTTGTTCGTTAACAGCAAGTTGTAGATCCGATCGGTCATCAAACTTTAGTATTATCTGGCTTAATGTTACTACTGTTGGTCCTTCTAATTCCAAATTTAAAAGAATAGGGATTGTGCAGATCTGCTTATTTTCGATGATACGACCATCTGTATTGACCGCTCCCAGTTGGGCTACACTTCCGGAAAGAACTGCTAAAGGCAATACATTAGCGGCAGGTCCAATATTTGATGTAAACTCTCCTACTTTTAATTCGATAACGTCTGCATCAAACTCTAATGTTAATCCGAAGCCTGTTATATTTGCATCTCCGATATAGTGGAACTCGATTTCGATTGTTTCACCATCAGCAATATCAGCCCCTTTTAGCGCCTGATTTCCCGATTCTGGGTCGAGGTCCATTTCAATTAACGAAGCAATTGGTCCGTTTGCTTCAACGGAGATTTCAACGTCCAAAGTATCGGATGCTCCCCCGCTATCGACCGCTACAAATCTGAGCGTAGATAAACCAATATCTGTTACATGTGGAATCCAAGTAAAAACGGAGTCAACCAACTGCGAACCCTCTGGGCTATCCGGCATAGAGAGCTCTACTGAATCACCATCTGGGTCCTGAGCAGATACTCGTAATTCTAAATCTTCATTAGGGGCAACCTTAAGACCGTCAATCGCTTGAAATATTGGCGGGCGATTTATATCTCTTACCACCACTGCAACCGTAGTAGAAGCTTCTCCTCCCTTACCGTCGGCGACTGAAAAGGACAAGCTGTAATCACCCGCACGATCAAACGCGGGAGTCCATGAAAAAACAGAATCCGTTAGAACTGCCCCAGGCGGAATATTAAGTAAGGAATAAGTTAATTCATCATTATCGGGGTCTACCGCCGATAGAGTAATAGTTATTGTTTCCCCTTCCATAACAATCTGGTCAGCAATAGCTGATATCATGGGCGGTAGGTTAATATTCGTTACTGTAATGGTGATCGCTTCGGAATCACTTCCCCCCATCCCATCTTCTACGGTGAAGGTTACTGCATAGCTTCCTGCCTGGGTCGTTGTTGGCGTCCAACTAAACTCGCTTCCCGACAACGAAGATTCGGATGGATTATTAGATACCGAGTATACAAGGCTATCACCATCGGCATCGAAAGCAGACAGCGTTAAACTCAATAATTCACCTTCCGAAACCACCTGGTCACCAATAGCAGATAGGGCTGGCGATATATTAACATCCGCCACCGCGATGCTGATCGTTTCGGAGTCACTTCCACCCATCCCATCTTCTACGGTGAAGGTTACTGCATAGCTTCCTGCCTGGGTCGCTGTTGGCGTCCATCTAAACTCATTATTAGATATTGATGCTCCATCCGGACTATTCGACACCGAGTATACAAGATCATCCCCATCTTCATCCGAAGCCGACAAGGTGATGGTCAAAGCACTTCCCTCCGATGCGGCTTGGTCACCAATGGCAGATAGCACGGGAGGCAAATTCTTATCCGTTACGGAAATAGTAATCGTCTCTGAATCGCTACTTCCCACCCCATCATCGACAGTAAATGTGACGGTATAACTACCCGACTGAGTGGATGTAGGCGTCCAACTAAACGTATTGCCTGATAGCGATGAGCCAGATGGATTTCCAGAGACCGAATAGGTGAGATTATTACCGTCGGCATCCGATGCCGACAGATTTATATTTAATGCACTGCCCTCTGAGATTGTCCGGCTGCCAACGGTAGATAGAACCGGTGGCTGATTTACATTCGCCACCGTGATAGTGATCGTTTCTGAGTCACTCCCCCCTTTTCCATCAGCTACAGTAAACGTGGCAGTGTATGATCCAGACTGGCTTGAATTTGGAGTCCAGCTAAATATGCCACTGGTGCTACTCAGCGTTGGACCGGAGGCTGATGGTGACATTGACCCGCTATACGCCAACGCATCGCCATCTGGATCGGAGGCGAACAGTGTAAATCGCAACTCTGCCCCTTCTGCAACACTCTTATTTCCTATATTCGACAAAATAGGAGAGCTATTGGCAGACTGAACGGTAATAGAAAACCAAACAGCTTCGGCACCGATCAGATTAGAAGCGTCCCCCTCACTATAAAAACCAAAAATAACGGGAAATTCATATGTTCCGGCTGGAGCTGTGGAATTGACCTCTATACTATGACGAACGGTAGGGAAACCGCCCGGCGCATCGCCCGCCAAATAAGAAAACAACTCATCCGGATCGCATCTGGGCGATCTGAAAGTATTCGTTGATAAATAGCAGACAGCGGTCGAACCGACATAAATGACCGGAGGCGAACTGGAATACTTATTATAGGCCGACTGTGATGCATAAGGGCTACCATAAGAGCCAAACTCGTTTTTAATAGAAGTCGAACTATATTTGCTGCCATACGAACCAAAGGTATTTGTAATGGAATCGGATGAATATTTATTAGACGAAACTACTCCCAAATACGTGCCATCTTCCGCGTAAATCTGACCTCCTAACACATGGGCATAGTCGTAGCCTGGAGGGGATGAGATACTCGTCAATGAGTAAGAAATAAAACTGGGAATGGGATCGGCATCTGAAAAAACATATAAGAATTCGTTTCGGGAATGTGTCCAGACAGAGGTTAATATCGAAGTAAATGAAGTAGAGTGACCGGCTTGCAGTGTTGCAGATTCATACTGAGTTAATGTCTTTGCTCGAGGTCTTTTTTTGGGTTGCCTTATTTCCGTAGTATCTATGTCGTTAATGGTCAACTTCAATACGGAGTTATCCATCTGCTCCATCTGCAAGTCATCGCCATTTTTAGCTTCAGCCACTCCCAGCATACCCAGAGCTACTACAGCAACGATTGTGAACCTCATATTATATCTCTCTTTTAATGAGATTGCATTTATGACTATAATATGATAATAATCAAATAAAAGACCTCAATGCAAATTCATGAGATGTAAAGTTTTATTTTCATTTCAGAGAAAATTATCGAGTCTTTAAAGAATTGAGGGGGTGCCCTGAAACACATATATTTTATGGTTTATGTGATTTTAGCCTCCTTTTTTTAAATTTTGCGATGTTTCCGATATCCCAGTGATCTCGTCAGTTCGAAGAGCCAATCCTAAAGGCAATGTTGCCAAAACAGATGCTAATACACCCTTGCGTAACAATATCCTATTTGGCAACTTTACTGCCAACTCAGCCGCTGGGAACCCCGAAGTATATAGGGTCTGCTTCTAAACCTTCACCTAAGTCATAGTAACCGTTTGATCTATACCGCCACCATTACCAGTTCCTCACTCCGGCTTCGCGAAAGCCGCATCGTCGCCGACTTGCTCTTAAAGGGGACGAACCGCACAGCCTGGAAAGAAGCGCTTTTAGAGCAGAATGTGTTACAAATGGATAGCGTGGAATCCATCAAGCGGATTTCCCGACTGCTTCGTGCGCGACTGGAGCCTTTAGGGGAAGAGCTGTGGCAGATCATTCGCGATGGCGGCAAGGAGCAAGCCACGCAAGCCGTCCTGGCCGGCGCGATCAAGAACAGCCGACTCCTCGGCGACTTTATGGATATAACGATGCGCGAACAGCGAGCGCTCTTCGCCAAGAAACTCGAATATCGCATGTGGAATGAGTTTATCGCCGGCTGCCGTGGTCGCGATCCAGATATGCCCAATTGGAGCGAATCCACTGTGGCCAAGTTGCGATCAGCCGTGTTTTCGATATTGGCTGAAGCCGGCTATCTGAAAGACACGCGGAGCCTTTTGTTGCAGAATGTATTTGTCGACACTCAACTCGCTGCCTGCTTGCGCAGCCGTGGAGAAACGTATGTCCTGCGCTGTATGGAGGTCACCGAGTGAGCACAGCCCTTATTGATCGTCTAAATCAAATCATACCGCGCATCACCAGCGAGGCCTTTCTCACCAGCGAAGGCATTGGCAACGAAATCGCCTGTTATATCTTCGACTACCCAGCCCAAGAAGAGCTACAGGTCCGAGCGCATATCCGCTTAATAGTGGACCGCTTGGCGAGTCATCATAGCGAGCTACGCGTTCTGCACCTGAACCTACTTGAAGTGATCCTCGATTACCTCGAACAGCGCGGCCTGCTCGACCGGGCGCTCAAAATGCAGGAGACGAAGGGCGATTCGGCCGTATTGCAGGCACTAAAGGGGCCACTCGCGGCCGAGAAACTCCGCGACTTTATCGCCGAGAAATATGCCCCGGCTGATTACGACCTGTTTCTTCTTTCTGGCGTCGGCAGCGTTTGGCCGATGCTCCGAGCCCACAACCTGCTGAATTGCCTACATACCGTCATCGGCACAACGCCGTTAATACTATTCTATCCAGGTAGCTTTGATGGCACCGCGCTTCGCCTGTTTGACCAGATTACTTCAAACACATCTACACCCGGCACCAAGCCCTACTATCGCGCCTTCATCTTAGTTCCCAGAGAGACGGAAGCATGAAGATCCAAGACCTTTTCCAGCGCAATATCCATCGCTCCATCAACGGCGTCGTCAAAGCCGATCAGCTCGATGCATCGTCCGTGTGGCAAGAGCTCGACGAGTTCGTGGTCACCCGCGAACTGACGAAGCATATCAACGATCTGGTGGCGGTCCTACTGTCCACGATAGAATCCGAAGCCGATGCGGCCGACAAAAATGGAATCTGGATCTCTGGCTTCTTCGGCTCCGGTAAGTCGCACCTGATTAAAGTGCTCTCCTATCTGATCGAAAATAACGAACATGCCCTCGAGGGGGAGCAGCGGCAAGCAGTGGATTTCTTCACCGATAAGTTTGCCGACGCCATGCTCTTTGCAGATCTGAAGAAAGTCGTCTCCTCCCCCACCGACACAATCCTTTTCAATATTGATAGCAAAGCCGATCATCGTTCGGGGCGCGACGCCTTGTTGCAGGTTTTTCTCAAAGTCCTGAACGAAAAACAGGGATACAGCGGCGACCATCCGCATATCGCCCACATGGAACGCCACCTCGACGAGAAGGGACAGCTCAGCGTCTTCCAGGCCGCTTTCGAGCGCGAAGCGAAAGAGCCGTGGCTACAGCAGCGCGATGCCTGGGAATTTCATCGGGATGAAGTCATCGTTGCGCTAAAGGAAGCCCTTGGGCAGAGCGAAGAATCCGTCGAAAAATGGGTCGATGGCGGTGCCGAACATTTCAGCCTAACCGTGGAGAACTTCGCCAAGTGGGTGAAGCGATATCTCGAAACAAAGGGCAAAGACCAGCGCATTATGTTTTTGGTGGACGAGGTAGGCCAGTTTATCGGCAACGACACGCATCTCATGCTCAACCTACAGACCATCACCGAGCAGCTCGGCACCGTCTGCAAAGGCCGTGCATGGGTCGTCGTCACCTCTCAGGAAGACCTCGATGCCGTCCTCGGCGATCTCAATAGCACGAAGCAACAGGACTTCTCAAAAATCCAAGGACGATTTAAAACGCGCTTATCGCTTTCCAGCAATAACGTCGACGAGGTCATTAAGAAGCGTCTGCTCGAAAAGAAGACAGAGACGATTCCGGCACTGGCGGCCGCATACGAGGGCAAGCACGATATTCTTAAAAACCAGCTCTCCTTTCTAAACGCGGGCATGTCGTTCAAGACCTTTGCCGACGCCGAGGATTTCGCCGCCTGTTATCCCTTCGCCGCCTACCAGTTTACGCTGGTGCAGAAAGTCTTCGAATCCATCCGCAAAGCGGGTGCTACCGGCTTACATCTATCCCAGGGCGAACGCTCTACGCTGGATGCGTTCCAAGGGGCCGCCAAGCAGCTCGGCAGCGAAGAAATCGGTGTCCTGATCCCCTTCTATCGATTCTATCCAGCGGTGGAAGGCTTTCTCGATACCGGCGTTAAGCGCACCATCGATCAAGCGGGCGACAACCATGCCCTACAGACCTTTGATGCCACCGTGCTAAAGGTCCTCTTCCTCATCCGCTATATCGATGAATTGCCCGGTAGCGTCGATAATTTGGTAACCCTGTGCATCGACGAGATCGACATCGACAAACTCGCCCTGCGCAAGACCATAGAAACCTCCCTCGCTCGCCTGGAAGCAGAAACACTTATCGCTCGTAATGGCGACCTGTATTTTTTCCTCACGAATGAAGAGCGTGATATTGGCCGCGAAATAAAAAATATATCCATACCTTCGGGAGCCGAAGAGCGCGAACTGGGCAAGCTCCTCTTCGAAGACATCATGGGCGATGTCCGCAAGCACACCTACAGCGCAACCGGTCGAGACTTTAGCTTTAGCCGCCTCTGTGATGACCAGGCCGTCGGCCATATACTCGAGGGCAGCCTCGAGGTCGCCTTCGTCAGTCCACTGGGCGACCGCTACAGCGAATTTTCGAGCAACGAGAACTGCTGTATGCATACAAACCTCGAAACCGCCCGCGTGCTCATTCGCCTGCCCGACGAGGCCAACCTGGGGCGCGAGCTGCGCACCTACCTACAGACCGAGTCCTACGTAAAGACCAAACACACGGCCGCTCTGCCTGACACCACCAAACGCATCCTCCGCGACCGCAGCGAAGAGAATCGGGCTCGCCGCAGCCGCATCGTTACGAGCCTCAAAACGATGCTCTCAAGCGCCAGCTACTTTGCCAGCGGCCAGAAGCTCGATATTACCCGCACCGATCCCAAAGACGCCGTAGATGACGCGCTGGAATACCTCATCCAGAACGCCTACCCCAAGATGGATTTTATCGAATATCTCCATCCCAACCCCAAGCACGATATTCAGAGCACCTTACGAGCCGACGACGTCGAGCAGGTGAGTCTGGGACTGGATACCCCTGAGGCCAATAGCAAGGCACTCAACGACCTGAGAGATTATATCCGCCTCTGCGCGCAGACCAGCAAACAGATCGTGCTCTATGATATGATAGACAAGCGCTACGGCGGTCGTCCCTATGGTTGGCCCGAGCTCGAGGTCGTGCTGCTGGTAGCCCGCCTCGCAGTGCTCCGCGAGATCAACTTGTTGGTCAACGCAGCTCCTTTGCCACTGGACCAGGCCTACGACCATCTGACCGCCAGCAGCAAGCAACGCAAGGTCGTCATCACCCAGCGCGAGTCAGCCGGCGGCGATCTGATCAAGAAGGCGCAAGCACTCGGCCAAGAGCTCTTTGCCCAGCAGGGACCCAATAGCGAGGAAGCGTTGTTTAGCTTCGTAAAAGACAAACTCGCGGCATGGAACAGTGACGTCACCGGCTATGCTCCCCTGGCAAGGACCGGCAAGTATCCTGGATTGAGCGAGATTGAAGAATGTATCGAGTGCTTGCGGAAATTCGTCGAGGAGAGCGATTCCTTGCGCTTCCTAAAGCGCTTTGTCGAGCACAAAAACGAATTGCTGGATCTGGCTGAAGACATCCAGGAGCTCAAGGGCTTCTACGTCAACCAGAAGCACACTTGGGAGTCATTGCGGACGGCAGTAGATGAGTTAGCCCCCAACGGCCTGCAACTCGAAACCCATGAGGCGGCCGGCCCAGCCCTTGCCCGTATGGTGGAGATTCTCGCGACTTCTCGCCCTTATAATGTGCTGCACGAAGTAGCGGATCTCATCCATACGGCACAGAGCGCAAATAACGAACTGGTGTCGGAGGCGCGCAGCCCCTCAATCGTTGTGATTCAAGGTTTTCTCGACAGCGTTAAGGCAGAGCTAAATACACGAGATGCCAGTGAAACACTACGCAGAGAAGCCACAAATGAGCTGGAGAAGTTGCTTGAGACGGCTGCCCAGTCTAACAGCATTGCACACATCGCCCAGGCTCGACAAACAGCCGAAGGCGCGTTTGACCGCGCACTACTCGCCATAGAGAAGACAACAATCCCCCCCAACCCTGACCCCATAAAGCGGACGAAAGTAAAAAAGCGACGAATCGTAGAGGCCAAAAGCCTCTGGACAAATGGTTTCATCGAGACCCCAGAAGATGTAGAGGCATTCCTGGCAAAGCTCCGCACTGAACTTGAGGCCGCCATCAAAGACGACGAACGCGTGCAACTAAAATGAGACCAATCCTATGAACACCGCCCAACTAAAAGCGTATGCACCCGAAGCACGCAAAGCCTTCATCGCCGCCGTAAGCGCACAGGCTGCCCGGCTGGGCATCACGGCCAAAGGCAATGCGCCTGCCGAGGTGCAGGGCGATGTATTGATTGTAGGGGGACAGGCCTTTCCCAAAGCCTACGCCGATCCGCGTAAAAAACTGATAGATCGGGTCCAAGCCCACGGCTTCGCAGCCACGATGGAAGCCATCGCCTATACCTGGTTCAACCGATTTGTGGCCATCCGCTATATGGAGTTGCACGGCTACTTCGACCACGGCTACCGCGTCTTGAGCCACTCCGATAACCAGAGCCACCCCGAGATCCTCGACCATGCGGCCGATGTCGAATTGCCGGGTCTCGACCGCGAACGGGCCGTGGAACTCAAACTCGACGGCACGCAAGACGAAGAGCTCTATAGGCTGCTCCTCAAAGCGCAGTGCAATGCACTCCACCAAGCCATGCCCTTCCTGTTTGATCGAATTGGAGGAGAAACCGAATTACTGCTGCCAGCCAACCTGCTGCATACCGATTCGCTGATCCGCCAATTAGTAGAAGAGATCGACGAGAGTGCATGGCAAGATATTGAGATCATCGGTTGGCTGTATCAGTTCTACATCTCAGAGAAGAAGGACCAGGTCATTGGCAAAGTGGTCAAATCGGAAGACATCCCAGCGGCCACCCAGCTCTTTACACCCAACTGGATCGTAAAATACATGGTCCAGAACTCGCTGGGGGCGCAGTGGCTGGCGACCTATCCTCAGTCGCCGCTCAAAGGGCAGATGGAGTACTACATCGAGCCCGCCGAGCAAACCGACGAGGTCAAAGCACAACTCGCAGCGATCACTCCAAGTCAACTCAACCCCGAGGAGTTAACCCTCATCGACCCGGCTTGTGGTTCGGGGCACATCTTGGTCGAGGCCTATGAGTTGTTCAAGGCCATCTACCTGGAACGGGGTTACCGTCAACGAGATGTGGCACAGCTAATCTTGGAGAAGAACCTCTTCGGTCTCGACATCGATGAGCGGGCAGCGCAACTGACGGGCTTTGCGCTGATGATGAAAGGGCGGGCGGACGACCGGCGGCTGTTTGAGCGGGGGGTGAAGCTCCATGTGATGGCGTTGGTCGATAGCGCGGGGTTTGATGCGCAAGAACTGGCGCAGGGAGTGGAGCTTTCGGACTACGGGCTGAAGCCGGAGGACCTCACGGAGCTAAAGCAGCTGTTTGAGCATGCGGCAACATTTGGGTCGTTGATCCAGGTGCCGGATCGGCTGGCAGAGAAACTGTCGGCGTTGAAGAAGCTGGGCGACGCGACCAGCCAAGACCTCTTCGTATCGGAAGCACTCGAACACTTGGGATTGTTGGTGCAACAGGCTGAGATTCTGGCATCGCAATATGACGCGGTGGTCGCGAATCCCCCGTATATGGGGCGCAAGTTCTACAACGCCGACCTCTTGGGGTATCTTGCCGAATATTACAGCACTGGGATAGCCGATCTATTTAGTGCCTTTATGGAGCAAGGAAGAACTTTATCGCGAGAACGCGGTCGTTTTTCAATGATCACGCTTCACAATTGGATGTTCCTCAAGGACTTCACCGAGCACCGCTATAGGTTTTGCGAAATCAACGACCTTGTGGCCTTGCTGCACCTCGGGTCTGGGGCATTCCCGGAGATCTCGGGAGAAGTGGTTCAGGCTGCGGTCTTCTCTGCTCGACGCACGCGAATTGAGAATTGGATGACCTCATGTGATCGGCGCGTGAGCGGCGATTCAGAAGAGAAGCGGATCGAGCAGATTGCTGGTGTCTCAGGCCGATTCGCAGTCGATTTAAGAAAAGCCTTCGTTGCCATAGAAGGCTGCCCCATTCTTTACTGGTTTAGCGAGAACGCGAGAGCCGTGTTCAGATCAGGCCTTCCTCTCGCCAATTACGCAAAACCGCGTGCGGGCCTCTCAACGGGTGATAACACCATCTTTCAACGTAGTTGGTATGAGTTGGCTCACAACTCCATAGGCTTTGGCTATGCCAATGCTGCCCAGACATCAGATGGAGCTCATCGCTGGTTTCCGTGCAATAGCGGGGGCGAGACACTCCGTTGGTATGGAAACCATGAGATTGTCGTGGACTGGGAGGCTGACGGCAGGCGATTGAAAGCGTTCAAAGATGACGGTGGAAAACTCCGTTCTCGGCCACAGAATACCCAGTTCTTCTTTCGCAGTGGCGTGACCTGGAACAAGCTCGGTTCATCTGGATTCTGCGGTCGTTACAAGGAAGCGGGGTTCGTCTTTGACGACACTGCTCGTTCGGCATTTCCGGGTGATGAAGGGCGAAGTTTGACGGTTTTGGGCGTGCTGAACTCTAAAGTCGGCCACTCAGTGATAACAGCACTGAACCCCTCTATGAGTTTCACGAACTGGGATCTTGGTCGGATGCCAGTTGTCGATGTCGCAGATACTATCGAAATCACTAAGGAGCTTGTCCAAACGGCAAAAGCCGACTGGAACGCCTACGAACGCTCATGGAACTTTCAAACCCTCCCCATCCTGACCGCCTCTCTCAACTCCACGTCCACTCTTGAATCCAGCTACACCGGCTGGATCACCCAAAATCGCGAAACCATCGCCGAGATGAAACACCTCGAAGAGGAGAACAACCGCCTCTTCATCGATGCTTACGGCCTGCAGGACGAACTCACCCCGGATGTCCCCAACGAGCAGATCACCCTCACGGTCAATCCCGCCTACCGCTACGGCGGAAAACTCACGGAAGAAGAGCTATGGACCCGCTTCCGCGAAGATACCATGCAGGAGTTAGTCTCCTACGCTATCGGCTGTATGATGGGCCGCTACAGCCTGGATGAGCCGGACCTCATCTATGCCCACAGCGGCAACGAGGGCTTTGATCCCAGTCGCTATACCACCTTTCCTGCCGACGACGACGGTCTGGTCCCCCTCACCGATACCGAGTGGTTCGACGACGATGCCTGCAATCGGCTCGTTGAGTTTATCTCGGTGGCCTGGGACAAGACCCACCTCGAGGATAATCTCACGTTCCTGGCAGACAATCTATCTCCGAAGAAGAACGAATCGAGCCGCGAAACCGTCCGCCGCTACCTGTGCGATAGTTTCTTCAAAGACCATTTGCAGACCTACAAGAAACGTCCTATCTACTGGCTCTTTTCCAGCGGTAAGCAGAAAGCCTTTCAGTGCTTAGTCTACCTGCATCGCTACAATCCAGCCACCCTCTCGCGGATGCGCAGCGAGTATGTGATCCCCTTACAAGGTAAAATGGCCGCCCGCCTCGAACGA
>JAYOYH010000015.1:835-10973 GCA_038153405.1 Gemmatimonadota bacterium | reverse complement strand
CATCCAAGGGGCAACCTCTACTGCCCATCAGAAGCGACTCGAGAAGGAGCGATCCACGCTCGAAAAGCAACAAGTGGAACTTCTCGTATTTGATGAAAAGCTTCGCCACTACGCCGATATGCGCATTGAACTCAACCTCGACGACGGCGTGAAAGTAAACTATGGCAAATTCGGCGACCTATTGGCTGAAGTGAAGGCCGTGCACGGTAAAAAGGCGGAGGTGTAATCGCGTGGCAAGATTTACAACTGTCAAGTGTTGGCATGTCTCAAACGCAATAGCCGACCCAGAAGAAGTCAAACAGAACGATCCGTCTTTTAGCATCCTGAAGAAGAGTATCCTCAAGAATGGCTATCGCGGATTTGCGATAGAAGATCGCGACACACTTGAGTCGCAAGAATGGTATACCCCTTTTCTGCGTGGAGAGGAGGTGCGATTCTACCTCGACGGTAGCGGTGTATATCGTCTCGCGAACTGTGACCTAACTGAGAACGAACTATATTTCGAACGGCTAAATGTTCCGATTGGACACCAGCCTTGGATTTTCTACAGTTGGCAATCGGACCACAATCCAGCGAGAAGTAAGATTGGCAAGGCTCTAAAAGAAGCGGTTGACCACATAAACAACAACCATTCCCCCCGAGCCACCTTAGAGGTTGTTGAGGCAACACGAGACGAGGATGGGGCGGGTGATATAGTTCAAGCTATCAAGAAGAATATCGACCTCTGTATGTTCGCGATATTTGATGTGACGAATATCTCTCAGGTTCTGAGCATAGACGCTGAAAACGGTGCTAAGCAGAGCAAAGCAGATTCAGATGTGGCTTCTGCAAAGTGCCACCCGAACTCAAACGTCGTTTTTGAACTCAGCTATGCTCTAACAAAAAAGAATGACGACCAGATCCTGATTCTCAAACAGAACAGAACCAAGGATTTATTGAATGACGTGACTCCATTCGACTTCGAACACCATAGACGAGTGGATTTCGAACAACCGGGCAAGCTAAAAGCAGACATCCAAAGCATACTGATTAGCTACCTAAAACGACGTAACTTCATTCAAGGTGATTGAATGTGGCGAAGACCATGCACGGTAGCAAGGCGACAACATAATGAAGGCAGAACAAGTCGATCAGGCACTCCACCAGAAGTTCGTAACGGAAGGCGCACGACTGGTCTTCTGGCACGATCCCAACGAAGAGTTTGCCGAATATGTGCGAGAGGATCTACCGGCGAATTTTAGTGATATAAAAGTGCTCCACGTCGAAGAGGTCGGTGGCCTTTCGGCCAAGCTGCGACTGGAGCGCGAGGACCCTACTGGTAAATACCTGATCTACACTAAAGGCGAAACCCTACCAGCCGAAGAGGACTGGCTGCTCGATATTCGGCTCTATAGCGCCGAGTTCCACGCCGATGTGACCAGTATCTGGCTGCAAGAACTGGGACTGAGCCGACTCTCCCTACGCGACCACCTCAAAGCACGCGCCACATTTATGGGCAGCCAGGACCGACGCAAGAAACTGGCGCGACTCATTAGCACCAAAGACGACGAGGCGGGCATCGACCTCAAGATGATGGCCGTATTGGTCGGCAGTTCGGTTGCACACCCCTTCGACGTGCTGCGCGCTTTATACCATAGTCACGTCGAGCGTCATCGCTTTGAATTGAGTGAAATCCCCGAAGTAATATCGACACTTGAAAAAATGGATCTGCTGGACTCCTTCTGGGCACTGATGCGACGCGAATTCGGCTACGCGGTCGAGGACCCCACTGTGGCCGGGCTTTTGCGCAGGCTCTTTGTCGCAGAGCTCTTCCATCAGACAGAGGGAGCAGAGATGGAGTCCCTCACCCACCACCACCTGCCCCCTGCTGGCCGGCGCAATGCGGTGGTCTTCCTAACCCAGTGGCGAGACTCCAATAGCAGTGCGAGCAGCTACGCCGCTGCAGCGGCCGCCGTATCCTCTGAGCAAAAGGTCGATGAGCCCCTGGCAACGCTCGATCTCGAGACCATCAAGAATGTCTTCACGTTCTGGGCAGCCGAGAGGCGCGTAGTCTCCACTTTGAAGGAACACCTACTGAGCAATACCGAGTCCGTAGATGTGGACTTCATAGCAGGGATAACCAGTGCGCGGAAGGCAGGACACTGGCTATCTGGTCCTGGGAGCGATCTACCAGAGCGAAGGGCCATCGCCGATGCCTACGACGCTATCGAAGCGGCCGCTGAGCTCTTTGCCCTGCATACCGAGCACCGATATGCCCTGAGCTTTGAAACGCCTTTAGATCTGCTCACAGCCTACCAGAAAGACCTCCATCGCTTCGACCAACTCTATCGCCATTTCTGCACCTATTCCAAACCTGCACTCGGCCAGGGCTGGGACTTGCTCAAGACGCTGGCCGAAGAGGTCGAACGCGTTTACGACCAGGGCTTTTTGCAACCCCTTGGCATCGAGTGGAGTCGCCTACTGGATGCCGGCTTCCTGGACGAGTGGTCGCTCAAAGACCTGCCAGCTCAGCAAAACTTCTATGCCAGCAAAATCTCCTCACATCTCGCTGAGTCTGAGCGCAAACGGGCTTTTGTCATCATCAGCGATGCATTCCGCTACGAGGCCGCCCGAGAGCTGACCGAGTCGCTCAATGGCCGCTACCGAATGAACGCCCAACTTTCGGCTATGTTAGGTGTTTTGCCATCCTATACAGCCCTCGGCATGGCAAGCCTCCTCCCCCACGAGACGCTATCCTATAATACCAAAGGGGATGTGCTGGTCGATGACAAACCGGCCGTCGGCACCGAAGGGCGCAGCAAGCAGCTGGCCACTGTAGACGGAATGGCCTGCCAGGCAAAAGACTTACTGGTGATGAAACTCGAACAAGCCCGCGAGTTTACTCAGGGCAAACGGGTCGTTTATATCTACCACAATATTATCGATGCTCGAGGGGATAGCGCCTCGACCGAAGGCGAGACCTTCGAGGCCGTCTCTGACTGTATTGACGAGTTAGGAGAATTAGTCCAATTCTGCGTCAATAAGTTAAACGCCGCCAAGGTGTGGGTTACTGCGGACCACGGCTTCCTCTTCCAACGAGAAGCCCCCGACCAAACCGACAAAAGCGCACTGAGCACGAAACCGGCCCATGCAGCAATCGCCAAGAAGCGCTATATCATCGGACCGGAACTCGGCACAGCGCCCGAGGCGCATCACGGCTCTATTGGCGTGACGGCCGGTGCCGGAGGCGAGATGGAGTTCTGGGTGCCCCGCGCTGCCAACCGCTTCCACTTCTCGGGTGGTGCGCGCTTTATCCACGGCGGTGCGATGCCGCAGGAAGTGATCGTTCCGCTCGTGACCGTCACCCACCTACGGGGCAAGGAGAAGGAAGCTTCGCGCAGCGAGAAGGTTTCCATACAAGTGCTCGGGACCAATCACAAAATCACGACGCCGACTTATCGTTTTGAGATTATCCAGACCGAGGCCGTCAGCGAACGCAGAAAGCCCATTGTATTGCGCGCTGCAGTCTACGACGGCTTCCGCCAGGTCACCTCGGTCGAGACCATTACATTCGATAGCACATCGGATAGCATCGATGAGCGCAAGAAGTCGCTTCGCCTTGAGCTGCAAGCGGGCACCTTTGACAAAGCGATCCCTTACAAACTGATACTTCGCGATGCCGAGACCGATGCCGAAGTGCAGTCGATACCGGTTGTGATCGATAGGAGCTTTGACGATGACTTCTGAGATAGAAGAAGTGATGCAGGGCGACCTGGACTCGCTTCTCAATGAGCACTTCGCGGGCAAGATCGTTCGCAAAGATCTGACCAAGCTGGTCAAGGAAGGGGCCAATGTCCCCGTCTTCGTTTTGGAATACTTGTTGGGCAACTACTGCTCGTCCCAAGACGAGGAGGTCGTAGCAGAAGGTCTCCAAACCGTCAAACGCATCCTCTCCGAAAACTTTGTTCGCCCAGACGAAGCCGAAAAAATAAAATCGCTTATCCGCGAAAAGGGCACCTACAAAGTCATCGATAAGCTCACCGTCGAGCTAAACGAGAGACGAGATGTCTACGAGGCCCATTTCCAAAGCCTGGGCATTAAAGAAGTCGTCGTTCCGACTGCGACCGTCAAACAGTATGAAAAGCTCCTGGTAGGCGGCATCTGGGCACTGGTCACGTTGGAATACTTCTTTGAAGAAGGACAAAAGGGCTCCCCCTTTACCGTGCAGCAGCTCAAACCAATCCAGATGCCGAACATGGATATGGACGACCTTCGGGCAGGTCGTAGAAAGTTTAGCGCAGAGCAGTGGCTCGATGTGTTGCTCCGCTCATCTGGCATGGAACCGACCAACCTGGATCTGCGGGCCAAGTGGCACTTATTGGCGCGGATGATTCCGTTCGTTGAAAACAACTTCAATGTCTGCGAGCTGGGGCCTAAAGGGACCGGTAAGAGCCACATCTATAAAGAGGTCAGCCCCAACAGCATCCTGGTTTCGGGTGGACAAACCACGGTCGCCAATCTCTTCTACAACCTGGCCCGCCGACAGATCGGCTTGGTCGGAGTCTGGGATGTCGTCGCTTTTGACGAAGTCGCCGGCATCCATTTCAAAGACCATGACGGTGTTCAGATTATGAAGGACTACATGGCCTCGGGCTCTTTCGTGCGCGGACGAAGTTCCCTCAATGCCTCGGCGTCAATGGTCTTCGTTGGCAATATCGACAACATTAAAATGCTCCTCAAGACCAGCCACCTACTGTCCCCTTTCCCCGACGCAATGATCGACTCCGCCTTCTTTGACCGCTTTCACGCCTATATCCCAGGCTGGGAAATACCCAAGATGCGGCCCGAGTTCTTCACGGACCAGTATGGCTTCATAGTCGACTACTTAGCTGAGTTTTTCCGAGAGATGCGCAAGCAGAACTTCGGCGATGCCATCGCCAAATACTTCAGACTCGGCCGAGACCTCAATCAGCGAGATACCATCGCCGTGAGGCACACCGTATCGGGCCTCCTCAAGTTGCTCTACCCGCACGAAGACTATGACAAGGAGGCGGTCCGAGTGTGTCTCGAATACGCGCTCGAGGCCAGGCGGCGTGTGAAAGAGCAACTCAAGCGCATTGGCGGTATGGAGTTCTACGACGTGCACTTCAGCTATATCGATTTGGAAACAGAAGAGGAGAAGCTCGTTCAAGTCTTAGAGCAGGGCGGCGATTCGCTTATCCCAGAAGACCCCCTCCCCGCCGGCTCCCTCTATACCGTTTCTCGGGGCAGCGGTGGACACCTTGGCTTGTATCGCTTAGAGACGCAGGTCACTGCCGGCAATGGCCAACTAAAACTCTCGGGGTTAGGTTCGAGCACGGCCGCCAGAGAATCCGTTAAGGTGGGATTCGACTACTTCCGCGCGAATATCTCGCAGGTCCAATCGTCTGCAAAGGCCAGCGACCACGACTACCACCTGCATGTAGTCGAATCCCATAACACCGGTCCTTCTACTACACTGACCTTATCGGCATTCGTAGCGTTGTGCTCGGGTCTGCTTGGAAAAGCAATTGAGCCGCAGATGGTAGTGCTTGGCACCATGAGCCTGGGGGGGAATATCGTGCCGGTGGAAAACCTGGCCGAGGCGCTGCAGGTTGCGGCCGATGCCGGTGCCAAACGACTGCTCTTACCAATGGCCAGCGTCGGCGACATCCCGACCATTCCTGGTGAACTCTTCGCCAAGTTTCAGACCAACTTCTATGCCGATCCGAGGGATGCCGTCTTTAAGGCGATGGGGGTGCAATAATTGTAGTCAGTGTGCTCCCATCGTATATTATCTGCACTGCCTCATCTGAAGAACTGCGCACTCTCTGGGAATAGCTATTGCGCATAACAAAAAGCGCTACCATCATCATCCAACATTTCCCTTTGCTTAATGAAAACCTGCCTATTCGCACCGCTAAAGAATCCATGCTCTAAACTAAATGGCTTCGAAAATTCTGCTCCTAAAATGTAAAAACCGTTAGGGAAGCCGTGCTCTAAGCAGAAAGGGAGACCTTGTCCTGCTCCGAGTTTATGCAAAAAGTCGGAAAAGTGTCGCGTATCTGGTCCAACACACCACTCCACACTTCGCGAAGTTGACGTCCCATTTGTATTGTTCCTAATTTGATTAATAGTCGAGATATGGAGCTGTCCGTATGGCTTATTTTTTTATCCGGGGTGAAGGTATTTATCTACCAACAGAAAGACTACAAAAACTTCAACGAGAAGTTGCTGGAAGTGCTGTTGAATATGCCCGTTCATTCTTAGATGAGAAAAAAGGGGCTGCAATTGATAAAAAAATTGCTGAGCACCTTGAATCGATAGCCATTGATAATCCGCAAGAGTTTCAAAACGAGTGGCTGTCAATTCGCCTCTATGGTGAGCAAGCAGTGGACAATACTTTTTGGATAATCGCCGACTGGATTGAACACACTGGACGAGGAAGTCTTGTTGATTTTCGGAGCGCAGAGCAAAAAATTTCTCAAAGCCATTCAGGAGAAGATATACAAAACCCATATGGTAATTATTTTGGAATCAACCTGAATGCGAAAGAAGGCATCTTAAAACCTTCAAAGACTTTAGCCAAGATACATATTGACGCAGAATCTGTTGATAAGATTATGGGGCAATTCCCTAATTTCAAGATTTACACGAGTAGCTTTGATATTCAGTTTGGTGAGTATGTAGTAATTCTCCCCTCGGTTCATTCATCATAAACATCCCCCCAACCTAACCCTACAAGTATTGCATTCAATTTCTAATATTCAACATTTAGTATGAGAAGCGGTTTGGTTAAAGTCTGGCTTCTATTCATGTAAGGGAAAAAGGAATTTCATTTGACCTTTAGGCCCAACCCGACAGACAACATGGTCCCTTCATCGTCATGCCATTCTCCTGAAACATCGGCCCATATGACCTTCGTTAGTGGGCGCGAATTAACCGCTGCAATACGTCATTCTATCTCATACTCCCCTTTTTCAAGGATGTGGCTATTGTTGTTGGGAGCAACTTCGGTATCGAGATTCAGTGAGGTATGCGGTGAAGACATGGGCTTGGCAATATGCCCGAAATGTATCAACACGTTTGTAGCTTCCATCTTTACGTTTTCGTCTCACTTCTACGACTAACACATGCTCTGCGCGCTGGTATTGTCTCAGGACTTGCCCAGCATTCCGATGCCGACGAGTTCACACCCAAGGACCGTCAGCGCATCGTAGACCGCGCCAAAGTAGCCTACGATGCCGTGCTGGACTCTCCCGAGTTTCGCGCAGAGTTGGGATCTCTTACCCCAGAGCAACTCACTCTTTTCGGTGGCTCCTTGAGCCGAATTCTGGAAGTGATGATCAGCGAGGTCGTGGAGTTGGCACTTGAGATTGTGCTGATTGAGAAGAGAATGTAGTGCAGCACCTTAGGTCGACCTTCGCCTTATTCCTCAACTGCACTAAGTTCAAAATGCGGCAGCCCGTAACGTTTGTTCTATCCTCGCAATTCAGACTTATTAAGTATTTTCTGATCCATAGAGGCCAATAAGACCATCATCACATTACAACTACTCGCTATAAAATCCAGTTCAGTATCGTGTTGTTCTTCGTCGATCATTATCTTCGGGAACACAAAAGTATTTTCGGTCGATATATCCAAAAATTGTTCAAACGTTGATCCATGAAGGGCCATTGAGCCCTTCATATAGATTGAATATGCATAGTGCAGATCGAGGTTTTGCAATTCTTCAGAAACAGATCTGCCAACGTCGATAAGCTGCCAGTAACTCATAGGTCCCTTTTGTTGTTCAGCCAATCTGGATAATTTTTCTGTCCACGGCTGAAGAGTGGGATCGACAAGCCATTGATCTATTCGAGCAATTTCATTTTGTATCGCATCCTGCTCAATCACGCGCCTACGGTCTAAATCTTCTTGATCCGTCTCCGATGAACTACCAAAGAATAGCCCTACCTCTTTTGCCTCTAATTCAGGACCTAAAGTTGGACTTCGCTCTTCTGTGAATGCACGCTGCATATTTCTCCCACTAATTCGCTTCCGATAGTAGTCTCTATCCGACCAAAGACAGAACGCAGTATATGCTCGTAACCTATCTACGCAGGAAATGCGTGACTGGCGTTCTCTAAATTCTTGAGGGAAGATTATAGGGTTACCTTGAGACGGGCGCGTGTTGTCAAGAAGTTCGAAGTTGCCGCTGATGGCAATTGTAATGAGTTCCCATTCAAAAACTGCACGTTGAACGACCTTCAAAGTCCAGTTCGAGCACGACTCAAATGCGCTTATTCCGGCATTAACGGCAGTAACCGACTGAGTCATAAGATTCAACCACGCAAGTCTTTCTGGCGTAGCCTTCGTCTCCGCAACTTTGGATAGTAAACGATATCCACGTATACCCACGCTCTTAGCCTTTTTCAATACTCCGTCGTCCATCTGCTTGACGATTTTGGCCGTTTCTTCTATGTCTGCGACTTTAAATGAGATAAGATCGAAGTCAGTTAGCTCAGTCATGATTTGCATTCCCTCGGATTTTTCTGTTATACCCATACAAACGTCACGCCTTGGCGTTGAGTTCCTTACTGGTCTTCCGCTCGTCGTTCAACTGTTGGCCTACTCAAGGCATTTCTTGCCCTCATCGGATACGCATCGACCTACCCAAGCGGCAAGATACCTAAGACGGCAGTTCCGCTGGACAGACATAAAGAGGCTCTATAAGAAGGTTGCCTACGCTTGCGACTTTTCACGATCTCTCCTATTCTCTCTTCTTCGCTGAGACAAACCGAGCCAGGGCCTCCTTGTCACCAGTTTTGACCATGACCTCACACAGGGCCAGCTCGGTATCGCTCATCCCGCGAAAGCTTAGCTCCAGGACAGATCCGTCGCCATCGGGGTTGGCGGCAGCGGGTTTATCGACGCCCAACAACTCGCGCTCCTGCTTGATGCAATTGAGCACGATGTCCAAAAATTTGCCGTTGGGATCGCGCTTCTCGATGGTCCACTCAAAGTTGTCGCTCAGCACGTAGCCCTCATCGACGCTTGCCATCCGCAGAGCCCGGTCGAGGAGACCTTCCTTGTCGTCGTCGCTGCCCCGCTCGATCTTGCGAAACTGAGGGGACTTGTCCTTGAAAGTCTCCTTGTCCTCTTTGCTCTTTTCCCAGGCATCCCAGGCCTCGCGTTTGACCTCGTGGATCTCTTGCTGGATCGCATCCCGAAGCAGTCCGGTCTCGAGACCAGCTTGTTCGCGCACGCTCCGGAGTATGAAGTCCAGATCGCGGGAAACAGTCGGCTGGGAGACGCTGCCGTATTCCCCCGACTCGCTCAGGCGGCGAGCAATCTCGGTTTGGTCGCGCACACCGCGCCGGAATAGACGGGAGACCTCATTTCGACGCATCGCTATCCGCAGGTCGTCATTTTTCTTCGCGCCCATATTCACCTCTTATAGGTATTCACACATGGATTACCGGATCAACTGACCAAACTACGCCACCTCACTATCGGGGATGCGCCTGTCGCCAGCTACACGACTACGATTCGTCCACGTAGACGCCCCACCAAAAAAGGGTGCGCCGCCCATGCTCTATTCCTCCCCAAGCCTATCTGGGTTGTCGCCTGCCGTCTGTGGCGACCCGGGCAGCCCGGGGGTTACGCGATACC
This sequence comes from Gemmatimonadota bacterium, assembly GCA_038153405.1. GTDB lineage: Bacteria > Latescibacterota > UBA2968 > UBA8231 > UBA8231. The sequence continues at coordinate 1,322 of JAYOYH010000015.1, read as the reverse complement.
ATCGCGCATTCGGTCTTAGTCGCTACCTATCAAATGTGATCAAGACCACCCAGGCCCAACATTTGCCAGACCAGAGGGAGGGAGAGATCGGAGAAAGGCCAGGATCAACCTTTCTCCAGACCAGACCATCGGTCGGTCGGTCACGTCTGAAAGCCTACTGAGGTAGCTGCACACGGGCCTGCAAGTGCCCCGCCATGATGCCCAAGCCGCTAATTGTCGGTGCAGTTCTGCCCTTTCGGGGGGCGCGTCATCCTTGGAGCGAGACTACTATCCCGGTCTCGCCATCGGTGGCCACCCTCCCGGCGTGGCACTGTCTCCAGCTTTGCACCCTAACGGATACTGGATAGAGTCCGATCCTGCTGTCGCCCGGTTTAAGAGCCGGTATCTGTCCGGAACCGGGCGTAAACACAAAAGGCCGTAGCTTCCCATTGGGGCAGCTACGGCCTCGAATTATTTGACTTGTTCAGTTACGGTGCAGTAAATTCTA
>JAYOYH010000015.1:0-825 GCA_038153405.1 Gemmatimonadota bacterium | reverse complement strand
CGCATGTCGAGCCGCAAATAGGGGTCGCATGTAGTTGGCCTTTATCGGTGGTCTATCAGTTGCTACGGTATTGGTCAGGGGCTGTGCAGGTGGTCCCGCAAGAACTTCACTGCCAGCCGGAATCAGAAGATGCCGCAGGCCTACTAAGTAGGCCTGCGGTGTTTTTTATACGCTGGACTGCATTTTACTCTCCACGTGGTCAGGCGTGAGCGAATCATCGAGTGCGCGGCTATTGTCAGTCGAGCCAGAAGCATCGACTCGTTCCAGAGCAGATTGGGGCGCTGATTTGAAATGACAGATCAGACAATCAATCAGCGCTTGGAAAGTCGCCGTTTCTCGGAAGTCCCGGTTCACCGCCAGCCTCAGATTATATTTTCGAAGATGATCAAGGAGCGCATAGCGTCGACAAGTTTTCGGCGTGTAGCCGGGTGCATTTTGTGGGGGGCGGCATGCCCCGTGAGGATGCGGCTCAGATGTGGATTGGACAGTCCAGCCGCTTCCGCCAACTGCTTTTGGTTGATCCCCAGCAGGGCCATCAGCGCGCGAAGTTTAAAACCCGTGTCACGCATTAATATATACCTCATTCAATGATAAAATCAACTTACTGATTGATTTAAGGTATATACAATCCCATTATAAAGTCAATAGGAAAAAATTGATTTAATAAGTATAAGAGATTGATATACTTATTAAATATGTTATATTATTGATATAAATGACGGTTGTGGGATAGGACAGCAAGGAAATAGTCTGGCCAAAACAGAGGATGTCTATATATGATAAGCTTAGACAAAAAGAAGATCAAAATACTGATCCATGAACGAG
>JAYOYH010000014.1:55679-102263 GCA_038153405.1 Gemmatimonadota bacterium | reverse complement strand
CAACTACGGTCATTTTGGCCGTGCGCTGCCCGAGTTTACCTGGGAAAAAACCGACAAGGCGGCTGCGCTGCGCCGCGCTGCGCGCGCAAAGTAGTGCCGCGCGCCCTCTCTCGCTATATTGTCCGAGCTAGAAAGGGTTGCCGAAATTGAAACGTTGCAACAATTAAAAAGGAGGCATGCTATGACCGGAAAGTTTCGTATCCGGCGTCGGGCTAGCCGTGCGCTGCAGGTATTGGGCTGTGCTGGTGTCGCGTATTTCGCATCCGGCTGCGCTGTCGAGCCGCCCAGTGCACCGAGCACGGAGTTCGTCATCAGTATACCGGTTGCCAACGACAGCACGCAGATTGTCGACATCGTCGGTGACCGCAGCGACTTTTTGCAGATCGACCAAGAGACGGGCGGTATGAATATCCGCTTTAGTCGCGAAGTGGGACGCGCCGACGTGGGTGACCGCCTGCAGGCTCGCCCTTCGTCCAATAGCTTTGGCACGCCGATTGGCAATATTAATATCCCCGGCCAGGAAGTGCCGCCGATCAGCATTGCGCTCGGCACGCTGCTGGGCCAGGATATTGAGAGCGGCGTTACGCTGCCCCTCCTTCCATCCAGCGCCATCGATGTCTCCGCTGAAGTGCCGCTGGAAAACGTGACGTCGTTGACCATTGAAGAGGGTAGTTTGACCATAGCCGTTGCGAACGGTTTGCCCGTCGGCCTAGATGGGCTGCGCCTCGGACTGGTAGACCTAGGCAACGGCGGCGTCGAGGTCGATGCCATTGACCTCGGTGCGGTTGACGCCAACGGCGGTTCGGGCGTGGGGTCCTTCTCGTTGGCCGGCAAGTCCATATCGGGCAACTTGTCCATAGCGGTCACCGGCGCCACGGCCGAAGGCACCAACGTGGCCATCGAGGGCAATCCCAGCCTGGATATTCAGGTGACGCTGGGCGATCTAATCGTATCGCAGGCGTTGGCCATTATTCCACAGCAGGAATTTTCCGATTCCCAGGTGCTGGCCTTTCCCGATGATCGCATTCAGGTCACGCGCGCCGTTATTCAAAACGGCGGACTCGTTCTGCGCGTTACCAACGATATCGAAATCGTCATGGAGATCGAACTGATTCTAGATGATCTGAAGGATGCCAACGGCGACGCCAATGCTTTTAAAGTCAGCGGACTGACGCCGGGCGAGACGCGCGAAGTGCGCTTTGATTTGAACAATAACGAGTTTGCGCCCATCGATCCGCTCGAGCTGCGCTTTTCCTACGCTGTGCGCACATTTCCCTCCGATAGTCCGGTGCAGATTTTCTCCACCGGCGAATTGCGCATCGAAGCCATTACCGAAGATCTGATCTTCGATCGCGTGGAAGGCCGACTAAATCGGGTGGGATTGGATCTGCCCTCTGTCGATCGCTCGGTCGATTTTCCCGACGGTCTCAACAACGTGGCTATTGGCTCGACAGCTATGGATATCTTCGTCACTAGCGCCGTCGGCTTTCTGGCTGACGTAGAGCTGCTCGTAACGGGAACCAACTCCTTTGGCGAGCGCGGTGAGCTGTTGGTAGCGGAGCGTTTTGAGCGCGGCAACGCAGCCAATCCCATCAGCACGAAGATCTCTATTTCTCGGGGCGACTTGACGAACTTTCTCAATCTGCTGCCCACAGATATCGCAATTTCTTCATCTATTCGCATTGGCGATGGCCAGGAAGAAGAGGTGATCACGCCGGCCCAGTGGGTTAGCATTGATAGCGTGGTATTTCGCACCTCGCCGCGCCTAACCTTACTCAGCGACACGCGCATCGACCCAGAGGTGCGCGACATTACGTTTCGCGACTCGGACCTGCGCCGCAAGATATTGAGTAACTTTGTTGGTGCGCGGGTGATTACCGACCTGGAAAACAGCATTCCGCTCGGCGTGGGCGTGCGCCTTTACGTCGGTCGCACGCCGGAGACGGTGTATACTGATCCGGTGATTACGATACCCAAATCCGGCCGCGATCCCTTTCAGGCCGTAGCGGCCCCCGTCGATGCCAACGGCTATTCCAGCGGCACAGAAACGGTGCGACGGGAGATCACCCTAAATGCGGAGGATGTGGCCAACTTTATCCTCGAGGACAACGATCGAGGCCGCCTGTATTCCGGTGTGCGCATCACGCTGCCGTCGACGGCCGGCGAAGTCGAAGTACTCGGCACGGATTTTATCAACATCATAGCAGGCCTAGAGATTGAACTCCTGCTCGATGATTCACTGGTCGAATAAGGGGAGAGATAGCGATGAAAACTAACGGATTGATTCTGGCGCTCGCTCTGCTCTTGACCGGTGGGGAAGCGCTTGCCACGGGATACGGCGATACACAGCCGCGTGCAATGGGCATCGCCGGTGCCTACGGTGCTATGGCGCGCGGCGTGGAGTCCATTTATTGGAATCCGGCCAATCTCGCGCTGAGCGATGGGCCCAAGCTGTCGCTGCCGCTGAATCTGGGGCTGTCGTTTATCATGGAAAACAACAGTATCAGCATCAGCGACTATAACAAGTACAACGGCGATTTTATCTCCGACGAAGACAAAGACGATATCGTCGGCAGTATTCCCGGCGGTGGGTTAAAGTTCAACACAGATATTGGCCTGTTCATGCCGGTTATCGGCGGCGTGGCCTTTCCCCTGCCGTGGGGATTGAGCAGTGCCATCGCCATCAACGCGCGCGTGGGTATGGAAGGCGAAATTCCGCGCGATATGATCGACCTGCTGCTCAACGGCAACCAGTTCGCCCGCGACCGCGAGGCGGCCGGCAAATCGCCCGGTTACGATATTGCCAAGTGGGATGGTCAGGGCTGGGGCTTGGGTATCTTTAGCTGGGCGATTGCCAAACCCATTATGCCGGCCAGTTTAAAAAATCACCTGTCGGAGTTTGCCGTCGGCGCCACGTTTAAGGTCATGGGCGGTGGATTCGGTGAGGTCCTGCGTTCCGATGGCGGTATCGAGACCCGCATCGGCGGCACCGATATCGATGCCTACGCCGTTACGCGCTTTGGCGGCGGGTTGGGATTTGGCCTCGACCTAGGTGCGACGGGCGTGACCAAAGACGGCAAGACGACCGTTGGTCTGGCCCTGATGAACTTGCTCGATACGATGAGTTGGAGCATCGAGTCGCAGCAGGACTCCGTCTTTGTGCAGGCCAGCCGCCTGCGCGCGCTGAGTTTTACGGGTAAGGCCGGTTTCGACGACATTTTCGATGAATATGGAAGCGAAACGGAGGACAGCAGTTTTTCGCTCACCCTGCCGGCCATGCTGCGATTGGGAGCGACGCACCGGCCCATTCCCAAACTGGTCGTGAGCGGCCAGTACGACCAGGCGTTTAGCAGCGGGTTTGGTATCTCGTCGACTCCGCGCCTGGCGCTGGGCGTCGAGTATCGCCTCGTCGACTGGTTCCCGCTCAGCTTTGGTCTGTCCGGCGGCGGCCGGGCCGGTCAGAGTTCGGCCATTGGCTTTGGCTTTGGTCCATTTCCCGCCGGGCGCTGGCGCCTGACGCTGCTGGAGACCGGACTGGTCAACCGCGGCGGTTTCCTGCCCGGCGTTGCGCAGGGGGCGGGTTGGTCAATCAATCTACTGCGCGTTAGTATGAATCGAATATAGTATCTATATGTGCAGTTATTATGGGGGGGTGGCGCTTGCCATCCCCCTTTTTTTTGGGAAAGTCGAAAAAAAAGCTGTGGAAAACTGGATATGGGGCCGATAAGGTAGAACAGCGGGTTTACACTTTTCCCTCCCCAGGGGTGGGTTCACCGAGGAGAGTTCCCTATGAATGTGGGCAATGCTCAGAGTCAAAGCCTCATTGCATCGATGCAGTCGTCGTCGCGCTCGACGCTTGCAATGAAAAAGACCATAGCCGATGCAGGCGGTTCACCGCAGGCCAAGAGTCTGCTGGTCGATGCCGTAAACGTAAATATCCAAGTCGACAAAGGCTTCGCCAACCGCGTGCTCAGCGACTCGCTGAACGACAAGCTGAACTCTATGTTCAAAGAAGCGGGCATGGATACGACGGTGGAAAGTTTGCTGCAAAGCGGCACAGATTTCTCGCCGCAGGCCACGGCAAACCGCATCGTCGAGTTTGCCACCGGTTTTTACGGGCAATATCAGTCCAATAATACCGATGTGGACGAGAAAGAGCAGTTAGAGGGGTTTTCGACCATGATAAAGGGCGCCATTGAAGAGGGATTTGCCGGGGCGCAGGAGATGTTGGCCGGTCTGGGCGAAATCGACTCGGACGTGCAGGCTGGTATTGATGAGACATTCGACCTGACGATGAAGGGCATGGATGACTTTGTCGCGCAGCGCGCAGCGCAGCTGGCCACAGCGGCCGATGAAGAGGGCGCTACCGCGCTGTAATTATTCTTGCGATAAGCAGAGATTGAGGGCCGCTTCTTAGCGGCCCTTTTTTTACGCTATTCAATGACAAATTGTCATTATTGACCGGCGCTACTGTGTCAAAATGTGTTGATTGTGTGGGTGTTATGGTTGGTACGCGATTTGCCCATGGACTGATTGTGAGGAAATACCGCCATGGACTACGTCGATTATTACACCGCGCTGGGCATAGATAGGTCTTCTGACAAAGACCAAGTGGCCAAGGCCTATCGCCGTCTGGCGCGCCAGTATCATCCAGACCGCAACAGTGCACCCGAGGCTGAAGAGAAGTTCAAGCAGATCTCTGAGGCCTATGAAGTGCTTAAGGATCCGCAAAAGCGGGCCGCATACGATCGCTATGGGGCCGAGTGGCAGGCTGCGCGCGTCGGTGCGCCGCCCGCCGAAGACGGCTGGCAGACGGCGTGGGGGCAGAGCGGGTTTAGCACATTCTTTGAACAATTATTCGGCAGCGGCGCACACCGCGCGGGTGGTTGGGATGTGTTTGGCGCGCCGGCCTCTGAAAATCTCGATCTGGAAGCCGCGCTCGAACTCGACGTGCTCGAGGCCTATCGAGGAGGGCGGCATCATATTGCCCTGCGCGATGCGCGCACGGGCCAGCAGCAAACCTATGCCGTCAACGTGCCGGCCGGCGTCCGGCAGGACCAGCGCATTCGCCTGCCCGGACAGGGCCGTCAGGGTGCTGGTGGCCGCAGAGGAGATCTCTATTTGCGCGTCGACCTGCGCGAAGGGGGCCCGTTTCGCCTGCGCGGACACGACGTCTACGCGACGCTCGATCTCATGCCGTGGACAGCGGCGCTGGGCGGCACGGTGCGACTGCAAACGCTCGACGGCGCCGTCGATCTAAAGGTGCCGGGCGGCTCGTCTTCGGGAAGGCGTATTCGCCTGCGCGGACGGGGATACGCAACGGGCGAGCGCGACCAACGCGGCGATTTATACGCCGAGGTTCGCATCGTCGTTCCCCAGTATATTTCGCCGCCGCAGCGGCGGCTATTTGAGCAGTTGACCGAGTTAGACCAACCTAAGGATACATCGCTATGAACGCGCATAAGATGACGCAGAAAGTGCAAGAGGCCCTACAGGAGGCGCAGCGTTTGGCGCTGCGCCTCGAACACGGCGAGTTAGACGGAGAGCACCTGCTGGCCGTGCTCGTTGAACAAGAAGGAGGTATACTGCCCAGCTTGCTCAGTCGCATGCAGGTTGCGCCGGCAGCGCTGCGCGCCGAGGTGCAGCGCGCATTGGACAAGCGTCCACGCGTATCGGGTGCAGGTGCGGAGACGCACGCCACACGCCGCTTGCAGCAGCTGCTTTTGCGCGCCGAGGACGAGGCGCACGCGCTCAAAGACGAGTACGTATCGGTCGAACACATCGGCTTAGCTCTGATTGGAGAGAACCAAGCGACGGAGTCGGGGCGCCTTTTGGCTAAGGCTGGCGTCGACCGCCAGCGCTTCTTGCAGACCCTAACTCAGGTGCGCGGTGCCCAGCGCGTTACGAGCAGCATGCCCGAAACATCGTATGAAGCACTCGATAAATACGGCGTCGACTTGGTTGCCCAAGCGCGGGCGGGCAAGCTCGATCCGGTCATTGGACGCGACGGCGAAATTCGTCGCGTCGTGCGCATTCTCTCGCGCAAGACCAAGAACAACCCCGTTCTCATCGGCGAGCCCGGCGTGGGTAAGACGGCTATTGTCGAGGGATTGGCCCAGCGCATTGTGCGCGGCGACGTGCCGGAGTGGATGAAAGATCGCACGATCTTCTCGCTCGATATGGGCGCGCTAATGGCTGGCGCCAAGTACCGCGGCGAGTTTGAGGAGCGTCTCAAAGCGGTGCTGCGCGAAATACAGTCCAGCGATGGGCGGATTCTGCTCTTTATCGACGAACTGCACACCATTGTCGGCGCCGGCAAGACCGAGGGTTCGAGCGACGCCGGCAATATGCTCAAGCCGATGCTGGCGCGCGGCGAACTGCACTGCATTGGCGCGACCACCTTGGACGAATATCGAAAATACATCGAGAAAGACGCGGCGCTGGAGCGGCGCTTTCAGCCCGTGCAGGTCGATGCGCCGACGGTGGAAGACACGATCTCCATTCTTCGCGGTCTGCGCGAGCGTTTTGAAGTGCACCACGGCGTGCGCATTCAGGACAACGCGTTGGTCGGTGCCGCTATGCTATCGGATCGCTACATAGCCGATCGCTTTTTGCCCGACAAGGCCATTGATCTGGTCGATGAGGCCTGTGCGATGATCCGCACGGAAATCGACTCCATGCCGGCCGAGCTAGACGAAGTAGCGCGGCGCGTCATGCAGTTAGAGATCGAGCAGGCCGCTCTAAAAAAAGAGAAAGACAAGGGGAGCAAGGAGCGCCTCGACGTGCTGGGCGGTGAACTGGCCAATCTGAAGGAGCGTACCGACGTCATGCGCGCGCAGTGGGAGGGCGAGAAAGAGGCGATTCGTGCCGTGCGCGCGCTGCGCGAAGAAATCGAACAGACTCGCCGAGGCGTAGAGGAGGCCCAGCGCGCCTACGATCTCAACCGGGCGGCCGAACTCCAGCACGGTCGCCTGCCCGAGTTGGAGCGCGCGCTGGCGACTCAAGAAGCGCGGCAGCAGGAAAATTCGAATGAGCGCCTGTTGCGCGAGGAGGTCACAGAAGAAGAAGTCGCCGAAATCGTCGCGCGCTGGAGCGGCATACCCGTTAACCGCCTAGTTGAAGGCGAGCGCGAAAAGCTGCTGCGCCTCGACGAAATTCTGCATCGGCGCGTCGTAGGCCAGGACGAGGCGGTGCAGCGCGTCGCCGATGCGGTCATTCGCGCACGCGCCGGTATCAAGGATCCGACGCGACCAGTGGGCTCGTTTATCTTTCTTGGGCCAACGGGCGTGGGCAAGACCGAATTGGCTAAGGCGCTGGCACAGGCCCTATTCGATGCGGAGGAAAATATCGTTCGCATCGATATGAGCGAGTATATGGAAAAGCATGCCGTATCGCGCCTGATCGGTGCACCACCGGGATATGTGGGCTACGAAGAGGGCGGTCAGTTGACCGAGGCCGTTCGCCGCAAGCCCTATTCCGTGCTGCTATTCGATGAAATCGAAAAAGCGCACAGCGACGTCTTCAACGTCTTGCTGCAGCTACTAGACGACGGCCGATTGACCGATGCGCAGGGACGCACGGTCGACTTCCGCAATGCCGTTGTCATTATGACGTCGAATATTGGATCGCCAAGCCTTATTGACGGCGTTGGGGCTGATGGACAAATAGCCGAGTCGACTCGCCGCGCGGTTATGGGTGAACTGCGCCAGCACTTCCGCCCAGAATTTCTCAACCGGGTCGACGATATTGTGCTGTTCAAGCCGCTGACGCTGGCCGAGATAGGGGAAGTGGTTGCCCTAATGGTCGGCGAACTGCGCGCGCGGCTAGCCGCGCGCCGCATCGAGTTGGATGTCAGCGCCGCGGCGCGCGAGCACATTGCGCGCCAGGGATTTGACCCGGTCTATGGCGCCCGTCCGCTGCGTCGCTATTTGCAGCGCGAATTGGAGACGCGCATTGGCCGTGCGTTGATCGGCGGGCACATAGCAGACGGTGCGCACGTGCGCGTCGATTGGGTAGATGGGCAGTTGGTTATCGAACACGAGGATGACGCAGAGGAGGGCCGCGGCAAAGACGTGGTCGATGCCGAAGTCGTCGATGTCGACTAAGTGAGTCGACGGGGAGTGTGCGTGCTGCGTTTATCCGCACGGGATGAGATTGTCGCACAGAATAGCGCTGTCGGATTGCAAAACGGTGCGGATAGATGACATTCTTTATCGCGATGGGAACTCGCTGATCATCCCCTCCGTCTCTTAGGCACGGAGAGCTAGTTTCCCGCGTAGTCAAAAAAAACCTGAGCCGCAAAATTACTGCGTAGGAGGTGTTAGATGGGAGGATTCAAATCCTCAATATGGGTCGTAGCGGGGATGTTGTCATACAGCGCCCCGTCGCACGCGTTGGACCATATGACGGACAATATTCGCTCGCTACAGACAATGAGCGATGGGTTTGCTGAATTGGCCGCACAGGTCAAATCGGGGGTAGTGGCCATTGCGACGGAGCGAACGGTCGTAGAAGACGGTGGCTCCAATCCATTTTTTGGCTTTCAAATGCCACCTCAGGAGCGCCAGCGCGACGGCGCGGGCTCTGGCGTGATCGTGCGTTTTAAAGGCAGTCACTACATCCTCACCAATAACCACGTCATCAACGGTGCTGACAATATTCGCGTCGATCTGTCCGACTCGCGCTTTTTTGAAGCGGAGATCGTAGGGGCTGATTCACTCAGCGATTTGGCGCTGCTCAAGATTGGCGGCAAGGATCTGCCCGCCGTCGAACTGGGCGATTCAGATGCGCTGCGCGAAGGCGAGTGGGTGCTGGCCATTGGCAATCCCTTCGGCATTGCCCACTCCATTTCTACGGGCATTATAAGCGGTTTGGGTCGCGGTCGCTCGCGCGAGGAATACGGCTCGTATATCCAGACGGATGCGGCGATCAACCCCGGCAATAGCGGCGGTGCCCTAATCAATGTGCGCGGTGAACTGATCGGCATCAATGCGGCCATCGTGCCGGGTGGAGGCGGCCCATTTGGCCGCGTGGGCAACGTCGGTATCGGCTTTGCGATTCCCATCAACCAGGCCAAGTTCGTCATGGGCGAATTGGTCGAGCACGGGCGCGTGCGCCGCGGACTGCTCGGTGTGCAAATACGCGATCTCAATCCGCTGCTGGCCGAAGCGATGGGGTTGGAAACCAAAGACGGCGTGCTGATCAGCGAGGTTATGGAGGGTCGCGCCGCCGACAAAGGGGGCGTTAAAGAAGAGGATATCGTCCTCGAAATCAACGGTGAAAAAGTGCACGACTCGACGGAGCTAAAGAGCATTATTGGCCGCACCGCACCCGGGAGTAAGGTCGAGCTATTGGTGCTGCGCGACGGCGATAAAAAACGCCTTGGCGTCGTATTGGAGGCCCTGACGGAAGAAGTGCTGGCCTCGGCGCGCAGCGAGCGCGGCGAAGCCGTCGATCCGGGTCGGTTGGGACTGGCATTGCAAGAGCTAACGCCCGAATTGGCCGATCGCTTGGGCTACGACGAGGACGAAGAAGGGGTCGTTATTACGCGCGTGCGCGCCGGCAGCGAAGCGGCTCGGCGCGGCTTGCAGCGCGGCCTGTTGATCACGGGTATAAACCGCACGCGCGTGCGCTCGTTGGACGAATATCAAGAAGCGTTAGAAGCCATCGAGCCGGGCGAGGCCTTTGCGTTGCGCGTGCAAAGTCAGAGCGACAAGCGCCTCATCGCCATGCGCATGCCCACCGGTGAATAGCTGACACATACCACAGTACGCGATGAGCGCTCCCTAGGGATTGGGAGCGCTCATTTTTTTTGCCGCTTCGAGGTTGGATCGCGCTCGCTCGTGTTTGGGGTCTAGTTGCAAGGCCTGCTGAAAGTGGACCTGTGCCCGTATGAAGCGGCGGTTGTCGAGCTGAATCACGCCGAGGTTATAGGCTGCATCGGCGTAGCTGGGATCCAGCAGTAGCGCCTGTTCAAATGCGCGTTCTGCTTCGCTCTTGGCGTCTAGGGCGTAGAGCGTCAGACCGAGCGCAAACCAGGCGAGGGGATAGTCGGGGCGCTGCTGCAGGCTGGTGGCCAGATGTCGGCGCGCTACGTCCGGCTGTCCGACGTCTAAGTAGTGATGGGCTAGGTCTACGTGGACCTCGTAGTAGTCGGGGTAGATGTGTAGAGCACGCCCTAGGCAGGTCAAGGCCAACTCTATTTGCTGCCTTTCCATTGCGGCATTGCCCAAGCCACGCCATGCACGCGCGCTCTGCGGCTGCGCACGCGTGGTCGCTTGAAAGAGGGTGTAGTTGTCGTGCCAGTCGGCGGTGCGCGCTGCGCTGCGTGCGGCAAAGAGTGCGATCAGCAATAGGGCGACCTGCGGTGCGTAGCGGCGCACGGTCTGTAGCTGGGTAGCCAAAGCGATGCAAAAACCCATTGCCGGCAGGTAGAGTAGGCGTTCGCCCATGACAGTGCCGATGGGGATTAATATGTTGGATACCGGTGCGAATGCTATGCAAAACCAACCGAGCCCCAAAAAGAGCATATCGCCGCGGCGATATGCGGTGTAGAGCAAGACAATGAGCGCGCTCAGACCGAGGGCTATCCCGGCGAGGGGACCTATTGCAAGTCCTGCACTCGGTGTCAGTGCGGCATAGGAGTAGTCGGCCGAAAGGTGCGCCGGTAGCACGAGCAGGCCGAGGTAGCGCAAGGCAATAGCCGCAGCGTCGTAGATGCGCATGGCGGGTTCTGCGCCGACGAGCGGATTGTCAAACGGATCGATTTCGCCCAGCGTAAGCGTGCCGAGCACATCGTATCGCCAGGCCAGGTAGAGGCCTGCTACACCAGCGTATAGTAGGTAGGAGAGACTATAGCATTTTCGCGAAAATAGGCGATATTGAAATAGATCGATAAGCGGGAGTAGTGCAAAGAGGGCCAGGGCACTTTCCTTACAGAGCAAAGCCAGCAGTACTGTGCCGGCTGCGGCCAAGGCGTAGCGCGGCGTTGCCTTCAGATGAAACAGAGCTGCCAGCAGGCCGAAGGCTGCGGCCAGCAGATCGGCACGGCCGACTATGGCGCAGACGCTTTCGCTGCAGGCCGGATGTACGGCGAAGAGCGCGGCGCTCCACAGGGCCGTGTCGCGTGCGCAAAGGCGCCATATCAGGCAGTATAGTCCTAGCGTACAAGCGGCGTGCAGCAGGATGTTGAGGAGGTGAAATGGGAGGGGGTTGGTGCCCGAAACGCTCAGCTGTAATGCGTAGCTCAGCATGGTGAGCGGTCGGTAGAGGCCGGATCGGTCGCCGTGATATCCTGCCCAATAATCGCTGGTTAATAGCGCTGACCAGTCGCCGTGTAGCAGCAGCGCGTTGTCGCGCACTACGGACGTATCGTCAAAGGCGAAGTCGTTGCCCAGCGTGCCGGCATAGGTCGAGATAGCAAGCGCTGTCAACAACAGAACGCGCGCGGGCTGCGAGAGGTGTGATGGGTTCAGGGGAAGCATACGCGCTAATATAATGTGGCAGCAAATTGCTGCCATTGGTCTGCTTTGTGCGACTTTAGCGCGAAGAGTGCGCTTTCGTATATCAATGGTACCATGCAAAATACCTCTGTAAAATCTCAGGCCATCTGGCATCCCCACGCACAGCCGTCGTCGCCGCTCATGCTTTTTCGCCAGCGTTTGACGCTGTCTGCCGAGTCGAGTGAGGGGCACGTGATGGCTGCGGCCAGCGGAGCATTTGCCGTTTACGTCAACGGCGAGCTCGCCGGGCGCGGTTCGGGTGGCGCTCTGGCGCGCGGCGCGGTTTGGGAACGGGTTGATATCGGCTCGTGGCTCGCCGTAGGGGAAAACACCGTCTTGATTGCGGTGCTGGGAACGGGGGTGGGCGATTGGCTGCGCGCCGAGTGCAGTGCCGTCGGCCGCGATGGAAAACGGCGCGAATTTCACACGGGCACGCCCTGGCAAGTCGGGTGCGATGACGCCTGGCAGCGCGGTGCGGTGTGTGCGTATATCGCCGCGCGGGCCAAAAGGGGATGGGCTAGCGGCCATATCGGCGAGGAAAACTGGCAGGGCGCTGCGGTGGTGGAGGGGGCGATTCCGCGCACGTGGAATCCGCTGGTGGCTCAAGAGCGCGAAGTCGCGGCGCGCCAAGTCGCCGCATGGGGTGAAGTGGCCGCCGATGCAGAGCTTTCTTTTATCGAGTTTCCCGATGCGATGCGCAACGTAAAGTTCGTGCACCGCGAGGCTCTATTGGCTGTGGGGAAGACGCAGGCGCTCGTGCAGACGCGCAGTGCAGAGCGGGCTGCGTATGTGCTGTTGGACTTTGGCCGCGTCGTCTACGGCCATCTGCGCTTGCGTCTGCGCGGCATAGACGGAGCCGTTGTCGATCTGGCCTTTGCGCGCGCGCGCGGTGCCGTGCAGGGAGCGATGCGCTATGTGTGCGCCGCGGGCAAAAGCGATTGGATTGCGCCGGAGGCCGTGGCCTGTCGCTACGTGCTGGTGCGGGTGAGTGCCTGCACCGAAGAAATGGAAATCGACAGTGTGTCGATTATGGAACAGCATTTCGACACGGTGAGCGAGAGCGTATTTACGGCAAATGAGCTAAACGAACTAAACGAACTATATGAGCTGTGGCGCATTGGCCTGCCGTCGCTGGTAGAGGCACGCCGTCAGGTGTACCTAGGTGAGGTCGGCGGTGGACGCGGCTCCTGGCTGCATCACTACGTGCTGGGATTAAACGATTTCTATCGCACGGCCAATGTGCAAACGCTGGGGGCAGCACTGCAGAGCGCCGTTGCACCTGACTCGGCGGCAGACCGCGCTTTTTTTGCCCTATGCATCGCTGCGCACTATTGCTTTGCCGGTGACGCAGCGCTCGCTCAGAGTCTGCTGCCGGAGGCCGAGGAAGCGCTGGGCGGCTTGCGTCCGGATGAAACCGATACGGCAACCTGTGCGCTATATGCCGGCGCGTATGACCAGCTGGGCGCGCTGTATGCAGAATGGGGCGAAGCGGCGCGCGTCGAGCGCTGCCAGGCGCTAACGCAGGCGTGGCGCACTGCGCTCACTTCCCGCTGGGTGGCCGAACGCGGATTGTTGCAGGACGCACATGCTGGCAGCCATTCGAGTCAGTGGGCCCTAGCGCTGGCGCTGTACTTCAACTTGCTCAGCGCTGAACAGGTGCGCGCTGCATCGAGCCTGTCGGCGGCGGCCGACGTGCCGCTGGCCGATGCGTGGCAGGCGTTTTTTCTCGTGGGAGGGCTGTGGCAGCACGGTCTGGGGGCAAGCGCGCGCGCCTGCATAGACCGGCACTGGGGGCGCCTGCTGTTGCGCCCGGGTGGATCGTGGCGCGATCGCGCGGCGACGTTGGATATTGTGCCGGGAGTGGACGCGCTGTTGGCCCAGCACGCGCTGGGCGTGCAGTGGCTGCGCGCGGCAGATCGCGCCGTAGCGGTGCGTCCGCAGGTTGAGCCAATGCAGCGGGTTAGCGGCACCGTATACGTCGGTGCAGATGCGTTGGCTGTGGAGTGGTCGCTCAACGGTTCGGGCTATTTTTCGCTGAGCGTAGAACAGTCCACACGGGGCGAACTGCACTTGGCTGTACCGCGCTTGGACAAGCGCTTTCCAACGATTTCGCTCAATGGTGAAACCGTGTGGCGCAACGAGAAAATCTATCCCAACTTTTATGTGCACGATGTGATTAGCGAAGAGGACTACGTGGTTTTGGTCGTTCACAAGGCGGGGCGCTACCACGCCGAACTCTCAGCCTGAGAGGATCGTATTCGAATGGATTCTCTGTATAGCGTTTTACACCGAGGCCCCGAAGCCAGCGCATCCGGTGCTCCCGTGCTCGTGCTGCTGCACGGCTACGGAAGCAATGAGGAGGATTTGCTCGGCTTGGCGCCCTATTTAGACCCGCGCTTAGTGTGCATTAGCGCGCGCGCCCCACACGTGCTGCCCTTTGGCGGGTATGCGTGGTTTGAGATAGAGTGGAGCGAAGAGGGCATACGCTTTGACTACGAGCAGGCGTGGGTTGCCGTGCAGCGCATTGCGGATTTCGTGGCCGAGCTGCGTCGCCAGCATCAACCGGAACAAATCGCTCTGGCTGGCTTTAGCCAGGGGGCGATTATGGCACTAACGCTGGCGCTGCGCCAGCCCAGCGAATTTGTCGGCGTGGCGGCGCTGAGCGGCGCGTGTAGCGAGGAGATGCTGCCGGCAGAGCCCGACGGCGTGCGCGGGCTGCCCATTTTTATGGCGCACGGTCGTCAGGACGAAGTAATACCTATCACACAGGCACGTGCAGCGCGCGATCTACTGCTGGCACTGCCGGTCGATCTGTCCTATTTGGAATACGATATGGGGCACGCGATAGATGCCGAATGTCTGGCTGATTGGCGACAGTGGCTCTCGGGGCGCTTGGCGTCGGCGTAGCCTGTTGCTTGGTATAGCGGACAAAAGCGGCGGCAGTTGTCTCTGCCGCCGCCTTTGTCGAGTTCAAAACGAATGGAGCCGCTACATGAGCTGAGTCATCCAGCCCACGGCGGTTTACTCGCCCAGCATGTAGTACAAATTAACTCCGGCCCAGTCGCCGGCGATGTCGTAGTCGATCTCGGCAGCTAGCTTGCCCATCGTATAGCCAACGCCTGGGGTGAGCTTGATCTTCGTTTCCGTATCATCAACGGAAATTCCGAAAACCTCAATTTCCGTGGTGATACGCATCAGGTTTACGTCAAATTTGACGTCCACTGCACCTATCTGACGCTCATATCCAGCAAACAACCCCATTGCCGTTGATGAGGCAAAGTCGCCTTCGCCAAACATGAGAAAGCTGAGACCGGCGCGAACCGGTTTGTCCATGACGCCATCCGTGACCACGCTGGCGCCAAAGCCCATGCCTACCGTATCGCCAAAGTCGCCCAATGGCAGGGCCAAGCGCGGCGAGATGCCGATGCCGGCTTCACTGGGTTGTGCACAGACCAAAGCTGCTAACGCAATAGCAGTGCAAAGCACTTTCCTCATTGTATCCCTCCGTATTGTGAAATAAAATCACGCGCAAATACAGTAGCGCGTCGTATTTACGTACAAATATAGGAACATTGGACTTTAATGGGGAGCCCAATTTTTTTTGTATTGCGCGGGAGTATAGCAGTGGGCAATGGCCGCTAATTTTCGACCAAAGACGCGGCACTATTGAATGTGAGCCAGGTTTTGTTCCGGTATCAAGCAAGCAGCTTGCCGACGCGCGCTGCGCTGAGGCGATGGGCGACTAACGGCTGAGCGCGCGTTGCTGAGGAGCGCTCCCAGGTGGCGAAAAGCTCTCCGTTGTCCTCGGCTAGGACGGATACATAGCGATTGGCTCCGGTGCCCTGAGGCGATACGAAGAGCGGTGCCAAGCGGCTCAGGCGATGCAGGCGCGGAAAGTCGCGGTCAAAGCCGTAGGCCAGACCGCCTAGCTCTTCGCAGGAGTACCCGCGCGCTCTGGATACGCCTTTCGTATGCGCGTCGAGCGGGCGCAGACACTCGGCGCCGTCGTAAAAGTAGAGCGATAGCGCGGGGAGACTGGCAAAGGCACCGATGCGCGGCACGGGTAGGCGGCAGGTTATACGCGTGGCGGCTACATCCCAAGTAGAGCCGCGCGGAAAAAAGTCAGGATTGGGCGCGTCGAGCGCCTCTCCATTCCAGGTGGCGCAGCCCGAGGTGCTCGACGACCAGGTGTAGGGATGGGCGCAGTACAGCAGCAGCGCGCGCCCGTTTTGGAAACCGCTTGAAACGCTGGGATCTTTGACGTGGAGATAGGCCGGGTCGCTGCTGATCACTAGAGGAGCGATGCGCTCCTGTGGCGCGAGTTTTTCCACTCGGGTGGCGC
This sequence comes from Gemmatimonadota bacterium, assembly GCA_038153405.1. GTDB lineage: Bacteria > Latescibacterota > UBA2968 > UBA8231 > UBA8231. Next base: position 86,420 of record JAYOYH010000014.1, on the reverse strand, counting down.
TGAAGCGATCAATGCTCCAGATACCCGTTCCGGGCTTTTGAAAGTCGCGCAGCTGGCGCGGATAGGTGCGGACTTTTTCTGTGGAAACCAACACTTCTACTCTGCGCTTGGTGACGCGCAGGGCGCTGCCTTCGATGCTCAGGACCGCCGATCCGCAGTAGAGGTCGGATTTATCCCAAGCGTGTATTTTTTCAAAGCTGCGTCCGTCGTCGAGCGAGCGAAAGATCGCCAGTTCGCGTCCGCGCGTGCCCTGGCTCAGGCCCGTGCGGCTGTCGCCGGCATCGCGATAGCGGCCGATCAGCAGGAGGCTGCCGTCGTGCGGATCGCGCACCGCGTTGCCGCCGCCAAACCAGAAGCCATCGAGATCTTGTGTGGGATGTATAATGGGATGGGCGCGTTGAATATCAATGAGGGCGCTGCCGAGGCGCATCAGCTTTCTCTCGAGATTGTCCGGCAGTTCACCCATGGGCCATATAGCGCAGGTTAGAGGGGGAAGTAAGGCGAAAAGCGCTGCAAGTATGCAAAAAAATGGCGGGGCATGTCAAGGTGTTTTCACCCATCCGGCCGTTTCTTCGCGCGCAATGTGCGCCATGGCGTCTAACCATGAAGGATGGTCGTTTAGACAGGGCGATAGGTGGAAATCTTCGCCGCCGCCGTGGGCAAACTCCTCGCGGCCCTCGCGGCCTATTTCATCGATGGTCTCTAGGCAATCGGACGTAAAGCCGGGACAGCACGCCAGCACTTTTTTCACGCCTTTATCTCCCAGACCTTTGAGAATCTCGTCGGTATAGGGTTCCAGCCAAGGCTCTTTGCCAAAGCGCGATTGAAAGCCAACCTTCCAATAGCCGTCTTCTAACTCGAGCGTTTGCGCAAGCAGGCGCGCCGTCTCTTCGCAGTGGCTACGGTAGGGATCGCCCTCGTCAATGTAGCGCTGCGGAATGCCGTGGAATGTAATGAGTTGGCAGTCGGGCTGCCAGTCGAGCTGCGCTCGGCTTTCCCGCACGCGCTGGGCGAGCGCTTCGATATAAGCGGGGTGATCGTAGTAGGGTGGCACAAAGCGCAGCGTTGGCATGGAGCGCTTGCGGTCGAAAAACCAGGGACAGCGCCGGCCCATCGCCGCACGGTTGACCGCATCGTAAATCGACCCCGTTGTCGAACAGGAAAACTGCGGATACATGGGAAAGACGAGGATGCGTTCAACGCCGCGCTCAGCGAACTGACGCACGGCCGCGTCGATACTGGGCTCGCCGTAACGCATGCCGAGCACGACATCGTATGCATCGCCGAGTCGCTCCTGCAGACCGCGCGTCTGCGCCTGTGAGTGGATCATTAACGGCGAACCGCCTTCCGTCCAAATGTTGGCGTAGAGAGCGGCCGAACGCTTGGGGCGAAATGTCAGCACGATGCCATAGAGGATGGGATACCACTTGAGCGGGTGCAGGTCGACTACGCGCGGGTCGGAGAGAAACTCGCGCAAATAGGGGCGCAGCGCAGAGGCGGTGGGCGCCGTCGGCGTGCCCAATTGGGCGACGAGTACGCCGACCTTAGAAGAGCCATTGGTCATCAGGGTGGATTCCGAATTGATCGAGTGAAGGGGTCTGGTTATGTTAAATCGCTTTGAATATACCGCATAAATACGCACAGACCAGTCTCTTATAAGGGAGAGGAGTTCGCTATGCGCAGCATTTTCGTCGGTATCGAATACGCAGGTAAGTCGACCCTGATCGACCTGTTGGGCCAGTACTATCGCCAGCGCAACGTGCGCATTCACGGCGATGACCACTTTACCATTCCCGATTCGACGCTTAGCGCACCATCGCGCGAAATTATGGTGGGGCTGCCGGAGGACATCAAAGAGCGCATGCAGCGCATGCAGATTCATTACCACGTAGACATCATAAAAAAGTACGCCTGTCCGCTCATTGCTGGCTGGCACATAGAAGAGGCCATTTACACGAGTTTCTACGGCGACGATGCCGATAGCCCTTACTACAAGCGATATGCCTATCAATTTCAGCGCCTCTACGAAGCGCAGGTGTTGGAAGCGCATCTGCCCGATATCGTCATGTTTCACGTCACGGCCAGCGACGAGGAGATCGCGCGGCGCATGCGCGAAAATCCGCATGAGTACCCCATAGTGCGTGAAGGTGATATTGGTGAAATCAAAAAGCGTTTTGACGAAGAGGTGGAAAAGTCGCTCTTCACGCACGCCCACCGTACGGTTGCGCTGGATACGACGGGCAAGACGCCGCAAGAGTCCTTTGATGAACTATTGGCATTGTCCGAGCCGTTGGTGACTATGGGGGAAGTGGCGCTGCGCGCTATGGACGTGCCGCAGGGCGAATACGACGTGAAGTACGTCAACGGCGTGCGGCAAATGGTACCATCGGCATAAGTCGCATGCGTTGGCTGCGCTGTTGTGCATGGGTGTTGCTGACATGCACAACGCTACATGGGACGTCGGACTGGCAGCTGCTGCGCGCGGATATGCGCGCCCTGAGGGAACCCGCTTCCCTGGCTTGGGCGGGTGCGGCACTGGGTGGTGCGCTGCTGGTCTATCCGCTCGACCAGCATCTCAGTGGTCGGCTGGATAACACCTATGTCAAACCACTCCTCGATGCCGGCAATGCCTATTTGGGCTCGGCCTATGCGCTTTCCACGGCTGCGGTTTTTCGCGCCGTTGCGCACGGTTGGGGATCGAGAGAAACGGTTGTCGCATCGTCGCAGATGCTGCGCGCATTGATACTTGCTAATGCCATGGTGGCCCCGCTTAAGATAGCTATTCGTCGCCAGCGTCCGGACAGTAGTAATCACCTATCCTTTCCCTCCGGTCACTCGGCCAATGCCTTTGCCATCGCCACGACACTGGCGCGCCGCTATGGTCGGCGCGCTGCCGTTCCCGCCTATGCGTTGGCGGCACTGGTGCCCGTGGCGCGCGTTCACGACCGACACCACTACGCGTCGGATGTGGTTGCCGGCGCGGGATTGGGCGCGCTGGCTGGCTGGGTAACGGCGCGCACGCCGCCCCGCGGCGCCGTGGTCGTTGCGCCAACGAGACTCGATGGACGCTGGGGTCTGCGCGTGCTCTGGGTCTATTGAGACGGCGCAATGGGAGAATTTTGTTTATACTTCTAGGGCAAACGTCGTGTGCGCTAGTAACGATGCGTGCTCGAGACCTACTCCGTTGGATTGCGTGCCGCTGGCACGCGCGGATTTGGCCATGAAAAAACGTCGCGTCCTACTGCATGTTCTGCTTCTTGCGCTGTTCGTTGCGCATGGCAGCGGCTGGGCTGCGCTGTGTGCGCCGTGCGCCGCCGCACCGCAACCTATGGCATGCCATGCGGGAGCCGATGTGACCATCGGTGTGCCCTGCTGCTGCGGGGCAATGGTGTGCGGTGAGGTCGAAGCAGACGCGCCGTCGCTTGCGGCTGTCGAGATAGCGCACGACGTGCAGTGGCAGCCTGCAATAAAGCAGGTGCTGACCGTGCTGCAGCCGGGCGTTCGGGTGGAAAAGCCGATTGCCGCGACTCCTTCAGTTCCACACCCCTTGTTTCAGCTCTACTGTTCGCTACTCATCTGATCGTATCCCCGAATTTCTCGCTGGTTTTTTTGCTATTCGTCGATCGTTCCTGCTAGGCGTTTGCCCGTGCGCGCTGCGTCAGTACGCGTTCGATCCGATACGCGCTGCGCTGATACAATTACGGCATAGCGCCTACTACATGCTTGTAAAACGGGAACTAACCTATGATGAAGTACGCGATTTTTGCTACCGTTTCTCTGCTGTCAATGCGCCCCCTGTGCGCGGAGGATATGGCTTGGGAACGCTGGCAGCGTGAGCGTATCACCCAAGCGACTCCGGCCTTTCTCGATGCGGATGCGCCGCTGCATCGCTACGTGCTTTACGCACAGCTTTACAACCCAGACGTCGAAGCGATGCTATGGCGTTGGAAAGCGGCATTGGACGAGGTCGTCCCAGCGCGCTCCTGGCCCGATCCAACGCTGACGTTCGGCCATTTTCTGCGTCCTGTCGAAACGCGGGTTGGCCCTCAGCAGCAGCGACTGGGAGTGGCGCAGCCCATTCCCTGGCCCGACGAACTGAATGTGCGGCAGCGCGCGGCGCTGGTCGCGGCTGAGATCGCTCAATGGCGTTACGAAGACCGGCGTGCCGAACTGGCTGCACAAGTAGTTGATGCCTATTTCGGCTACTACTATATGGAGCGCGCCATCGCAGTGACGGAAGGCAATATGCAGCTGGTCGCCTACTTGGAAGAAGTCGTTCGGTCTCGCTTTCGAAGCGGTGGCGATGAGCACGGTGCGCTTATCAAGGTGCAGGTCGAACTGGGCAAGCTGGAAGATCATCTTGGTTCGCTGCGCGACGGGTTGCGTCCTGCTGCCGCGCGACTCAATGCGCTGTTAGGGCGTCGACCTGGATTGGCAGTTGCAGCCGTTGACTCTCCCCAAACGGCGCACTTCGATGCGGATTCACTGCGCGCGCGCGCGCTGGGGAACAACCCGAACGTGCAGATGCTGCGCGCAGCGGTAGAGCGCGCCCAGTATGCAGTCGAGTTGGCAGCAAAAGAAGGTCGTCCCAATCTGATGGTGGGCTTGGACTACCTGCGCACGGGCGAGCGCGAGGCTGCGGGTGCGCAAAGCGGTAGCGATCCCCTAGTGGTTATGGCGTCGGTCAGCGTGCCGCTGTGGCGCGGGAAATACCGCGGCAAGAGCGACGCGGCAACGGCGCACTTGCAGGCAGCGCGCAGTGCTCTGCGCGACGGGGAGATTGCGCTATTGGCCGATCTGGAAGACGCGCTGTTCCAGTGGCGCGAAAGCCAGCGCAGAGCAGTGCTCTATCGCGACAACCTGTTACCTAAGGCAGAGCAGTCGCTCAACGTGGCTCAGCAGGGTTTTGCCGCGGGTCGCAGTAGCTTTTTTGAATTGATCGACGTTCAGCGCACGTTGTTAGAGTTACAGTTAGCGTATGAAAGAGCATGCGTGGATGGCGCGCGTCAGATGGCGCGTATCGAGCGACTTGTAGGACGGCGCTTGCCTAGTCGCAGCGCCATTGAGAGGGAGCTATTGAGCAATGAATAGCAGGATAAAGCTAGCGTGTGTAGGTATTGTGGCGCTGGGATTGGGGTGGTCTATTGGCGCAGAGTTTGGCGCGGATAACAGCGGTGCGGAACGCGTTCAGATAAAGAGCGAATCGCCTGCACAGGTATGGACGTGTTCCATGCATCCGCAGATTCGCCAGAATAAGGCGGGGCTGTGTCCGATCTGCGCGATGGAGTTGGTCGTCGTCTCCACCGATGCTGGCACTGAACTGGGCCCGCGAGAGCTGGCCTTGTCGGAAGCGGCACAGAAGTTGGCCGAGGTGCAGGTCGCTGTCGTGGAACGCCGCTTTGCCGATGTGGAGACGCGCATGGTCGGCAAGGTAGCCATAGACGAGACCCGTCTTCGCGATATATCGGCTTGGGTGCCCGGTCGGATCGACCGCCTCTATGTCGACTACACCGGCGTGCAGGTCAACGAGGGTGATCATATGGTGTACCTCTATAGTCCCGAACTGCTTACGGCGCAGCAGGAATTAGTACAGGCTTTGCACGCATTGGACGCGTTGGGCGAGAGAGCCGTGCCGTCGCTGCGCCAGACTGCTGCATCGACGATTGAATCGGCTAGGCAGAGGCTGCGGCTGTGGGGCTTGACCTCGCACCAAGTGGCGCGTATCGAAAGTGCGCGCATACCTTCAGATCGCCTGACGATATACGCGCCGTCCAGCGGCGTCGTCGTTGAACGCCACGTCGGCCAAGGAGCTTATGTGAAGACGGGTGAGCGCATCTATACGATCGCCGATTTGTCGAGCTTGTGGTTAACGCTGGAAGCGTATGAATCCGATCTGCGGTGGATACACTATGGGCAATCGATTGAGTTTATAACCGATTCGCATCCGGGTGAGCGCTTTAGTGGGCGCATCGCTTTTATCGATCCAATCCTCGACGAAACGACGCGGACAGTCGCCGTGCGCGTAAACGTGCCCAATGGGGACGGTCGCCTCAAGCCGGGCATGCTGGTGCGCGCCACAGCGCGCGCGCGCGCCGTGGCAGGTGGGCGGGTCATCGACGAGTCGCTAGCGGGCAAGTGGATCAGTCCAATGCACCCGGAGATAGTCAAAGACGCGTCCGGTACGTGCGATGTATGCGGCATGGCGCTAGTACGCGCGGAAACGCTGGGCTATGCAGGTGGTGCGGTAGCCGACGCGCAGGCGCCGCTTCTGCTGCCGGCTACCGCACCGCTCATTACCGGCAAGCGCGCCGTTGTCTATGTGGCCGTGCCGGGCAAGGCGGGTCATTTTGAGGGCCGCGAAGTAGAGTTGGGACCGCGCGCAGGCAATTATTATATCGTTCGATCGGGTCTGCGCGAAGGGGAACAGGTCGTCGTTAACGGCGCGTTCAAAATCGACAGCGCTCTGCAGATCCAGGCCAAGCCCAGCATGATGAATCCAGTTCGCCAAAATACCGCAACCGTCCACGATCATGGGGACGCAGGCAAAGAGCGACCGTCTGCGCTTCCCCGCATTTTTTCCGCCTATCTCGCCGTACAGCAAGGGCTGAGCACCGACCAACTCAGCGCGGCTCTGGTCGGTGCAGAGCACGTGCGCGCAGCGCTGAGCGAGATGGTTGAGACAGCGCTGCCGGGTTCACTGCAGGCGCAATGGGGCGCGGCGTCGGCCAAACTCGACAGCGCGGCGTTGGTCCTGATAAATGCGGCCGATATAAGCGCAGCGCGCGCGGCGTTTCTGAGTCTTTCTAACGCGCTGTTGGCCGTGGCCGATAGCGACGGAGCAGGTGCGACCCGTGGTCTCGGCCTCTACTACTGTCCAATGGCATTCGACGGTGCGGGGGCGTCGTGGATACAGGAGTCGGGGCATGTGGCCAATCCCTACTTTGGCGCGGCGATGCTGCGCTGTGGCAGTCAACAGCGGCTCTTTGCCGGCGCGCGGGAATAGGGGGCGACTCATGCAACGAGAGAGAGATGGAGAGCGCTCGTGGCTGGATGCCTTGCTGCGCTTCTGCTTGGAGAACAAGTTCGCGGTGCTTTCTGCCGCTGCGCTTATTGCCGTTTGGGGCATTGCGGTATCGCCCTTTGACTGGGAGATCGACGGGCTAGAGCGCGATCCGGTGCCGGTCGATGCCATACCCGATGTGGGCGAGAACCAGCAGATCGTTTTCAGTGAGTGGGCGGGGCGCTCACCGCAGGACGTCGAAGATCAGATTAGCTATCCGCTGACGGTTGCGCTAATGGGCGTGCCCGGTGTGCGCACTGTTCGCAGTTACTCGATGTTTGGGTTTTCTACGGTCTACGCAATTTTTGACGAAGACGTCGACTTTTACTGGGCGCGTTCGCGCATACTCGAGAAGATAAACAGTTTGTCGGCCGATGCGCTGCCCGTGGGCGTGAAGCCAGCACTCGGACCGGACGCCACGGCACTGGGACAGGTTTTTTGGTATTCACTGGAAGGGCACGACGAGCGCGGTGAGCCAACGGGTGGTTGGGATTTGCACGAATTGCGCAGCATCCAAGATTGGCATGTCCGCTATGCTCTGCTCGGCGTCGACGGCGTGAGCGAGGTTGCTTCGGTGGGCGGTTTTGTACAGGAATACCAAATCGACGTCGACCCGGACGCCATGCGCATATACGGTGTTTCAATTGACCAAGTCTTTAACGCAGTGCGCATGGCTAATCGCGATGTGGGCGCCCGCACCATTGAAATCAACCGCGTCGAATACGCGATTCGCGGCATCGGCTTTGTCAAAGAGCTAGCCGATATAGAAGACGCGGTTATTTTGGCGCGTGACAATGTGCCCATCTACGTGCGCAACGTGGCGCGCGTGCAGCGAGGGCCTGCGCTGCGGCGCGGTGCGCTCGACAAAGGAGGAGCAGAAGTCGTCGGCGGCGTAGTCGTCGTGCGCTACGGCGAAAATCCGCTAAAGGCAATCGAAGCGGTCAAGCGCAAAATTGAAGAAATTGCTCCTGGGCTTCCGCAAAAAACGCTGGCCGATGGACGCGTTAGTCAGGTGCGGATTGTGCCCTTTTACGACCGTAGCCACCTGATAAAAGAGACGCTGGGTACGCTGGCAGCCGCGCTGAGCGAAGAGATTATGGTTACCGTTATCGTCGTGCTCGTGCTGCTCGTACACCTGCGCAGCGCGGCGCTGATATCCGGCCTGCTGCCGCTCGCCGTATTGCTGTGTTTTGTGGTGATGAAGGCCGCTGGGGTCGATGCCAATATCGTCGCCCTATCGGGCATTGCCATCGCCATCGGCACAATGGTAGACGTCGGCATTGTCGTTTGCGAGAATGTCTTGCGCCACGTGCAGGAAGCCGACGAAGGCGAAGAGCGACCGGAAGTCATTTTTCGCGCTGTGCGCGAAGTGGCGGGCGCCGTGCTGACGGCCGTGTTGACGACGATCATCAGCTTTTTACCTGTCTTTGCCATGGAGGGTGCTGAGGGCAAACTCTTTAAGCCGCTGGCCTATACCAAGACCTTTGCTCTACTCGCATCTATTGTGCTGTCGCTGAGCGTGCTGCCGTCGCTGCTGAGCATTCTGTTGGATGTGCGTCTTTCATCGGGTATGCTGCGCCGTTTTGCCTGCGCGCTGCTCGCGCTGGTCGGAGTACTGTTTGGCGTGTTGTACAGCATCTGGTTCGGCGCGTTTGTCACCGCTTTTGCGCTGTGTCAGGTGCTGCGCGAATACCTACCAGCTCCGTCGCGCCGTGCGGTTGATGTGCTGTGCATAGGGGCTATTGTGCTGGGATCGGTTGGGGTGCTGGCCCATCACTGGCTGCCGTTGGGCGTCGAAGGTGGGCGCTGGCGCAATATCGCATTTGTCGCACTCATGGTCGGCGGGCTCTTGCTGTTATTTAAGGGATTTCAGCGCGTTTATCCGCGTTACTTAAGTTGGTGTTTACATCATAAGTGGACATCGTCTCTATCGCCCGTTCTCCTCGTTGTAATGGGTGGGATCGCGTGGCTCGGCTTTGACGCGCTATTTTATTTTCTGCCGAGCAGCGTGCGCCAATCGGCCCCCATGACTAGGGTCGCTGAACTCTTCCCCGGCTTCGGTAAAGAGTTTATGCCGGCGTTGGATGAAGGGTCTTTTTTGTGGATGCCGACGACTATGCCGCACGCTTCCATCGGCGAGGCTCTGGATGTATTACAAAAGCAGGACAGGGCTATCGCACAGATTCCGGAAGTTGAGTTGGTGGTAGGCAAACTGGGGCGCGCCGAAACCCCGCTAGATCCGGCTCCTGTTTCCATGATCGAAACCGTCGTGCAGTACCGCTCTGAGTATATGCTCGATGCGCAAGGGCGTCGACTCCGCTTTGCTTTTGTCGAGGCGGAAAGCGATGTGTTCCGCACGGCGGAAGGCGATACGGCGCTGGCGCCAGATGGGTTGCCCTACCTCGTGCTCGGTCACTTTCAACGCGACGAGGCGGGTAAACTGATACCCGACGAAGACGGTCGACCATTTCGGCAGTGGCGGCCGTTGCTCGATCCGTCGCTCAATCCGGGTAGGTCTGCGTGGAACGGCGTGCGCACAACCGATGATATATGGGCGGCTATCGCTCGGGCCGGCCAGATACCCGGTTCGACTTCAGCGCCTAAACTGCAGCCGATAGCCGCGCGCATGGTCATGCTGCAGTCGGGTATGCGCGCGCCGATGGGCATAGAGATAAAGGGACCGAGCTTAGAGGCCATTGAGGGATTTGCTTTGGCGCTTGAGCAGCGCCTGAAGGAGGTGCCGTCTGTAGAGGCGGCGGCGGTCAATGCCGACCGCATGATCGGCAAACCTTATCTGGAAATCCACATCGACCGACGTGCGATTGCCCGCTACGGCATTATGCTGCAAAAGGTGCAGGATGTCATAGAAGTTGCCATAGGTGGAAAGCGCATTGCCACGACCATTGAAGGTCGTCAACGCTATGCAATGCGCGTGCGCTATATGCGCGAACTGCGCGATACAATAGAGGGGTTGGAACGCATTTTGGTGCCGGCTCCCAGCGGAGTTCAGATACCCCTAAGCCAGTTGGCAGAGGTGCGCTACGCTCGTGGGCCGCAGGTCATCAAAGGCGAGGATGGATTTTTGGTGGGCTATGTGCTGTTTGACAAGAAGGAGGGCAGGGCGGAAGTCGATGTGGTCGAGCAGTGCCAAGCATACTTGCAGAGCGAAATCGCTAGCGGTAGGTTAGAAGTGCCGCCCGGCGTCAGCTTTAGCTTTTCTGGCAGCTATCAGAATCAGCTGCGCGCACAGAAAAAGCTAAAGGTGGTACTGCCGTTGGCGCTTTGGCTCATTTTTATGATACTTTATTTGCAGTTCAAGCGCATATCGACAACGCTGTTGGTCTTTTCGGGCATTGCTGTGGCGTGGGGCGGTGGTTTTATGCTGCTGTGGTTATACGGACAAAGCTGGTTTTTAGACGGCTCGATCTTTGGCGCGTCGCTGCGCGCACTGTTTAATATTGAGCCTGTTAACCTGAGCGTGGCCGTATGGGTGGGATTCTTGGCGCTCTTTGGTATAGCCTCAGACAACGGAGTGGTCATGGCTACCTACCTGCGCCAGGTCTTTGCCGAACGGAAGCCAGTTACTCGAGAGCAGGTGCAGGCTGCTGCGCTCGAGGCCGGCCTGCGGCGAATTCGCCCCTGTCTGATGACGGCCGCCACGACCATAATAGCACTGGTCCCCGTGTTATCGGCTAGCGGCCGCGGAGCCGATATCCTGGTGCCTATGGCGATACCTACGGTTGGCGGTATGATTGCCGTCGTGCTAACGGCGCAACTCGTGCCGGTCCTCTACTGTGCGGTAGAGGAGTGGAAACTGCGCACCGCGAATCGAGCGGATACCGTTTGAGTCGTAGTTCACTGAGCGATGTATGATTCGCTGCGTCGGATTGCTCGACTCAGTTTAATGAAACAAGGAGGTTTTCAATGAGCGCAATAGAGAAAATAGGAGCTTTCCTATCGGCCGCGCTGATGCTGACCAGTGTAGTTGCTTTGCCGGCAGATGCGCGATCTGCGCGCACGAGACAGGTGCCCAACGGCACGGTGTTGGGCTGTGCTATGTGCCATGCCAATGCCGGCGGCGGCGGCGCCCGCAACGCGTTTGGTCTGCAGATCGAAGCAGACTTTCTCTCGCAGTCCGGCTTTGCCGGCGTCGTCCTGTGGGGACCGGAGCTGGCGTCGCTCGATGCCGATGGCGACGGCGCTACAAATGGACAAGAACTGGGTGATTCGGATGGGACTTGGCTGCAGGGTGATGCCAATCCAGAGGGCGAACTCTTTCTTCCTTGGGATGCCGAAAGCACGCCACCGCCGCCGCCGCCGCCCGTACCCACGGCGGTAGAAGCAGTGGGCTGGGCACAGGTCAAGGCGCTGATTGCGCAAGAATAAGAGCTGCCGGATAAATTGACATCTCGGAGGATAGTCTCCGAGATGTTTTTTTGTACTTGTTTAAATACCCCCAAGGGGTATATTGAATTCGGAGAATTTCGTCTGAACAATCGCCTATCACAGCGTCTGGAGAAGCGCATATGACCGATCGACAACAGCCGCGACGCGTACGGCAAACGGATAAGGAACAGCTGCAAAAACGCCTTCGGCGCGTCGGTGGGCAGGTGCAGGGCATTGCGCGCATGATCGAGGAAGATCGCTACTGCGTGGATGTGTTGGTGCAGGTAAGTGCGGTGCGTGCCGCGCTCGATAAAGTGGCTTTACAGTTGATCGAAAATCACACAAAGGGATGCGTAAAGCGCGCGTTGGTCGCAGGCGAAGGCGAAGAGGCGATAGATGAGTTGTTAGACGTGGTGGGGCGTTTTACGCGCTAGTGAGGTGAGCAATGGAAGAGCGTAATACGGAGCGCCGCGCATTCGATATCGGCGGCATGCACTGCGCGGCCTGCGCCCGGCGAATTGAACGCCGCGTGCAAAAAGCCACCGGGATTGTGCACGTGCAGGTCAATCTGGCAACGGAGCGCATGGATGTACGCTACGAGTTCGGTGCGATTGACGAAGCGGAAATTGCCCGAGTGGTTGAGCAGGCTGGATTTAGTGCTCGCCGATGCGATTCAATCGTAGAAGAGGCTCTGGCGATTGGCGGTATGCACTGCGCGGCCTGCGCAAAACGCATAGAACGGGTATTGGGTAGAGTAGAAGGCGTCCAAGGCGTAGAGGTGAATCTGGCGACGGAGGCGGCGCGGGTTCGCTACGATCGCATGCAGGTAAAAAAGCGCGATCTGCGCGAAGCAGTAGAACGTGCGGGTTATGTGCTCAAGCCGCAGGCTGACGGAGACGCGCGTGCAGAAGAAAAGCGCGTCGAGCAACAGCAAATGCGCCGTTGGTTAGCAACGGCACTGCTGTTTTGGGTGCCGCTCTTTGCGTTGGAAATGGGCGGAATGGCGGGCTTGCCCGTGCCCGCTGCTCTGACGCTGCAGGAGCATCCACTGCGCGTTGGCTATCTGCACTTGGCTTTGGTCCTGCCCGTCGTGTGGACTGCGCGCCGTATATACGTGGAGGGCGTGCGCGCCCTGGTGCGCGGCGGTCCCAATATGTTTACGCTAATCGCCATCGGCACGCTGGCGGCATTTGCGTATAGCGCGCAGGGTTTGGCCTATGTTGCCATGGGGGGTGCAGTATCGTTTTACTCGTATTTCCCCGCTGTTTCTACTATTCTCACGCTAGTGCTCTTGGGGCGCTATCTCGAGGCGCGTTCGCGCCAGCGCGCCGGCGAAGCTATGCGTGCGCTGCTGAGTTTGCGCCCCCGTCAGGCGCTGTTGGTCCGCGATGGCGAAGATCGGCTGATCGACGCCGACGAAGTCGAGGTGGGCGACCTGCTGCGCGTGCGCCCGGGTGCATCGGTGCCGGCAGATGGCGAAGTAGTGGAAGGTCTTTCCGAAGTCGATGAATCGCTGCTGACGGGTGAATCACTGCCGGTGGCAAAGGCACCGGGTGACGCCGTAATGGGGGGTAGCGCCAACGGGCGCGGTGCGCTGGTCGTGCGCGCAACGCGCGTAGGTGAGTCCTCGGTGCTCGCACAGATGCAGCGATTAGTAGAAGAAGCGCAGCTAGGGCGCGCTCCCGTTGCGCGTTTAGCCGACGTTGTTTCTGGCTATTTCGTGCCCTTTGTAATGGGCGTAGCTGTGCTGGCAGCGCTGGGCTGGTATGCGGCGGGAGCTGACGTTGCTTTTGCCATTGGCATTTTCGTATCCGTGCTCATTATTGCCTGTCCGTGCAGTTTGGGCCTCGCCACGCCGGCGGCCATTATGGTGGGAACGGGGCGCGGAGCGCAGTTGGGTGTGCTCATTAAAAATCCCGAAGCGCTGGAAGCGGCGCAGCGCCTGGATACGGTCGTTCTCGATAAGACGGGAACGATTACGGAGGGGGCGCCGCGCGTGGTTGGCGTCCGCCCCGTTGGCCAACACAGTGCAGTTGACGTCGTGTGCCTGGCCGCTTCTTTGGAAAGGCATTCCGAGCATCCATTAGCAGCGGCAATTACGGCGCATGCTCACCAACAGGGCGTGGAACGGCTCGAGGTGCGCGACTTCTTTGCCGACGTCGGGCAGGGGGTGCGCGCTCTTTTGGGTGACAGCACCGTGCGCGTGGGCACGGCCGCTTATGTGTGTGGGGGTGGAGTCGAAGTGGAACAAATGGTCGATGTCGGGTTGGAAACGCAGGTTTGGGTCGCGCGTGACGGAGTCCCCGTGGGCGCTATTCTGTTGGCTGACGAACCGCGTCCGTCGAGTCGAGATGGCGTGCGGCGCCTGCGGGCATTGGGCCTGGATGTGATAATGCTCAGCGGAGACCGGCGCGCCGTTGCTGAATCGGTGGCCCAACGCGTGGGTATAGAGACGGTCTACGCAGAGGTATTGCCTGCCGATAAGGTCGCCGTGATAAAGGCGCTGCAGCAGAGTGGGCGGCGCGTGGCCATGGTCGGCGACGGTATTAACGATGCACCGGCACTGGCACAGGCCGACGTCGGCTTAGCTATTGCTAGCGGCGTTGACGTGGCGGCCTCAGCCGCTGATATCGTGCTGATGAACAGCCGCATTGAAGACGTTGCACGCGCCGTTGAACTGAGCCGTGCAACGATGCGGACGATCAAGCAAAATCTATTCTGGGCGTTTTTTTACAATGCGGCGGGTATTCCCGTTGCCGCCGGAGTGCTCTACTGGCTGGGCGGGCCGTTGCTCAATCCCATGCTGGCGAGTTTGGCGATGGCATTTAGTTCGGTGTCGGTGGTGAGCAATGCGCTGCGTCTGCGGCGCTTTGCCGCGCATTAGCTGGCGGCAATTGAAGACAGCAGCGCCGTTTGCCATATTTGTCGCGGCACGATAAGGAGATGCAATGGCTACCATTTTGATGATTGGCGCCTTTGATACCAAGGGCGTCGAATACGCCTTTTTGCGCAGCGAAATCCTCGCTCGTGGCTGTCAGGTGCTCACCGTCGATACGGGCGTTATGGGCGATAGTGTAAATTTCTCCGTCGACGTAGGTGCCGCCGATGTGGCGCATGCCGGCGGGGCTGCGCTGGAGGACTTGCGCACGGCCGGCGATCGCGGCGCCGCTATGAAGGCGATGAGTCGCGGTGCCGCAGCGGTGGCCAAACGCCTATACGAAGAGAGGCGTTTCGCTGGCATCATCGGCATGGGAGGTTCGGGCGGCAGCAGCGTAGTGACGGCGGCCATGCGCGCCCTGCCGGTTGGCCTGCCCAAAGTGTGCGTTTCAACGGTGGCATCGGGCGATACGTCCGCCTACGTCGGTGCAAAGGATGTGGTGTTAATTCCGTCAATCGTCGATGTGGCCGGCATCAATCGGATTTCTCGCGTGATCTTTTCGCGTGCGGCCGGAGCCATTTGCGGTATGGTTGAGCGCGAGCCTCCGCCAGGTGTTGACGAGGCGCCGATCGTCGTGGCGTCGATGTTTGGCAATACGACGGCGTGCGTTAACGCCTGCGTGGCCGATCTGGGCGATAGAGGCTACGAGGTGCTGGTCTTTCACGCGACGGGCACGGGCGGCCGTACAATGGAATCGCTGATTGGCGAGGGGTTGGTCGATGCCGTGCTCGATATTACGACGACGGAGTGGGCCGACGAGCTCTGCGGCGGCGTATTTAGCGCCGGTGCGACGCGCCTGGACGCCGCGGGTGCGATGGGCCTACCCCAGCTGATCGTGCCGGGCTGTATCGACATGGCCAATTTTGGCGGCATGGAAACTGTGCCGGAGCACTACAGAGATGCCGGTCGGCTGTTTTACGAGTGGAATCCGGCGGTTACGCTGATGCGCACCAACGCCGAAGAAAATGCCCAGATGGGTCGCATCTTTGCCAAGAAGGCCAATGCGGCCGAGGGCCCGGTAGCCTTTCTCCTGCCGCTGCGCGGAGTATCTATCCTCGATGGAGATGGCGAGCTATTCTGCGACAGAGCAGCCGATGCTGCATTCTTCCATGCGTTAAAGGAACATCTACGCGACGATATACCCATATATGAGATGGACAACAACATCAACGATCCGGCCTTTTCCTCGCGCGCGGTGGAATTGCTGCTGGACTTAATAGCAGAGGGCAAATGAGGTCGTTATGAGTGCGAAAAAGACGTTTGTAAAACCCGAAGATGTAGAGACGCAGGTTTTTGATTGGGGTCGACTTAGCTGGCTGTCCGAGCCACTGGTCACCCAGGCTGAACGCTTTAGCTGCGGCGTCGTTACGCTGGAACCAGGTAAAGGGCACACCCGCCACAACCACCCCTATAGTGAAGAGATTCTCTACGTAATGGAGGGCAAGGGCATCCAAACTGTCGAGCTGCCTTCGGGAAGGCTCGAAAAGGAAATAAGCGCTGGAGAGTTGGTGCACATTCCCACGGCCATCTACCATTCGACGATCAACAGCGGCGACGAGCCGATGAAAATGATTGCCATCTATGCACCCTTTGGTCCGGAAGCCGAATTGCGCAAGATGGACGGCGTGCATATAGAAGCGGCGCAAAACGGCTGAGGAGAGCGATCATGGGATTTACTCGAAGTGCAGTGCTTACCCGCTTGCGCAAACAGATGGACGCAGGAGTGCCCATTATCGGCGCTGGGGCGGGTACTGGAATAAGCGCCAAGTTCGAAGAAGTCGGCGGCGTCGATCTCATCATCATATACAATTCCGGGCGCTTTCGCATGGCCGGTCGCGGTTCGCTCTCGGGCATGATGCCCTACGGTGATGCCAACGCGATTGTAATGGATATGGCCGGCGAAGTGCTGACAGTTGTCGAAGACACGCCGGTATTAGCCGGGGTCTGTGGCACGGACCCCTTTCGCCAGATGGACGTTTTTTTACAGCAGGTAAAAGATATCGGTTTTGCCGGCGTGCAGAACTTTCCTACCGTGGGGTTGATCGACGGTCTGTTCCGCCAGAATCTCGAGGAGACGGGCATGGGCTACGGGCCCGAAGTGGAGATGATCCGCACGGCGCACGGCATGGATTTGCTGACCACGCCCTATGCGTTTAAGCCCGAAGAGGCCGAGCAGATGGCCGATGCTGGGGCCGATATTGTCGTGGCGCATATGGGGTTGACGACCAAGGGGTCGATTGGCGCGACGACGGCCTATACGCTGGAAGAGTCGGTTGCGCAGGTGCAGGCCATTTGCGATGCGGCGCGCGGCGTCAACGACGAGATAATCGTGCTGTGTCACGGCGGGCCAATTTCCATGCCTGAAGATGCCCAATACGTTCTGCAGCGCACGCGCGGCGTCAACGGCTTTTACGGCGCGTCGAGCATGGAGCGCTTGCCCGTCGAAGTCGCCATAACAGAGCACATAAAGAAGTTTAAGGCAATTTCATTCTAGCCCATTGTCAACGCGAGGTACGGAGATGATACGAGTGTCGGTTGAAGGAATGAGCTGCGAACACTGCGTGCAGAACGTGCGTGAGGTGCTCGAAGCGTTGGAGGGTATCCAGAGCGCGTCGGTTAGTTTGGAAAGGGGCGAGGCGCTGCTCGAAGGCGAGGTGGGCGACGAGGCCATACGCACTGCGCTGGAAGAGGAGGAATACGCCGTCCATGCTATCGTGCGCAGCTAGCGATGAGGCCGTTGAAAAAGGTGGAAACCAAGCGCCTATTTGAGCGGGCGCAGCAAGACTATCCCCATCGGGTTGAGCTGGCTTTCCTATTGCAGAGCTTAGAGGATCCGCTCAATGTCGGTTCGCTGTTTCGCATCGCCGATGCCTGCGGTGCCAGCGAATTGGTCTTCACTGGGACCACGCCAACGCCGCCGCACGACGAGATTGAGCGCACCGGGCGCGGTCACGAGCGCCGCGTCGGATGGCGGCGCATCGCCCGACTCGAAGACGCGCTGACGGCGCTGCGCGAGGA
Source organism: Gemmatimonadota bacterium (assembly GCA_038153405.1). Taxonomy (GTDB): domain Bacteria; phylum Latescibacterota; class UBA2968; order UBA8231; family UBA8231. The sequence continues at coordinate 69,018 of JAYOYH010000014.1, read as the reverse complement.
GGGCTACCACCTAGTGGCACTGGAGACGGCGCAGGGCGCGCAGTGCTACTTAGAATACAATTTCCCCGAGAAGGTGTGTTTAGTGTTGGGCAATGAGAGTAAAGGGGTGTACCCGGCGACGCTGGCGCAGTGCGATGGGGCGGTCTATATCCCCATGTACGGCAAAGGGCCATCGATGAACGTGCACGTCGCTGGAGCGCTAGTTGCGTATAGAGCGTTGTTGGGCAAGCAGTGATGGAAGTGCGCGCTGGGCGTACCATAACGGAATACAGGGAGAAATGGTGAAGAAGAGCATTCTGATTACTGGAGCTGCCGGACGCATAGGCGGCTATTTGCGGTCCTACTGGGGCGATCGCTATGCGTTGCGCCTGGCCGATGTGCGGCCCGTGGAAAATTTGTCGGCGCACGAGGAATTTGTCGAGATGGATATCGCCGATTACGACGCTTTTGCTGCGGCCTGCCAAGGCGTGGACGTGGTCGTGCATCTGGCGGCTGATCCGAGCATGCAGGCCGATTTCTACAAAACGCTGCTCAACTTGAATATCATTGGCTGCTATAACGCATTCGAGGCGGCGCGCGCGGCCGGCTGCAGCCGCATCGTTTTTGCCAGCAGCATCAACGCCGTTTTGGGACACGAGGACAAGACGCCGGTGCCGTGGGACATTCCCGTCTATCCCATCAATGTGTATGGAGCGACTAAGTGTTGGGGCGAAGCCTTGGCGCGGGCCTATGCCCACCAGTATGAGCTTTCGTGCATCTGCGTGCGCATTGGCGGCGCGGCGTTTAAACAAGATGGCCAGTGGCAGGCGGAGCGCCCCAATATGGGCATCAGCGCGCGCGACCAGGCGCAGCTCTTTGCACAGTGCGTCGAAGCGCCTGCAGACCTGAAGTTCAAAATCGTGCACGGTATCTCCAAGCACGTCCATTCCTGGATGGACCTCGACGTATCGCGCGAGATTGGCTACGAGCCCCAAGACGGCACGGCGTTCTCGCACGTGGAATAGGGTCTCTGGGACGCGCGCAACCTGCCTGCCGTTCCGGCACGCAGATAGGCTCTCACGCCAATTCGATGCACGAGCAATATGGATGATGTAGGTGAAAACGCCTACCTGTTGCACGTTTTTCACCGCCGTTACAAAGGGCGTGATGCAATACACGCGGTGGGACGGTTGGAGTGCGGCCAGACGTTTGGATTGATGGATCGACGCTTTCGCCCGGCACTCTACGTGCGCACCGAAGACGCAGATCGGTGGCAGCGCGAAGTGGCAGCCGAACGATGTGCCGTCGTCGATACGCCGCTGCGCACGCTGGTCGGCGACCCCGTGGTGCGCATTGAATGCGACCGCGTTGGCGACCGCCGGCGCCTGGCCGAGCGCCTGGCCGAACGCGGCGTGCGCACCTACGAATCCGATCTGAATGTAGCCCTGCACTATTTAGTAGAGCGCGGCCTGCGCGGCGCCGTGCGCCTCTCCGGCGCTTGGCAGGCCGGTCAGGGCGTCGACCGCGTCTACTTAGATCCAGCTATAGAAGCGTCTGCCTGGCTGCCGCAGCTTTCTCTGCTGGTGCTGGATATCGAAACGGCCCCCGACGCATCCGAGGTCTACGCTGCTTCGATGGTGGGTGGGCCCGCCAATGGCGATCCGTCCGTCGAGGAAATCCACATCGTCGGTCCCATGCGGCAGGGCGATCCACCCCATGTCCACTGCTATCCCGACGAACCGACTCTGTTGGCGGCTCTGGCGGCGCGCATTCGCCACATCGATCCCGACATCGTATCCGGCTGGAACGTGATTGACTTCGACCTAGCCGTTTTGCAGCGCCGTTTTGTAGCCTGTGGTATCCCGTTCAATCTGGGGCGCACGCAGGATGGTTCGCAGTTCCGCGAGAGCGACGTGTGGGGCGGCAGTCGCATGGTAGTATACGGCCGCCAGATTCTCGATGCCCTGCACCTGATGCGCGCGACCTTGCAGCGCTTTGAAGACTATCGCTTGGGCACGGTGGCGCAGGCTGTACTCGGGCGCGGCAAGGCGCTGGAAGCGGAAGACGACGAGACAATGCCCGAGGCTATTGCTCACGCCTACGCCCACGACCGCCCGGCATTTTGTGCCTATTGTATAGAGGATGCGCGCTTGGTGTGGGATATGCTGCGGGCCAAAGGGCTTATCGACCTTTCTCTGCGACGCGCTCTGCTGACCGGCATGCCTCTCGAACGGGCTTGGGGCAGCGTTGCGGCCTTTGACGTCATGTACATCAGCCAGCTGCGCCAGCGCCAGATGGTTGCGCCAACGACGGGCGTCGACCGCGCGCGCGGCGCCGGCGCGCCGGGCGGTCTCGTCATGGAGCCGTGCGCCGGCCTCTATAATCACATCTTCGTCTTCGATTTCAAGAGTCTCTATCCCTCTATCATGCGCACGTTTAATATCGATCCGCTAAGTCACGCGCGTGCGGCGGGAGACGCGGAGGCCATTGAAGCGCCCAACGGAGCGCGCTTTAGTCGCGAGCGCGGCATCCTTCCCGACTTGCTAGAAACGTTCTGGGCTCGTCGCGAAGAAGCCAAGGCGTGCGGCGATAACCTAGCTTCCTACGCCTATAAGATCATTATGAACTCTTTCTACGGCGTGCTGGCAACGGGCGCGTGTCGCTTTGCCGACGACGAATTGGCCGGTGCCATAACGGAGTTTGGGCACTACATGCTGCGCTGGACGCGGGACTGGCTGGAGCGCCAGCCCGGCTGCCGCGTTCTTTACGGCGATACCGACTCCGTCTTTGTCGACTGCGGCCTGTCTGACGACTGCCAGCCCGATACGGCGCAGCGGCGCGGTGGCCAACTATGCGCGGAAGCCAACGCGGCGTTGGCCGACCACATCGCCGAGCGCTATGGAGTGGAATCGCGCCTAGAATTGGAATTTGAAAAACTCTATAGGCGCTTTTTGCTGCCGCCGATGCGCGGATCGGACAAGGGGCGGGCCAAGGGTTATGCTGGTTGGCGCATGGATGGGGGTGAAGGGCACTTGGAAATCGTCGGCATGGAAGCGGTGCGGCGCGATTGGACTGCGCTGGCCCACCAACTGCAACGCCAGTTACTGAACTTGCTCTTTGCCGATGCCGACGCTTCGCGCATCGAGGCGCTGGTCAGCGAGTGCGTGCGCGGAGTGCGCGCCGGCGAGCGCGATGGCGACCTGGTATATCACAAAGGGTTGCGCAAACCCGTTTCCAGCTACACGCGCACCGTGCCGCCGCACGTTCAGGCGGCCAAGTTGCTTGCTAAGCCGCGCGGCGTGATCCACTACGGAATAACCTGCGAAGGGCCGCAGCCCGTTGGCCATATGCGCGCGCCACTCGATTACGACCACTACGTAGAAAAGCAAATCGAGCCGTTGGTGCGCACCATTGCGCAGGTATATCCAATAGACGTCGAGGCCGCCATTCGAGGGGTTGGCAATCTGTTTGATGCCGGCGTGTGGGCTGGAACTAAAGGCCGCACTTCACGCGCGTAGAGCGCGCGGTTGCAGGTTATCAGCTCAGCTCAGTACGCCATCGAAAAAACGCAGCCAGTTGCCGTGGAAGATGGCGGCGATATCCGACTCGGCGTAGCCTCTCTCCGTCAGCAACTCCTCTAGCTTTTGCAGGTCGGCGATGGTGTTGAGATCGCTTGGCGTTTGCTCCGTGCCATAGCCGCCGTCTAGGTCGGAGCCAATGGCCGCGTGGCGGCAGTTGCCGGCCAGCTGGCAGACGTGGTCTATGTGATCGGCCACTGCCTTCAGCGATAGTACCTCGGGCGAGGTTTCGCCGCGCACCCAGTTGGGATAGAGCATCCAGGCGTCGAGGGCGGCGCCAATGACGCCGTCGCGCTCGAGGATGGCGGTAATTTGCTCGTCGGTGAACTGGCGCTGGTTGGGCACCAGTGCGCGGCAGTTGTTGTGGCTGGCCAGCACGGGGCCGCCAAAGTGATCGAGTGCTTCCCAAAACGCGATATCGGCCAGATGGGTCAAGTCGAGCGCAATGCCGGCCGCGTCCATCTCGCGGAGCAGAGCGGGCCCTTGTTGCGTGAGGCCGCCCTCCGTCCCCGTGCCGTGTGCGTAGGCGCTAACGCCGTAGTGCGACAGGCTCACCTGACGCAAGCCGAGTTCGTACCATTCGTGCACCTGTTCGGGCCACACGATGGGATCAGCCCCTTCCATGCTTAGGATAAAGCCAAGCGGCGCGGCGGCCTCTGCGCGCTGCCACGCGCTCAGCAGTTGGTCCATTTGCCGGGCTTCTGTTATGAGCTGCACCTTGCCCTGGCTCTCCAGCACGCGGTAATAGGCCAGCTGGCCGCGCGCTCTGGCGCAGGAAATTTCCTGGCTAGCCGCACCGGTGGATAGGCCAGGACGCGCCGTGCGCGAGATAACGGTAACGACGGAGAGGAAGACTTCGCCGCGGCGCATCTCCGGCAAGGTGGTTGTGCCATTGCCGCGTCCCGGCTGCGTCATATCCTTTTCCAGTGCGCGAATAGCATCTACTTCTAAATCGAGATTGCGATCCCAGTCGATGGCGTTCATTGCCAGGTCTAAATGGGCGTCTATCAGCAACATCGCTCGTTCCTTCTCGCTCCATGGGCGGTGCGTGGTATGGGGTATCCGTTCGCTCGCCGAGTCGGCGCGGCGATCCAATTACAACGGATCGCACCGCGTTGGCTAAGTGCTCGGTGCGTGCATTCGTTCCAGTGCCGCGTACTCGTCGAGCAGGCGCGCATAGGTCTGCACGGCGACACGATTCGGCGCGATGGCTTTGCCCATCGGTTGGGTAAAGGGTTCGACTGCGTCCCGCCAGTTAGTCCCTTCGTCGGCTTGGGCCGCGCGCAGGGCCGCGCCGAGGGCGGCTGAGTTAGTCGTTTCAAATTGGTGCACTGGACAGTTGTGCACATCGGCGTAGACGCGCAGAATGTCGCGGTTGGCCGATGCGCCGCCGGTTACGTAGAGCGAAGTGATATCGATGCCCATCCAGTGCGCGTGAATCTTGGACGAGAGGGCCTGAGCCTCGATGACGGCGCGCACGTTGGCGCTGACGTCGGCGCGGTCGAGGCGGTGGCGCACGACCTTGGGTTCGGCAACCTTGGGCACGATTTCCGGATCAAAGTAGGGCAGCATAAGGGCGCCGCCGTTGCCCGGCTGGGTCTGGCGCAGGGCGGCGGTAAAGCCGTCCCAGTCCAGTCCGTATTCATCGCGCACCGCTTCGCGCGCCAGGCTTCCGTTGAGAAAGCAGACCAGTGCCATATAATTGCTGCCGTCGGGTAGGGCGAATACGCAACCCTCGCCGCTGCGCGATACGCGCGGTTGGTCCATGCAGGCGAAGAGCGTGTCCGAAGTGCCTAGACTCAGGGCGACTTTGCCTGGCTCGATGAGGCCTAGACCGATGGCGCTGCAGGGGTTGTCGCCGGAAAAGGGAAGTATGGCACAGGTTGGCGCAAAGCCGTAACGCGCGGAAAAATACGGGCTGATCGCACCGGCAAACGCGTCCGACGGGATGACGGGAAACAGCTTGTTGTGTAGTTCGGGCGCCGTCGCGTCGAGCGCGGTTGTGCTCCACTGGCGGCTGCGTATATCCATCATATTTGTGCCGCTGGCATCGCCTGGGTCGACGCCTATGAGTTTGCCTGCCAGCAGGCTGGCCACGTAGGAGGAAACGAGGCCGATGGAGTGGGTTTGTGCGTACGCCTCGGGTTCGGTCTGGTAAAACTTGCGAATCTGCGGGCCGCTAAAGCGCTCAAAGGCGGTGTTGCCCGTCAGCTCGAGCAGAGCGTCACGCCCGCCGACGCCCGCCTCGATTTGGGCGCACTGCGCGCCGGTCGAAGTATCCATCCAGATCGGCGAAGTCGCGCGCGAGAAGACCTGCTCGAGCTGGTCGGCCAAGCTGCGCTGTGGGTCGAGTTGCGCCAGCGCACCCGCTGCCGAGGCGTTCAGATAGACCGTGCCATGCTGCTGGCCGCTGCCGGCGATCGCCCCGATTTCCCCGAGTTCGACGCCCTCCGTGCGCAGGGTTTCAAAGAGCAGATCGAGCGCGTCGGCCCACATCAGCGGTGCGCTGTGCACGGCGCCGTCATTCAGTTCGATTACGCCGTTTTCAACGCCGTAGCGCGCGGCAAAATGCGCGTCAAAATTGATTGAAATTTCGGTAGTAATTGCGCACTCATCGGTGTCGATAATCAGGCCAGTTAGCGACTGGGTGCTGGAATCAAGGCCGAGGTACTTGCCCATGAAAAACCTCTGCTATAGTTTCTTGTTTTGATTGAAGCATAACTTAACAAAAGATCGCAACGAGAGGCAAAGAATGGAATCAGTGAGCGCCGCGCATGTCGATCCAATGGCAACGCTAAACGAGTCCGACCCCGAAGTCGCGTCTATTATTCGCGCCGAAAACAAGCGCCAACACAATAAGATCCGCCTCATTCCCTCCGAAAACTACGCCAGTCGGGCCGTGTTAGAGGCGACCGGCACGATCCTTACCAACAAGTATTCCGAAGGATATGCTCAGGACCGCTATTACGAGGGGCAGCAGCAAATCGACAAACTGGAAATGCTTTGCATCGAGCGCGCCAAGCAGGTTTTTGGCGCCGAGCATATAAATGTGCAGCCCTATTCAGGATCGCCGGCTAATCAGGCCGTCTACGTGGGGTTGGCTTCGCCTGGCGACGTCGTCATGGGCCTATCGCTGGCGCACGGCGGTCACCTAACGCACGGCGATAAAGTAAGCATATCGGGGATGCATTATACGTCCGTGCAGTACGGCGTGCGCGAAGAGGACGGTGAGATTGACTACGCGCAGGTTGAGGCGCTGGCCAAAGAGCACAAGCCGCGGTTGCTGTTTTGCGGGGCGACGGCCTATCCGCGCGTTGTCGACTTCGAGCGCTTTGCCGCCATCGGCAAGAGCGTGGGGGCTATCGTCGTCGCCGACATTGCCCATATATCAGGGCTGGTCGCCGCCGGTGTGCACCCGTCTCCGGTGCCGCACGTCGATGTGACGACGACGACGACGCACAAGTCGCTGCGCGGCCCGCGCGGCGGCATGATCATGTGCAAGAAGGAATATGCCGAAGCGCTGGACAAGGCCGTTTTTCCCGGCCTGCAAGGCGGTCCACACAACCATACGACCGCTGGGTTGGCCGTGGCGCTGAAAGAGGCGATGACGCCGGAGTTCAAGGCGTACGCGCAGCAAATTGTCGATAACTCGCGCGCGCTGGCCGCGGCGCTGGTCGAGCGCGGATTTGCCCTGAGTTCGGGTGGGTCGGACAACCATCTCATTCTCATCGACGTGACGAGCAAGGGGCTGACGGGCCGGCAGATGGCCAAGGCGCTGGATGCCTCTGGCATCGTCTGCAACTTTAATCGCATTCCCTTTGATCCGCGTCCGGCTATGAACCCCAGCGGTATCCGCATCGGCACGCCGGCCATTACCAGCCGCGGCTTTGGTGCGAGCGAAATGGTGCAATTGGCCGAGTGGATGGATCGCGTTGCGCAGGTGCGCGCCGACGAGACGCTCGACTTAGAAGGTCGCAAAAATGCCTATCGCGCAATGGCCGACGAGGTGCGGGCTCTCTGCGACCGCTTTAAGGCGCCCGGCCTACTCTACGGCGAAGATGGGCGCGCCATTGGCTGAGCAACTGCAGGCCTAGACGGAGCTGTCCTATGAAAATTCGGCGCATTCACCTGCGCGTGGTCAACGTGCCGGAGCGGCGGCATGTGCAGCCGTGGTGGTCCGATGAGCACTACGGTCAGCCGCTGCACCAGCGCGCCGAGCACGGCATTGCCGAAGTAGAGACCGATGCCGGCTTGGTTGGGCTGACGCAAATCGAGCGCTTCACGTCCGATGCCGTTGTCGAAGAGCAGCTCAATGCCTGGCTCGGTTGCAATGTGCTGGAAGTCAACCTAGGGCAGCCAGCCGCTGCGCTGCCCGGTTCGTTTGAACAGGCCGTGCTCGACCTGCGTGCGCAGGCACTGGGCGTTCCGGTCTATCAGCTGCTAGGCGGTCGAGTGCGCGAGTGGGTGCCCATCACCCAGTGCACCGGCTATAAGTCGCCAGCCAACACGGCTGAAGATGCGCAGTGGGGCTGGAATCAGGGTTTTCGCTGCTACAAGATGAAGTGCATTACGGCCTCCGAAACGACGGCCGAGGCGCGCGTGCGCTACGTCGTCGATCGCGTCGAAGCCATTCACCGCGCGCTGCCAGACATGGTCGTACGCCCGGACATTCGCTGGCGTTTGGAAGAAGTGTGGGTGGCTCAAGAGCTGGCGCGTCGCCTGCAGGGCCATGCCCTCGACTCCCTCGAAAGCCCCATTGCCAAGGGGGCGTCGGCCGGCACCTTTTGCGAGTGGCGTCGCCTGCGCCAGACTATTGCGCTGCCGGTAGCCGACCACGTCTACGACGCCGCCGACTTGGTGCGGCGCTTTCAGGCCGAAGCGTTGGACTATGCCATCGTCGGTTCCGCCACGGCTACCGCTACGCTAGCTCAGTCGCAGCTGGCACACAGCCTAGGCATGGGGGGCTGGTCGCAAACGGTGGCCTATGGTCCGGGCGCGGCGTTGGGCCTGCACGTGGCGGCCTGCATGCCGAATTTGAGCCAGCCCTACGATATGGTGGGGCCGATGGCGTGGGACGACGATCTGACCAATGAATCCTTTGAGTTTGCCAACGGAGCCCTGCGCGTGCCGGATCGTCCCGGACTGGGGTTTACGCTAAACCGCGACGCCGCGCAGCGGTATTTGGTGCGCGAGAAAGTATTTCAGCTATGAGCCATATCTACGAGGTCCTCGGCGTGCCGACGATCATCAATGCCGTTGGTCCGTCGACGCGACTGAGCGGTGGCATTATGCGCCCAGAAGTGGCTGAAGCTATGGCGGCGGCTTCGCAGCACTGCGTCGACATCGCCCATTTGCAGGCGCGCGCCAGCCAGATCATTGCCGAGTACACCGGAGCCCAAGCGGGCTATGTAACGAGTGGTGCCGCAGCCGGTTTGCTGCTGGGTACGGCGGCCTGTGTAACGGGATTGGATCCGGGCAAGATGAATCGCCTGCCCGATACGACGGGCATGAAAAACGAAGTGATTATGGCGCGCAGCCATCGCAATTTCTACGACCACGCCGTGCGGTCGGTCGGGATTAAGCTGGTCGAGGTGGGCATTGCCGATCGCTTTAGCGGCGCCGGCGTGCGCGACGCCGAGGGGTGGGAAATCGGCGCGGCGGTCAACGAGCATACGGCAGCCGTCGTATACGTTTCCTATGCGCATACGCAGCCCCCGCTCGCCGAGGTCGTGGCGGCGGCCCACGCGCACGGCATCCCCGTGATCGTGGATGCAGCCGGCCAGGTGCCGCCTGTAGAAAACCTAAAGCGCTTTATCGCCGAGGGGGCAGACCTGGTCGCCTTTAGCGGCGGCAAGGCCATCGGTGGGCCGCAGAGCTCGGGTATTTTGTGCGGCCGCGCCGACTTAATCGCCGCTGCTGCGCTGCAGCATCTCGACTTAGATGTGATGCCGGAACTGTGGCGTCCGCCGGCTGGACTCATTGACCGCACGCAACTGCCTGGTGCACCGCAGCACGGCATTGGCCGTCCGTGCAAGGTGGGCAAAGAAGAGATCGTCGGTTTGCTGACTGCGCTGCGTCTCTTCGTCGAGGAGGATCCGCAGCAGCGCCAGCAGCGCTGGTTAGGCATTATGGAAGAGTTGGTGCGCGAGAGCGGTTCGCTTGCGCATGCGCAGATCGCGGTTGTTGCCGACCGCAAGCGCGCAGAGGTGCCATCGGTGCGGCTAGTCATTGACGAGGAGCGGGCGGGTTTATCGGCGCTCGAATTGGTGCGCGTGCTGGAAGAGGGGACGCCGAGCATCGCGGCCAATCCTACGTATGTCAGCGAAGGGGCCGTCGTCTTTGGACCGACGTGCCTCAAAGAGGGTGAGGCTTCCCTCATTGCCGCGCGCCTGCGCCAGCTGCTGGGCGGGTAGGTCCGCCAGAGGCTGTGCGGAATTCGAGTTGCAGAACGGAGGGCTGGGAGCGATCCCCGCCCTTTTTGTTTAGCAGCTGGAGCCGATGCGTTACGGCGTGCGCTCGAGCGGAACGGCTCGGTCGTTCCACTGGCTACGGTAGACTGCAGTGCCGAATTGGTCGAAGTCCTCGCACAGGAAGAACATGCCGCCGCCGATAAGACGCCCGCCTGCCCGCATGTGCTCGAGCAGGGCGCGGCGCAGGCTGGTATTGCGCGGAGCTGTCTCTATATCGACATCGTCTTTGCCAAATACGAAGACAAGGCCGGAGCGGTCGCCTGAGGGGATGGGGTAGAGGTAGAGTTCACGCTGCCACAGAACCATGTTTGAATCGGGCCGATAGATCTGTGCCAGCTGCGGGTTGAGAATCCACGAACCACAGGCAAAGGCCGAGAACGACTGCCGTGGAAAGTGGTGCGCGAAAAACGCCATGGCTTCCTGCATGGAGTCGCGGCAGCGTTCCAGCGTCATCTGGCCGCCGGTGGGAATGTGCACGTCGAGAATGGAATCGCCTGGTGCGAGAACGCACTGCCAGTTTTCTAGTGGCAGTGTGCACGCATTGGCTATGGCATAGCCGTCCGGGGCAATGGGGGTGCCGTGGACGGCCCCGTCCGCTTCCCACAGCGCGGCCCGGCGGGCGCCCGGTGCATCGGCCGCTGTGGCGAGACCATCCTCGTCAAAGTGACTGCCGTCCGTCGCTAGCGCGACGACGGCGCGCGTATTGCGATGGCGGTAGACGCACACGCGCGCGGGGAAAGGGCGAATCATATATTCGAGTCGGCCAATCCGATAGAGGTCGCCCAGCACGTAGTTGCGCAACCAGTAGAGTGCTCCGGGCAAGACGCCTGTGCGCCCGTCGTGGTGTGCGCGGTAGCGGCCCAGTGTTTCTGGGTAGTGGCGTCCACAGGTGGCGTGGCTGATGTCGTCGGGTATGCCGAGTCGGGCGTGGACGGCGCGCATGCGCGGGATCGCTGCCAAACCGACCAGCAAGTAAAACGCACCAGACAGATCGCCGAGTGCGCGCTCGAGCGTTGGCCACTGGCGGATTTTGGCCACTTCGTAATCGAAGTGCTCGCCCAGCAGGCGCTGGCAGTGCCAGGCAAATTGGAGCAGGGCGGGCGACGCTGCCGTGCGCTCGGCGGCGTGCAACAGCGCGGCGTGGGCGTCATCGGGCAGATGCGCTAAAGCGGTGTATTCGCGTATGGCATCGACGTGCAAGAAGCGCGGGATACCATCGGGCAGCGCGGCAATGGAGTCTTCCCAGTGCGGTGCAAACAGCTCTGCGGCGTCGGGAATAGAGAGCTGTTCGAGCACGCAGTGTAGCCCGTGCACTGGGTCGGTGAAGGACATGCATTCTCGTTTCGCGTAGCGGCGCAGTATGAGCGGGGCCGTTTATATAAACAAGAACGGCGTTGAACTCAAGGTGACACTATGAGCATGGCATACGATGGGGCATTTGAGATTTTGAGCAACCGCGTTTGGCGCACCTACCGGGGTGGTGCCGTGCTCAATCGCATCGAAGGATTGGGCGGCGGCGACGATCACTTTCCCGAAGATTGGGTGGGCTCGACGACGCGTGCGGCCAATGCCGGCCGCGAGGCCATGCGCGATGAGGGCGTGGGCAAGGCGCGCACGCCCGATGGGCGCGTTATCTCCATGGAAGAGGTGTACGGCCGCGATCCCGAGCGGGCGCTGGGGCGCGAGCACGTGCGCGCGTATGGCACCCATCCACAGCTGCTGGTCAAGCTGCTCGATGCGGCCATGCGCCTGCACATCCAGGCGCATCCGTCCGTAGCATGGGCGCGACAGCATTTGGGTGCGCACAGTGGCAAGACGGAGGCGTGGTACATATTGGAGACGCGCCAGAGCCCTGCGTGGGTCTACCTAGGCTTTCAGCATCCGCCGACGCCAGCAGCGTGGAAGCGCATAGTTGAAGCACAGGACGTGGGGGCCATGGAGGCCTGTTTTGAGCGCGTGCCGGTGGAACCAGGCGATGTACTGCTGGTCGAAGGCGGCCTGCCGCACGCCATTGGCCCTGGTATTTTTATGGTCGAAGTGCAGGAACCGACCGATTTCGTCGTGCGCTGCGAGTATGCACACGGCGGACTCGCGCTGCCCGAGTCGTCGCGCACGATGGGGTTGGGTCTCGATCGCGTATTGGACCTGTTTGATTATGAAGCGTATCCGCTGCCGCAGGTTGCCGAGCGCTTTGGGCCGCGCGTGCGCGCACTGGTCGAGGGGATCGGAGGGCGTGAGGATGCTCTATTGAGCGCGCCACAAACGGACCGCTTTGAACTGCGGCGCCTAGAGGTGCTATCCGCCGTAGAGTTGGCCATGGATGAGCGCTTTTCCATTCTCATCGCGTTAGAAGGAGAGGGCGTGCTATGTATCAACGGCCAGCAGTGGCCGCTGCGCCCGTGGTCGCGTTACTTTGTGCCGGCCGCTGTAGAGCGCGCACAGGTGCAGGGTCGGTGCACGCTGCTGCGTGCCCTGCCGCCCAGTCCGTAGCGCTTGCCGAGGCCGCGCCGCGCTAAGACTCGGGGTGCAGTGAACCCCAATAGGCCGCACCGAGCAGCGCCGTTTTGTCGTTGAGCACGACGTGGACGGGGACGGATTCGAGCGCCTGTCGCATGCGGCCCTTGTGGAAAAAACCCTCCATAAAGCGGCTCTGCTGCAGCCGCGTGAGGATCTTGGGGGCGATGCCACCGCCGACAAAAAGTCCACCCGTGGACATGAGCTTAAGGGCCAGGTTGCCGGCCTCGCAGCCGTAGAGGTATACGAAGAAGTCCATGGCCTCACCGGCCAATGCGCACCGCTCTTCTAGCGCTGCGTTGGCGATGGCGTTGGAGCGGTCTCCTTCGGCTAGGGCTTCGCGCAGCCACGCGCTTTCGCGCTCGGGCTGGCGATCGCGCAGAAAATCGTATATCGATGCAAGCCCGGGCCCGGAAACGATGCGCTCCCAGCTGACGTGGTCGAACTGTTGGCTTAGGTAGCGTGCAAGGTCGACTTCTAAATCGCTGCCGGGCGAAAAGGTAGAGTGCCCGCCCTCTGAGGCAATCGACACGTGGCGTTCGCCAGTCCACACTAGACCGCCCTCGCCCAGACCCGTGCCGGCGGCAATGACAGCGACGTTGCCCTCGGCGTCGGGCACTCCTGCGTTGAGCGTGTAGAGATCGTCTTCGCGCAGTGCGCGCGTGCCGTATGAGGTGGCCTGCAAATCGTTGAGCAGGTGCACTTCTTCGATGCCCAAGCGGCTCTTGATGTGCGCGGGATCGATCATCCACGGCAGATTGACGGCGCGCACCGGCAGCTGGCGCACCGGGCCGGGCA
>JAYOYH010000014.1:6654-55579 GCA_038153405.1 Gemmatimonadota bacterium | reverse complement strand
ATCATCCACGGCAGATTGACGGCGCGCACCGGCAGCTGGCGCACCGGGCCGGGCACGCCGAGCACAATGCGCTGGGGTGCGTGTCCGCTCTCTTCGATAAACGCGGCGAGCAGGGCGCTGGTATCGGCGTAGTCGCGCGTGGTGTAGCGCGTTTCAAACAGGGGTTCAAAGCCGCTGTCCTGCGGCTGGTAAGCAGCTAGGTAGGTCTTCGTGCCGCCTACGTCGCCGGCCAGAATTACAGTTCCGCCCATTTTCTCCATTCCTCGTCCATTAGTCCATTGGCTTCTTTGGGGCCCCAGGTGCCTGCCGGATAGGAGGGCACGCGCCCCGAGAAGGTCGCGTGCCAGGCTTCCAAGAGGGGCATGAGCAATTCCCACGACTTTTCGATCCAGTCGCTGTCGGCGTAGAGCGTGGCGTCGCCCTGAAGGCAGTCTAACAGCAGCGTCTCGTAGGCATCGGGCGTGCGCCCGCCAAAGGCATCGGCGTAGGAAAAGTCCATTTTCACGTTGCCCAATCGCACGTCGGGGCCGGGTATCTTGCCGTTAAAGGAAAGCGAGATGCCCTCTTCGGGCTGGATGCGTATGGTCAGCGTGCTTGGTGGCAGGTCGGCGTCCTGCTGGAAAATCTGATGCGGGGGACGGTGAAATTGCAGGGTGATCGCACTGGCGCGCTTGGGCAGGCGCTTGCCGGTGCGCACGTAGAACGGTACGCCCTGCCAGCGCCAGTTATCTATGGTGAAGCGCAGCGCGGCAAAGGTCTCGGTGCGCGAATCGGGCGGCACGTCCTGTTCCTGCAAGTAGCCCTGAACTTGCTCAGAGCCAGCATGGCCGTCGGCGTATTGGGCGCGCACCGCGTAGCGGTCTACCTCGCCAATGCGAATGGGGCGAATGGATTTGAGCACTTTGAGTTTTTCTAGGCGCACGCTTTCCGCATCAAAGGTCGAGGGCGGTTCCATGGCGACGACGCAGAGAATTTGCAGCAGATGGTTTTGTATCATGTCGCGCAAGGCGCCCGACGTATCGTAATATCCAGCGCGGTGCTCGACGCCGACGCTCTCGGCGGCGGTGATCTGCACGTGGTCGACGTAGCGACGGTTCCACAGCGGCTCAAAAATGGAGTTGGCTAGGCGAAAGACGAGCAGGTTTTGCACGGTCTCCTTGCCCAAATAGTGGTCGATGCGGTAAATCTGGTGTTCCTTGAACACGCCGTGCAGGGCTTCGTTGAGCTGGCGGGCCGATTCGTAGTCGTGGCCGAACGGCTTTTCGACGATGATGCGCGCCCAGCCCTGGCCGTCGACCTGTTCGCGGTTGAGTCCAGATGCGCCGAGCTGTTCGACGATGGAGAGGTAAACTTGTGGGGGCACGGAGCAGTAGAAACAGCGATTGCCGCCCGTGCCGCGCTCGCGGTCGAGCGTCTCCAAACGCTGGCGCAGGGTCGTGTACGTGGTTGGGTCGTCCGGTTCGCCGCGCACGTAGTACAGTCTGGTGAGAAAGTCTTCTAGAAGAAGGGCGTCGAGCTGGTCGACAAATTCGCCGAGGGCCTCGCGCACGTGTTGGCGGAAACCGTCGTCGTCCATGGGGCGGCGCGCAATGCCGATCAGGGCGAAGGAATCGGGCAGGCGTCCCTGCTGCGCCAGATGCCAGATGGCCGGTACTAGTTTGCGCCGGGTCAGATCGCCTGACGCGCCAAAAATGACCAAGTTGCAGGGATCGGGAATGCGGTCTGCCGCCATGAATGTGCCCGACATGCATCGACTCATTTCTATTGTGGTAGCAGGCGCTGTCGCACCTGAGGGCCGTAGCGCTGCACAATATAACCCACGGCATCGGACGGGTAAAATGCGCTGCCTACAGCGGGCTATGTACGACAAAAGGCCACAGCACTTGCGCGCCATGGCCCCCCACACCGCCTCGTGTGAGCTGTCCCAATTGTAACGGTATGCAAGAAAAATGTCAAACGCATAATACGTTTATTTTTAGGCATATACGCCCTTTTTTTCTCGTGCAATCGTTGAGTGACCTGCGGCGATAAATTATATTCAGCGGCCGATATACAACGCGCAGAACAAGATGCGGGAGGTTGGTAGATGGAGCATTTCCTGGTCACGGGCGGCAGCGGATTTATTGGGTCTCATTTGTGCAGAAGGCTCTTGCAGGACGGCAATGCCGTGCGCGTGCTGGACAATCTGTCCTCTGGAAGGCGCGAAAATCTGGCCGATATTGCCGCCGATATTGATTTTATCGAGGCGGATCTATGCGATGAAGACGCGCTGCAGTGCGGCGTCAAGGACATAGACTGCATACTGCATCACGCCGCTGTAGCATCGGTGCAGACCTCCGTCGAGCAGCCGCTGTTGGAACAACAGACCAACGCCGTGGGCACGCTGCGCCTGCTCGAGGCAGCGCGCAAGGCGGGCGTGCGCCGCTTCGTCTTTGCCGCTTCGGCCGCCGCTTATGGCAACGATCCGCGCGTGCCCAAGCGCGAAGATATGGTGCCGACGCCCGAATCGCCCTATGCCATTTCGAAACTGGCCGGCGAGCACTACTGCCGCGTGTACAGCAGCCTGCACGGACTGCAGACTGTTTGTCTGCGCTACTTCAATGTCTACGGACCGCGCCAAGATCCGGCTTCGCCCTATTCTGGTGTGATCTCGATCTTTGCGCGGCAGATGTTGAACGGTCGGTCGCCCGTCATCTTTGGCAACGGACTGCAGACGCGCGACTTCGTCTATGTGCGCGACGTCGTCGCGGCCAATATGCTGGCCTGCCAAGTCGAGCGCGCGCAAGGGCAAATTTACAATATCGGCAGTGGATTTAGCTCGAGCCTGTTGGATGTGCTAGGCGCACTCAATCGCGTGCTGGCTTCGGATATCAACGCGGACTTTGCCGATGCGCGCTCGGGCGACGTGCGCGATTCGCTGGCCGATATAGGTCGTGCACGCCGCGATTTGGGCTATATACCGGCGACGTCGCTGCAGGATGGACTGAGCGATGTCATCGCATGGATGCGCGATGCTACAGCATCGCCATAGGCGCTTGCCGATTGGTATCAATAGCTCGATATTGGGATCAATGCGCGTATTGGAGAAGGGCGACGTGGAAAGTTCCTATAGATGGCGACCATAGTAGACGGCAAGAGCCGCATTCCCTTTATGCGCGGAATGCTGGTGCACTACCTTATTCAGCGCGGGTTTGCCCACGAAGAAGCACGCGATATTGCCAATGCGGTGCGCGAGCGCTTGGGCAAGCAGAGTGACGTGCGCAAGAAAGAGATGGTGCGCCTCGTAGAAGAGATTATCAGCGAGCGCTCCGACAGCGCTTCGCCGGGCGATCTCGTCTTTTGGCAGCGTCAGGTCACGCGGATTACCGTAGTGCGAGAGAACGGCGCGCATCCCTTTTCCAAGGGTTTGCTCGCCCGTTCACTCGAAGTAACGGGTTTGGCACCCGACTTGGCCTATGGCATTGCCAGCCAGATAGAGAACAAGGTTATCGATCTCCGGCGCGAAGAGATCGGCCACCGCGAATTGATGCGGATGACGGCCGATTTGCTGAGCGGAGAACACGGTGAAGACTACGCCGAGCGCTATCGGGTTTGGCGCGCGTGGAGCGACTCGGAGAAACCGCTCATCATATTGATCGGCGGTCCCAGCGGTGCCGGCAAGACTACGCTGGCGGTGGCTTTGGCCAACCTGCTCGATATCGCCCGCGTAGTGGCTACCGATGACATCCGCCAGATGATGCGCCTGACCCTGACCAAAGAGCTCATGCCGACGCTGCACACTTCGACGTATAACGCGTGGGAGCGGTTGCCTGACCCCTCGCTGAGCGACGACCCTGTCGTCGCCGGATATCGCGAACAGGCGCGCACGATATGCGTCGGGGTCGATGCCATCATCGGTCGCTGCTTGGAAGAGAATATCAGCGTCGTGATCGACGGTGTGCACCTATTGCCGGATTTCCTCCAGCTGTCGCGCTATGCGCGCACGGCCTTTGTTGCGCCGCTGTGCATCGGTTTAACCGACGAAAAAGAGTACGAAAAGCGCTTTGCGCGCCGCGCTCAACAGGCTCCATCGCGCTCCAAGCATCGCTATCTGGCACATATGAAGGAAATTTTTAGGATTCAGGATCATATGATGGAGTGCTACAGGCGGGCAGGCCTGCCCGTTATCTCCAATTCGTCGGCAGAAAATTTCGTGTCGACGGCTGCGATGATAGTCAACGAGCAGTTGGCTGACCACGCGGAGGTGCGCCAGCTGCTACAGGCCGGTGTAAAGAACAAGGCCAACAAAGACGGTTAAGAGCGGCGAATTTGTGTTGCATCGCTCAGAGCACAGGCCTATATTGAGCGTTCGCTTGCGCAGGGCGCAAAGGGAATGAAGCAATAATAGGTGATATTCAGGATAGAGAAATGTTGGGTAAGAAAGACAATGGAGCGGTAGCGGGCGGCCAGACGCTGAACACCATCATAGGGCGTGGTACGGTATTTGAGGGCACGATGAAGGTCGACAATAGCGTGCGCATTGACGGCGTGTTCAAAGGCGAACTCAGCTGTTCCGGCGCGCTCACCATCAGTCAGTCCGGCGAGACGCACGCCCATTTGGAAGGCAAGGATATCTACATCAATGGCGTCGTGCGCGGTACGGTGCACGCCGAAAAGGTGCGATTGGACAGCCAGGCGCATTTCGTCGGCGACCTGTACACCAAAGCGCTGTCGGTGGCTGAAGGAGCCGTCTTGCACGGTAGTTGCGTGATGGATCACGACGAAAAGACTGGCAACGGACACAAGGGCCTGGCGGTCAAGCCGGAACAGGCGCTTGCCAGCGAAGTGGCTGAAAACTGAAAAAAATTTCCCACCCATGAGAAAAAACCATCCCCTTTGCGCGGGATGGTTTTTTTGTTTCAGTACAAGTTCAACAAAAATAGTCAGATGCAGTAAGTAGCTTTGCTGGTATAGCCTTTGCTTTCGAGGCGGGGAGTCCTTCCTCTACACTGGAGAGGTCAGCTATGCCAGCGCGCATAAATCACAATGCTCATTTGCAGAGCATGCATCGCAATCTCAACGTGCATTTTGAGAATGCCAATCGCCAGATGGGGCAGATTGCTTCCGGGCATCGGGTCAATCGATCGAGCGATGACGCGGCCAACTTGGCATTGGCCAACGGCATTGAAGCGGAGACGCGGGCCCTGCAAGAGGGCGGTCGCAACGTGCAGCACAGCGTCCACATGCTGCAGGTGGCTGAAGGTGCACTTTCGCAGATATCCGATATGGTGCGGCGCATGCGCGAGCTGGCCGTGCAGTCCAGTTCGATGACCTACAATGACGACAACCGCCGCTTGGCCAATAACGAATTCCAGCAGATAAAAAACGAAGTAGATCGCATTGCGGAATTTACGGTATACAACGGCATGCCGCTGTTGGACAACGAACGCCAGCTGGCTATTCAGGCCGGTCCCACGGAAACGGGCAACGATGTATCGCACATAGAGTTTGGAGATATGCGCGCATCGGGTGCCAAGCTAAATTTAGCGCCGGTTACCATCGATGTTGTAGGCGGCGCGCAAAAGGCCGTCGACCTGCTGGATGAAGCGCACCTTAAGGTGCTCGACCAGCGCAATCGCATCGCCGCTTTTCAAAATCGCCTGCAGATGAGCGCAGAAACGACAGCCAGTATTGTCGAACGCATGCAGGACGCCGAGTCTAGCGTGCGCGACGTCGACGTCGCGCGGGCGGTATCCAACCTCACGCGCTCGCAGATTCTCTCGCAGACGGCGACGAATATAGCCAGAGAAGCCGACGCCGACATCAGTCGCCTACTCTCGCTGCTGCAATAGGCGGGCCGTCACATAAACAGCAAGTACAATCGCAGGTCGGGATAGATGCGCACGGCAGGTGCCGGCCAGTGCAGCCAGTTGAGCTGGCGCTTGAAATAGCGCCATAGGAGGCCGTCACCCGGCAGGGCGCGCACGTCGTAGTCCAGCGCCAGAAAGAGCTCCGGCTGCGCTTCCGGGCGATCCGGATAGAGCCTGAAGCGACCGCGGCTTTTTGCATTGCTGCCGTGTAGGCCCGTGGCGCCATAGCCAACGGCTAGCCGAATCCAGTCGGACTGGCTTTGCTGCGCGTGCCGGCGCAGCAGCGGGTCGATGGGGAAGCTCAGCCAGAACGCCATACCCTCGTAATCGTCGATTAGGTGCTGCACGTGAGGGCGGTCTGTGGCCGCGCGTTCGCCCCGATCTATATACAGGCGTGAAGGATGGTAGCTAAACTTAAACTGCACGGCGCGGCTGCGGGGAAAAAAGGCGTGCAGTAGCGGCAGGCTTGCGCCCAGCGTATTGGCTAGAAAATCGGGCACGCTGAATCCCCACTGGTCAAAGTGGGCATCGCGCATTTCTATCTCGAGCAGGGCTGCCCAACTGGTGGCCGTTCCCAGCGCGGCGGCCGTGCGCGGGCCGAATCCGGTCCAGGCATAAGCCTCACTGAGCGTCTGCGCCATAAAGGCACCGCCCATAAAGTGTCCGCCCTTGTCTAGATTTACATAGGTGTCGCCCCCCCAATCGTATATCCAGCGAATGCGGTCCGTCTTTTGTCCCTGATACCAGGCGCGATCAAAGTATCTGAATCCCAGGTAGCGAACGGCGAGCGCGCTGCTGCCGACTAGGGCGAGGCGGTCGAGGCGTATGCCGGCCTCGCGCACGGGTGCGGGTATGTGGTCTGCACCACGCGCTGCTATGGGTGCGAGGAGGGCGGTTGTTAACAGCAGGTGAATGAGCGTGGGTAGGGGCATATAGCTCAGCGCAGTCGCCTTCTAAGCGAGTGACAAAATGCAGTGCGATAGCTTAATTAATATACGGGATTGGCCGACTCCCGACATGGAGTGAAGGAGAGACTCTACACGGGCGCACCTATGGAAGAGATGATGGAAAGAGATATCGCCGAACCTGCGTCCAAACGCCGCCGCCGTAGAGGACGTGCGCCCGTCGAGGTCGTAACTAGTGCGCAGCCTGTAGCGCCGCCGACTGCGGCCGGACGCTGGCGCATCTGGCCGCGTGAAGCCCTCTCTTCCCTCGGTATTTCCCCGATCTTTCGCGCCTATATATTTCTCGGCAGTATCGTGGCCATTCTCGCCTTTCTGCTCTACAACGAATCGCTGACTAGCGAACTGCGCGAACAGGAAAAGAATCGCGTCGACCTCTACGCGCGGTTGATTTCCTTTGCTCCGTTGGCGACGCAGGAACAGACGATGACCATATTCACTCAGGTCATCAACAATCCGCAGGTCGACTTCCCCTGTATTATCACCAATTTTCGCGGTGAAATCATCGAGAAGCGCGGCTTGGGCAACATGGTCAGCGAAGAGCGCAGCGGCATTTGGGCTTCGCTTGCGTTTTGGCGCAGCCGTCAAGAATCGGCGGCTCAAGAAGACAGCGTGCAGGGGGAGATTTTGCACCGTCTGCTGCGCAAAATGGATGCCGAAAACGCGCCGATAAAATTTTACTGGTCCGCCGAAACGCACGGCCTGCTCTATCTGGACAAGGGTCGCGCCGTGCTGACCGATATTCGAGGCGATATACTCAGATGGCGCGGCGAGGGGTTACCCGCTGAGACGGATACCACGGCGGCGGCCATGATTCAGGCCCGCCTTTCGCTAGAGCAGATGGCCCGTCGCCAACCGCTGCGCTTTGCCGTGCCGGCCGAGGGCTTTAGCTACCTGTATTACGATGGCACACAGGCGGTAATTACCGATGGCCGGGGGCGCGTCGTTGCCTGGCGCGGACGCGGACTGCCGCCAGAGGACCAGCTTGATGAGGCGACGCGAATCGCGGTGCAACAGCACCTCAATACCATGACTCAGAACGGCGATCCGCTGCCTTTTTACATTCCCTCCGAGCACTACATACACTATGGCAGTTCCGACTTGGTCAACCGGATATCGGTGGCACCCATCATACAGATCGGCGTGCTCTTTCTCTTTTTGTTGGTCGGCTATATCGGCTATCGCAATATAAAGCGCAGCGAGCAGCGCTCTATATGGGTCGGCATGGCCAAGGAGACAGCACACCAGTTGGGAACGCCGCTGTCTTCACTGGCCGGCTGGTTGGAATTGATGCGAAACGAAGTCGATGCCCTACCACCTGACCAGCGCGGTGAACGGCTGCAGCGCATAGAGCAGATGATCGGTGAGATGGACGAAGATATGCGCCACCTCAACCAGATAGCTTCGCGGTTTAGTCAGATCGGTTCGGTTCCCGAACTGGTGCCAACCGACGTCGGCCGGGTATTGGAAGATACGATTGAGTACTTCCGGCATCGCGGACCGCAATTTGGTCGCCACGAAATTCGCGTAGAGCGCCAAGAGGAGACCCAGGTCGTTCCGCTTAACGCGGAGTTGATGAGTTGGGCGTTCGAGAATCTATTTAAGAATGCCATCGATGCGATGGATGGAAAAACCGGCGAAATGCAGATCAATCTGGCGACCATACCCGAGGACGGCGTCGTGCAGATCACCTTTCAGGACGACGGCCGCGGTATTGAGCCAGAGAACATAAAGCGCGTCTTTGAGCCGGGCTTTAGCACGAAAAAGCGCGGTTGGGGCCTGGGGCTGGCCTTTGTGCGGCGCATTGTGGAGGAGTACCACGCGGGTCGTATTAGCGTAGTACAGAGCGTGCCCGGCGAAGGAACGACCTTTGAAATCGTGCTGCCCATGGGCAGCGCGGGGAACGCGGGCGCTTAGCGAACCGTTTTAGGAACAACTTACCTACTGAGCCCGTATCCCAACGAGATGTATCAAAGAAAGCGTACACATGGAAGACAACAAACGCCAGATTTTGTGGGCCGATGACGAAATCGAATTGCTGCGGCCACACCACCGTTTTCTCGGAGACAAGGGCTATGAGGTTACGCCGGTAAACAACGGCAAGGACGCCATAGAACTCATTGGCCAGCGGCCCTTCGATATCGTCTTACTCGACGAAATGATGCCCGGTCTGGACGGACTATCGACGTTGGAGCGCATCAAAGAAGTGGATCCCAATGTGCCGGTGATTATGATCACCAAAAACGAAGAAGAACACCTCATGAACGAGGCCATCGGGCGGCGCATCGACGATTACTTGACCAAGCCGGTCAATCCGAGCCAGATCTTTATGGCCTGTAAAAGAATCCTCGATACGCGCCAGATTCGCCAGAGTCAGGCCGGTCAGAACTACGTGTCGAAGTCCGGGCAGATTCGCGAGCAACTTTCCGGGGAAACCACCTGGAAGACCTGGATCGACGTCTATCGCCAGCTCTGCGAATGGAATATCGAAGTGGGTCGACTCGGCGACCCGGGTTTGCAGCAGATGGTCGAAGACCAGCAGCGCGAGTGCAACCAGGAGTTCGCGCGCTTTGTCGAGCGCCACTACGCGACGTGGATTGACGACGAAGAAGACTCGCCGCCGCTATCGGTCGACGTGGTGCCCGAATTTGTCATGCCCTATATCGAGGCCGGGCGCCAGGTGTTCTTTATCGTCGTCGACTGTTTGCGACTCGATCACTGGATGGTCATGGAGCCGCAGTTGGCCGAGTATTTTAATATCAAGCGTTCCTACCATTACTCGATTCTACCGACGGCCACGCCCTATTCGCGCAACGCCATATTCAGCGGTTTGTTCCCCGCTGAAATTGCCGCCAAATATCCCAATATGTGGGGCAATGCGCAGGATAATGAGAATAGTTTAAATCGCCACGAACACCAGTTTATCGACGACCAGATCGCCGATATGGGAACCGCACTCAATCCGGGGTCGCACTACGTTAAAGTGCTCGATACCAGCGAGGCGCAAAACTTGACTCGCAAAGTAACGTCGCTGCGCAAGTGGCCTTTGGTATCCATAGTATATAACTTTCTCGACATGCTCGTACACGGACGGGCCCAGTCCGAACTGCTCAAGGAGATGGCGCCAGACGAGCAGGCCTTTCGCGACTTGGTGCAGTCTTGGTTCGGCCACTCCTCGCTCTTTGAAACGCTCAAGGGCGTTGCGCGCACCGATGCCGTCGTCGTGTTGACGACCGATCACGGCGCCGTGCGGAGCAGTCGCGCTACCGTGGTGCACGGCGACCGCGATACGTCGAATAATTTGCGCTACAAATACGGGCGCAATCTGCGCTGTGAAGAGCGCGATGCCCTGCGCATTGAGCAACCCGAGCGCTACGGTCTGCCCAGCGCCGGCTTGGGGGCTAACTTCATCATTGCCAAGGAAGACTTTTATCTGGTCTATCCGACTAATTTCAATGAGTACCAGCGCCAGTTCAAAGACTCGTTTCAACACGGCGGCATATCGATGCAGGAAATGGTCTTACCCGTAGCCATCATGGAGCCCAAGTAGGATGGAGGTACTAGGAGGCACGTTTTCTACGCATTCTCCCGACGAGACGCAGGCGCTGGGTCGCGCTTTGGGCGAGGCGCTGGGGCCGGGCAGCGTGGTGGCTTTTCGCGGTGACTTGGGCAGCGGTAAGACCTGCATGATACAGGGCATATGCCAGGCCTTTGCCGTGCGTGACTACGTCACCAGCCCTACGTTTATCCTGATCAATGAATATGCCGGAACGCGGGCTGAGCAGCCGCTGCCCATTTATCACTTTGATCTGTATCGGCTGAGCGGAGAAGATGAGCTGTATGCACTGGGTGCGGAGGAATACTTTTACGGCGACGGCATCTGCTTGGTGGAGTGGGCCGAGCGCGCCGGGCAGCTCTTGCCGCCTAGGCGGGTGGAAGTGCAGTTGGAATATCGGGGAGATGCAGAGCGCAGCGTCGCCATTGAGCACAGGCAATAGCGCCGCGTTTCTGCGAAAATAGGGAGGGCGTATTGCGCAGATACAGGAGAATAGTCGGGTGTGCACTGTGCGCGCTGCTGAGCGCGTGGCTACTTGGCCGTGCCGAAGCGGCCGAGTCCGCTGAACTAGCGCGCCTAGTCGATAGTCCCACTGCAGGCCTAGTTGGCAAGGGGCGCTACGCGGTTGGTCTGCGGCTATTCGCCGATGGGGGTGTGCTCGGTCAGGTCCAAGCCGGTGCGCTGAAACGGCTGACGATCGGCCTTTCCTTTGGCGGGGGCAATATTATAGGTCGGGGAGCGGTCGAATGGAATCCGCGCGTCGAGGTCGCCGCGCGCTATCGCTTCATAGAGGAAAGTGCCGTGTGGCCAGCGCTGGTTCTGGGCTATGAGACGCAGGGCTTTGGCCACTACGGCGGAGGGCGCTACCAGAGCAAGTCGAAGGGCGTATTTGTGGCGTTGAGCAAAAACTATACTTCGGCACTGGGTCAGTTCGGCATTCATGCCGGGGCTAATAGAAGTCGCGAAGAGGCGGGTGGTGAGGGCGTCAGCGGATGGGTTGGTGCCGACAAAAGCATCAACGAAGATGTATCGCTGCTCGGGGAGTACGAGCTGGCGCTCAATGATGGCAGTGACGATGTGGGCTATTTAAATGTCGGCGCTCGCTGGACCGTGGCACCGCAGCTAAAGCTGTCGATCTTTTTTAAGAACATGCTGCAGCGCGGTATGGACGCGACCGAGCCCAGCCGCGAATTAGCCGTTGTCTACACCGAGGAATTCTGATGCGATTTTACTGGCTGCTGTGCCTCTTTTTGCTGGGTAGCACCGCCTGGCCGCAGGAGGAGCGGGCGATTGATAACTTTGCCGGCGTCGGCGTGCGCGCCATGGGTATGGGCGGTGCTTTTGCCGGCGTGGCCGACGATTTTACCGCCGTGTACTGGAATCCGGCGGGCCTAGCTCAGATGCGCCAGCGCGAAGTGCGCGTCGGCTTTTTGCGCAACAGCCGAGACGCAGAATCCGCCTTCAACGGGACCCTGGCCAGCAGTCAGTTGAGCAACACGCGCTTTGGTTCGCTGGGTTTTGTCTACCCCTACCCCGTGTATCAGGGGAGCCTGGTATTTGCCATAGGGTTTAGTCGCCTAAAGGACTTCGATTGGAGCCTGCGCCAGACGGGTGTGGATGCGGTAGACAGCCTGTATGTCGACCATCTATTCCAACACGAAGGCGAGTTGGCGCTCTCTTCGCTGGCTGTCGCTATTGACGTTTCTTCCTCGCTGTCGTTGGGTTTGACGCTGGGCGTTACCGGCGGCGAGGACGAAGCGAGCAACGATTTCTCGTGGGAGGATCGCCAGGATCTCTACGGGGAACGGCGCTTTTTAGCCTCCGATACATTCTCCGACGATTACAGGAGCTCGTGGTATGCCAAATTGGGCGCCATGGTGCGCGTTCCGCGCGAGCGGCCCCGCCTGCGCTTGGGCGCTTCGATTACTTCGGGACTCGGCCAGGAAGTGCGCTATGTTTTTCGCGGCAGTCCCGATGGCTATAACCGCATTGATTACGACGACGGGTCGACGATTCGGTCGGATAGCGAAGAGATACGCGGGCGCTACGAAATCACCCTGCCGCTGGAATTTTCGCTCGGCGGCTCTTACGTGCCGATTCCGGGCGTGCTATTGGCGGCGGGCGTCCACCTTGCCGAGTGGTCGCAGAGCGAATACGAGGGCGGCGACGATGGGCAACTGCGCGCCGATACCTCGTTTGAGCGCCAGTACCGCGATGTGGTGCGCTATCACGTCGGTGCGGAATGGCAGGTGCCGGTCATTGCGTTAGACCTGCGCGCCGGTTTCTATACGGACCCGCTGCCCTTTGTCGGTCCGCGCAACCCCGATCCCTTTAGCGGCGATCCGCCGATTCGCATCGTGGAAGATCGGCAGTTTTTCACCCTAGGCGCTGGTCTGCTGGTAGACGAAGTCGTCCAGTTCGACCTAGCTTGGGTGCGCGGTCGATTTGAACAGGTAGAAGAGGTCGCCGTGGATGGGCGCACCAACGCGCTGCGCGAAGAAGATGTGATCACGCGCCTCTTTGTCGGCTTGGCCTATCGCTTTTAACTCCAGACGACCGAGTCCGTCTCGGGCACAATTTGGTCTCGCCTCCGTTGCTGAGTATATTATGGAGGAAGACGGCTCGTATGCGCTGCGCCTCTTGATCAGGTGGTGATTGTATGAACTTCAAAAAACTACAAGCCCTGGCTTTTGCCTGCTGTAGCAGCGTCGCACTGAGCGGCTGCTATACCGTCCTGTCCGATCCGTATGCCGTGAGTACGCTGCACGAACACGAGTACGAGCGTGCGGACCGCGATGGCCAGCACGATCGATCCGCAGAGCGCGATGCCGCTGCCGAAGACGATTTCTATCGCTATCCGGGTGTGCCGGGCAGCTATGGAGCCTACGGCGCGGGCTATCCGCTGCGGGGCGGCTACTACGGCGCTGGCAGCTATGGCGCGTATCCAGTGCCTTACGGGGCGTATTCGTCCTATGGCCACTACGGATATGGTCCGCACAGCTATGGCTACGACCCCTACTATACGGACAGTCGCGGCTTTTACGTTCCACCCGGCTATGAGCTGGTCAGCACGCGCGAGCTCGACGACATCCGCGCTTCGCTGGCCGATATTCAGAATGGCGTGCCCTCTTCGGTTGACCAAGCGCGCGCGCGTGAGCAGATGCGCGACAAAGAGGACGTGTGGATACGGCGCGCGGCTCCGCAAATGCGCCGTCCCGATCCGACGCCGCGCAGCACGAGTTCGATTGCGACGCCATCGGCACCTTCTTCATCGCCTTCGCGTCCCAGCGCTGTGAGCACGTCGGCACCGGCGTCCAAGACGACTAGCGGCAAAGAGAGCGCAACCCCGAAAAAGCGGCGGCGTTAAAGCCGTTGGGAACAAAATAAAAAGGGGCGGCGATCCAAGTGGATCGCCGCCCCTTTTTTGCGTCTATTTACGTTAGTTTCCATCCGTTTCAAAATGGCGCATTTGGGGTCGTGGAGCCGGCGCTATGCGCGATAAAAAACGCTGCATGGGTTTGCCCAAGGCCATGAGCAGCTGGCGTTCGCTCTGATTGTTGGCCCCCATTAACTGCAGTCGCACGGGCTCAAAGTTGCGTTCCTGACCGCCCTGTTTCCACGCCTGTCCCGTATGGATATTGAGCAGACTGACCTGCAAGTCGACGCTCATGTCGACGCTGGGACTGGGACTCATGCCGTAGGCCGTGGGCATCACGGGCATCACCCGCGCCTGTAGATGGCGCAGTTCGACAAAGACGATGGCGTCTAGTGACAGCGTGTCGCGCAGAGCCGCGCGCACGGAGTCTGCGTATACGCTGGTCGAATCAAAGTGCACGTCCTTTAATTTCCAAGTGATTTCATCCTGGGGTACGATGGTCATATCGGGGAGTCTGCTCAGGCCGCGCACCGTGGCATTGGAAAGCAGGGCCATGACCTTTTCTACGTCGATTTCGCGCGACGGCTCGATATTGGTCACGCAAATAACGCCCATGCGATCGACGTCCTCTAAAAAGGGCTTCAGAGCGGCGTCCGGCTGCGATGGGGCGCGAAATTCCACGCGTTCAAAGCGGCTATTATGAGCGCAGCCGGCTAGCAGCAGGCTCAGGCTGATTGCGAGCGCATAGTTCAAAAGCTCTTACCAAAGCTCAGGTGAAATTTGTAGTCGGAGTAGTGCCCCTGTAGGTCCGTTTGCTTGGCAAACTCGAGGTTGATGGGCAACATGAAGTAAACCAATAGGCCGAAGCCGACGCTGGCGCGCAGCGGGCTGCGCATTGACAGGCCCGCTTCCATGCGCCGTTCGTCTTCGCGCTGCAGCTGAACTGGGTCGGTGTCGGGATTGAAGAGCGGCCACGGATCCAGCGTGTCGCCCTTGTTCCACGCAGTGCCGATGTCGAAAAAGATGCTGCCGTCAATGGCGGGCACCAAGAAGGTCGTAGGCCACCCAAAGAGAATGCCGCGCACGAAGGGCACGCGTAGTTCGACGTTGGCTAAAGCGACGCGGCTGCCGGAAAATTCGGAGAAATCGTAGCCGCGCAGGGGGCCGGTATTGAGGTTAAATCCGGTGTAGAAGGGCAGGAACCACGTTGGACCGCCGAGGTTGTAAGACAGCGCGTCGCTGCCCAGCGAGCCGACGCCGTAGGCGCGCAGGCCCAATACCGACCAACGCCCTAGGCGCAGGTAGGTGCGGTAGTCGAGTTCGAGATGGGAGAACGAGCGGGTCGAGCCGCCAACGTCCAGCGTGCGCCCAACGGAGAGAAAATAGCGCTTGCCCGCCGTGGGACCGAGCAAGCCATAGTTGATGGAGTCGTGCACGAAGGCCGACTTGAATAGGTGCGTGCTGGTGCTGGCGCCCACTTCCTCTATGGGCCATACCAACACTTCCTGCTCTCCTACGTACGTGTAGCTGAGTTCCAGGCGGCGATAGAGATCGAGGGGATAGCTGGCATCGGCCAGCATGCCGCGCTGCTGTACTTTGCTGATGCCCGATACGAGCAGGCCCCGGTAGATAAACGTCCTGCTGTTGTTGTAGTACTGGTTCCAGTTGAAGATCGATGCGCGATAGGTTGGTCGTTTGCCGTAGTATTCGTAGCTAATGGCAAAGTTGAAATCGTTGTTGACTTCTTGTGACGCGACGTAGTCTGTCGCCAGCGATAGGCCGTGATTGCCGAGCAGGTCGCTCATGCTCAACTGGGCGATGGAGGAAAAGAATCCGTCAAAATAGCCCATCTGCACAGAAATACCGTCAAATTCCAGCTTGGGCGTATAGAGTTTGCGCTCTACGCCGCCGTCGCTAATGCTCTCGTCGTCCTGTTCCGTCGGAGCCGGTACCTCGACCGACGGGGCGGGCGGCGCGTCGGGTGCATTCGCGCCAGACGCGTTGGCCAGCAGCACGGCGCTGGAGATGCGGGTGTCTTCCAGCGGCGCCGCGCTGCGCAGATCGGGCTGCCCCCCTTGGTCGGTTAGAGGAGCGATCGGGCGTGCAGCAGGCCGCACACGGCTGGTATCGTCAGATAGGTTGAATGCGATGTCCGCTGTGCCGCTGTCGGCCAGCGTCGAATCGGGTGCAGTGGGCTGCACCTGGCCAATGCGCGCTAGTAGTTCGGCATCTCTGCGCTTGATGGATGGCATGTCGGGCATATCCATCAGATACAGTTCGCTGCGGCCTTTGAAATAGGTGCTGAAAACGACCTGGCGTCCGTCGGGCGACAGCGCTGGGTTAGAAATGCCGCTGAGCGTGCGCGTTAGCCGATATTCGCGCCCCTCGTCGAGGTGATATACAAAGAGGTCGTTTATCGTGTCGCGCGTTGATACAAAGAGCAGCTTGTTGCCTTCGGGAAGCCACTGCGGCCACAGGTCGTCGTTCGGACTGGCAATGGCCGTGTGCGCTTCGCCCGTCGCCATGTCATAGATCCTAATATCGAACTGATTGTTGTACTTGCTGCTGTAGGCGATTTTGCTGCCGTCGGGTGAAAAAACCGGGTGGTCTTCGCGCTGAGGCGATCCCGTCAGCTGCTGAAGAGTTTCATCGTAGACGTCGAGCACGTATAGGTCGCTCTGTCCGTAGCCGGTTCCTATCAGAGCTAGGCGACGACTGTCGGGCGCCCAATGGATTGATTCGATGGTCTCTATATTGTCGACGCGCAGCGTCTTGACGATGTCTTTGTCGTATAGATCCCACAGGAGAATGCGGTCGCGCGCGCCGTCTTTGGCGACAAAGGCAATGGTGTGGCCATCGGGTGCCCAGGCGATTGTGCCGCCCCCAGCGGTGAGGTGATCGAAGCGCGACGCGCGCATGCTGCGCGTAATGCGCTCGACGAGGGATGCGTCCTCGAGGCGTATAATGTCGACGTGCTCTTCGATACCGTCGGAGGAAAGCACGGCGAGCATATCGCCGCTGAGCGACCAGCGCGGGCTGGCAAACATCTGGTACACGTCGTCGTCTCCGCCGATCTTATCGGCGATTTCCGATGCGTAATCGCGCGTCTGCAGCAGCGGCCAGTAGTGCTTGCGCATATGCGCAGACCAGCGTTCGTCGAGCTCTTTCATATCCATATCGATAAGTCGCTCGAGCAGCTTGTCTGTATCCTTTTGGCTGTCCCACAGCCGCAGGATACGGCTGACTTTTTCCGGGCCGTAATTGGCGGCGATGTACTCCATTATGGAGTGGCTCTGTTTGTAGGCCAGAAAGACGTTGCCCATGCCCCAAGCCGCATCCATCGCCTCTATGGGGACTAGGCCGTCGGTTAGGACCGCATCGCGCAGTACCATCTCGTCTATGGTATTGCGCCCGGGTGTCGCGTATTCGGCCAGCCCTTCCATAATCCACGTCGGTGGAGACGACAGCGGGTTAGTGATGCGCTTGATCGGTCCCTTATAGATGATGTCGTATTGGAAAATATGTGCCAGCTCGTGCACTAACACGTTGCGAAATTCGTCGAGGTCGCCGTCAAAGGGAATGACCATGCGGTAGCGCAGCGGCTCGGCAAAGCCGGCGACGCCGGGCGGCAGAAACTCGTGGATGATATTGGTCTGCTGAAATTCGTACTGGGACTGATAGATAACAATGGGTGGGCGGTGCGAGAGCTCGTGGTGCATGATTGCACTGATGTGGTCGTAGGCTTCTTCGAGGTAGTCTACGGCGCGCACGGCCAGTTCGTGGAACTCGGCTTCAAAGTGCAGTTCGAGGTGCTCGCTCTCGAGGATCTCCCACTGGAAGTCCTTGTAGCGAACCTTGTTTTTACCGAAGCCTTGCTGCAGTTGCATGGTCAAAATGTCTTGGGCGCATGTGTCGCGGACACCTGAGGCGATCAGCAGTGCGGCCACGACGAGCCAAGCTCGGCGAAAACGCTTTTTTGTGGAGTTTTGCCGCACCTTCTCACTCTCCTGTGAAAGCAGGGGGCATATTGCCACCCCCGTCGCCGGGTCGTACGCGGCGCCCGTCGCGCCCGTTTGGGCGAAATAGGTCGAATGCTTCCGATGTGTCCGCTAGGGCCTGTTGGCGTTCCTGTAGCTCCTGCAAGTTGATTTGATAGGCTTTCTCGCCGGGGTTGAGCTGCAGGGCGCGCTGGTAAAATGTGCTTGCCTTATCGGTCTGCCCGAGGCGCTCGTATACTATGCCCAAGTTGTTGTGCAGGCTGGCTGAAAGGCTGTCTTGGTCCAGTGCGCGCTCCATGTGCGAGCGCGCTTCGTTCCACATATCGTTTTCTATGCACCAGAGCGCGTATTCATTGACCCGCTTAACGCTGCGGCGCTGGCGGCTGCTGCGCTCTGCGTATGCCGCAGGGGCTGCTGCGCGCTCTATTCCAACTGCTGGGGTGGGCGCGGGGTTTCCCGCGGTCCCAACCTCTTGGCTTGCGGTTGGAGCCGCCCGATCGGGCGTGGTGCGTTGGCGTTCGCTCCCGCTGGGGCGTCGAACTAGTTCAAGACAGCCCGAGCAGAGAACGGTCGCCGCTAGGAGCGCAACTGCGCTGCGATATCTCACCATGGCTTTCCCGTGGTAAAGAGGTTGGCATATGAATATACGCAGTAAGTGAACCAATATCACCTAGGATGCTTTGGCGCGGGGAAAATTCACTCTAATTTTTGGACATATGCAGAGCGATATTCATTCCCAGAAAATGGGTGAGATCTCTGCGGCAGTGGTATTGGTACGTCGAAGGGCGAATCGACGCCGTGGGCTATGCGCTTTTGATGCGGTTGTGCCGGTGGACAAAGAGCTCCAAAGCCAGCAGTGCATAAAAGGGCGTATACTGCGCCCATCGAACCCACGATTTCTCAAGCCAAATTCCACTTAGGCTGTAGTCGATGAGCACTTCGTAAGCGAGAAAGACAAGACCCGCCAGGAGCGTCCAAGCGGCGCTCGGGAAAAAGGGCATAAAGGGCAGAATCCATAGCAAATACCAGGGGTGCAGAGTGGGAGACAGCAGCGCGTAGGCGCCGAGAGACCAGTAGGCTGCGCGCAGTGGATCGGTCGTTTGGCGCAGGGTCTGTATGAGGGCGATGCCCAGCAGCAGGGCACACAGCCAGCGAGCATGTGTGGCGGCTGTCGGATCTACGGGCGCGAGCGCGCTGCGGATGGCGGAATAAGCGAAATCGTTGAAATGCCAGTGGCCCAGATAAGTGCTCAATCCGGTGAATAGATCGCCGCCCAGTTCGGCATACGGCGCGAAGCCCACAAGCATGCACAGGGGGAAAGCCCATAGTGGAGCGCGACCGCGCAGCCCCCACAGATTGCGCAGGCGCCGAGGCTCGTGAGGGCCCGTATGCAGCCAAAAAATGGGCAAGAGCAAAGCGGGCACGAGTTTGGCCAGTGCGGCAGCGGCCAAACTCGCTGCCGCCATTGCGCTGCGCGCTGTGAAGAGTGCATAGAGCGCGGCCATGACAAAGAATATGCCGAGGATGTCAATGTGGCCACTGCCGGCAATTTCCACCAGCGGCAGTGGATGCCAGGCGTAGAGCACGACGCGGCGCGGGTCCATATTGCGCACTGTCAGCAGGCCCGCTATGAGGAGACAGAGGCCCACATCCAAGGCGGTGAGGGCGAGCTTGATGGCGCTCGGACTTTCGCGCACCGCAGCGACCATGGCGAAGAATAGCTGCGCCAGCGGGGGATAAATCGTCGGGATTTGCGGGTGGTTGATTTCGGCGTGCAGCGCGTCGCGCAGCGGCTCTAGTTCTGCTGCGTCTGGCGCGTAGCGATAGGGGTTGATGCCAGCCAGCTGCACGCGTCCGTCCCACACGTAGCGATAGATATCGTCGGACAGGCTAGCGGGACTGTGCCACATGGTCAGGCGGAACAGCAGCGCACAGATTAGAATGGTTCGCGTGGATCCATGGGGCTTGCGCAGCGTCCACAGCGCGGCACAGGTATAGAGCACAAAGGCGACGAAGACACCGGCCCAAAACGGCTGCACGCTCTGGCGCAGATCGCCCAAGGAGACGATGTAGAGCAGCGCTGCTTCGATGCCTGCGGCCAGCAGCCACGGAACGGCAAGGCGCCGGCGCTCAGCGCTCAATGCGGCGTCCGCCGGCGTAGCGTTTGTTGAAATAGGGATTGCTGAGCGGCGTAATGGTGACGCCCCGGCTCGAACTGGCGTGGGCAAACTGGCCGTCGCCTAAGTAGACGCCGACGTGCGATATGCCGGCACCCGAATAGGTGTCTTTGAAGAAGACCAGATCGCCGGAGTGCAGGTCTTGGCGGCGCGACACGAATTGGCCCAGTTGGTACATCTGCTTGGAGGTGCGCGGCAGTTCAATACCGTAGGTTTCTCGGTAGGCTGCACGGGTAAAGGCCGAGCAGTCCATGCCGCTGCGCGTCGTGCCACCCCATTTATACGGCACGCCGATATAGCTATTCACTACGTGGCGCAGGCGCTGGTTTCCGCCGCGCTGGCGCGCCTCCAATTCGCGCACGATGGAGGATGAACTCGCGTGGGTGTAGCGCGGCGCCGGGCGCACAGACGCGCAGGCCTGGAATAGAATCAGCCCCATGGCGCACAGGTGTGCTAAATGAGCACGCCGGCGGTTAAGAGTAGGAAAAAAAGCCACGGCCCGTTTTGCGACCCAATTCTCCGCGCGCCACTTTTTCGCGCAGCATAGAACACGCCCTGTACTTGGGGTTGCCAAATTCGCGCTCAAAGGAGTCGAGGATATCGAGCGTTACATCCAAGCCGACGAAATCGGCTAGGGCGAGCGGTCCCAGCGGATGGCTAGCGCCCAACTGCATGGCGCGATCGATGTCCGCGGCGCTGGCCACGCCCTCTGCCAGCGCGTAGATCGCCTCGTTAATCATGGGAAAGAGGATGCGGTTGACGGCAAATCCCGGTGAATTGGCTACGGCGATGGGCGTCTTGTCCAGGCGTTGAGCGAGCGCATAAATGGCGTCGAAGGTCGCATCGCTGGTCGAGCGCCCGCGCGCAATTTCCACCAGTGGCATGCGCGGTGGTGGGTTAAAAAAGTGCAGGCCGATAACGCGGTCGGCGCGCTGGGTCGCGGCCGCTAGCTGGTCTATGTCCAGCCCCGAGGTATTGCTAGCCAGAATGGTATTCGGAGGAGCGGCCCGGTCGAGTTGGGCAAATGCGGCCCTTTTGGCATCGAGCCGTTCGGGCACGGCTTCGATAAGCAAATCGACGGCGCAGGCCACCTCCAGTTGGGTGGTCGTTTGCAGCGCGCTACAGGCGGCGTCGCGCTGAGAGGCCGATAGCCCGTTCTGTTGCACCTGTCCATCGAGCCGCCGGCGAATGGCGGCCGCGCCGCGTTCGAGCGCCTGTGCATCGACATCGCACAGATAGACGGCGTAGCCGCGCTGCACGAGCAGCTGGGCAATACCGCTGCCCATCGCGCCGGCGCCCAGTACCCCAATTGATTTGAAGTCCATGTCGTATAATGAGTTGCAAGGAGAGGGGTGGGATCAACTAGTATAATGGAGTCGGTGCAGTCCGGCAAGAGAAAGCCCGCTTGATGGCGTCAATGGGGTAGCGTACTATATTCGGCGCCGTAGCGCGGCCGACAGGGTCGCAGCGGCATCTGGATTTAAAAACGGGAGACAGCACTATGGCCAAGTTAAGGAGCGAAGACTGGTTTGGCCGCTCGGATCAGAGCGGCTTTATACACCGCAGTTGGATGAAGCGCGGTATTCCCGACCACGTGTTTGACGGCCGTCCCGTCATTGGCATTTGCAATACGTGGTCGGAACTAACGCCGTGCAACGCGCACTTTCGCGACATTGCCGAATCGGTGCGCATCGGCATTTACGAGGCCGGCGGGTTCCCCGTCGAGTTTCCCGTTACCTCGCTGGGCGAGCCGCTGATGCGGCCCACGACCATGCTCTTTCGCAATCTGGCCAGCATGGACGTAGAGGAATCGCTGCGCGCCAATCCGCTCGACGGCGTCGTCCTGCTAACCGGCTGTGACAAAACGACGCCAGCGCTGCTGATGGGGGCGGCCAGCGTCGGGCTGCCGACGATCGTCGTGCCGGGTGGTCCCATGCTCAACGGCAAGTACCAGGGGATGGATATCGGTTCGGGAACGGACGTGTGGAAGTTTACCGACGAGTTTCGCGCCGGGCAGATGACGCGCGAAGAATACGGACTCGCCGAAGCGAGCATGACGCGCAGCGCTGGCCACTGCATGACGATGGGCACGGCCTCGACCATGGCCAGCATGGCCGAATCGCTCGGCATGACGCTGCCGGGGGCCGCCGCCATACCGGCGCCCGACTCGCGCCGCAAAGTCTTGGCGCATATGTCGGGACGGCGCATAGTCGAGATGGCCAAAGAGGGTCTTGATATATATCAAATTCTCACGCGCGAAGCCTTTGAAAACGCGATTAAAGTCAATGCGGCGATTGGAGGATCTACCAACTTTATCGTGCATCTGCTGGCCATCGCCGGGCGCGTTGGCGTCGATCTGGCGCTGGAGGATTTCGACGCGCTGGGCAGCCGCATGCCGCTGCTGGTCAACCTGATGCCCTCGGGTCAGTATTTGATGGAGGATTTTTACTACGCCGGCGGTGTGCCGGCCGTTATTCGCGAACTGAGGGGCCACCTACACTGGGATGCGCCGACGGTAAATGGACAGAGCATTGGCGCTAACAACGCCGATGCACCTTGCTATAACCGCGATGTCATTCGCGCCATCGACGCACCGCTGATTGAAGAAGCGGGTATCGCCGTGCTGCGCGGCAACCTGTGTCCGAGCGGAGCGATTATCAAGCCGTCAGCCGCATCGCCCGAGTTGATGAAGTTTCGCGGTCGCGCGGTCGTATTTGAGACGATTGAAGCATACCACGAGCGAATTGACGATCCCGAACTCGACATTGACCAACACTGCGTCATGGTGCTGAAAAATGTCGGCCCGGTCGGCTATCCGGGCATGGCCGAAGTAGGCAATATGGGTTTGCCCCAGAAACTGCTAGAAAAGGGCGTTCGCGATATGGTGCGCATATCCGATGGGCGCATGTCGGGCACCGCCTTTGGCACGGTTGTGCTGCACGTGGCGCCCGAGGCCGCCGTGGGCGGCTGCTTGGCGCTGGTGCAAGAGGGCGATATTATTGAGCTCGACGTCGAAGCGCGCCGACTGCACTTGGACGTGAGCGACGAAGAAATAGAGCGCCGGCGCGCCCAATGGCAGGCGCCGCAGGCACACGATTCGCGCGGCTACGTCAGCCTGTATACAGGGCACGTGCTGCAGGCAGATAGAGGAGTGGATTTCGACTTTTTAGTTGGCAAATCGGGATCGGTCGTCAAGCGCGAATCGCACTGAGCCCAACGGCACAATACCGCAACGGGAGAATGTCTGATGAAGGTGGCTAAGGTCGAGCAGTTTTTTCCGCGCAATCGCATGCGTCTGGTCAAGATTACAACGGATACGGGGCTTGTCGGTTGGGGCGAGTCGACGTTGGAAGGACGGCCGCGCAGCACCTGCGCTGCCGTCGACGAGATGGCCGACTATCTGGTTGGCAAGGATCCGCTGCGCATTGAACACCACTGGCAGCACATTTATCGATCGTCGTTTTTTCGCGGCGGCAGCGTCGTTATGTCGGCGCTGTCCGGCATTGATCAGGCCCTTTGGGATATCGCTGGCAAGCACTACGGCGTGCCCGTTTACAAGCTGCTGGGCGGTGGTGCGGTGCGCGACCGCGTGCGCGTTTACGCGCACTGGGGCATTCGCGGCGATAGCGACGAGGCGCTGCAGGCATCGCGCGAACGCTTAGATGAGCTGCTCAAGTACGGCTATACCGCCTTTAAGACGGGACCGGCCGGCACGTGGCGCGCGCACGAACCGCCCGCGCGCATCGATGCCTTTGTCAAGCGCGCCTACCGCATGCGCGAATGGGTTGGCGACGACGTTGAACTGTGCTTTGATTTCCACGGCAAAATGACGCCCGGCTTGGCTGTCGAAGTTTGCCAAGAGCTCAAGGGTATGCGGCCGATGTTTGTCGAAGAACCGGTGCCGCAGGAAAACGTCGACGCGCTGAAGCTGGTTTCTGACAAAGTGACCTTTCCCATTGCCACTGGCGAGCGCCTACTGTCGCGCTGGGAGTTTCGCGACGTGCTGGAAAAGGGCGCCGTATCGTATATCCAGCCAGACGGTTCGCATGCCGGCGGTATCAGCGAACTGAAACGCATTGCCAATATGGCCGAGACTTACTACGTGCACATTATGCCGCACTGTGCTATTGGCCCGGTGGCGCTGGCCGCCTGCATGCACGTCGACATGGTCGTGCCCAACTTTCTCATCCAAGAGCAGATCGGGCCGACGCACCTCTTTGACGTACTCAGCGCAGCGTGGGAAGTCGAAGACGGGCACATCGTCGTGCCCGACAGGCCAGGTCTGGGTTTTGAAGTCGACGAGCGCGAAGTAGTCCAACAGGCCGAGTACCAAGAGGAGTTGGGCGGCGAGCACTACTACGAGAACGACGGCAGCGTCGCCGACTGGTAGCGCGTGCACCGCGGCCAATTTGAACGACTCGTCGAGCGTGCGCTATCGCGCATTCCGGTCTCTTTTCGCCAGGCCATGCACAACGTAGTGGTGCTGGTCGAAGACTGGCCCGATCCAGAGGTCGTCGAGGAAATCACCGGCGATCCGGACGAGTTGATATACGGTCTTTTTAGCGGAACGCCGCTGCCCGAACAGCGCGTGGACGACAGCGGTGATCTTCCGCCCATTATCGAAATTTATCAGGGGCCTCTAGTAGAGGATTTTCCCGATCTGGACGAGCTCGTCGAGGAAATAGAGATAACGCTCGTCCACGAAATAGCGCACTTCATGGGACTCGACGAAGAGGCTGTGCGCCAGTACGGCTACGAGTAGCGGCCGTGCGTGGGGACAACGCAGTAGAGTCTCCACGCGTTCCCAGCGATTGGGCCTGTGCACAAGGGTCGTTTTTTATTCGTGAGCGTGCGCCCAACGCGTTTTGCTTCGTATAATTGGTTCGTCTATGCACTCACCCCGTATGAGAGGAGCCGACGAATATGGTATTGCTCTCCTTCGTGCTGTTTACCGGTCTTATCGCCGTCGTTACGTATGCGCTGACGCGCAATGACGACCACGCCAGTTCGGATGGCTACTTTTTAGCCGGACGCCGCCTGACCGGCCCCATTATTGCCGGCTCGTTGCTGCTTACCAATTTGTCCACGGAACAGATGGTAGGTCTTAACGGCGCGGCGTTTAACGACGGGTTCAGCGTCATGGCTTGGGAAGTGCTGGCCGTAGTCGCGCTGGTCGCCTCGGCTCTATTTTTCTTGCCGCGCTTTCTCAAGAGCGGTATTGCCACCGTGCCGCAGTTTCTCGAAGAGCGCTTTGATGCGGGCACGCGCACGATTACCACATTTATATTTTTGGTCGCCTACGCCGCTATTTTGCTGCCGATCGTCCTCTATACCGGCGCGCGCGGCCTCAACGGCATGCTCGACATGGCGGCGCTGACGGGGATTCAGTCCGAGCAAAACATTATCACCTTCACCGTGTGGCTGGTCGGCCTTATCGGCACGACGTACGCCATCTTCGGCGGTTTGCGCACGGTGGCCGTCTCGGACACGCTCAACGGGATTGGCCTGCTTGTCGGCGGTTTTCTGATAGCCTACTTCGGCCTGCAGGTGGTGGGCGAAGGCGAGGGCGTGCTGGCCGGTTTGGCCAGACTGCAGTCGGCCCATCCCGAGCGCTTTAATTCGATCGGTGCCGCCGATCAGTCCGTGCCCTTTTCCACCCTATTTACCGGTGTGACGCTGCTGGGCATGTTCTACTGGACGACCAACCAGCAAATTATTCAGCGCACCTTTGGCGCGCGCAACCTGCGCGAGGGGCAGAAGGGCGTATTGCTGTGCGGTGCGCTTAAACTCCTCGGGCCGCTGTATTTAGTTTTACCTGGTATGATGGCGTTCTACCTCTACAGCGGCGATAGTTCGATCAAGGCAGATATGGCCTACGGCCAACTGGTGCGCGACGTGTTACCCGGACCGCTGACGGGTTTTTTTGCCGCTATCATGGTCGGCGCTATTCTGAGCTCGTACAACTCGGCGCTCAACAGCACGACAACGCTGTTTAGCCTCGGCATTTACAAGACGATGATCAATCGCCATGCCAGCGAAGAGCAGGTCGTAATATCCGGCAAAATATTCGGCTGGGTCATCGCGCTCGTCTCTATGGGCATGGCGCCGTTGCTCATGGGGCAAGCGAGTATTTTTGGCTATCTGCAGAAAATGAATGGCCTCTACTTTATTCCCATTTTCTCCGTCGTGCTCGTCGGTATGCTCTTTCGCCGGGTGCCGGCCATCGCCGCCAAGGTGGCGCTTGTTGCAGGGTTTGCCTGCATTGCACTCGGTTACTTCGTGCCGTCGCTGGCTGCCGTGGTTGATCGCATGCACGAGTTTCACTTTTTGGGAGCGGTCTTTGCCGCGCTGATCGCGCTCATGCTCATTATCGGCGCCGTGCAGCCACGTGCCGAAGCGTGGGAACAGCACTACTCGGGCGATGTCGATCTGACGCCCTGGCAGCACGTGCGCACGACCAGCGCGGTGCTGTTGGCTGTCGTGGTGCTGATTTACGTCGTCTTTGCCGATTTCTCCGTGCTGTAGCGGGCGCGTGGTTGGTTTAAGGAGGAGGCTATGGTGCGCTCGTTGTCCATAGCAGAGCGCGTGCGAGGCGCGGTGTGGGCACAGGCTCTGGGCGATGGACTCGGCGCGCCGTTCGAGTTTAGTGCGCAGCGCGTCGAGTGGATCGATCGCCTGCATCCATTTGTCGGTCCGTTGGGGCCACACGGTCCTTGGATTTCGCCGGCACCGGTGGGCACCGGCACGGACGATGTGCGCTACGCCTGGCTCTTTATGGAACTGGCATGCAAGGTGCGAGGCATGCCGACGGCGGGGGCTTTGGCGCAGCATCTCATTGACCTCCACAATAGGCCGAGCGACTTCTTTCCCGACGATCCGTCGCTTGCGCGCGCGCAGTTTTCCATGTGGGAGGGCGTGAGTCGCGGCTATCTGGACCAGCCATCGCCGCTCTATCCAGGCGTTTCGCCGAGCGCGCTGGCCACGCGCAGCGTCGGGCTCAACTATCCCACCATTGCCGGTATGCTGGCCCTGCCCTTTGCCGGGCTGCTCTTTGTCGGCCAGCCCGAGCGCGCCTATTGCGCGGCCTACGAAGCGGCGTTTTTTGACGTGGGGTATGCGCGCGAGGCGACGGCGCTACTGGCCGCAGCGCAGAGCTTGGCCGCGGCTGGTGCCGCGCCAGATGTTCTAGTCGAGCGCGTCCTCGCCCTGGATCCCCTGCAATTAGGTGGATATTTTGGCCCGCCCTTTGTCGTTGAACACCTTCCGACTCTGCTGCGGCGGGCCTGCGGCAAGCGCGGGGTTGCGCTGGCTGAATTTCTCTCTTTTGAACTGCGCCACGTTGGCGTCTTTGACCCCTATCGGGCATTGGCAATCGCGTTTTGCGCTCTGCTGGCACACGCCGATGAGCCGCTGTGCGCGCTTCAGATCGCGGCCAATCAGGGCGACCTCGATGCTGAAGGGCACTGGCGACGCTATGCCGACATCGACTGTTATGCCAGCATTGCCGGCAGTCTAGTCGGTGCGGCGTGCGGTGCGGCTGCGCTGCCGCCAGATGCCGTGCAGCAGGTGGCAGACGCCAATCGGGCGGTCTATGGAATCGATATAGAAGAGAGCGCAGCGCGCTTTGCCCGCCTGGTCGAGGACGTTGCGCTGCCGCGCGCAGCGGATGCTTAGCGAATGGGGATCAGCTCTACGCGCCGGTTGAGCAGGCGTCCTTCCTGCGTGGCATTCGAGGCGACGGGATGGGCTTCTCCGTAGGCGCGCACGCGCAGGCGTTCGGCCTGCACTCCCAGCGTAACTAAGTAGGCCTTAACCCTCTCTGCGCGCCGTCTCGACAACTGCAGGTTGACGGCGCGTGCTCCCTCGCTGTCGGAGTGTCCGCGCAGTTCCACCAGCACGTCGGGACGCATGCGCATGTAGGCCGCCGTGCGCTCGAGGTTTTCGCGCGCTTCGGCGACTAAGAACACGCCGCTGCTCGGAAAGTAGATAACCGGTAGCTCGTACGCGATGGCCGCCACGGGCGTTGGGTCTTCTTCGAGAATATACTCGGGCAAGAAGTCGTCACCGGCGTCGAGGGGGTTGGAGCCGCGTTTGACTTCCTCGCCGTCGCGCACGCCGCCGTTGTCGCTGTCTAGGTGGTTGGCATAGGTGCCGTATATCTCAATTTCCTCGCGGTCGTCCAGGCCATCGCCGTCGCTGTCGGCCATGACGGGATTGGTGAAGTGGCGCTGCGTTTCCAACCAGTCGCTGAGTCCGTCGCCGTCGCTATCGGTGGCGTCTGGTGGTTTAGGTGCG
The DNA here is from genome assembly GCA_038153405.1 of Gemmatimonadota bacterium. Taxonomy (GTDB): domain Bacteria; phylum Latescibacterota; class UBA2968; order UBA8231; family UBA8231. Next base: position 27,366 of record JAYOYH010000014.1, on the reverse strand, counting down.
GCTGCCGCACTCGCCGAGGGGGACGGTTGACGAGTGGGTGCAGAATGGGTGCGGGCCGCGCTGCCAAAGGAAATACCGACCTCTATGCTCCACAGCGCATCGTTGCCCTTGGCAAGGGCCGCGCGATCCAATTCGTCGCTGAAGGTATAGGTGTAGGATGCCGCTACTTCTATGCTAGAGAGGGCGCCTTTACTCAGGCGCAGGCCAACGGGGGCAACGGCGGTCCAACTGCTGGCGGGTGCGCCTAGGGTGCGCTGGGCGGGCGAAGAGGCTATTTTGTAGCCCATTATACCGACGCCGGCAAATAGGCCCAACGACCAGTGCGGACCGCGGTGCGATCCGTAGAGCAAACGACTCTCGCCGCTGAGGGCGTGCGTGGTATAGTTGTCGCCGCGCAGGGTGCCGTAGCCGGCGTTGAGTTCGCCTTGCCAGCGCGGATTGAGCGAACCGCGAGCAAAGGCACCCGCGCCCAGGCCCGATCGGTCGGACAGGTCGGTAAGGGAGTGTATGCGCGTCGTGCGCAGTCCCAGGCGGATCGCTGCAGCAGGCTCGACTGCGCAGAGCAGCAGCAGGCCGATTAGCAGCTTATATACTGGAAGATCAAATCGGCGCATCATAGGTAATGGGTCCCTCCGTATAGCGGCGTGCCTCATTCAAAGATGGGGCATGTGCTGTTTTGGGCAAGCGCCTTTCCCCGACTGGGGTGCAACTCGGCAGCGGGGCCGTTATAGATAGGCTAAGTGCGTTGAGTGGCCCATTTGCACTTTACGCCTAGGCGAAAGAGATTCTACACACTCAAGCGATAGGAGGATATCGTGCCCATTGGAGAAAAGAATGCGGTTATAGCGGGCTGTGGGACGCATCACATTGCCGTGCAGGCGCGCGATTGGGAAGCGTCTCTAGCGCTTTACAGGGATGTGCTGGGGATGACATTGGTAGCGGAGTTTGGCTCGTCGGAGCGCAAGATTATCTTACTCGATATTGGCGATGGCAGCCACATGGAACTCTTCGCTCCGACCTCATCGTCTCCGGCGCCCGATAGCGAAAGTGGCAACGATCCGCTTACCCATTTTGCCCTGGCTACTACAGACGCGCGGGCGGCCATTGAACACGTGCGCCAGGCTGGCTATGAAGTAACGGTGGAGCCGAAGGATCTCGACTTGGGCGGTCTGAGCGTGACGATTGCCTTTTTTCGCGGTCCCAGCGGCGAGAGCATCGAGTTTTTCCAGACGCACTAAAGCGCTGCAGTTTGCATAAAAAAACGGCGGCACTCAAAGAGTGCCGCCGTTCGTCGATACGTGTCGTTCTTTAACGGGGGGGGCGTACGCGTCCCCCCCGCGTCTGACCGGTTGCGGCCATGCGCAGCGCCTTCTGCTGGCGCCGAATGCTCTTTTGCTTATCGATTTTTTTCTGCACCGATGGCTTGGTGTAGAAACGGCGCTTTTTCAGGTCGCGCAACAGGCCAGCGCGCCGCGTTTTAGACGTGAATCGGCGCAGCGCCTTCTCAAAAGGCTCATCCGACCGCACTTCCACGCTGAAATTGCTCATAATGGGCTCCTGTAGAATGCCGAAAATAAAAATGGCTGCTTTTCTAGTCCGGATACAGCAGAACAATATTTTATGGTATCTGGGCCGATCCGTCAAGAGGTGCTTGTTGCCGCTGTGCGCTCGTCCTATTTTGATTGTGAACCCACTGTACACCTAAGAGGAGACGGGAAACGCATGCCATCATCGGATCGCTACGAAAATATGGTATACAATCGCTGTGGGCACAGCGGCTTGAAACTGCCGGCCATCGCCCTAGGGCTTTGGCACAATTTTGCCGGGGTCGACCCCTTTGAAACCTCGCGCGCCATGGTGCTGCGCGCTTTTGATCTGGGCATAACCCATTTCGACCTGGCCAACAACTACGGACCGCCGCCGGGATCGGCCGAAGAGAATATGGGGCGCATTCTGTCCGGAGACTTAGCGGCCCACCGCGACGAACTCATTATCTCGACCAAAGCCGGATATGACATGTGGCCGGGGCCCTACGGAGACTTTGGGTCGCGCAAATATCTTCTGGCTAGTTTAGATCAGAGCCTCGAGCGACTCGGCGTCGATTACGTAGATATTTTTTACCACCACCGGCCGGACGAAGAGACGCCGCTAGAAGAGTCGATGGGAGCGCTCGACCACGCCGTGCGCAGCGGTAGGGCGCTCTACGTGGGCGTCTCGTCCTACAGTCCGGAAAGCACGCGAGCGGCGGCGCACATTCTGCGCGACTTGGGCACGCCCTGTTTGATCCATCAACCTTCGTATAGCATGTTTAATCGGCGAATTGAGGAAAATGGACTGTTGGAAGTGTTGGGCCAAGAAGGCATAGGCTGTATCGCCTTCTGTCCGCTGGCGCAGGGCCTGCTGACCAATCGATACCTCGAAGGCGTTCCCGAGGGGTCGCGCGCCACCAAGAGCCACGGCTTCCTCAAGAGCAATCAGATCACCGAGGATAAACTGTCGGTGATCGGGCAACTCAACCAACTGGCTGCCGAGCGCGGGCAGAGCTTGGCGCAGATGGCTCTGCGCTGGGTGCTGCGTCACGAGGCCATGACCACGGCGCTAATTGGCGCCAGTAGGCCGCAGCAGATAGAAGAAAATGTGGCGTGCCTAGAGGCGGCGGACTTTTCCGCGGACGAACTGCAGCGCATCGATGCGATCTTGGGGGCGTAAGCAGATATCGCCTTTCGCTGCAGGTGGGAAAATCTGGTTGCGCAATTGTAGGGAAACGCTAGCTTTGTACCCAACACCCCCTCTGTCGCACGGGTGTCGTAACGGGGCGCGCCCCACCGCGCGGATAGTACGCAGTTGCGGCACCGCTTTCAAAGGAGCGCCGCTAATGGCCTTCACATACACCAATTCAAAAGGGTCGACTTATATCTTGCACTCGCGGACTACGACGCTGAAAAACGGCAATACGCAAACGATTTACTTCTTTGCTAAAACGGAGAAAGAAGGGGTTTTAGACAGCGTGCCGGCCGGATATGAAGTATCCGAAAGCAAGAACGGTTTGCCCGTGTTGAAGCGCAGCGCTTAATACGCCAAGTCACATTTTCGCGCGCTGGATTAGGACATGTGCCCGGCGGCGTTTCCCAAGCAGATCCCCTGTGTGGAAACGCCGCCGTTTTGCGTTTGGCAAAGGTGGTGTGGGCGTTGTTGTCCCGTAGGTCTTATGGTATATTCCGCGCAGAAATACATTGGTTAGGAGGTGGTGATGTCTCAATCGCTGGCAGCTAATAATATGCGCGAACGCCTGGCGAAAAATTCGTATCCTGGTCGCGGTATAGTGCTTGGACGGGCGGATGACGGAGCGTGGATACAGGTGTACTGGATCATGGGGCGCAGCGAAAATAGCCGCAACCGCATCTTTGTCTGCGATGAAGATATATTGCGCACACAGGCTGCCGATCCGACAAAAGTCGAAGATCCCTCGCTCATCATATACAATGCCATGCGCACCAGCGGTCGCCGCTTTGTCGTGAGCAATGGCGTGCAGACAGATGCGATTTGGCAGGGGTTGGAAGCGGGTGCGTCTTTTGCTGACTCGCTCACGGCGTGGCATCACGAGCCCGATGCGCCCAACTTTACGCCGCGCATTTCGGGATGCACCGATCTGGATGCCGGCGTATGCTGGCTCTCTATCGTAAAGAAGAGTCCATTTCGCGACGACGCTTCGGAGCGCCACTTTTTTCGCTATGACGACGTGCCGACTGGCAGTGGCTATGCCATAACCACGTACAGCGGCGACGGCAACCCGCTGCCTTCGTTTGACGGCGCGCCCTACGTTTTGGCTCTGTCGGGCGGAGCAACAGAGATTGCCCAGTATTTTTGGTCGCAGCTAGATGGCGACAACAAAATTTCTCTGGCCGTGCGCCACATCGATCCGCACAGCGGCGCAGTGCGAATCATCGTCGAGAATCGATATCGGTCCGCATGAGTCCGGTCTTCGACGGGTTGGCACGAGCTGTTCGAGCTCCATGCGGACGTTTCGCGGGGGAGCGAATTGGTGGAATTAGAGCGCCATATAGGGCCGGTGCTTATGGTTGGATTTCGCGGTCTCTCCGTTGATGAGGACGATTCCATTATGCGCGATATCGCCGAGTGCGGGATGTGCACCGTCGTGCTGTTTGACGTTGAGGTTAGCCTGTGGCAAGAGCCGCGCAATATCGCGTCACTACAACAGGTCGAGCCGCTGGATGCCGGCCTAGGAAAATGCGCGTGATGCGTTACTTCGCTTTCTTCGCATTCTGCGTTGCTCTGCAGGGCTGTTCTGGAGATGGGCCCAACGCGGTGGATCCCGGTCAGCCTGCGCGCATCGAATGGCTCGAAGGCGATGTGATCGTTGCAATGGGCACCAGCTTGACCTTTGGCTATGGTTCGGGCTGCAAGGTGTTGCCTCCGCGCGTCCCCTGTGCGGGCGACTCGGCTTATCCGACGCTGCTGAACGCCGATCTGCGCCTGCCCATCGTCAACTTGGCACAGCCCCGATCGACTACGCGCGATGGGCTCGTGCTGCTGAGCGCTGCGCTGCAGCACGAACCCGTGCTGGTCCTGCTCGAGTACGGGGCAAACGATATGATACAGGGCGTGCCGGTAGAAGAAGCGCGTGCCAATCTGCAGCAGATGATTGAGCGCTTGCACGCGGCGGGGAGCGCCGTGGTTTTGCTCAGCGCACTGCACCCTAGCATGGTAGAGCGCACGCCGGCAGGGCATCGGCTGCAGTCCATGTCAGAGCCCTTGATAGCCTATCACGCCATGGCGGTCGACCTGGCTAATCAGTATCAGTTGCCAATCGTCGAATACCTCTTTGAGGGCATATGGTGGGAGGCCCAACTCATGTTTGACGAACTGCATCCCAACGGCAGAGGCTATTTAATCATGAAGGAAAATGTATTGTCCAGCCTGCGCGGCTTTTTGACCGCCAACGAAATGATATAGCGACCAGCCATGTCCGATGTGAATAGTGGACACGCCGCTTGGATAAGCGCCCTATTGGGTGCGCCCATGCGCTTTGATTTGTCTGGGCACAGCGAGGAGCCGCTGGCGGCTGAGCGCCACGTGGCATTCGTTGAACTCATAACGCGCCTCACGCACCGGCGCGGACAGATTCTCGAGTCGGGCGAGCGCTTGGACTGGCGCAATCGCAGCGATGTCGAAGCGCTGCAAGTCGTCGCGCAAAACGAAGAGGGGAGCGCGTGCGTGCGCATTCGCGCAGACTACGCAGCGATGACGTTTTTCGCCTTCTTTGCCATACTGTTTTCTGGAATGTTCATGGCGGCGGCCATCGGTGGCTTTGCGTTTAAGCCAAGTACGATCGAGGGGATGGCGCTTATCGGAATTGTGGGTTTTATCGCTTCGTACGCCGCCGCGCGCGCCGCGTGGAGCAGTTTCGCAGCAAAGCGCCATCGAGATCTACAGCGCCTGTTAGATGTATTGGTCGCCTCTATTGGCGATGAGGGGTAGAGGCTAGGTGCGGGACGAACAATAACAGGTGAATAGCCCCGCGCTGAACAGAGCGACTGCCGTGGCTTGGTGCAGCGACGCTACGGCAATCGGCATGCCGCCCAGCACGGTGGCGATGCCCAGTAATACCTGCAGCAGGCAAATGGCCAGTACGGCCTGCGTGCTGCGGCGCAGCAGGGGGGGGGAGTCTGGAGCGCGCCCCTTGTAGTAGAGCCAGCCGGCTAATCCCAGCACGACAAAGGCGAACCAGCGGTGCTGGAAGTGCACCGTGGCGGCGTTGTCGAGCAGGTTGATCCAAGCGGGATATTGGCTGAACAGGCCACTGGGAACCAGTTGGCCGAACATCAGGGGAAACGTGTCCGATATATAGCCGGCTTTTAAGCCGGCCACGAAGCCGCCGCCGACAATTTGCAGGCAGAGCGCGGCAAAGAACAGCGCACTCGGTCGCCACAGCGAATTGGGCGAACTGCAGCGCACGCGCGGCAACAGGTGTTGAAAGGCCTGCCAGAGACAGGCCGCCAGCAGCAGCAGGGCACAGCTCAGGTGCAGCGTTAGGCGCACATGGCTTACGCTGGGGCGGTCTTCCAGACCGCTCTTGACCATTAGCCATCCGACGAGTCCCTGCAGGGCAAAGAGCAGGCCAATGCCCAGATAGGTGGGCACCTGCGCGCGCTGGATGATGCCGCGCTGCATGAAGTAGAGCAGGGGCAACACGTAGCTAAGGCCGGCGATACGCCCCAAGAAGCGATGCCAAAATTCCATGTGGTAGATGAACTTGAACTCTTCCAGTGGCATGCCGGCATTTATTTTTTGATACTCTGGCGACTGTCGATACTTGGCAAACTCGCTGTGCCAGTCTCCCTCGCTAAGCGGGGGGATAATGCCAGTGATTACGTTCCATTCGACAATCGATAGCCCCGAGCGCGTCAGGCGCACCCAGCCGCCAAAGACAATGAGAATGGCGATCAATGCGCAGATGCAGAGCAGCCAGCGACCTACAGAGCGGTTTGTATCTCTTATGTGCATTGCATTTTGAGTAGGTTGGTGTCGACAAGAGAACATAGCCCAGCGTGTCGTTTGGGCAATATCCGTGCGGTCATTTCTGTTGGCGCTGTACTCAAGGTGCTTGGGTGTGTCCTGCTTGCGTTAGGGTGCGGAGACGGCTCTGTGCAGACGGTTGCAGGGGGTGAAACTGCGGTCGTAGATTTTGGTCTGGTGCAAAACGCCGCCTACACGTATCATCGCGCCGACGGCAATCGCCTAGTCGAGGGGCGCGGAGCCCTGCCGGACGCGCGCGTAGTGGATATAGCGCTCGACGGCGTGCCAGAGTGGGTCGTCGCAGCACCCACCGGTCGCAGCAGCGTGTGGGTAGTGATATTGGACGACGGGCGCGTGCAGGCTTTCCGCCTAGCCGATGGGACGTACGCACCCGTAGGCGTGGGAAGCGAACAACTGCCCGCAGGCATGCCGCCCGCCCTTTCGGTGGAAGCCGCATTGCGCGCGCGCGTCATGGTTGGCAATGAGATGGCCGCGCCGTTTTCCCATCCGGTCGTTTTGCCCGATGAGCGCATAGCGCATATTGATCGCAGCGGCCACCTCGTCGTGTCCGCTGCCGACGGCCAGGAGCGCCTATTCGTCGATCCGCTGCCCGATGCGCGCTTGCTCGTCGATGAAGGTGGGCGGATCGCGCTGTACAACCACCCGACGACGCGCTACGCACACGGCGTGCTCGGCGACGCGGTCGAGGCGGGTGGTGTGGCTATCATCGCCACGGCGGGCGCGCTGCGAGTAGAGGCGCAGATCGACTTCTCGCCGCCCTTGGTGGCCGAGGGGCTGGCGCCGCTCTGGGTCGATTGGAACGGCGATGGTCAGCGCGAAATCATAGCGACGCTCAGCGATGAGCGCGCTGGGGCGCGCGTGGCGATATTTGCCGAAGACGGAACAGAGCTGGCCACGAGCGATCCCGTGGGCAGCGGCTTCCGCTGGCGGCATGTCCTGGCGTGGGCTCCGCTGGCAGGGGGCGAGGGCGAATTGGTCGCCGTGCGCACGCCGCACATAGGGGGTATTGTCGAGTTTTACGCCCGCCGTGCCGGTCGTTTGCAAGTCGCCGCGCAGTTGGATGGTTTTACCTCGCACGTCGTCGGAACGCGCAACCTCGATATGGGGCTGGTCGGCGACTTTGACGGCGACGGTGCGCTCGAACTGCTGCTGCCCAACCAGGCGCGCACCCATTTGGCCGCTATCGGGCGCACCGACGGCGGTGCGCGGCGCCTGTGGCAGGTGGCGCTGGGCGGAACAATGACGACGAATATAGCCGCTGCTGTTTTGAGCGATGGCAGCGCGTTAGTCGGCGCCGGGCACGATGGCCAGCGCCTGCGAATTTGGCAACGTTAAACAGAGAAAGGAAAGTCCCATGAAACTGAGTGGAAAAATTGCCCTGGTAACCGGCGGTGCTACGGGTATTGGACGGGCCACGGCTGAGCTCTACGCGGCCGAGGGCGCCCTAGTGCACATCATCGACTACAACGAGGTCCAAGGAAACGCCGCTGTCGAGGCGATTGCCCAGGCCGGCGGACAGGCGAAGTTCTACGCGACCGATGTGCGCAGCGAGGAGAGCGTAGCGCGTTCGGTCGCGCAGGTGGGATCGGAGCGTGGCAAGGTCGATGTTGCCGTGGTGGCAGCCGGCGTTTTAAAAGGAGCCTTTAAGCGGATAGACGAATTAGATGAAGGAGATTGGGACGCGACGATAGACACCAATCTCAAGGGTACGTTTCTGACCGTTAAATACGTGGCACCGCTGTTGGAAAAGGCCGGCGAGTCGGTGCTGCTGCTCATCGCTTCGGGCGCGGGGGTGCGCGGTGGATCGTCCTCCTACGCCTATGCTGCCAGCAAGGCGGGCATGCACGGTATGCACTACAAGATGGAGCAGGAATTGGCCCCCAAGGGCGTGCGCCTGCACGTGATCTGCCCCGGCGGCATTGCCACGCCTCTCAAGCTGGAGAATGTCGCACAAGGAGCGGTGGCCAGCGGACAGGATCCGGAGGCGGCCCAGCGCAGTGCCAATTTGGGCGAGCCTATTGGCGTAGCGCGCATACTGGCTTTTCTCGCTTCGGAAGAGGGATCCTACGTGCGCGGCACGATTTTTACCCGCTGAGCAGCGCCGGCAAAACTTCAGTTTATGCCCTTTTTCACCGATGGTATAGGTAGGACGGAGAGGGAGAGCGGTATATATGGCCGAACCGATACGAATTATCAACAGCGTAGCGCCTATCCGCATCTGCGATAACGGTGGGTGGACCGATACGTGGTTTGCCGAGTACGGAGCGATTTTCAATATCGGCGTATATCCCTATGCCGAAGCGCAGCTCAAGGTATTTCGCCGCGAAGACGTCGAACACCGCCTCGTCATTCACGCCGAGAACTACGGTCAGCGCTTTGTGGTGGAAAGAGGTCGGCCCGACTGGACCCATCATCCGCTATTAGAGGCGGCGGTCGAATACATGAACGTGCCGGACGAGGTAGCTTTTGAAGTGAGCGTCTTCTCCGAGGCGCCGGCCGGCGCCTCTACCGGCACGTCGGCGTCTGTTACCGTGGCCCTAATCGGCGCGCTCGACCTGCTGACGCCTGGGCGGATGACGCCCTACGAAGTGGCGCAAACCGCGCAGCGCGTCGAAACGGAGATGCTCGGACAGCAGTGCGGCATACAGGATCAGCTGTGTTCAGCCTTCGGTGGTATCAATTACATCGAGATGTATCAGTATCCGCACGCCTCGGTGTCTCAGTTGCACGTTTCCAACGCGATTTGGTGGGAAATGGAGCGGCGCATGGCGCTGATCTTTCTCGGCAAGTCGCACTCCTCTTCCCAGGTGCACGAGAAGGTCATCGCCGATCTCGAGGGGGCGCCGCCCGACGACGTGCGCATGGAAGACTTGCGCCGCACGGCCGGTCGTTCGCGCGATGCGGTGTATGCCGGCGATTTCCATGCTCTGGGACAGGCCATGATCGATAATACCGAGGCGCAGATGCGCCTGCATCCCGAACTCGTGTCGGCCGATGCGCACGATATTATCGAGCGGGCGCGGCGCGCTGGGGCGCTGGGCTGGAAAGTCAACGGCGCCGGAGGCGACGGCGGTTCGCTGACGCTGCTGATGGGCGGCGATTCTTCGCAGAAGCGAAGCCTGATCGAAGAGATCGAAGGAGCTAACCCTTTGTTCCAGAATATAGCTATATATCTCAGCCGCTTTGGCCTGCGCGTGTGGGAAACGGCTTGAAGAAATATCGAATTTTGTTAAATTTAGTTATATAAGACACTTAGGTGTCACTGTATACGCCTCGTAGCAAAGTGATCAGCGATGGCAATGGATTGGATGGCAAGCGACAAAACGCGCAGGGTACGAGCCTGGTACGGTGGTAGGGAACCGGCTGAAGCGCAGGTTGTAGAAGCCGCGGAGAAGGCCGAAGGCGGCGGTGAAGAGCTCTACAACAGCATCGAGGGCACCGGCGCGTATGCCGATATCGTCAGAGGGCTGTACGGCGAGATGGATTCGCTCAAGCGCACGCCGGGCGAGTTCAGATCCTGGACCGACGAAGACGGCATGTGCACATTTTTTCAGGCTCTGCTGGATTTTGCTCCTGAGGATATGCGCAGTCGGGTGGCCGTGCTCCAGGCACTGGGCTCGTTCAAGTTTCGCTCGATAGACAGTCCCGAACAGAAAAAAGCCAAAATAGCCGCGATCTTTGTCGAGCCGGAAGGCGACGATTTCACCGCTAATTTGCGGTCTCAGATCAAGCGCCTGGCCGATGCGTGGACACCTACGCAAGAATCTCTGCTCGACTATATCATCCACCAGCCCGCGCACGTGGGACGCCTGCTGGCCGATAGGCTCAGTCCGACCAATGAAAAGGGGTTTCGCATTATTGGTCACGCTTTCGAGGACGTGCGCAGCACCGATTTGTTGGAACTGGCTGCCAGCAAGACGGTCGCTTACGAGCGCGAAGGGGATATCCATCTGGTCACGGGTGTGCGCGAAGTGCTCGAGAGCTGGGATCAAGATTCGATGGCCACAGGCGGCATCGAGCGATTTACGCTACTAGATGCCCTCCTGCTGCACGAAATTGTCGAGATGTGGCTGAGTGAGAACGCGCCCGATATCGATGCGCTCAGTGCGCATATCGTAGCGTCTACGTTCGAGCGCTACCTCAAGGGAACGATCCTGTCGGTGGCGGTGGAAGATTTTTTTCTCAACTGGCCGCAGCCTTCGGAAGAGGAGATGGCCGAGCGCCATCGCACCGAGATGGAAGAGCAGTTAGCTGCTTGGAGTTCGGCGTTTGATGAGGAAGAAACCCCCGACGGGATGGACGACGATGTTGACTCGTTGCCGTTCGACAACGCCGTTCCAGAAGTAAAGAAGGCCAGTAAGAAGGTCGCCGAGAAGAAAAGAGAAGCCAAGAACAAGCTACAGGAAGGCAAGGTGTACCGGACCAAAGACGGTCGATTGTATCGCGTGGTAGACGGCCGAAAAGTCGCGGTTAAACGGAAGAATCCATCCTGAGCTGCCCGTCGGGCGCTCGCACTCTCCCAGTCTAATACAGCTCTTCGTCCTGCTCGGGTGTGGCCTGTTGGCGCTGCAACTCTGCAAGCGCTGCCTGGCGTTGGTCCAATTCGCGCAGCAGTTGGTCCAATTCGCTCGCCCACGCTTGAACCTGAGGCTGGTTGGCTAAGTCGTCCTGCGACAGATTCTGATGAACGTAGGCCCCCAGCGCCGACTGCGTGCGCCGAATCTGCTTTTTGGTAGAGGCGATATCGAGCCGCGCGCGTGCGACCCGGGTCATATCGCCGGCTAGGTCGGCGGCGATGTGAAAGCTTTCTCGCAGGCTCTTCGCTATATTGTCTAACATGATTTTATCTGGACTCTCGATGGGCGCGCTCTAACTCGGCAATGAGGGCCTTTTTATTGGCGCGCGAGACCTCTCTACCTTTGAGCTGGGGATCCGGCAGTTGGCGGACGAGTTGTCTCAGGCGCGCAACGGGCACGTCGCCGAGTTGCTCGGGATGAGCCGGTGCGACGGGAGTAGGCCGAACGGCGCGCGGCGCTGCGGGCTGCTTTACCAGCGTGGCCAACAGGTCGGCATGGGGTGAGGGTATGACGTTGTGGCTTATCACTTCGCCGAGTCGTTTGGCCGCTTGCACGCCCGCCTGAACGGCGACTTGCACAGCGGCCACGTCGCCGCGAAAGCGCACCGAGACCAAGCCGCCGCCGACCTGCTCAAAAGCCAGCAGGTCGACCGAGCCGGCCTTGGCCGCAGCGTCGGCGGCCTCTATTGCGCCGACTAGGCCGCGGGTTTCGATGAATCCGATCGCCCCCTGCGCCATGGTCGGCCGCGTGCTAGCGGGAGTCGTCGATCGTGAAGGGCAACAGGGCCAGGTAGCGCGCGCGCTTGATGGCACGCACGACGCGCGTCTGCTGTTTGCGCGAAGCACCCGTGCGGCGCGCTGCTTCGATTTTGCCGGTGGGGGTGACGAATTTGGCGAGGACGTCGATGCGCTTGTAATCGATTTCCTCGGGCTTTAGTTTAGCTACGGCCTCTCGGCGATTGCTGCGAAATTTAGCGATGGCTGCTACTCCTTGCCGACGCACCCGGCAGGGTGCATGGTTGTAGGCGACAATTGAAAGCAAAAAAATAGATACTGTGCGCACTAAAGTCAATATGGTGGGTTGCCGGTCGGAGGGCGCATGTCCCGCGTCGTAGGGGCTCTATTCGTTTCTGCGGCCGGCCTGATCGTGCTCTTGGCGCATCCCGGGCTCTACGCGCGCAGCAGCGCCTATTGGTGGGTCTGGGTGTCGTGCTTTCTATCGGCAGGCTGGGCGCTGCAGTCGCCGCTCATGCCCGAGCTTAGGGGCCTGCTGATGCGGTCTGTGGCGCCGCTGGGCGCAGCGGTCTGCGCCTCGCTTTGGCTCAATGGCACCTGGGGCAATATCGCTCTACTTGAACTGCTGTCGCAGCTTTTTTTGCTGTGGATGAGCTGCTGGATGGCACGCGATGCATTCGCGCGCGGGGTCGTTGCGCGCGCGCTCGTGGCCGGTTGCATCGCGCTGGGCGCCTACGCGTTCGTGCAGAGCAATGGGTTGGATCCCCTGCCGTCGGCAACCCCGTTTGATGGGCGGCGCATCGTCGCCACATTCGAGAATCCAAATTACCTAGGCAATGTAGCCGCCTGTGCCCTTCCCCTCCTACTGGCCCTGTTCTTTGCTGCGGGAAAGCCCTATGAGCGCCTGTTGAGTGGCCTTGCGGTGGCGCTCATCTACGGCGCCTGTATTTTGGCCGGGAGCCGCGGTGCTTGGTTAGCCGGTATGGCGGGTACCGCCTTTGTCGGTCTTGGCATTGTTCTGGCCGTGCGGCGCGGGGCGTTGCCCATGCGCTGGCTGGAGGTCGCGCTACTGGCGTTGGCGCTGATCGCTGCGACTTACTTGGCCACGCGCGACCCGATCATCGCCAATGCCCAGGGCAAGGTCTCGGTCGGTGAACGCTTGCTGAGCGCGCGCTACATCGTTTCGCCGCACAGCCGCGGCGCAGAGGCCAAGCCGTCGGCTGCAGGGGCCCCGGCATCGGCCACCTCTGTTCAGTTAGGCGACGTGCAGGTCAACGATACGACGATTAATCATCGCTACTTTATCTGGCGCGTCGCCTGGGCCATGGTGGTCGACCAGCCGGTGGTGGGCGTGGGCTACGGCGCCTTTGCCGCTCATTTTCCCCGCTATCGCGATGGATTGCGCAGCGACCCCTGGTACAGCAGCCTCATTGAGACGCAGCAGTATGAGAACACGCGCTACGCCCACAATGAGTATTTGCACCTGTGGGCTGAGAGCGGCGTGCTCGGCCTGCTGGCCTTTATATGGCTCGTGGGGCGTTTGGGGGGGTGGCTGGTCGGCGGTTTGCGGCGCGGCGCTTCGCTCCATGCGTGGGCGCTGGTCGCAGCCTTGCTCGCCATGCTGCTGCACAGTCTCGTCAGCTATCCACTGCGCCTGCCCTTTAACGGCCTGTTTTTTTGGGTTTGCCTGGGCATAGCCTTGGGCGAACAGAGTGAAAAGAGATTGAAAAACAGGAGTTTATGAATATTAGCGTGCTGCGGTGAAATTAGGACTAAAGAAATGAGCTTAGTAGACGATAGTATTAACAGAGACTATTTGATACTAAGTAAGAGTCGAACCTCTCAAACTACCCGATCCTTCAGATAGATCTCCCCTCGGGGCTACCCACCCTGAAAACATACGCTGTGGAACGGAGTCCCCACTCCCTCCGCAATAGATACATCGGTAACGGCCGCTTGCGGGAAGTCAGGTTAGCACTTCTCGAAAGCGGCCGTATTTTGTTATGGCCGTATTTCTTCGTGCAGCTGGCGCATGATCTGGTGGTGGCCCAAACCGCTGGCGCGCAGAGCCTTGTACTTTTCCTCGTCGATGCCGTCCCATTTTAGGAACGAGCGAATGTCGTAGCGCCCTTCGATCTCCACGGGCAGTTTGCCTTCGGCCATCATACGCTCGAGTGGATAGTCCTTCTCCGCCAGGGGCAAATGCACGACTGCGTTGCGCCGCGCCGATTCGTAGAGGGCCATCATAATCTCCACCGTATCGCGGGCGATGGTGCCGGCGTTGCGGTGTTCCTCGACGCGGCCCTCAATCCAGGCCAATAGCTCGCGCACCTGAGCGGCGTTGGTGTAGCCGCCAATGGCCTTTGCCCCTTCGGGTAGCTCGATTTGCACGTCTTGCCAGCCTGCGCTGCGCGTGGTATGGAGGCGGACTTCGAGTTCGGTCACTTCCATATAGCCTTCGCTGCCGCGAATTTGAAAGTGGCCGGCGGCCGCTCCTTCGCGCATCAGGTCCGACTGGATGAACAACTGCAAATTGCCGTCAAATTGCACGAGACCCATACAGGCGTCTTCGACCGCCGTATCGCGTTCGTAGCGATCGGTGCGGCGCTCGACGGCGCCCATAACCCAACTCGCCTTGGGGTTGCCCAGCACAAAGCGCGAGCCGTCGATCGAGTGCGTTCCCCAATTGGTCAAACCCTCGGCAACCTTGTTGGTGACGAAGAGCGGCGTGCCAATCGCACCCTCTGCAATGAGCTGGCGTGCCTTTTCCCAGCCGGGTGTAAAGCGCCGCTGGTGGCTGATGACGAGCTTGGTGCCGCTGGCTGCGCAGGCGTCGACCATGGCATCGGCCGCTCCCATGCCGATGGCCATCGGCTTTTCGCATATGACGGCCTTGACCCCGGCCTGCGCTGCGGCAATCGTCGGGGCGGGATGCAGCAAGTGCCACGTGCATACGCTGACGATATCGGGCTGTGCCCGCGCGAGCATTTCCTCGACGGTATCGTACTGTTGTGGAATATCGTACTGCTCTATATAGCGCTGACGCGCGGCGGGGACCGGATCGGCGACGGCGACGACTTCGACTTCGTCGACGAGCTGGTAGCCCTCCATATGTGCGTGTCCGATGGATCCACAGCCGACAATGGCGGCTCGGTACTGGGGGCTCATGCGAATTCTCCTTAAAAAAAGCTGGTCATTGCGATCGGTGCGGCTAAATTAAATTATCTACGGTGTTCAATCAATTGCCGGCAAGCCAACCGATGGATGCACTGCACATAACGAGAACGCTGTCCATACCTGCGAGCGAACTAAGCGTGGCTTTTTCGCGCAGTTCGGGCGCGGGCGGGCAAAACGTGAATAAGGTGAATACGCGGGTAGAGGTGCGCTTTGACGTGGCTATGAGCGCCGCGCTGAGCGAGGCGCAGCGCGCCTGCTTGCTCGACAAACTCGCCGCGCGCCTGACGCAGGATGGGGTGCTCGTCATCTATTCCGACAGGCATCGAACGCAGGGGCGCAATCGCGAAGACTGCCAGGAGCGCCTGGTGCAGCTACTGACCGATGCGCTAAAGCCCCCTCCGCCCAAGCGCAGAAAGACGCGACCCGGGCGCGCCGCACAGAAGCGCCGACTGGACGCTAAAAAGCGCCATGGCGAAAAGAAAAGCAGCCGCCGTCGCCCGCAGGCATAGCCGTTTTTTTTCATGTATGCCGCTCTGGATTACAGACTAGAAAACTTGCTTTGGCTTTCCGATAGGCCTATATTAACCTTAACGTTAGGGTAAAGTATGGTCATTTTGTGTACTGGGTTGTAAATCGGGGGAACTATGGCAAGAGATGCACGCGATTCAATAGAGCTGTACTGGCGCGACATCAAGGACGTCCAGCCGCTGAGTCGAGCGGACGAAGTGCGCTATTTCGTGCGTGCGCGGGCCGGAGATGAAGAGGCGCGCCAGGCGCTGGTGCGCGCCAATCTGCGCTTTGTCGTCAGCGTAGCGCGGACGTACAAGGATTATGGACTATCGCTAGTCGAATTGGTTTCAGAGGGTAACGTCGGCCTTATGGAGGCGATCAAGCGCTTTGACGAGACGCGCGGCTTCAAGTTTATCACCTATGCGGTGTGGTGGATTCGCCAGGCCATTCTCAAGGCGCTGGCCGAACAAGGCAAAATAGCGCGCCCGCCGATGAGCCAAGTCAACGACTGGCAGAAAGTGGAGAGGGAAACCGGCGCGCTTGCCCAGGCCTTGGGTCGGGCGCCGACCTTTGACGAAATTGCCGAAAGGGTCGATATCAGCCTCGAGCGCACGCGCAATGCGCTGGAGGTTTCCCAGCAGGACATATCGCTAGATGCACCGGCTTTCCTCGACGAGGAAACGACGCTGGTGCAGATGTTTGTCGCCGATCAAGAAGGCATCGACGAGCGCTTGGAGCGCACGCAGATGGAAGAGATGGTCAATGCGTGCTTAGACGTTTTGGATCCGCGCGAGTCGCAGATCGTGCGTTCCTACTTTGGCTTGGATCGGGTGGCGCCCATGACGCTGGAAGAAATAGGCGATTCGATGGGCGTGACTCGCGAGCGGGTGCGCCAGCTGCGCAACCGCGCTCTCGAAAAGATACGCGTTCAGTGCGGCGACCAACTGGTGGAGTTCTCGCAGAACTGACGTTTCTCGCCAGGCGCTTTTCGACCCGACCGGCTCCCTATACGGAGCCGGTTTTTTTGTGCGGCTACGCGATTTAGCGCAGCCGCAGGCGCTGAGCGCGCATCTTGGAAAAGGAAGCAATGTGTATTTTCCAATGGCCCTCGGTATCGAAGCCGACGTCCATGCGCATCATATCGATCGCCGGAGCCAGCAGGCGCAGACCCGCTCCAAAGCCCATGCGCAGCCGCTGGCGTCCCAACGGCTCGCGTCCGTCCCAAGCCGTGCCGCCGTCGGCAAATAGCGCCGCGGCCAGCCCTATATTCGACGTCATGCCAAAGAGGTCGTATTCGCGCTTTGGCAGCAGCGGCAGGCGGTATTCGAGTGTGCCGAGCCATTGATTTTTACCTGCCAGCGCCGTGCCGACCTCGCGGATATCATAGCCGCGCAGGCTGTTAGAGCCGCCGAGGTGGTAGTCCATGTACTCGGGTAGGTCGATGCCAACGCGGCCCGACTGCAGGGAGAGCAGGGACGCTGCGACCAGCGTATGGGCCGTGCCTACGGGCTGGAAGCGGCGCAGATCGATGTGCGCGGTCCAGAAATCGCCATCGCCGGGCAGGGGGCCTCCCGTGCGGCGCACTTCGAACTCGTTGAGCCAGCCATCGTGCGGGTCCCCCCAATTATCGCGCGTGTCGTAGCCGGCGCGCAGCGCTATTTGCAGCAGTTGGTCGGCATTGTCGGGTGTGAGCGTGTGTCCGGCCTGATCGCTGCGAAAGCGCAAATAGCTAATGCCGGCGGCGGCTCGCCCGTGCTCCCCTACATACATACCCAGCGATGGGCTTATTTCAACGCTTTCTTCGTCAAATCCATCCAGCTCGTTGAGGCGTTTTATGCGGCTTAGATCGAGGTGAAACGAGAGGTGGTTTGCCGCTATCCAGGGGTAGTCGAGGTCGAGTAAGAAGGTCGTCTTGCCACCGAAAAGCGCGTAGCCGGCTACGAAGATATCGCGTCCTAACATATTGACCGATTTAAGAGCCGGTCCAAAGGACCATCCGTCTTCGTCGGTGACGTTGCTGCTCAGGTAGGGAATGGCAAAGGGCAGTTCGCGCACGACGAGCGCCAGGTCGATGTCGTCCCCTCGCTCCTGGGCGCGCACGCGGACCGAAGAAAAAATATCCAGATTGTCGAGGCGCTGCAGGTCGGCGCGCAGGGTCTCTACGTTTAAAGGTTGGCCTATAGGCGTGCGCAACTCGCGGTAGATTACGTAGTCGCGCGTAATGCGGTTGCCCTCGATATCGATTGAGTTTACTCTGCGTCCAGCGACGATATCGAGATCTTCACGGCTGAGTTCGGAGGCCGCAACAGAGCCGTACACGAGCGCGGTTAGCGCGAGAAAGAGTGGCCACATAGCAGCTCAATGGCTCCTGTTGAAGACGTGAAAAACACCCGTTCGTCCCGTGAATGTAAACGATTACAGCAACTCTATCGATGGGGCTATCGCACTCGACCCACCACTAAAGATGGCGAAGAGTCACGCAATATGCGCTGTTGATCGCCCCGACGTTGGCCTGGTCGCCGTATTTCTCGCCGCCCATCGCACGCTGCACTTGGACAAGGTCAACGCAGTGGGAAAGGCCTTTGCTTTTGCCGGTCAACGCGGCTCAACGTCGACCGATGTATTGGCGCGGCGAACCCACACAAAGGCGGCTGCCGCGCTCGCACTCATGGCGACAGCAGTGAGGGCGTAGGCCCAGAAGGCGCGCTCAATCCCCCAGTGGTCGGCCAGCGCCGCGATGGCAAACGGGAACGCGAAGGAGCCCATGCCGCCGCCGGTCGATATAATGGCGATGGCTAGGCCCTGCTCGCTGGCAAAGTGGCGACCGGCCAGCACGACGACGACGGGATATATCGAGGCAAAGCCCATGCCGCTGATAAAAAAGCACGCCGCTGTCCAGGCAAAGCCCAAATTCAAAAGCGCCAGCACCAGTGCCAGGGTGGCCAATGCACACGAGGCGACGAGCAGCGTCTCTTGGTCGTCGCTGCGGTAGAAGGCGGCAATGGCCAGGCGGCCTACCAGCAAGCCGAGCCAAAAGAGCGACACCATGTAGGCCCCCATAGCGGCTGACGTGCCAAGCTTTTGCACAACGTACTCGGCGATCCAATTTGATACGCCAATTTCCACGCCCACGTACAGCAAGATCGCCAGGGCTAGGAATGCCATTAGCGGCTGGCGCAGCAAGTGGACCAACGCCACCCGCGCTCGCTGCGTGCCGGCGGGAGGAACTGCGACGAAGGACTGCAGCGAAAAGGCGATGGCCATCAGCACAGATATGGCCGCCAAACCCTCGAAGGCGTGCTGCCATGGCAGGCCGCGTTCAATGAGCTGGCCGACGACGAGCGGTCCGGCAATAGCGCCGGCGGTAAATGCGGAGTGAATAAAGTTCATCAGATTACTGCGCCCTCTATACTCAATGCGCACCAGGCAGAAATTGGTTACCACCTCGCTGGCTCCCTCGCCCAGTCCAAAGAGCGCGAGGGCCAGGAGGTTGAACCAAAAAGAAGGGGTCTGGCCAAAGGCGGCCAGGCCCGCTGCCTGCAGCATCAGCCCGCCTACTAGGACCGGGCGCGGACCCCAGCGGCGCAGTAGGATGCCGCAGAGCAGCGTCGAGGTAAAATAGCCAATCGCGCCGCTGGCCATAACGGCCCCCATTTCAGAGTAGCTCCAGACAAAGGTGCGCACTATTTCGGGCACGGCGGCACCGACTAGAATGGCTGCTGCACCAAAAAAAACGAAGTTGATAAAGAAGGTCGAAAGAAGGATGCGTTGTTGGTTCACATCGGACTCGGATTTCGGGCGCGTAAGTTTGGATTGGCCGAATGTAATGGGCACCGCTTTTTGCACAAGGGAGCGGATCGATTGCCGTTGCGGTCGGCGCATCCTATATTGGTGCGCAGACGGCGCCGAGCCATCCACCTGTGACAAGGCGATTCAACGCACATGCGACAGAAATTACTAGTCCTCTATGCCCATTCGCCCGACCTGAACAGCGCAACGGTCGCCTGGGCGGCGTATGATGGGACGGGCAAGGAAAAACACACCACCGGCGATGCCGAAGAGCCGCCGTATAGCTCCGTCGTCGCCGCGATGCGCGATGGCTGGCGCGTCATACAGTTTCCACAGCAATATCCGGCTTATCCGGGAATGGAATACAATACCTCATACCTGCGCTACGAATACATTCTCGAAAAATTGGAGGACGGCAATGGTTGAAAAAGGAGACCTGCTGACGAGCAAGGAGATGGCCCGCTTTGTCGCAGATGGATTTTTGCGCTTTGATGAATTGGTGCCGCGCGAGCTCAACGAGGCGGTTTGCGGAGAGATGGAACGGGGTGAAATTCCCCGCGTTGGCAGCGGCCAGGCATTGGCCGATCTCTGGCATGAGCAGGCCATTGGGCAGGTGGTTCGCCTGCCGAAAATTCAGGGGATCATTCACAGCCTAGTCGGATCGGGGCCGCTCTACGATCACCACGCCGTGCACACGGTGCAGGCCAACAACGACAACGGTCAAATATGGCATGCCGACGCCATTATCGACACGCGCATACACTTCGATATACAGCTATTCTACTTTGCCCACGATACGCCGCGCGAGATGGGGGGCACGATGTTCCTGCCCGGCAGCCAGTATCGGCGCATCAGTGAGTCGGATATCGCGCGCTACCAGAACTTCGTCGGCCAGATGCCCATGGTGTGCAAAGCGGGCACGGTGGCCGTCGCTCATCACGGCATATGGCACTGCGCACAGCCCAACACGACTGGGATGATGCGCTACATGTTTAAGCTGCGCCTGAATCCAACGGTCCGCCAGAAGCTCTTGTGGAACACGGATGACCTGGAAGACGGAGAAATCCCCTCGTTGCTCAGCGCCAACCATCGCTGGTATGGCAACGAGTCGCGCATCGAGGTGGTCAACCGCATAAAGATGTGGCGCTTTTTAATCGGCGATGACCGCTACGACGTGTCCTACTGGCTTTCGCGCATAGAAAATATGCCGGAGCGGGAACTGCAGGCTGCGTAGCGCACGGGGTTGTCGAAGGAAAGTAAAACAGAAGCGGGGCGGGGGCGGGTACCGGCCCCCCGCGGTTTTTTAATTTGTTTGGGGTGTGTCGACCAAGGCGCAGAAGTTGGCCGGGGCGTCCCGCCCAGCGTGT
>JAYOYH010000014.1:0-6644 GCA_038153405.1 Gemmatimonadota bacterium | reverse complement strand
ATTCGCCGGGGGGGGCCCCGGCGGGGGGGGTCGCGGGGGGGTTGGTCAACCAAACAAAAAACGGCCGGGGGCCGTTAACCCCCCCCCCCCCGCTTCTGTTTAGAAATGGGTTCGGCGTTAGACGACCATGTCGACGAAGTGGCCCTTGGCCTCCGTCCCTGCTTTTGTACTCGCGCCTCCTCTGCTCCCTGCATCGCCCTCTGCAGCGGGTGCGTCGCCGTCCGGACCGTTCTGTTCCACGCGCTGCAGCGCCAATTCTCTGCGTGCTTCGGCCTCCATGCGCGCCGCCTGGGCGGCAACGCGCCGGTCCTGCGGCGAGGGCTGAGCTGGTGCCAGCGCGGCGCGGCGCACCGTTTGCGCTTTGCGCAGAGTAGCCTCTGGGTCGCGCTCTGGTGATGTGTCGATTTCTACCTCGCCGCCGACGGCGTAGGGTCGGTTGTCCGGTCCGCGTTCGTATTCGTATGTGGGGGCGCCGGTGGCGTGGGGGCCGGCAGCGGCTAGGTGAGCCTGTTCGTGGGCGCGCACCTCGCGATCGCGTGCCTTGAGCTTTTCAACTTCTCTCACCTCTTCCGGCGTCAGTTCCCCCTCGCCCGAGATGTTCGCCTCCGTGCTCGATGGCACAGGGCGTTCAGCATAACGCTGTGTCTGATGCGCAGGCGCCGCGTTATCCGATGGTGTGCCCGCCGTCACTTCACCCGCTGCAATGCCCGGATGTTCGGAAAGTTCGATAGCGAGTTCTGCGCGCAGTGCGGTGACGATTTGGCGCAGTTCGACCGAGTCGGTCTTCCGGTCGCGGCGCGCACGCGTGGCATCGTCGACGCGCTCCTCCTGCTCGAGGGGCCTTCCGCGGCCCTGCTCGCTGGTTGCAGAAGGTATAGTATGTGGCAATTCAATGCGCATAGTTGCTGCTCGGATAGGGTGTGTATACCTAGTGTATCGGCACGTGCACTACCCTACTTCACTGGGCTGAGCATATCGTCGTCGAGCGGCTGGGCGTCGTTAAATACTGCCGCGGGCAGATCGGCGAAAACGGCTACGCCGGTGTGGCTGCGTTCGCCGCGGCTAGCGGAGAGCAGGATCTGCCCGTGGCGCTGCCAGTTTTTCCACGGCCCGACAAAGCGCGGATCCGAGTCGCTGGCTTGCGGATAAAAAGCCCACTGCGAAACCAGATGCGTCTCTTGATCGACCCACACGCGGTACTTGTTTTGCGGAGTGACACCGACGCCTGCAAAGGTAAGTTCGAGCACGTCGGCGGGGCGTCCATCTTCGCTGGCTTCGGTTCCGACGTGCTTTAGCGCGACGCCGCTGTCCTTGAGTTTGTAGGGCATAACAAGCCAGTAGGCGTCGTTGATCCACGCGCGATAGCCCCGATCAAGTGCGGCTTGGAGTTCGGCATCGGCCAGCGCGCGGCCCTCGCGCCAGGCGCGTCCGCTCCGCGTGTGGAGGTTCATTAGCACAGTGAGATCGTCATGTTCAAAGCGCACGTCGCCCGTCCACTTGTCCCATACGTGCAGGCGTCCACCAAAAAAGCGCCAGGTTATGTAGCGCGTCTGGTCCCAGGCATCATAGCCGCCCATCGCTTCCATGGTGGCGTCGGCGATGGCGATGGCCCGTGGATCAGAAGCGTCGGCATTGAATCCCTCCGCCGCGGGATAGCTCTCTGCTAACAGAGGCAAGGCGGCGAGTAATAGAGCGCCTATGGAGCCTAGTAGAGCGTGCATGGCAATCTCCTAAGATGAATCGCGTGAGGTGAGCTGAGATGAGAGGGTTTCCAGTTGGTCGAGCGGTCCGTTGAGCGTGTTGATAGCATCGGTCCAAAACGCGGGATCGCCCAGGTCGCAATCGAGCGTGCGGCGAGCAATTGCCTCGGCGCTGTCGCTGCCAGTGAGGCGCAGAAATGCTTCGTAGCGCGGTAGAAAGTCGGCACCTTCGCGTTGGAAAGCGGCAAAGAGACCGCGACTTAACAGAAAGCCAAACGTATAAGGAAAGTTGTAAAACGTGACTCCGGTGATGTAGAAGTGCAGTTTGGAGGCCCAGAAAAAGGGGTCTTCGCCGCCGCGCTCTAAGGTGTCACCGAGAATTTCGCGCTGCGTCTCTGCCATCAGTTCCTTGAGTTGGCCAACAGAAAGCTCGCCGCGTGCGCGCTCTTCGTAGAGCTTCTTCTCAAAGTGGTAGCGCACGGGAATGTCGAGCAGGAAAATCGCGCCGTGTCCGACTTCCATATCGAGCAGGCTGGCCTTCTCCTCTGGCGCAATCGACGGATCGGAAAGGGCGCCTGCTGTCAGCAGCATTTCGCCAAAGGTCGATGCCGATTCGGCTAGCGTCATCGGGTAGAAACGAGCAAAAGCGCGCACGTCGCGCATGATGTAACTGTGGAAGGCGTGTCCGATTTCGTGTGCCAATGTGCGCACATCGCCCAGCGTGTCGTTGTAGGTCATATAGACGCGCGATTCGCGCGTCAGCAGCGAGCCCGTGCAAAACGCGCCGGGGCGTTTGCCGGGGCGCGGCGACCAGTCGATCCAGTTTTTGGCATAGGATTGGCGCAGGTATTCCCCTAGCAGCGGGTAGGCTGCAGAAAACGAGGTTTCGACCAATGCCTTGCCCTCTTCCCAGGAGAGCGCGGCGCGCTGGCCAAGGGGTAGCGGTGCACCTAAGTCGTACCAGGCAATGCCGTCGGTCTGTTGCACTTTTGCCTTTAAGCGCAGCGCGCGCCGCGGCAGCTCAATCGAAGCAAAGATGGCTTCAAACATCGCATCGAGCGTGCGGCGTTCAATGCCGGCTTGGAACAGCGCTATGTCGAGAAAGTGGTCGACGCCGCGGTGGCGGTTAAGGGTCAGGCGCGTGCCGGAAATGGCGTTGAGTGCGGCGGCGGCCACGTCTTCAATGCGTTCCCAGGCGGCATTGCCACCATCGAATGCGGCCTTGCGCACGCGGCGATCGGCATGTTCCATAAGGGCGCGTCGCTGGGCCATCGGGCGCAGTTCGCTGCGCTTGTCGGGATAGTGCATTTCAAACTCGAGCTTGCTCGAGACGGTGCTGTATAGGCGTCCCCATGCGTGCAGTCCGTCGACGCCGAGGTCGGCGGCTAATACTTCTCCTTGCGGTTCCATACTGCGCTGCGATTCGGTGCGTTGGCGCTGCAGAAAGTAGCCGACGTCGCGCAGGGTGGGCCGAGCTACAAAGTTGGCAAAGAGCGCATCGTCGGCACCTTTAAGAGCGCGCAGCATTTCAACGTCGAGTTTTTCGCTCTCTGCCTCCAGCAGTGCGAATGCGGCCTCTTGGCGACTGTATTTTTCGTTCTTTGCATCGGCGGCCGAAAGACAGCCCAAGTACGATCCCAGGTGAGAGAGGCGCTCCGCGATTTTTTCTGCCTGTAGGAAGACATCTTCCCATGCAGTGCCGTTGCTTTGGTCGAGCGGAGGCAGCTGTCTGGCGCGCTGGCACAGCGCCTGCAGATCGCTGCTCAGATTTTCCTTAAACTGCCGCATTTCCTCCCCGTCAAACTCGGGGAAATAGCTGGTCAGATCCCAGTCCATAGCCGTGCTCATGGCGATTGTGTCTCCGGTGAGAAGAGGGCGTAATGCGTCGTCAGGTACTGCCTTAGTGCATCGGCTACGACGCGGTGGCCGGCTGGCGTCCAGTGCATATCGTAGCGGTGGTATAGCTTCGCGCTGCCTCGATAGGCGCGTAGCGGTACGAATAGGTCGATAAACGGCATATTGTCGGCGCGAGCCAGAGAGCGGATGGCGTCCAAGCTGGCATCTGAAGGTATGCTCTCTTCCCCTATAAAGGCAAACCGTCCGGGCTGCCATTCATCGGAGCCGACTTGGTGTCCCCACGGATACGCCGTCAGCACGAAATCGATGCCGCGCTCTGCACACAGTGCCTGTATAGCGCGCACGCTGGCAAACAGTCGTTCCCACTCGCTTTGGCGGCGGGCCTCGTCATAGCCTGCCAGCGTATGGGCGAGCACTGCCGGATTGGCCATGCCGACGACGTTGGCCACGTTGATACCCGCGCTCTGGTGGGCCATGCGCTGTGCGTAGTAGAACAGCAGGCGGCTGAAAAAGAGATGTTCGTTGATCCAATTGCGCATCCTCTGCGTGCGCGTAAGGTCGAGATGGTCCCAGCGGCCATCGACGCCGACGAGTTGTCCCTCGGCATCGTAGGTCGCCCGCTGGTGATAGGCGATTTCCTGCAGCAAGTCGCTCATGTCGAGGTGGAGCATAACCAGGTCGGGGGCCAGCGGCAGCAGTTGGGTTTTGAGCTGCATGTAGGAGAGGATGGGTGCGTAGCTATCGACCCCGGCGTTGAGCACCTCGATGCGCCGATGAGGCCCGCTGTTTAGACTCACCTCGAGAAGGGCGGAGAAGGTTTCGCCATCCTCGACGCCTTTGCCCATGGTAAAGGAGTCGCCGAGCATGGCGATTCGGAAGGTGTTGGCGCTTTTCTGTGGAGCGATATCGCCTCCGCGCAGGCCGAGGTTATTGACTCGCTGTATGTAGCTAAAGTCCCGGCTCGCGAGTGCTGAGTTCGAGTTAGCCACCAGGCGATGGTGAACGGTGGCATCGCCCACCAGCGCCGGTGAGAGGGGAGGAATGAGCAACAGACCAGCCAGCACATCCGCCGCACCGTAGGATAGGGCGACGGAGAGCGCGACGATCCATATGCGTTCGATGCGCTGTGCGTGGCGCATGCCCATGGCATAGGTGGAAAAGAGCGAAAAGGCGGCGATGGCCGATAGACTACCTACGAGCAGGAGGGTAAAGTTGTCGAGAAAGCCCTGAAGGTAGTAGCGCTCGTAGAGAATAAGAGCGGCCAGTGCGGAACTGAGTATTGCCGAGATAGCCGAAAAGACAACCATGGAAGCTGCTCGCGGTCGTGGGGTGCGTAGAATACTTACCGCCGCAGGCGTCGCAGCGCGCGCGGCGCACGACAAAAAATAGAGGCCGGTGCGAAGGGACGCCACCGGCCTCTGCATGCAGAATGAATCTTAACTCAGACGATCTTACAGTTTTGTAGCTCTTTGGATGCCAGGCGAATACCGCCCGCGCGCAGGCCGCGAATGGGATACTGGGCGATAGAAAATTCTTCGTTGAGCTTGCGCAGGCGGGGACGCGGCTTGTAGTCGAGGGCGACAATCTTATCGGAATCCGTCGTCAGCTTGAGCAGTTTGCAGTTTTCGGGAACGAGGTCGTAGGCCTTGTTGAGAATGAACTTTTCAATGGTGCAGCGCTTGATATAGGCAAAGCCTTTGGCGTCGCGGTAAACGACGTTGAATATGACGTCTTTTTCGACGAATCCGCAGTGCAGCATGCCTTTGTCGACAAAGAGTTTGTCGGGCACATCGATCACCGAATACATGCCGTCTTTGCGGATGACGAGTATGCGGTCGTACTGCGATACGTCGAACAGCACGTTGCCGTTGACATCGCAGCCGAGATAGCCGCTCTTGCCGTCGTAGCGCAGCCTGCGATCGCGTTTGGCCGCTTCGCGCACGTCGACCTTTTGGAAGGAGCGCAGTTCGGTGCGGCGCGGAAACTGTGCGCGGTAGCGCTCTACGATGCCTTCGAGAAAGGCTATGGCGTACGGAATAATGGCGTCGAGATGGGCTTTTACTTCGCGCAGGCGCGCGCGAATTTCCCGCATCTCCTTTTGCGCGCGCTGGATGTCGTAGAGCGAAATGCGGCGAATGGGAATTTTGAGCAGCGTTTCGATGTCTTCGTCGCTGACTTCGCACTTGATCTGGTCGGCAAACGGCTCTAGGCCAATGCGGACGGCGCGCTGCACATTGGCGGCGCTGGTCTGCTCCTCAATCGCCTTGTATACGCGGTTTTCTATGAAGATTTGTTCGAGTGTTTTGGCGTGCAGGCGCGCGTTGAGCTTGTCCTGTTCGAGGCGCAGTTCGGCCGTAAGAATATTGACCAGTTGGTCTACGTTGTGCCGCAGCACCTCGGCAGTGCTCATTACGCGCGGGTGGCTATCCTGGATGAGCATCAAGTTGGCCGAGATAGAAACTTCGCAGTCGGTAAAGGCATAGAGTGCGTCGACGACCTCATCGGTGTATACGCCGCGAGCAAGCTTCAGTTCAATTTCTACGTTTTCCGCCGTATAGTCGCTTATCGACGAGATTTTAACCTTGTTTTTGCGCACGGCGTCTTCGATGGAGGCGATCAGACTCTCCGTAGTGGTGCCGAAGGGCACTTCGCGCACGACGATGCGCTTGGGGTCGTCTGTGTCGAGGCGCGCGCGCAGCAGTACCTTGCCGTTGCCGCTGTCGTAGTCGGAAATGTCGGCTATGCCACCGGTGGGAAAATCGGGTAGAATTTCAAAGGACTCGTCGTTGAGATACTTGATCTGCGCCTCAAGCAATTCGATGAGGTTGTGCGGCAGCACGCGCGTCGACATGCCGACGGCAATGCCCTCGGCGCCCTGCGCGAGCAGCACCGGTATCTTGGCGGGAAAGACGACGGGTTCGCGATTGCGCCCGTCGTAGGAGTCGACGTACTCCGTCAGTTCTTTATTGAACAGTACTTCGCGCGCCAGCGGGGTCAGACGGCACTCGATATAGCGCCCGGCCGCCGCTTCGTCGCCGGTGTAGATATTGCCGAAGTTGCCCTGTTTGTCGATAAAGAGGTCTTTGT
>JAYOYH010000013.1:14161-108333 GCA_038153405.1 Gemmatimonadota bacterium | reverse complement strand
TTAAATCCATCGCCGCGGTAACCGGCAAAGATTTTCAGCGTCGTTTCTGTACGATCTTCACGCTCTTGCGAACGCACGTTATAATCGGCATATCCCTCGACGACGAGTCCCTCGCCGGGTGCCATACTCACCGAGGCATAAACCTTCTTGCCGTTGTCGTCTTCTGACTTTTGCCCTGGACCGTTACCGAGCATAGTGAAATAGGACAGCCGGCCGGCCTTTCCCTTGAGTGCAACTCCTAGGTCGGCAGAAGAGCCAATCTTATTCAAATCCAACACGGTCTTCTCGATGGAGCGATACCCCCAGACGCTCTCGGCCAGCGCCCAGGTTGGCGTGCCCGACAGTCCAAGATATAAGTCAGCACTCCCCAAGTACTTACTCCACTTTAAGTAGGCGTGCTTGACGAAAGGCACCATCTTTGCGCCACTTCCATAACCGGCATCGTTGGCCTCCAGCCGCAGGCGTGTAGAAAGACCGTCGTCAATCCCTTTGTCATAGGTCAGGTACATCCGGCGAAACTGCAGCGCATTTTCTCCCTCCCTGGAGTCGCTAGCCGCCGCAGCGACATAGTAATAATCGCCGAACATATAGCCGGATAACTTCCCTTTATCTGCAACCCCATTCCCATTCAGCACTGCAAGCAACACTAAACCAGCAACCCATAGCTTCCCCTTCATTGGATTCGCTCTCCCCTCTAGTGTGTAACTGCACTCAAGGTGCGCTCTTCATCGGTATACTGTGTGCTCTTTACCTGATTTTAACAGCCTCTGGAGGCGCGTGCGTTACACACGTGTTACAGTTGTGTCACGAACCCTATATGCCCAAAAACCGGGCTCCCCCTCATCCATACACGCATACTTATCGATTGCCACAAAATGTAATCAACCGCAGAATGACACTGATGAAGTAAGTCTCTATTCGAGGCAAATAAAAAAGGGGGCAGGCCATATATATGGCCTGCCCCCTTTTTTATTTGCCTGAGGGATATCGATCTATATTACCGTTCCAGGCTTAATCACCGCGTCTTTGGGCACGATGACAATGCCATCGCGAATGTAAAAATTCTCTCCCTCCCCCTCGCGCACCCCCTCGGCGTTTTGGATCAACACGCGTTCGCCCACGCGCGCATTTTTATCGATGATGGCGCGGTTAATCGACGTATTGGGCCCGATACCGACATTGGGCATTCCCCGCACGTGATTGCGCTCGATATCGATCGGCCGCTCGTAGTAATCAGCTCCCATAATTACTGAGTTGAAGATCTTGGCTCCCGGACCGATTATGCTGCGGATGCCAATGATGGAGCGCTGAATTTGCGCATCGGTAATGTAGGATCCCTCCGCAATAATGCCATGCTTAATACGGCAGCTCTCGATGCGCACCCCGGCCAAAAAGCGCGCGTGCGTATAGATCGGCGCATCGGGCTGGTAGAAATCAAAGGCCGGACGCGAGTCGGTCAGGGCGAGGTTCGCTTCGTAAAAGGAGGGAATCGTCCCGATGTCTTCCCAATACCCAGTAAACGTATGGGCAAAGACATTGACCTTTTTAATGGCATCGGGAATAATATGCTTGCCAAAGTCGTCGCGATCGTCACCCACCAGCAAGCTGATCAGCACCTGTGGCTCAAAGATGTAAATGCCCATCGAAGCCATATAGACCTCGTCCGGATTGGCGCTGGGGGACTCGGGCAGCCGCATCGCCTCTAGCTGCTCTTCCGTCTGCGGCTTTTCGACAAAGTCGACGATGCGCCCCTCGCCATCGACCTTGAGTATACCCAGTCCGGGAGCTTCCTCCCGGGTTACGGGCTTGACGGCGATGGATACGTCAGATCCGCGCGCGCGGTGCTCAGCTACAAAGCGAGCGTAGTCCATTCGATAGAGATGGTCGCCCGAAAGTATGAGCACTTGTTCGGCGCTGCGCGAAAGAATGCGGCGCAGATGCCGACGCACGGCATCGGCCGTTCCCTGATACCAATCGGAGCTTTCTTGCGTCTGCTCGGCGGCGAGGATTTCAACGTAGCCATCCGAGAATTGATCAAAGCGATAGGTCCGGCTGATGTGTCGATGGAGCGACGCCGAGTTGAACTGCGTCAGGACAAACATCCGATTAATGCCGGAGTGAATGCAGTTGCTTAGAGGAATGTCAATGAGCCGATACTTACCCCCAATCGGGACGGCGGGCTTGGACCGGTACTGGGTGAGGGGAAACAGGCGCGACCCCTGTCCCCCTCCCAGAATAAGCCCTACTACATCCTTCATATTAGCCTTCGCCAACATAGTTACCCCCCCAGTGAAACGCGCTAAAACACGCATAAATACTGATCCAGAATATGCGTAAAATCTCGATAAAGCCAAGTTTTAGAATCGGATTTGGCGCAGGGCTGAACGCAGGGCCGCATCGCTCTGATACGCGTCATCGCGCAGGTGCAGCAGATTCTCTTCGTCGACCCAAGCTGTCCAGTAGAGCACGAAAACAGGGAGGGGCTCGGCCAGGGCAATACGGCGATTCTCGCCCCTGTTCACTAGCGCTTCCAGATTCGTCTCGCCCCACCCATCCAGCACCATAGCGGCCAGCACGAGGCTGTCCTCTACGCGAATACACCCGTGGCTAAACTCGCGAATCTCGCGCTCGAATAGCTGCTGGTTGGGCGTATCGTGAGCGTAAATAGAATACGGATTGGCAAAGAAAAATTTGAACTTCCCCAGCGGGTTGGCACCGCCCGGTATTTGGGTAAAGTGATAGGCAAAATTGGCCGCGCTTATCTGTGACCAATCCACCCCCAGCGGGTCGACCGAGCGCATCTGTATCCCCTCACCCGTACTCAGCAACATGCCGCTGCGCTCAGCATAGGTAGGATCCCGCTGTAGCATCGGCAGTATTTCTGCTACGGCAATGCTGCGCGGCACGTACCAATATGGGTTAACTACGACTTCTGTCATCTGCGCGCTAAATATGGGCGTGCGCCAATATTCGCTGCCGACGATGGCGCGCATCGTATGCACGGGCTGCCCATTGGAAACTATATCCACCGCGTAGTCGTCGAGCCGCACAAGTAAGTAGCGGGCATCCGCATCGTGCGGCAGCCAACGCCAGCGCTCCATATTGATCTCAATCTGGGCGATTTGCTCGGCAATGGGCCGGTTGAGAGCCGCCAGCGTCTCCTCGTCGAGCAGGCCGTTTTGCGCCAGATGGCGCCGCATTTGAAAGCGCAGCAGAGCGTCTCTCCTCGTCGCACCGGGCAACCAATCACCGCTCATTTCTAACCGCGCACGCACCCCCTCTCCCTGTAGTCCCACGGTGGGCCATCCGCCCTGTTCGGCAATGGCACGGTAGCGCAGCAGCACCTGTTTCAGCCTTTCATAACCCCTCTGCGGCGGACGCAGCTCTTCCAGCGCATCCCCCACCTGCTGGAGGTCCAGCGCCGTTTGCAGCAAATCGACTAAGCCACCCTGAATATGGGGTGCATCCCAGAAGTCGTGTACTGTGCGCGGGTCAATCCGACCGTTCAGTAGGTGGCTGCCATAGAGCAGAAACGCGTTGCTCAACAATAGGTCGAGCTCTATCAGGTCGCGCAGCGCCGGCGGCGCAGCGCCGGCGCTGCGCCATTGCAGCAGGCGCTGTCTTATCGCACCAACGCGATAGGATGCCGAGATGAGTCCGTCGTCGCTGGCCCGTCGGACGGTCCGGTGCAACGCATCCGCCTGTGCGCTCGGCCCGCTAGGCCCACTCCAGGCAAGGCGGTCGCCTCGCTGTAGGTAAAATCTCGAAAGACCCGGAGCGGCCGGCAGCCACTGATCGGCTATATTAAACTCGCCTCCCCTCAACTGCGCCCGCAGCGCCCCGGCCGATTGCTCACTCCAATCGACCAGCGATGGAGCGACGCGCCCACAGCCAACCAACAGACAGAGCGCTCCCAGCAGCCTGACAAACTTCCTTGGCAAACTTATCCCCAGGTGACGAGCATTGCACGGGCAACCAGAAAATATATACCCAGTGAAATACCGTCGTTTAGCGTGGTGATCAACGGCCCTGAAGCCACCGCTGGATCGATGCCCATGGAGCGAAAGACCAGCGGTATTAGCGCGCCCATACACGCTGAAAACACAACGGCAGAGCACATCGCCAATCCCACACAAAGTCCTATCGTCCACATTTCGGTCCACGCAGTTGCAATGCACAGCACCGCACTGCCCAACAGCGCTCCCATAACCAGCGCAATGCGCACTTCGCGCCCAATGGTCTTGAGAACGTTGGTTCCGCGCAGCTCACCGGTGGCCAGACTGCGTATCGTCACTGTCGACGTCTGGATACCCGTATTGCCTCCCATCGCCATTATAGCCGGCACGAAGAGCAGCAGCACCGCCGCATCGGCCAAACGCTCTTGAAAAGCGTGAATCATGGCGCCGGCTACCATGGTCCCCAGCATGCAAATAAGCAGCCAGGGCATGCGCCGCCGCACCACGCCCAGGGTCGAGCGTTCCTCGCGTTCCTCTGAACTGGTCGCCGCCATGACATACATATCTTCCGTGGCTTCCTCTTCCATCACGGAGACGATATCGTCAATGGTGACCTCGCCAATTAGCTTGCCCTCCCCATCGACAACTGGTAGGGCGAGCAGGTCGTAATCGCGAAAAAGGTGGGCAATTTCCTCCTGATCCATATGGGCACCAATTGCGATGGGATCGCGCTCGGCAATGGTGCGCACGAGCGTTTCGGGCTGGGCCAGCAGCAGGCTGCGCAGTGAAAGCGTACCGGACAGCGCATCGCCCTCATCGAGCACGTAGATATTGAGTATTTGTTCTTCCTCGGCCCATTCGCGCAAGTAGCGTATAGCTTCTTCGACGCGCATGTCCTCGCGCACGATCAACAGCCGTGAGGTCATGATGCCGCCGCCCGTATCCTCCTCGTGTGCCAGCAGCTCGCGCACCTCTTCGGCGTCTTCGTCCTCCATCAGCTCGAGGACTTTTTCACTCTGGCCTTCCGGCAGCTCGCCCAGCACGTCGGCCGCGTCGTCCGGTGCCATCTCGCCAACCAGTTCGGAAAGCTGGTGATCGCCCATGCCTTCGGCCACTTCGAGCATAGTCGGCGTATCCAACTCGGCCAGCACGCCGGCGGCCACGCCCTCGGCGAGCAGTTCGAACAGGTAGTGCTGTTCATCCTCAGTGCGATGGCGCATTAGGTCGGCTAGGTCGGCGGGAAACTGGCTGTTTAATATCAGGCGCAGTGCGCGCTCATCTCCGAGTGCATACAGCTCAGCCACCGTATCGCGCAGCGCGCTGCGGCGCTCGTGCAGCGACGCATTTGTCCATCCTTCTGTGGCCCTATCTTCCACGAGCGTTATCTCCCCGTGTTATTTGGCGATAAATTATGCTACACAATATAACACTTGCCGCTTCGTTCTGGAGGGCGTACCTTGGCCCCCTTCTTCCCCACTCTTTCCCGTTGAGGAACGCATCCCTTGGCATGGCTCCTACCGGTCGTTCTGCTCAGCTTTGGCTTTGGCCAGCTGTTTAAATGGTCGCAGCGCCAGCGGCACAGCGCTCCCGTCGTCATTGCTGCCAATTACCTCGTTCTTGCATTCATCTTATTCGTCTATTTTCTCGTCAGCGACCGCTGGCAACCCAGCGCGCAGGCCCTGTCCATCGGCGCCGTTACCGGGGTGTTTTTTATCGCCTCTATGCTGGCCATGACGCACGCGCTGACGCGCATAGAGGCCGGACCAACTCTGACCTCGTTTCGCCTAGCCATTATCGTACCAATTTTTGTCGGCGCCCTGCTTTGGGATGAACCAATTAACCCAAGCCAACTCGCCGGCATCGCCTTGGCCTTGGCTAGTCTCCTCTTACTAAGCTGGCGTCCGCGCGCAACGAGCCGATCCGGTGGCGCGCAGCTGATTGTGCTGATCTTTGTCCTGCAGGGTATTAGCATGTGCTGTTTACACTGGGTTCACCACGCCGGCCTCGACCCCGAGCGCCTGCACGTGCTGATGGTCACGGCGGCCACGGCCGGCACCCTAGGCGTTGCCTTTATTGCTCTGCGCCGCCTGCCCGTGCGCCGCGAAGCGGTGCTGACCGGCCTCGGCATCGGCGTATTTAACTTGGTCGCGCTCTCCGTCTCTCTGACAGCATTGGCGCACGTTCAGGGAACGATCTTCTTTCCCATTAATGGCTGCGGCGTCGTTCTCCTAGACAACCTTTTTGCCCACTATATTTGGAAAGAACCGCTCGGCCGCAGCGGATTGTTGGGAGCAGCAATGGGCGCCGTATCCATGCTCTTAATCGTCTAACCATACGAGGTATGTAGATGACCGATAGATTGCGCGGAAAAGTTGCATTGGTCACCGGCGCCGGGCGCGGCATCGGCCAAGCCATAGCCCAGACGCTAGCCGCTCAGGGAGCGCATATCGCCGCAGCCGATGTCGATATAGATTCCGTTCAACGGCTGGCCGCACACCTGCCCACAGAGAGCATAGCCCTCGGTATGGATATTACCTCAGCCGCGGCGGTGCGAAATGGGGTGGAACAGACCGTTGAACATTTCGGCCAACTCGATGTATTGGTCAACAACGCCGGCTACCTAGTTTTTACGACCTATGAAGACTGCACCGAAGAGGTTTGGGATCGGATTGTCAACGTCAATATGAAGGGAACCTTCCTCTGCTGTCAGGCCGTCCTGCAGCATATGAAGGCGCGCGGCCAAGGTGCCATCATCAATATGAGCTCGCTAGCCGCCAAAACGGGCGGCGTGGCGGCTGGCCCCCCCTACGCAGCATCCAAAGCCGGCGTCAGCGCACTGACCATTGGGCTGGCGCGCTCCGTCGCTGTATATGGCATCCGCGTCAACGCCATTGCCCCCGGCGTTATTGATACGGCGATGACCGACTCGGCGGCGCATGCCCCGCTCAAAGCGCAAATCCCCATTGGCCACGTTGGACAACCCGAGGACGTGGCCCACTGCGTACTCTTTCTGGCCTCTGATGAGGCGCGCCATATAACGGGCGAAATCATCGATGTGAACGGCGGGCTGTATATGGACTAAGCCGTTGCTATTCCACCTGCAAATGCCCATCTAAACACTCGGGTGGGCAAGGTCTCCAGCGGGAGTGGAACCGGCGTATCCGCAGGACGGCTTAGCGGTACCTTGGATGGGAACGGAGTGGATTTGGTTGGGAAACATCCCAACGGAGGATCGCGGATTGGAATCGCACGGCCCCAACGGGCGGTGATGCAGGAAAGACTTACGAGGAAACGCTAGGAGCGGCCGGCGGCCAAGTCGCGCAGCAGGTCGGCGTAAGCCGCCTCGCCGTCTTCTTCCCAAACCCGCAGCAGCTGCGAGCCGACGATGCCGATCTCCACGGTGCCTTGCAGGCGCTGCAAGTCGGCGCCACTGCTCAGCCCAAAGCCTAGGGCCAACGGCACGTCGGTCGCCTTCCGACAGCGCTCGATAAAGGCGAAGACCCCCTGGTCGATCTCCGTTTTGCTGCCGGTCACGCCGCGCCGCGCCACGACGTAGACAAAGCCGGCGGCATGTTGGCCAATCGAGGCCAGGCGCGCGTCGGTATTGGTCGGCGTCATCAACTGGATCGGGTGCAACTGGCGCTGGCGGCTCAGTGCAAAAAGCTCTTCGCCTTCTTCAACCGGCAGGTCGGGCAGGATATAACCAACTGCCCCTCTCTCGACTAGGGCATCGCAATAGGCGGTATGGCCGAGGCGAAACGCCGTATTATAATAGCCCATCATCAGGTGTGGAAAGGTGAATTGGCGGGTCGAGCGCTGCATTAGATCAAAGTACTGGGCCAGCGATATTCCCTTTTCTAGGGCGCGCTGATTGGCGCGCGCAAAGATGGGACCATCGGCCACCGGCTCG
Organism: Gemmatimonadota bacterium; assembly: GCA_038153405.1. GTDB lineage: Bacteria > Latescibacterota > UBA2968 > UBA8231 > UBA8231. The sequence continues at coordinate 100,467 of JAYOYH010000013.1, read as the reverse complement.
CTAAAAGGCATTTGCAGCTCGACTAAGTCGACGCCGACCTCGCCCATGATCTCTAGCATCCGCCAGTTTTCTTCCAGCGAGGGGTATCCGGCGATCAGGTGAGTCATCAACAGCACCTTGCGCTCGCCGAGGCGCTCCTGAATATAGGCTTGCAGATTCACAGCTTTTCGACCTTCTGGCGGAGGAATTCCTTCCACTTGGCGTCGCCGAGTGCATCGGCGATGGTGAAAATATCCTTGTCGCCGCGACCCGACAGGTTGATCAGCACGATTTCCTCAGGGCGCATGGACGCGGCAGCGCGCAGACCGCCCGCCAATCCGTGGCAACTTTCCAACGCGCCGATGATACCCTCTGTGCGCATCAGTATTTTCAGCGCATCGATCACTTCCACATCGGTCGCCGACTCGGCCTGCATGCGCCCGATCTCGTGCCAATGGGCCAGAATCGGACTGACGCCAATGTAGTCTAGACCAGCCGACACGGAGTGGGTGTGCTGCATCTGTCCTTCGTCGTTCTGGAAGAAGTAGGTTTTGTAGCCTTGGGCTATGCCGGGCACGCCAACCCCACCGGCCAGACGCGCGGCGTGCTGGCCGCTGCTCAGTCCGAGTCCGCCCGCTTCTATACCAATCAACTCGACATCGGCATCGTCGAGAAAGCCGAGAAAGAGGCCCGTCGCATTCGACCCGCCGCCGACACAGGCGTAGACCTTGTCGGGTAGGCGCCCCGGGCAAGCCAGCATTTGCTCGCGGCTCTCGATGCCAATAATGCGCTGAAAATAGGCGACAATCTGCGGAAAGGGATGGGGACCACAGGCCGTGCCCAGCGCGTAGTGGGTGTCTTCCATAGAGTAGGCCCAGTCGCGCAGGCATTCGTTGATGGCGTCCTTGAGCGTGGCCGAACCATCTTGGACCGATACCACTTCTGCCCCCAATTGCTCCATCCAAAATACATTGGGGCGCTGGCGCTCTACGTCTACGGCTCCCATATAGATCGTGCAATCGAGTCCAAAGCGCGCGGCCATCGTCGCGGTGGCAACCCCGTGCTGTCCGGCACCGGTTTCGGCGATAACCCGCTTTTTACCCATGCGCTTGACCAGCAGTCCCTGCCCCATGACGTTGTTGGCCTTGTGCGCTCCCGTATGGTTGAGATCCTCGCGCTTGATATAGATCTGCGCACCACCGACTTCGCGGCTCAGATTTTCTAGGTAGGTAATCGGGGTAGGGCGGCACGAGTAGGACTGCATGACCTGCAGGAACTCGTTCCAGAACGAGCGGTCAGCGCGCGCAGCGTCAAAGACTTCGATCAGTTCGTCTAGCGTGGTGCGGAGAATTTCGGGGACAAAGGCCCCGCCATAGGCCCCGTAGTAGCCCTGTCGCGGAGGGTTGAATACGGCGTCGGTCAGCGCACCCATCAATCGACTAGTTTAGCGCGGCGCAGTGCATCGGTCAGCGCATTACCCGAGGGTTCATCGGTTTGCTCTTTTTTCATGCGCTCTTGAAAATCGCGCAGATTGGCCGCCGACTCCATCGACTCGACCTGGCGAATAGACAGGCGCAGGCGCTGGCGGCGCGCATCGGCTTCGAGGACGACTACCCGCACCTCCTCGCCTATCGACAGCACTTCGCGCGGATGCCCAATGCGGCGGTCGGCCACCTCGGAAATGTGCACCATGCCGCGCACGCCTTCGGCCAGTTCGACAAAGGCCCCGTAGTCTTCCAAACTGTCTACTTTGCCGGCGACGACGGTGCCGGAGGGAAACCGCTTGCGAATATCGTTCCAAGGGTCTTTCTCCAGCGCCTTCATCGAAAGCGAAATGCGCTCTTTGCGGCGGTTGCCCAACCCCTTGGTACCCAGCACCGCCACTTCGATCTGCTGGCCCTCTTTGAGCACATCGCCCGGCTTCTCAACGCGCTGGTGGCTGATCTCCGAAACGTGAACCAGCCCCTCAACGCCCGCGCCCAGATCGACAAAAGCACCGAAGTCCTGCAGCCGCGTTACCGTGCCCTGCAGCCGTGCACCCTTATCGAGTTTGCCGCGCACAGCTTGGGCTTCTTTGTTCTTGTCGGCTTCTAATAGCGCCCGGCGCGAAACGACGATATCGCGTCCCTGATGGCGAAACTCGATAATCTTAAAGCTAAACGTCTTGCCCCGATATTCCTCGGCACTTTCGATAAAGGACGTATCGACTTGGGAAATGGGGCAAAAGCCGCGCACGCCGCCCTGAAAGATCACGCCCATACCCCACTTATTGACGGCATCGACCTGACCTTCAACCGGCATACCGGCTTTGTAGGCTTGGTAGAGCGCATCGGTATTGCCCTCGGTGCGACTGACGCTGCGCGATAGCACGACCTCGTCGCCAACACTGGCGGCAAACGCCTCGATCGGATCGCCCACCTTAACGTGCAATTGGCCGTCTTTGTCCATCAAATCGCCGGTGCGCATAAGCGCCTCGCCGCGACCGCCGTAGTCGACAAAGACACTGTCGCCGTCGATCTTTGCAATGACGCCCTTTACCGCATCGCCCACCTTTAGCTCGCCTTTGGCATCTTTCTCGCTCTCGGCCAATAGCTGTGCAAAATCGCCGGTTTCCGCCGGTTTGTCGTCACCCCCCTCGGCAGCCGTCTCAGCGGCGACCTCACCCTCCTCGGCATTCGCCTCAGCGTTGATCCCACCAGCCGCGACATCCGTTTCAGCGGTGGGTTCGGCTACGGCCTCGGCAGCAACGCTGCCAGCATCCGCACCCGTCGCAGCGGCGGGCACCTCTTCGACGGCAGGCTCTGCCTCTCCCGCATCGGCCCTCTCCACAGCCTGTGACTCAACAGCTAATTCTTTAGCCTCCTCTTGAACTTCCCCCTCTTGGGCCTGAGGATTGTCTGCCATTACAACACTCCTTTGCACTCTGCGCGGTCAAGTGGTGTGCCGCGCATCTCGCGTAGCGTAGATAGTTTCTCTGTCTAGGGCAGGAGTAGAACCTTACCCGTGGTCTTGCGCCCTTGGATGGCGCGGTGTGCATCTGCAGCCTCGGCCAGAGGAAAGCGATGGCCAATGCGCAAATTGAGTTTGCCCGCAGCCATCCAGTTGAATACGTCGCCGGCGCGCGCCAGCAGCGCTTCGCGCGTCTGCGTGTAGTGGGCCGAGGTCGGGCGCGTCAGAAAGAGCGAGCCCTTGGTGTTTAAGATTCCCGGATCAACCGGCAATACGGGACCGCTCGACTGGCCAAAGAGCACCATGTAGCCGAGAGGACGCAGCACGTCCAGGCCGCGATCAAAGGTCGTCTTGCCGACCGAGTCGTAGACCACGTCCACGCCCTTGTCCTCGGTGAGACGCAGGACCTCATCGGCAAAGTCTACTTCGGTGTAGCGAATGACTTCATCGGCACCGGCCCCGCGCGCCAACGCCTCTTTGTCGGCGGTGGACACGGTGGTCAGCACCCGCGCCCCGCACATCTTGGCCATCTGAATGAGCAGCAGGCCGACGCCGCCGGCGCCAGCGTGAATAAGCGCGGTATCCGTCTCTTTGAGCGGATAGGAACCATGGGCCAAGTAGTGAGCGGTAATGCCCTGGATCATCGCCGCAGCGCCCACCTCGCTCGAAACGCCTGCCGGCAGCGGCACCACGCGCTCGGCCGGCACGGCAGCCACCTGGGCATAGGAACCCATTGGACCGGCATAGGCGACGCGGTCGCCCACGGCCACTTCGCTGACGCCTTCGCCCAGCGCAATGACCTCTCCAGCGCCTTCAACACCCGGAATGCAGGGCAGGCCAACCGGATAGAGCCCTTCCCTGTGATAGGTGTCGATGTAGTTTAGACCAACGGCTTCCAAGCGGATCAACACCTGACCGGGACCGGCCTGCGGGTCGTCGACCTCTTCCCAGTTGAGCACCTCGGGACCGCCATTGGCATGAAAGCGTATCGCCTTCATAAACCCTCCATAAAATTTCGGAAAAACTTTTAATCATTAAAACTTAGGCATTGCGTCGCACAAAGACAAATGGCACATAAAAAAAGGGCCGGGCACTTGTCCCGACCCCCATTTATTGCAGCCGCAAGTCTGCTATTCAGCTTCGTATACAGGCTCCCCGCGGTGCAGGCGCAGAGCAATGCGCAGCGTTTGCAAGAGTTGGCGCTGGGTCGGTGCATGAGCGGCCAAATAGCGAGCTGCCGCCACGGCGACGAGGCGCTTTTGCTCTGGGCTGCGCTCCTCGTCAAATTGGCGCAGCGCCGCCTCCAACATTTGGAAGCTGTGAAATTCGCCGTCCTCGCGCAGCAGCGATTCGGCCAGCGTAGCAAAAAGGTCGCGCGGCACTCCACCACCGGCCAAATAGGCGTAGACGCGCCGGCCGGCTTCGTCGACCTGTTGCTGGTTGTTGAGCAGCGCCAGATACTCGCGGCGGAAATCGCCCCCGCTAGCGCCCCCATCGGCCCTAGGTAGGCGAGCGGGTGGGATATTGAGAAAGCGGTCTAAATAGACTCGCACCGCTCCGTGAAATACGCCGCGCACTGTTTCGCCCGCCGGCGCCCTCTTCAGCAGCTGGTGCAGCGCATTGCCATAGGTGAACGTGTGCAACACGGCGATCCAATCGGCGAATTCGTTTTGCACGTGAAACCGCGCTACGCGCAGGGCCGCAGCATAGGCGACTATCTGGGCCAGCTGAACCGGCTGTGCTCCGTCGCACAGCGCCTGGCGCAGCGCTGCGATACTAGCGTGCGGATCGTCTGCCAGTAGCAGCTCGTGTAGCTCCTCGAGCGGTTCCCATACCTTGCCCTGCCCCAGCGCGAGTAGGCTGGGTATTTCGTCGAATACGCCGTTTAGAGCATCCACCAAATCAAGCGGATTGCGCCAGGCGTTCTGCTCTTCGCTGCGCTGAGCCTGGCAGAGCTGGCGCACAAGCGAGGGCAGCACTTGGGCGGCGTGATCCCAGCCGATGCGGTCGAGCATTTCAAAGGCCTTGTTGATAAAGTCAACGGTGTGGCCCCCGTCTAAGTAGAAGTGGTCGGTAGCTGCCGACAGCATCATATCGGCCAGCTGCTCAGGCGCCGCCCCCCCCGCTATGGCCGTCAGCAAACAGCGCTCAGCCCCGTCGATGCTGCGCACTTCGACTAAATCGCGAAACCACTCTTTGACACTGGCCAATTCCACCGAGCCATCGCCCAGCGGCTGCAAATCAAACTTGGGCGGCTGGCCGGCACTGTCGTTGGCCACGTGTATCAGTCCCTGATAGAGCGGCGCAACGCGGTCGGCCGCGTCCAGGTGATCGCAGACCTTGGCCATGGCGGTGAGGATCGTCAGCCCGGGGCCCCAACCGGCGCGGCGATGGCGCACGCCGAAAAGCCCTCCCTGACGCACAATATCGTCGTGATCCACTCCGGCGTTTACCAAATTGACTACCGCCTTGGCTACGACGAGGCGAATATTCTGCTGCATACCTTCCAGCAGCCGCTTGCGCCCGACCTCGGCCGGATCGGCCGCCGCTGCCCGCGCTTGGATATAGACCTGGCCATCGCGCACCGCAACGGGGTAGGAGGCCACGTCGTCGGCGAATAAGTCGAACGTGCATCCGCTGCTGGCATCAAAACGCGCGTGGTGCCAGTGGCAGGTCAGCACGCCGTTGCTCACCGTGCCTCTGTGCAGAGGAAAGCCCATGTGTGGGCAGCGGTTGTCGACGGCAAATAGCTTGCCCTCTTCATAAAAAATGGCGATGGGCACAGGGCCTTCGGCTACCAGACACCCCTTATCCTGTAGCTCGCTCAACGAGCAGGCGTGCACTTCACCTCGTCTATCGCTCATGATCCCCTCCTTTTGCTGATAACCGCTAATGTAGCCAACGCCGCGGCACCCACCAACAGCGCGCTGCCCCAACGCCCCTCCTTACCAGCAGACCGGACGGCGGCGCCCCCTTCTGCGGGACCACACCCTTCAGAGCCCTGCTCCCCTCTTGGCCAAACGTCGTTCTATCCGTTTTTTATTTAGTCTAACCACGCCGCAACTACAAGGAGTGCACCGGCATGAAAGTAGCCAAGTTCGGCGGTACCTCGCTGGCATCGGCCGAGCAGATAAAGAAAATTTGCGCCATTATCGCCGCCGACCCGCAGCGCCGGCTAATCGTCGTATCGGCTCCCGGCAAGCGCGATTCCAGCGACACAAAGGTCACCGACCTGCTCATTGAGACCGCCCGCGCCCGCCTTACAGGTCAAGACGGGCACGCAGAAATACAGCGCGTCATTAATCGCTACCGCGATATTGCCACCGACTTAGGGCTACCGTCCGGCTCGCTGGAGCCCATAGAGCGCGATCTGCGCGCCCGACTCGACATGGACGCACGCGACGAAGGGCTCTACATGGATGCGATGAAGGCGGCCGGCGAAGACAATAGCGCGCGCTTGGTCGCCGAATACCTGCGCAGCACGGGCGTTGAAGCCCACTATATCAATCCCGGCGATGCCGGCATGATACTCTCCGACGAACCCGGCAATGCGCGCGTTCTCAAGCAATCCTACGGGCGCCTGCGCGCGCTGTGCGACAGACCGGGCACGTCGATTTTCCCCGGCTTTTTTGGCTATTCAGAAAGCGGGCGCGTGGTCACCTTTCCGCGCGGCGGCTCCGATATCACGGGAGCCATTCTCGCCGCAGCTGTCGATGCCGACATATACGAAAATTTCACCGACGTGGACTCGGTCTTCGTCGCCAACCCCACGCTTGTAGACCGCCCTGTTGCCGTAGAGGAAATTACCTACCGCGAGATGCGCGAATTGGCTTATGCCGGCTTTTCCGTATTTCACGATGAGGCGCTCGAACCCGTTTTCCACGCGGGTATACCCGTCGTCGTCAAAAACACCAACAACCCGCAAGCGCCGGGCACGCGCATTCTGCCCTCGCGTCCAATTGGCAAGTTTCCCGTCGTCGGCATCGCCGCTACGGACGGCTTTTGCAGCGTGTATATTAGCAAGTACTTGATGAACCGCGAAGTGGGCTTTGGCCGGCGAATGTTGCAGATATTTGAAGACGAAGGCATATCTTTCGAGCACACGCCATCCGGCATAGACAATATGTCCGTGATCGTCCGCGAGTCGACGTTCAACCGCGCGGCCGAAGAGCGCGTGCTGCGGCGGCTGCGCACCGAATTGGCCGCCGATGAGGTCAGCGTTGCCCGCGGTCTAGCCTTAGTAATGATCGTCGGCGAGGGGATGAATCACACCATCGGCCTAGCCGCGCGCGCCTGCACCGCATTTGCCGCGGCCGGAGTCAACCTCGAAATGATTAACCAGGGCTCGAGCGAAGTGAGCATGATGTTTGGCATTAAGGCCAACGATATACCGCAGGCCGTACGGGCCCTCTACGACCAGTTTTTTGGCACGACCTAATGCACCTGTAGTCTGCAGCTTGGCTACCTTACACGGCAATTTCTTCGAGCGCCTGCCAGAGTCGCTCCACGTCGCTGCTGCCGTTGTAGAGGTGACCGGAAACCCGCACGCGGCCGTATTCTCCCCAGACCAAGACCCCGCGCGCTGCCAGCTCATGCATAACGGCGCGCGCATCGTGCGCGGCAAAGCAGGTATTGCCCGACTGACGGCTGCGCAGCCGCGGCGAGATCACGCGCAGACCTCGATGGGTCAGCCCATCGGATATCTCGCCGGCCAGGTCGAGCACGTGCGCTTCAATGGCCTCAATGCCCAGCGCGAGCAGTTCGTCCAGTGCTCGGTTTAAAAAGAGCACCGAGACCATGCCGGGATTGCCCGGCTCTAAGCGGGCGGGCATGGGTTGCTCGTCAACGTCGGGCAGGCGTTCGGCTCCCTGTGCCGGCCAAACGGCCAGGTTGTGCCAGCCGTAACTAGACGACCTCAGCCGCTCCTCCGCTCGCCTGCTCAAGTAGCACGGCGCGACGCCGTGCGTGGCCAGCAGCCACTTGTAGGCCGACGACACGCACAGGTCGCTCAGATCGGCCCGCACGTCGACCGCACCAGCCGCATGCGTAGCATCGACGGCCAGCAGCGCATCGGTGCTGGCTAGCCCCTCAGCTAGCTGTTCCACGCGTAAATTCTGCCCCGAGAAAAAGCTGACCTGACTGACGGCCAGCACGCGCGTGCGCGCATCGACGGCGGCGAGTAGATCGCGCTCTTCGACGACGAAATCGCGGTGTTTCACCATCCGCACCTCTACGCCGAGGGCGCGCAGATCGCGCCAAGCGTAGGCCACCGAGGGAAATTCGAGATCGGTGGTGACGATGTTGTCCCCCGCCCGCCAGTCCAAACCGCGCGCCAGCCATGCCATGCCCTCGGCAGCCGAGGGCATAAAGGCAACGCGGTCAGACGACACGTGCCACAGCTGGCCCATCTTTTCTCTGCACGCTTCGCCAAGGGCGTATACCTGTTGGCGACCCGCGTACCCGCCGCTCTTGAGCCGCGCAAACTCCGCGTAAACCTCCTCCTGAGCAACGAGCCAAGGCGCCTCGCCGCCGGTGCACAGATGGGCTTGATCGCCCAAATCGACAAAGCGATCGGCAGGTAGTAGCGGTCTAATGGCCACGTGCCACCTCAGGTCGGATCGCCCGTTCGACGATGCGCTTAAAGTTCAACCCAAGGACTTTCTGCTTACTTTCCAGCGGCAGATCAGCCCACAGCACCCAGCCCAACTGCTGGCGCGGATCGCGCATCGGTGCATCGGTGCCAAAGAGCACGTGCTCGTCGTCGGTGGCTTCGACCAAGAATTCGACGACGCGATTGGTCACGGGGGTGAGCGTTAGTTCGGCATAGACGTTGGGGTGTTCGACGATGCAGGCTGCAACCTCTTCTGCAAAGGCATACGATCCGCCAGCATGGGCAATGACCCAGCTCATATTGGGAAAGCGCGCGGCCAAGCGACCGATGCCAGCCACGCCGCCGGTATGCGGTGCCACGTGCATGAGCGCATAGAGCTGATGGGCATTGCCAAAGGCCCACCACGGCAAAAAGTCTTCGTCCTCGTAGGAGAGATTCATATGCACGTACGGTTTAAGGCCGACAAAGCCCTGCTGCCGATAGCGCACATCGATTTCCGCGTCCATTGCGGCCCGATCCATATGAGTTGGGTCAATAACAGCGACGCCGAGAATCTCATCGCCAAAGCGCTGCATGGCGCGCCATACCACGTTGTTGCCGTCTACGGCATCGGTGCAGACTGGACCGTGCCAGCTCATCATGGCGATGCGATCGATGCCACACCAGCGATTTATCTCCAGCATACCGGCCGCATCGCCGTCGTACATGATATAGTTCGCACCGGCCCCCTGCCCCCCCTCGTGCAGCACGTGGGCGTGGGCGTCAAATACAAAGGTCGACTGTGGCCGGCCGGCGCGCGCATCCGCTACGCACACATCGTCGGGGCGCAATGCGGGAGCGACGGCCCGCGGTCCCTGGCCCTTTAGCAAACGGCGCAAGTTGCCTCCGGCAATGCGCTCCTTACTCTGCATTGGGATATTCGCATAGTCGATAAAAGCGCGCGCTGCGCCGGGCGACTTCTCGGTTCCACCCGTGCCGAAGAGCAGGCGTTCGTCGCCAAATTCTGCTACGTAGCGCTCGAGACCGCGGTTGATCTGGTAGGCTGAAAATTCGATGTGCAGATTGTCGTGCAACTGCAGCAGGCGGTGCACGTAGCGCTGCTGCGCCCAAGTGTGATCGGTCAACAGCACCGGCAAGCGCGGATAGCGCTCGAGCAGCGGGTGGAAAAAGGCCAGCGGATCGGCCCCACCCCAGCGCATAGACAACAGCGTAAGAACCTGTGCTTCCTGAAGAACGGCCAATGTTTCGCCGGCCCCCACTTCACCCAGCGAGTAATTGCCTGCAACCAGGCGCACCGCCTGCACACGGCTCGCTTCCATCGCCCCGAGCAGCTCGTCCCCGGTTTTGTAAAAGTCCGGCGAACCCAGCGGCAAAATGCACCACAGCGGAAAGAGCACATCGGGCGCCTTAGCAATTTCCTCGCCCAGTCGCCCATTGCCGTAGCGCGGGTCGTAGGAATGGGCCAGCCCGTGGCTGACGAGGGCGCCCGACAGTTCGGCCAGCTGCATGTCCTCCAGCCATTGCGCCGTAGACCAGCGCGTGCGCTTGTGCTTCATGGGGCGCTGGCCTATGCAAGCGTGCGCATCGAAGTAGAGCATGATCATCCTCCCTTTTGCAGCCTCTAATCTACGCCGCTCCGCAGCGCGCGTCTACGTCGAACCTGCGCGGCTAGGCCCTCGCTACCCGGGCCGCTACCGCCGCATCGTCAGGGCTGGTCCTCGCGCATCTGGCCCAGCGCGGCCAGACCGTAACACAGCGCTCCGCAGAGGAAGATCCACCCCGTCGGCAGCTGCCACTGCGGCATCATCCACCCGACGACCGGCCCTAAGCATGCGCCCAAATCGACCGCCGTCACGTAGGAGGCCACTGCGCGCGAACCGCGCACACCGGCGTCGGCAACCAGCGCGACATTCGATCCGGTTGCACAGACAAAGAACAGCAACAAGCACAGCACCCGCAGCTCGAACATGCCCTCCAGCGAGGCCACGGCCAGCGCCAGCGCACCGATGGCTAAAAAGGCCATGCCTCCCACGCGTCGCCCCCAGCGGTCGCTCACGCCCCCAAGCAGGGGGGCAAAGAGATCGGCAATCCAGCGCATCGACATAAGGGCGCCTGTCAGCGTAGCCACGCCAATCGCTAGACCGGCCACTTCGACCCCGCTGCCGAGCGACTCACCCATGACGAGTCCCAGCGTCGACAGAATGGCGCCTTGGCCGACAAAACCCACGGCAAAACCGCCCAATACGATGCGAAATGTCGCTGACCTGACCGGGCGATTTGCGCCGGCATCCGCGCGCTCCTCAACGCCTGCCGGACGCGCCAGCGCACCCAGCGGTAGGGCCAGGAACGAAAAGCCCGAAAGGAGCCACAGCACACCGGTAAAACCCAGCAGGTCATGTCCTAAGGCGCCAAAGAAATTGCCGCAGACCGACCCCAGGCGCGAAAGACCGCTGTAGAGCCCCATCGCGCGGCCCACGTGTCCCTCTTCGCTACTTTCCGAAACGGTCATCAAACCGATCTGGCGGATAAAGGTCCAGCACAGGCCCCACAGCACGCGGGCGATCAGCAGAAAGGCAAACGACGACAATGCAGCATAGGCCGCCGTCAGGATCGCTCCGCCCAGCAGCGAAGAGAGAAAGAGCACGCGCGGCGAATAGCGGCGCGCCATGCGCTCGCTCCAGTGGTTGATAAAGACGCGCACAAAGCGGTTGGCCGAAAGCAGCACGCCCACGTGCCAAGGCAGCAGACCCAGTTCGAGATAGTAGGTGGGCAACACGGCGTAGAGGGTCTGGTCGCCCAGCAGTGAGAAGGCCGTTGCACCACCGACCAATACGACCTTTGAATTTGCTTTCACGCTTCCTCCCCAACCAGCGCCTCGGCCTCTACTCGCGCGGCCGCGAGCAACGCTTCGTCGCGCAGGATATCGGCGACCTTAAACTCCGGCAATCCGGCCTGTCGCGTGCCAAAGAACTCGCCGGGGCCGCGAATCTGCAGATCCTTTTCGGCAATGACAAAACCGTCCTGCGTCGACACCATGGCTTCCAGGCGTTCCCCAGCATCGGAACCCTCTGGCGCCTGCTGGTGATAGTCGACTAGAATGCAGAACGATTGGGCCGTTCCACGGCCGACCCGCCCGCGCAGCTGGTGCAGCTGCGCCAGTCCAAAGCGCTCGGCGTGCTCGACGATCATCACCGTGGCATTGGGCACGTCGACCCCCACTTCGATAACCGTCGTGCTGACTAGGGCCTGTAATCTATTGGCCTTAAACGCCTCCATTACGGCGGCTTTCTCCTCGGCCTCCATGCGTCCGTGCAACAGTCCTACTTCAAATTCGCCCAGCATGCCACCGGCCAATTCCGCGTGCGACTCCACCGCCGATTTGAGATCCATTTTTTCCGATTCCTCCACGAGCGGATAGACTACGTAGACCTGGCGCCCCTGACGCATCTGGTCGGCGGCAAATTCAAATATGGCCTCGCGGCGATCGGCGCCCCGCCGCGCCGTGCGAATGGGCTGGCGTCCCGGCGGCAGTTGGTCGATCAGCGAGACGTCCAAATCCCCATAGAGCGTCAGCGCCAGCGTGCGGGGAATAGGCGTGGCCGTCATGACGAGCAGGTCGGGTTTTTCTCCCTTTTTATACAGAGCGCCGCGCTGAGCGACCCCGAATCGATGCTGCTCGTCGACGACGGCCAATCCCAACCGGGCAAACTCGATTTCTGTCTGGATGAGCGCATGCGTTCCCACCGCGATTTGCGCCGAACCACTTGCCAGCGCTTCCTGCACCTGACGCCGCGCCTTAACTCGCTGCTTACCCTTGGCTAGCACGACCTGCAAACCCAGCGGTTCGACCAATCCACGCACGGTCAGAAAGTGCTGCTCGGCGAGAATTTCCGTCGGGGCCATAAGCGCAGACTGATAGCCATTTTCGACCGCCGTCAGCATGGCGCACAAGCCGACCAGCGTCTTGCCCGACCCCACATCGCCCTGCACCAGGCGATTCATCGGGTGCGGTTGCTGCATATCGGCCGCGATTTCGTCCACTACGCGCTGCTGCGCGGCCGTCAGAGCAAACGGCAGCGAAGCGAGCAGCTGCGGTATTCGCTCCTGACTTGGGCGAAAGGCAATGCCCGACGGGACGGCCAGACGGCGCGCGCGCAGGCGAGCTAGACGCAGCTGCAAATCAAAAAACTCATCAAACGCCAGGCGTTGCCGAGCCCGTTCTGCTTCGCCCATATCGCGGGGAAAGTGGAGACCGCGCAGGGCATCAGCCAGCGGCATGAGCTGCTGGCGAGAACGCACGGGATGGGGCAGGCCGTCTTCGATTTGCTCGGCAAATTCCTCTAAGGCCCCGCGCATCAAGCGGCGAAATGCGCGACTGCGCAACCCGCGCTCTTTCATATCGGCGCTCGACGTGTAAAGCGGTATGATGCCACCGGTGTGCAGCAGGTCGCCCTCGCCGGCTGCGGCGACAAATTCATACTCGGGATGGACAATCTGCCGCCGACCCTGAAACAGATCTACTTTGCCACTGAGCGCCAGTTCATCTCCCTCGTTGAAGTTGCGCTGCATATAGCGTGCACCAGAAAACCAGGTGCAGGTGATGTCGTCCGTCTCGTCTTCGACGACCAGTACAAAACGCGGACGACGCCCGGGGATAAATTGCATGCTGCGCACCAACCCTATCAGCGTTATCTCCTCGCCAATGGGCGCCCGGCCGATCGGCACGATGCGGGTGCGGTCTACATAGCGGCGCGGTCGATACCACAGCAGGTCGCCGAGCGAGAAAATGCCCGCTTCATTGAGTACCGCCGCCCTTTTAGCGCCTATACCATGGACCTTATCTATAAGTAAATCAATAACTTTCGACATTTGATATTAAGTGATATTAAGTAATATTAAAGAAAAGTTCGTTTTCGCCGATCTCAAGGGGTACGGACCCTTTTTACCCGCCACGAGGACTGTTCGCCATGCATACCCTTTCCGAGCGAGATGCGCCGCCTCTCCCCTTAGCCATTGGCGATTCTCTGCGATGTGCCCGACCGCAGCGGGCAGACCAGCGCCGCGCCGCCCATCGCATAGACGCGGTGCTCAAGGCCCAGGCGCACTGGCAAGACTCCCAGCGCAGACGAAAAGGGCACACGGGCGTGCTGACCAACATTAGCGGCGGCGGCGCCTGTTTGTTCACGCGCGCACGGCCCGAGTTCGAACGCCTCCACATCGACGTATTCGCCCCCGATGCCTTCATAGAAGAATGGGTCCTGCGCCGCGTCGAACGCCTGCACCGCACCGCGCGCGCCGGCACACTCGGCACGGATCCGCTGCAGACCATGCGCCGCGCTCTGCGCAAGGAATTTGACCACATCGAATGCCGCATAGTCGAAAGCAGCATCTACAAGCGCGACCAACGCGGCCCCATACATGCGCTGGCGCTGGCCTTTATCCACCCCCACGAGGGCTGTTTTCGTCTGGTTAGCTATCTGGAGCGACAGGCCCTGCAGCGCGGATTGGAAGCGCCGCAGCCGCGCGTAGCCGCCTAGCGGATTGACAGGCGGCCGACTGCGCGGTTATCTTTTGCCGCCCCCCTTCTCTTGGCCATTTTGGAGCGACGCGTGCCTTCTCACCTGTCGTTTTCACAGCATCTGGTGGGACACGCGACTTCGCTCAGACCGCCGTTCCTCTACGCCTATAGCGGCATGTGGCTGCACTGGCTGGTAGCCGGTGGTCTGGGACTGCTCCTGACCGAACTCGATGCGCTGTATCTACTTTCGTCGATGGCGGTGGCCTCGTTTGCTCTCGGCTTGGTCATCTACGCCCTTCGCGCACGCGCATATCCCCTCTGCATCAACGCCTTTTCGTACGCTGCAAGCATGGCGACGCCCTTCGCTGCAGGCGCTTCCAGCGCCGCCCTTCTCACCGTGGCCCTTATCGCATCTCTGGTTTCGACCCACGTCCTCTTCGCGCGCGAATACAGGCTCTACCAACGCGAAGCGGGCGCCGAGGGTACCCCACCCCTTCCCACTTGGGTCGCGGCGGGCACCGCGACACTCGTCTTGTCCCTCTTTGTCTTTGCCCTCGCACTCATGGGTGGGGCGCAGCCTAGCGGATCTTAATCGTGGCCAACCCACACAGGGCCAATATACCCGCTACGATCCAAAAGCGAATGACGATCTTAGTGTCGGCCAGACCCCGCTGCTGAAAGTGGTGATGAATGGGTGCGCGCGCAAAGAAACGCCGCCCCAGCCATTTGACGCCGATCTTGTCCTGGATGATGACCGAAAGGGCTTCGGCGACAAAGATCCCACCGACGATTAAAAAGAGAAACTCCTGCTTGACTAACACGGCCACCGTGCCGAGCAGACCGCCGAGCGCCATCGAACCCGTATCGCCCATAATCACATTGGCCGGATACGAATTAAACCACAGAAAACCCAAACACGCACCAAAGACGATCGAGCAAATAATGGCCACCTCGCCTACGCCGGGCATAAAGGGAAAGATGAGGAACTCGGCAAAGCGCGCGTGGCTGGATATGTAGGCAAATACGCCGAAGACCGCTACGACAAAAGCCGTGGGGACAACCGCCAACCCATCGACGCCGTCGGCGATATTTACCGAGTTAGATATTGCCGTAATGGTGAACGCGATAAAGGGAACGTAAAACCAGGAGAGGTCGATTAGCGGGTATTTGAGGAAAGGCACATACAGCTGCGTGGCGACCTCGGCCGGCAGCGGCGTCAAATCAGCTGTGGCGTATACGGTCCCAAAGGCCAGACAATATCCTCCCTGCAGGGCCAATTTCGCCGTTTCGGAGAGGCCGTGATCGCTGCTGCGATGACGCACTTTCAAGTAGTCGTCGACCCAGCCCAATCCGGCAAAAAACAGCAATCCCCCTAGGCATAGCAGCACGAAGCCGGTGTGCAGTTTGCACCAAAGCACCACGCTGATCAGAATAACCGCAACCAGCAGCGGACCGCCGTAGGTTTTGGAAGGATTGCCGACAGAGGAATAGTTGAGGTAGTTGCGCGGCCGATCGCGGTGCCCGAGGCGGTAAAAATAGAGAATGACGCGCTCGCCAAAGAAAATCGTCAAAAGCAGGGCGGTTATGGCTCCGCAGAGGGCGCGAAAGCTGATGGAATCCACCAGGCGCAGAAAGGACAGCGCGGCGAACACTTCCTGTAGGTAGATTCCGACGTAGTAAATCATAGGACGCGCACGTCGCGGCTGCCGCCCTCGCGCCCCGCCCCAACCTGCTGCGACAGCGCGCTCAGCGCTTCGTTGAGCGCAAAAGTCGGCGTAAAGTGGGGCGACGATGCAATGATCTCATCGAGGTCGCGCGCCACCTCGTCGGCGCTAAAGACCCCGCGTTCTACGCCGCGAGCCAGCGCCCCCACCACGCCCTGGCGAACCTGCCCATTGGGATGTAGATAGAAACCGCGCAGCCGGGACAGCAGTTGGCTGTCCGTGCCCACCTGGCCCAGTGCGTTAAGTGCTGCGACCACGACATCTGGCGAGCGATCGTCAAGCGCCTGCATCAGAGCCGCATCTACCGCATCTTCGGCAAAACCTGCTTCGCCGAGGATGCGCGCCGAGGCCGCGCGCACTTCGAAATAGGGATCTTCCACGAGCGCTCTGGCCAGCGCTGCCCGCGTGGACGAATCGCCGGCTCCTAGCTGGCCGATGCCCCATTCGACGACGTTGCGCCGCACAATGCCGCCGTGCTGATAGTCTCCTCCACACAGGCGCTGCAGGCGAGAAACCGGTAGGCGGTCCAGCAAGATCTTCAGCAGCAGCGGCCGCTGCGCCTCGTAGCCCAGCAGACCGACCAGCTTGATGCCGACATTGCGCCTTCCCAGCGGCACTTCGTACCAGGCGCGCGATACCAGCAAGCGATCGGCCTGATAGCGCAGATAAGCCAGATCGCCGGGCGCCATCGCCTCGATGCCGCCCGCCTCGCGCAGCTGAGCCCGTGCCCAGCGCAGCAGCGCATTGGCATCGGCCGGCGGACCGCTGCGGCGCAGCGGGAACTCCAGATTGAGCGGCGCGCCGCGGCGTTCGGTAGCCAAGTGGTCTATCTCGTCCATGATCAGCGCCAAACTATCGCGCCGCGGCAGCTTGGAGGCAGCGCGCGCCATGGCGCCGAGACGCTCCGGGTCGCCGAGTAGGGCCTGCAACCGCTGTCCCAACTCCCCACCGTCGACCGCGCTTTCCATCCCGCCATCGCCCCAGCGCGCGCGCTGGTATATGACCTGAGCAGCGCCCAGCCTTTCCATTTCTCGCGCATTGGCCGCCTGGTGATCTTCGGCTGCTGTGGCCAGCGGCACGATAAGCGCGGGCTTTCTCGCCACGCACAGCTCCGTCAGCGTGCCGGCACCGCCTCTGCATACGACCAAGTCGGCCGCGGCGTAGGCCAAGTGGATATCGTCCATGTACTCCAGCGGGCGATACCACCCCGCGTCGTTGGCCAACGCCAATTGGGCCACGGCATTCTGCGTATCGGCCACAGCATCGTAGTCTGGACCGCGGTAGCGGCCGGTGATGTGCAGCACGCACAGGTTGCTTAGACTGGCCAGAGCGGGCAGCGCCGCGACCAACGCCTCGTTGACGACGCGCGCCCCGCCGGACCCGCCAAATACCAGCACGACCTGTGCTTGTGGATCCAAACCCAGCGCCGCGCGCGCCCCGTCCCGGTCGAGTTCGAGGAATTCGCTTCGCACTGGATAGCCAACCACGGCGACGCGCTTCATATCAAACCAGCGGCCGGCCTGTTCAAAGGCGATGCCCACTCGGTGGGCCAAGCGACCGACGACCTGGTTGAGCATGCCGGGATGGGCATTGGGCTCATAGAGGAAAACGCGGGCCCCCGACAGCCCGATTTTCTGTAGCAGGCCGTGTGCAAAGAGGATGGGGGCACTGACGTAGCCACCGGTGCCAATGATGACCTGAGGGCGAAAGCGCAGCAAAATGAATGCGCTCTGAACCATACCCCAGGCCAGAACGAGAGCGAAGGCGGCCAGAGCGCGCACAGAGCGCGAGCGAGGATAGGGACGCGCGCGCACAAAGCGGATCGGAAAATCGCGAGCGGGAACCGCCCACGCCTCCAATTTATCGCGTCGCCCCACGTAGAGGAATCGGGCATCGCCCTGCCGACGGCGAATTTCCTCGGCAATGGCCAACGCCGGATAGACGTGCCCTCCCGTTCCCCCTCCTGTAAGCAGATATCTCATCGCCCAACGCCGCTTTACCAGAGTTTACGCGCCATCTATCGGCCTCGTGCTCAGGCGACCGGCGCGGTCTTAACTAGGTGTAAAAAAACGCGATTTACCCCCTAACAAAAATTGCGTAAGCAAATATATATAAAAAAGTTATGGGTGTCTATTACAAATTCTCCAACGCTTGACACAGCCGGAGAGAAAGCCCTATTTTGCCCTTGAACCGCTAAGAGAAACGAGCGCCGCATGACTGAACCATACCCCCTCGACCCCGAGCAGATCGAAGCCTTTCACCGGGAAGGCTTCCTAGTGGTAGAACAGCTCCTCACAGCCGAAGAAGTCGAACAATTCATCGCATACGAAGCGCGCGCCGTCGGTGACGGACCGCGCGGCCTACAGCGGCACAAAGTCGACGAGCAATGGGCTCATATCGCCCATCACCCCCGCATTGCTGTTATCGTGCGCCAACTGGGCGGCCCCCACCCGCAGATCGTCCAGACCATGTACATGAACAAGGCGCCCTCCGGCGGCACCGGCGTGGCCCTCCACCAGGATACCCACTACATACGCAACGAGCCCAATACGCTAATGGCCTGCTGGATCGCCCTCAGCGATACGGACGGCGACAACGGCGGCCTGTGCGTTGTGCCCAAGAGCAACCACAGCGGGCTCTACGACTTCGATCGCGTGCGCAACCCAGGCGAACACACTTCGTGGGAACAGGTCTATCCGATGAGCGACCGACAGGGCGAGGCGTGGGAGGAGACAATGCACTCTTTTGATATCAAGGGCCTGCGCGAGGAGGAAATAACGCGCCTTAGCGTGCCCTGCGGAGCGGGCGTGTTTTTTACTGGAATGACCGTGCACGGCTCCTATGCTAACCACTCAACCGACCGGCCACGCCGCGCTTTTGCAACGCATTTCGTTCAAGAGGGCACCTGGATATTTCGCCGCGATCTGCAGGAGATGGTCGCCCTGCGCTGATCTGCGCCGAAGGGCGCAAGAGCGCCCACCGAAAGGCCTTTTGCGCGCGCCAAGCCGCATTTAACGACGTTCTTCAGGCCCAGCAGAAGATAGGTTTTCCAAGCGGGCTAGACACTCCAAGACGGCGCGCCCATTGTGGTAGGGGCTCTTCCAAGCATTGGCCTTGTCCCCCGATGTGCGACCGTCGACCGTCACTTCAGCGTGCCAATCTCCCCCTTGCCAATCGACCTGATGGGCTTCAATCCAGTCGTAGGTAGCGATAAAGGCATTCCAATACGCCCTATCGCCCGTTAGTTGGAAGAGCGAGAGCAGCGCCACCAAGCCTTCGGCCTGCACCCACCACACCTTGTTGCGGGCATCGGCCGATACCCCCAATGCACCGGCTTCATAGAAGCCGCCGCGAACCGAGTCAAAGCCAAAGTGCAGCGCGTTGTCAACCAGCAGCCGATACAGGTCGATCAGCGGGCCGTTGGGCACGCCGACCGCGCGGCAAGCGGCGGCCAACAGCCAAGTATTTTCGACATCGTGACCGTAGGAAACGCGCGCGCGTCCCGCATTGAGTAAAGGCGTCCAGTCGCGCGTATACTGGTCCGTGCAGGCTCCCATCCCCTTGCGCACCACGGCATTGCTCTGCACGAAGAGCAGCTCGAGCAAGCGTTCGCGCGCCAGCTCGTCAGCGCTTAGCTGCCAGTAAGTAGTCAGCGCCTCCATCAAGTGCAAGTGCGTATTCATCAGCTTTACATCGGCCGACACGCCCATATACTGACCGCTATCAAGACCAGGCTCCCAGTCGCGACGAAACCACTCTAAATAGCCGCCATAAGCCGCGTCGTGGGCCTTTTCCTCGATGAGATAAAACAGCGAATCGGCCCATTGCAGGACTTCGCTGCGCCCGCTGGCCTGGGCATACTCGGCCAACGCATAGAGGGCGAAGGCCTGGCCGTAGAGGTGTTTGTGTGGACGCGTGGCGACCCGGCCATCGGCACTAACCGACCAGAAAAATCCGCCAAATGCATCGTCCCACAGCGCGTCGCGCAAAAAGGCGTAGCCGTGCTCGGCCGCCTGCAGGTGCGCTTCGCTGCCGTAGCCGGCATTGTACAAGCGCGAAAAAAACCACAGCGTGCGCGCCTGCCCCACTAGCGCCTTGTCGGTTGGGCCCTGCCAGGCTCCGCTCTCGTCGTGATTGAGCCGATAGCCTCCACCTTCCTCGTCGATTGCTTGCGGATACCAGAATGGCACGATATTGTCGCGCAGCATCCGCTCGAGCCCGCTGCGCACGCGCTCCACTTCGGCAGCGGGTGGCTGGGCAAATGACGAGCCGCCAACTGCAATCCAAGAGATCAAAGCTAAAACCATCGGCATCGCTTGCATCATCCAACCCCCTTTCTCAGCCAATCTAAAGCGAGACGCCGAGCGGTCAAGCATTGACACGATTTCTCCCCGAGCTTTTACTCAATCAGGGTCATTGCCCCCTCCTCACAGCGCCGACGGGAGCCCCCATGCGCATTGCTATTGTAGGACTGCACTACGGACATATCGCCGGCATGCTATCTTCCGCGCGCAGCGCCCCCAGCGCCGAGTGGGTCGGCGTCGTCGAAGCCGACGAGGCGCTGTGCCAGCGCCATCTGAGCGACCTGAACATACCTCGCTATAACAGCATCGACGAACTGTTGGCTACCGCTCGCCCCGAACTGATCATCGAGGGATTGCAACACGGCGAAAAAGTTGAACTCGTCGAAAAGTGTGCCGCCGCTGGCGTGCACCTACTGCTCGACAAGCCCCTGTGCCGCACGCTTGCAGAATGGGAGCGCATGCGCGCGGCGCTGGCCGGGCGCCCCGTTGAGCTTTCCATGTGGTTTACCTCGCGCTCCTATCCACCCTTTATCGCCCTGCGCGACATCGTCGCCGAAGGCGAATTGGGCGAGATAGTCAGCCTCATCTCGACTCACCCACACAAGCTGCGCCGCGCAACGGCTACCCCCTGGTATTTCGATCCCGACGCATATGCCGGCACCTTCCACGACCTAGCCTGCCACGGGGTTGACCAAATACGCTGGCTGACGGGCAGCGAATACAGCGGCGTTCACGCCCTGTGGACTTGCAAGCGCTTTACCGATGCCCCTCAACTGATAGACCACGTCCAAGCTTCAATTCA
Organism: Gemmatimonadota bacterium; assembly: GCA_038153405.1. Lineage (GTDB taxonomy): Bacteria > Latescibacterota > UBA2968 > UBA8231 > UBA8231. Next base: position 79,580 of record JAYOYH010000013.1, on the reverse strand, counting down.
ACTCGCCAACGGCTCGCTGGCTACGCTAACGGCCGATTGGCTCACACCTCAGGCAAGCCCATCGTTTGGCGATACGCGCTTTATTCTCATGGGCACGCGCGGTTCGGCACACCTGCGCGCCTACGCCGAGGACCATCTGCACGTGGTGTCGGAGGCGAAGGGAGCCCATACCCCCACTTTACCCGAAGGGCGCGGGCAGCGCGTCGTTGAGGATATGATCACCGCGATAGAGCACGGGCAAAAGCCCCTTATCGACAAGCGCGACGTGCTCTCAGTGGCCCTGGCCTGTTTGCGTGCGCAGGAGTCGGCACGCAGTGGCGGGCAGTGGAAAGAGATCGAGGCCATTGCGCTTAGCTAAGCGCACGTATTCGACCTGTAGGGGACGAGAAGAACACCCGTGCAAGGGAACGCCAAACGCATATATGCCTGGGCGCTCTACGACTGGGCGAATTCGGCCTTTGCCACCACCGTTATGGCCGGTTTCTTTCCCGCGTTCTTCAAGCAGTACTGGAGCAGCGGTGTGGACGAAAGTCTCAGCACCCTGCACCTGGGCTTGGCCAACTCGCTGAGCAGCGCTGTCGTCGTCCTCGTCGCACCCCTTCTTGGCGCCATAGCAGACCGCAGCAACCGGCGCCGGCGCTTTCTGGCTATATTCGCCTTCACTGGTGCGCTCATGACCGGCTGCCTGTACTTAGTGGAGCAAGGCGACTGGCCGTTGGCCGCACTCGTCTATGTATTGGCCACTATCGGCTTCTCACTAGCCAATACCTTCTATGACTCCCTGCTCGGATTTGTAGCCCCGCGCGAGAATGTCGACGCAATTTCCGCCCTTGGCTATGGCATGGGCTATCTGGGCGGCGGCCTGCTCTTTGCCGCCAACCTCTACGCGGTTTTACACCCGCAGGCCGTTGGCCTGTCCGACCCCTCCGAAGCGGTGCGCTGGTCCTTCCTCAGCGTGGCGCTGTGGTGGATGCTATTCAGCCTGCCCATTTTGCTCTTTGTCAAAGATGATGTGCACCCTAGGCAGCCCAGCGGATGGAACGCTCTAGTGGGAGGCTATCGCCAGCTGCGCGAAACGCTATCCCATATCCGCCAGCTGCCCCATATGCTGACCTTTCTACTTGCCTATTGGTTCTATATCGATGGGGTCGATACGGTCGTGCGCATGGCCGTTGATTACGGTCTCTCGCTGGGTTTTGGCCGCGATAGCCTGCTGACGGCCCTGCTCGTCACGCAGTTGGTCGGCTTTCCCTCGGCTATCGCTTTTGGCACTCTGGGCACCCGCATCGGCACCCGCAGAAGCCTTTTTATCGGGATCGCCGTCTACGTCGGCGTAACGGTGTGGGCCTACTTCATCGCTGCGGTATGGGAGTTTTACGCCATCGCCGTTGTCATCGGCCTAGTACAGGGCGGCGTGCAGGCGCTGAGCCGCTCGCTTTACCACCGCCTTATCCCCCCCGGCAAGTCGGCGGAGTTTTTTGGCTTCTACAATATGCTGGGGAAATCGGCCGCCGTCCTGGGCCCCGCTCTCATGGGTTGGACCAGCGTACTGCTCGGCTCGCCGCGCGCTTCGATCCTCTCCATCCTTGTGCTCTTTATCGCCGGCGCTCTATTACTGTCCAAGGTCGACCTTGAACAAGGCCAACGAGAAGCGCAGGCTTTTGCGCCCTAATCAAGCGGCGCAAAAACGCAGCGCCGTCAGCGCGTAGACCCGCGCCACCCGCACCAACTCGTCGACCGGCACGCGCTCCTCCGTGGTGTGTGCTCCCAAGCCAGCGGGGCCGTGCGTCAGCGCCGGTATGCCCGCGCGCGCAAAAAAGTGGTTGCCGTCGTCGACAAAGGGTTTGGCACCGAGCGGCAACTCCCGTCCGACCACGCTGCGATGGGCACCCTGGAGAGCCGCTACCAGCGGGTCGTCTTCGCCAATGCGAAAGGCATCGCCCGTCACGTCCCACTCGGCCACGGTGACGCGCGCTCCGCTGCGCTCAGCCAGTGCGACGAGCAGGGCGTCAAACTCGGCGCGCACCGCTGCGCCGGTCCCAGGACGCACCCAGCGGCGCGTGCCTTCTATGCGACAGCGGACCGGCGCCTGGTTGTATATCTGGCCACTATCAATCCGCCCGACAAAAGCCGATTCGCGCCCCACATATTCGACCTGCTCCTCGGCTAGGCGGCCGTCGAGCGCTCGCATCTGCAGCACGAATTCAGCTCCTGCACCGATGACGTCGGGCAAGCCCGACGGGCGCAGCACTTCGTGCACGGGTTCGCCATCGCGCTGTATATCGACGGCGAATATAGCCTGCCCGCGTCCGCCCAGCGGAAGCAGGTGGGCTAGATATTCGGGCAGCAGCACGCCGTCGCCGACGTAGCCCTCGTCGATCATGGCCAACAGCTGCCGCCGATCGCCCCACGGCCCTTCGTGGTGGTCGTGCGCCGTCAGCAGCACGCCTCCTCCCGCTAGCGCATCGCTGTCGCGCAGGGCGCGCAGGGCCTCCACAGCGGCGGCCAGGCCGCCCTTCATGTCGGAAGCGCCCGAACCACAGAGAAAGCCGTCAACGACGCTCGGTCCAACAAAGGGCAGGTGCACCGTATCGAGATGACCGTCGAACTGCAGCAGGCGCCCCCCCTCCCCCACGCGATGGCGCACAGCCACCGCCGGAGCTACCGGCCAGTTGGCCACCGGCCGCTCTACGGCAAAACCGTCGGCATCGAGGATCTCCGCCAGGCGATCGGCTGCCGCCCCCGCGTCAAGGGTGGGACTGGGCACTTCGACCAGCGCAGTGGCCGTGGCCAACAGGCGCTTCTCGTCAATATGGTCCAGCGCGGCTTCGGCCGGGTTTCGTCGCATGGCGGGCTCGCTCGCGTAGGGTGTGTACTAGGAGAGGCTCACTTCGCCGTCGCGCAAACCCAACGGCAGCGGTGCCGGCCGCTGGCAGGTGCTCTTGATCTTCAAGCTCTTACCGGCATCGGCCGCGTCGTGAAAGGCGTGCATAAGATCGAGCACGTGATAGGTCAACGCGCCGTTGGCCCGGTGCACACGCCCCGTGCGCAGTGCGTTGGCCATATCCGCCACGCCCAAGCTGCGCGCATTTTCGTTATAGCCGTGCGTCAGGGGGACTTCTTTCCACTCGTCGCGCCCGCGCTTGTACTTAACGGTGCCGCCAAAACCGTTGGGGTCGGGCACGCTCAACGAGCCTTCCGTGCCGTAGACCTCGATGCGCGGCAATTCCGCGCCCCACACGTCAAAGCTAGTGGTGATCTGGCCGACGGCACCGCTGGCAAATTCCATAATGCCGACGATGTGCGTCGCCGTTTCCACGGGTATGACCTTGCCGTACTTCTTCTCGCTGGTAATCGTGCGCTCGGGAAAGGTAATGCGCGTGCAGCCGCTTACCTTGGCAACGGGCCCCATCATATGGACCAGCGCCGTCAGATAGTACGGGCCCATATCAAACATCGGACCGCCGCCGCGCTCGTAGTAAAACTCCGGATCGGGGTGCCAGCTCTCGTGGCCATGGCTCATCATAAAGGCATTGGCGGCAATCGGCTGACCAATCCACCCGTCGTCGATGAGCTTGCGACAGGTCTGGTGTCCACCGCCGAGAAAGGTATCGGGCGCCCCACCGACCAGCAGGCCCTTTTTCTCGGCTAACTCCAGCATGGCCTGTGCATCGGCCCGCTCGACGGCCAGCGGCTTCTCGTTGTAGACGCTCTTGCCGGCCTGTAGTGCCTGCAGCGCGACGCTGCCGTGTGCTTTGGGCACCGTCAAGTTGACAACAATCTCGATCGACTTGTCGGCCAAGAGCTGTTTTACCGTGCATGCGCGCGGTATTTCAAATTCCTCCGCCCGCTCCTTGGCCCGCTTGCGGTCGAGATCGGCACAGGCTGCAATCTCGATATCGCGAAAGGTCTTGCCGATGCGCATATAGGCTGCACTAATCGCCCCGCAGCCAATGATTCCCACTTGTACAGGTCCTTTTTTCTTGGCCATTGCTTCCTCGTTTAACGTGTTATTTTTCGCCGCCACCCAACACTTTCCGGCGCGGTGTTCGCTAGTATATCAATTGCACACCATCCGAGCAATCTCAGCGCTGCACCTGCAAGCGCACGGAATCGACTAATGCCGAGCCGAAGTAGCCAATGCCGTCCCCTTCAATGGCAAATTCCGCTTCGTGAAAATTGCCATCGGCTTCGCGCACTTGGTCGTGAGTCTGTATAAAGCGCGCGTAGTTATCGTCGGCCGCATAGACCAATACATCGTAATCGCCGTAAAACCACAGGTCGAACCACATCACTTCGATGGTCGAAACCCCCGCACCGCGAGGCGTATTCTGTATCCAATCCCAGCGAAAGCCAAAGTCGTCAAGGCGGCCCTCAACGTCCTGACGGCTTTGCTGGGTAAAGGAATTTTCGTAGATGAAGTTAGCACTCGTAACCACGCGCGGACGCAGCGTGAGCAGATAGAAGCGACTGCTTGGCGAACGCTCAATGGAGAGGGCAAAGTTTAACGGATCGCCGCGCTCGTCAAGTGGCCGATACGGCATGGCCTGTCGATTGACGCCGGCAATGCGGAAGCCATCCTCGGGCACGGTCGTCACGGCGCCCGCGCGCAGCAGAGCCCCTTCGACGCTGGCGCTGACATCGAGGGCATAGGAGGCCCCAGGCACAATCCGCAAGTCGCTGCCGCTGTAGTAAAAAAGTCGATCCTCGACTCGATCGGCATCGCGCAGGGTCAGCGCAAACGAGCGCCCGTTTGATCTGTCCGTCAAATGAGCCTGCACATCGGCGGGAATCAGGTCGTCGGTGCGTATGCGCTCGTCGACGCGAACGTTGCGCGTAATGCGGATGCCGTCCACTCCGATCCCTGGCCGCAGCAGGCCCTCGATGACCAGGCGCGGCTCGTAGCTGGTATTCGACACCGAAAAACGTCCCTCGCCGCAGCCCGCTAGACCGACCCAAAGCAGCATCGCCACTGCACGATATCGCATGGATCAGAACTCGACGCGCAGTCCGCAGGTAGGCAAGAGGGGAAACATCCCTACTTGGCCGACCTCGGGCTGGCTGTTGGCAAAATCGTATTCGACAAACCACGCGTTGCGGCGGTTGCCCGCATTGAACACCTGCAAATAGGGCATCATCCTCCAGGAAGCGAAATCGCGCCGCCATTCCAAACTCAGATCAAGTCGCACATAGGCAGGTAGGCGCACCCCGTTAATGCGCGTCGGCGCGTAAAACACGCTGACCTGCGGGTCGCTCGGCGCAATAGAGGCCAAGTAGGCCGATCCGGGTTCGGTGATGGGCTGTCCCGTCGAATAGACCAGATTGGCGCCAAAATACCAGCCCCCACTACCGCCGCGCAGCGCCTTTGATAGATCGATGCGCGCCACGGCATTGAGCGTAGAGGTGCGATCGTGGCGCGGGCTAAAGGCGCGCCCGCCGTTAATCCCGGCAAACGCGTAGCGCGTGCGCGCCAGCGAATAGCCAACCCATCCACTGAGTGCACCAGCCTCTTTGCGCAGCAGGACCTCAAAGCCGCTCGAATGACCGCTACCCGGATGAAATAAGCCCTGGGTGCTGGCAATGATCGGCCGGTCTCTCTGGTCGAATTTGGCCGCCTGCACATCGGTTAGAAAGGTGCGGTTGAATTGGTATATATCGTAATAGCGCTTGTGAAATGCCTCGACCTCGATCTGCCCGAGGCGATGCCACTCGCGCTGGTAGCCAACGATATAGTGCACGGCGCGCGATGCCCCCTGATGGGCGTTGGCTGTGGTCCATATGTCAGCGGCGACAAAGCGTGGCACTCGGTGGACATACTGGTGATAGAGCCCGGTGGCCACTTTTACCATCGAGGCCGCGGTCAAGCGATACTTGAGCGCCATGCGCGGCTCGATATGATGCAGCGATGTAGCACCCCTATAGCGGCTGTAGCGAAGCCCCCCCTGCGCATCCCACACTCCGCCAAGTGGACGCCAATTGAGCAAGCCGTAGAGACCCGCCTGTGTGGGATTGTCGCGCACATCGATCTCACCCGAGAGAAAATCCTGACTAAAGCGCGCCTGCAGTCGCTTCAATTCGGACCCCACTTCAACGCGCAGCGCCGGACTCCGGTCATACTGGATCTGCGCCTTCAGCGTGGCATCCGTTACGACATTGCGCTCCTCTAACGAGCCTTCGGAAAAGGCGAAGTCCGAGGCAAAGCGCGATGCCGTCAGTGCAAAGGTGCCAAAGAGGCGCGGGGTGAATACGCGCACGTAGCGCGCACTAGCCGTTTGGTTTTGCCAGGCGACGCCAAAACCGCTCTCATCCCTAGCGCCTCCATCAAAGGTGACATCGAGGACATCGCGCCCGCCGAAGAAGCCCAGCATCAGCTTGTCGGCGTCGCCCAGGTCGACAAAGGCCTTAACGTGCCCATCGTAAAAGTAATAATCGGGGATGTCGTCGGAGCGGCGGCCAATCGTTTGATCGAAATAGGTTCGACGCAGCGAACCCGACAGCGAACCGCGCGTGCCTAGCGGGGCCTGCAGCGTGGATTTTACCGACAGTAAACTAATCGCCGCAACGCCCTGAAAGCGCTCGCGATTGCCGTCGACATTGACTACGTCCAGCACCGAGGAAAGGCGCCCGCCCATTTCCGCACCGAAGCCTCCCTTTGACAACTCAACCCGCTTTATGGCATCGGTATTAAACGTGGAGAAAAGGCCAAACGCGTGCTCGGGGTTATAAACCTCTGCCCCGTCAATCAGGTAGAGGTTTTGGTCGGGGGTTCCCCCGCGCACGTAGAGCGCCGAAGAAAAATCGGACAGCGGGACGATGCCGGGCAGCGCCGCAAGCGAACGCAGTAGGTCGGCCTCGGCAAACGGCGGTACCTGTTCGATGTGTCGCGGAGATAAATGGACCGTGGAAATGGTTCGGGCAAACAACCTGTCAGCCATGCGCAGCGAATCCTCGCGCACCAGCATCTCCTCGCCCTGCAGTGCTTTGGTAGCGAGGAATAAATCGACTCGAGCGTGGCCACCGGCTGCCACTTCTACGATTTGCTCGACGTCCTCAAAGCCAATGAACGAGGCGACCAGCGACCAGCGACCAGCCGGAACGTCGGCAAGGACAAAATACCCGCTATCGTTGCTCATTGCCCCCAGTGGAAAACCGCGCATCGATACGCTGGCCCGAATGAGCGCCTCGCCGTCGTCGCGGCTATAGACAAACCCGCTGATTGTAGCGCCCCCGCCCTCGGCCCCGAGCCCGCGGCAGCAGATCAACAGCGCCGCGAGGATGCTCAATACCCCTTTTATCGACATCGCTCTGCCGTCGCTACCCATCCTGCGCAGAGAAAAATGGACGTGCCATCAGGCCCTGAGCGCCAGCGCGTTCTCGCCAAAAACAACGGGGTAATTATGGCCGTTGCTGGCCACCGTAGCCGCGTCCATGTAGCATACGCTAAATGCGCGACGGGCCCTTTCGGTTCGATTTACGTCCGAGCTGTGCAGCAGCCAGTTGTGCAGGAGAACGACCTCGCCAGCCTCCAGTTCCAGCGGTACGGGATCGCTTTGGCCGAGCAGCTTTTGCGTCTGCTCATCGGTGAGGAAACCCGAGCCATGCTCCGGGTTGACCAGCGCGGAATGCGAACCGGGCAGGATGTGGACGCAGCCGTTAGCCACCGTAGCCGCGTCCAGAGCCGTCCACACCGTGACGAGCGGATCGCGGTCCAGGTGCGTCCAGCGGTCTTGGTGCCACACTAGATGGGTGCCCTCGCCGGCGGGTTTGTTCATAAACATGGCGCGAAAGCAGGCGATATCGGCCCCTTCTCCATAGGCGCGCATGCAGATATCGCGGAAGAGCGGATGCTGCATATAGCGCAGAAAGACGTCGTCGTATTCGAGATCCTGTATCTTGCGATAGGCTAGGGTCGGCCCCTTGAATCCCCTGGACTGCGGTCCCGGCCCCGATCCTGGTCCATCTGCGCTGTCCAACTGCATCATCATGCGGTCGTAGTCGACGTCGGCCCGACCCATCATGATATCGTCCATTCGCGTCTGCAGCGCAGACAACGCCTCTGGGTCGGCCACCTGGCCAAGCGACAAGAACCCATCGCGTTGAAATTGCTGCCACGCCTCGTCTGTCAGTTTGTCCCCTGTAGTATGCATGCTGTTTTCCCCCTGCCCTTGCGGCAGCGTGATCTTGTCCTCATAGTATAAAAAAAACGGAGCGCTCCATTCAAACAGCTGGCCTTATTGATGATCAAAACCATCTTCTTCACCGACCTACCCGCAGAGCAAGCGCAGTGTATCACCGCCTGCGCTCCCGCCCATTTCCGCATCGAGACGCATCCTACCAGCCTAGCCGATAGTGACAAGGTAGAGTTACTGCGCGACGCCCACTTTCTCATTCTCTTCCCCGGTCGCCTTGCCGACGACGTGCTGGCATCGGCTCCTCATTTGCGCCTTATCCAATTGGTCAGCGCCGGCTTTGACCAGATGAACCTATCGCTGTGCAAACAGCTTGGTGTTCCCGTTGCCAATAACGGAGGAACCAACGCCATCGACGTGGCCGAACACACACTGGCCCTAACACTAGGTCTCTATCGCCGCTTAGTCGACCTCGACCGCACCGTGCGCGCCGGGCAGTGGAGCGCCGTCTCGCTGGGGTCGGAAACGCGAACGGTACACGGCAAGACGCTGGGCATTGTCGGTCTAGGCCACATCGGCCGGCGGGTGGCCCAGCTCTTTGCCGCGCTCGGAGCCCACCTCGCATACAGCGATCCAGTTGCGGCTGATCCCGAAACCGAGCGCGCATTAGGCATTGGCCGCCTGCCGCTCGACCACCTGTTATCCTGCGCCGATATCGTCTCTCTGCACGTGCCGCTGCTGCCCAATACGCGCCATTTAATCGGCGCTGCGCAATTGGCACATATGAAGAAAGATGCCCTGCTCATCAACACCTGCCGCGGCCCCGTCGTCGACCAACAAGCCCTCTCCAATGCCCTGCGCGAGGGGCGCATTGCCGGGGCCGGTATCGACGTATTTGAAGCGGAACCCATTGTCGCCGGCGATCCCCTCTTAGCCCATCCCAATGCCCTGTATACGCCGCATGCGGCCGGCGTCACCCGCGACACCTGGGGGCGGCGCGGCGCCTTTGTATTCGATAACTTACAGCGCGTCTGGGACGGTTTGCCGCCGCGGGCGCAACTTTGACCGCTTTCTGAGAGATCTCGTGCACAGTTGGAATCACACCATACCCATGCTGCGCGATGGGCGCGCGGAAGCCCTCATACAACGAGTCGAAAAGCTGCGGCAGACACGCGCCATCTACCCGCCCGGCGATCGCGTTTTTCGCGCGCTGGAGCTCACCCCATTTAACGACGTTCGCGCCGTAATCCTCGGCCAAGATCCCTATCACGGCGAAGGCCAGGCACACGGTTTGGCCTTTTCAGTGCCCGACGGCGTTAAAGCGCCGCCCTCCCTGCGCAACATCTTTAAGGAAGTTGCCAACGACATATACGGCGGCGCTCCCCCCGCCTTCTCGACAGATCTCGAGCGATGGGCGCGCCAAGGGGTGCTGCTGCTCAATTCATCTCTGACCGTCGAAGCGGGACGAGCCGGCTCGCATCAGAAACTGGGCTGGCACGCATTAACCGATCAAATCGTCGAGACGCTCAGCCAGCATCGCCGATATCTGGTCTTCATACTGTGGGGCGCCCACGCCCAATCCAAGCGCGCGCTGATCGATGCCGACCGCCACCGGGTGCTCGAATCGGCGCATCCATCTCCCCTATCTGCCTACCGCGGCTTTTTTGGCTGCCGCCACTTTTCGCAAGCCAACGCCTACTTAGCGGCGCACGAACAAGCGCCCATCACTTGGTAAGAGGTATTGCCCATGCCGATGCTTATCACAGCCGATCGCCTCTTTGACGGCCTATCTACCTCCTGTATGCCATCGGGAGCCGTCCTAGTCGACGGAGAGCGCATTGGCGCCGTTGGCCCGAGTGTAGACATTGAGCGCATGGCCCCACCCGAAACCGAGCGCGTGGACCTGGGTGACGCCACGCTCATACCGGGTCTTATCGACAGCCATACCCACCTGAGCCTGGGCGGCGATGGACGCTCCTACGCCGAGATGTTTAGCGATTCGGATGAGCTAATGGTGCTCACTGGCGCGATGAACCTGCGCCGCCATTTAGACGCTGGCATCACCACCATCCGCGAACACGGCGCACGCAACAAGGTGGGGTTTGTCCTTAAAGAAGGGCTAGGCAAGGGCTATATCCCCGGCCCGCGCATGCAGGTATGCGGCCGGCCCATCACCTGTACCGGCGGCCATTTTCACATGTGCAACGAGGTCGCCGATGGCCCCGAAGAGATGCGCCGATCGGTCCGCCGTCTGGTCCACGAAGGGGCGGACTACATAAAGCTCATGGCTTCCGGAGGGGGAACCGCCGGAACGATCCCAGGCCGCGCGTCCTATTCGCAGGAAGAGCTGCACGCCGCCGTACACGAAGCCCACCATCTGCATCGCCTGACGGCGGCCCACTGCCGCGCAAAAGAATCTATGCAGCGGGCAGTGGCTGCCGGCATCGACCTAATCGAACACGCCGAGTTCCTCGATGCAGATGACGTGATGCGCTTTGATCCCGATCTAGCCGAGAAAATGGCCGAGTGTGGGGTGTGGATCAGCCCAACGCTGCAGGCATGGACGCAGTATCCGCGCATCGCTGCGCTAGAAGAAAAGCGCGATGCCGGTGCGGCCACAGCAGAGGAAGAAGGCCAACTAGCCGCACTGCGCAAGCGCGCCGCAACGCGGCTGGACATCATGCGGCGCACGATTGAAATCTGCGGATTGGAGCGCATCGTGCCCGGCACCGACTCGGGCGTGGGCATGCTGGCCTTCGGCCACTTAGACTACGATCTGCGCCTGCTTGTCGAGGTGGGATTCAGCCCGGGTGAAGCGCTGCGATCGGCCACGCGCATTTCGGCGCAAGCCATTGGTCTTCAGGACGAATTGGGCACGCTGGAAAAAGGGCACATAGCCGATATCGTGGCGCTGGCCGGCGACCCAACGCGCGACATACGCGCCTGCAGTGCGGTAACCGCCGTATTCCAAGCCGGCGTTCGGGTGCGCTAATGCCGCACGTGCTCTTCGTCTGCACCGGCAACATTTTTCGCAGTGCGCTGGCCGAAAAAGCGCTGCGCCACGCGGCTGGACCCGGCTCGTCTTACGCATTTAGTTCGGCCGGCACCGAGGCCGCCCCGCAGGATATGGTCGATTTAGTGCGCCGGGGTCTGAGCGCGCGCGGGATCGATCCCGGCGGCCATATTCAGCGCAAGCTGACGCTCGACCTCCTATCTACCGCCGACCTCGTCGTCGCCATGGGCCTGGACCACGCCGCCTTTATTGAAGAACACTATGGCACATCGGTCCCGCTGTTTAACGAAGTGGCCTTCGGACAACGGGAAGCCGTCCTCGACACCTGGGAAGCCGTGCCGGACCATGCGCAAAATACCGCAGCACGCAACCAACACATCGAACGCGTCGTCGATCATATCTGCGAGGCTGCCGCGCCCTTTCTAGCCAGCGTACCCCATTTCTTAAGGCGATAAGCCCGAGGGCAATGCGACCATTGGCGCTATCCTTCCCACTCGGCGATGAGCGCGCCAATCCAGTCGGGGCGACCGCAGGAAAATTCGCCGACGCCCATGGCCGCCAATGCGCGAAAGCGCTCGCGCGTCTCCTCAAAGCTCAGATCGTCGCGAAATCCACAGCGCACGTCCAGCCCGCGCGCCCGCGCGTCGGCTATGAATTCCGGACGGGCCGCCACGGGCCAAACGATGAGCAAACCAGCGCCCAAACGCTCGACGACTTCGGCGGCATCAAAAGGCTTGGGTTCGACGAGAAAGTAGGCGATTTCTATGCGCGGATTGAGCGCTCGGGACTCCAGCAGCGCCTCTTCGTGAAAGCTCGATAGGGTGCACTGCTCGACTACGCCGGCCGCCTCGATCTGGCGCACGGCCTGCTCGGCCAGATCGCCTTCCTTAAACTCTACCAACAGGCGCGCCCGATCGCGCATGCACTCTATCGCTTCGGCAAAGGTCGGAATTTCCTGATCGCCGCTGCGCAACCGTTTCAACTCGCCCAGCGTCAAATCGGCCACGGCGCCGCGGCCGTCGGTCGTGCGGTCTACGGTCGCGTCGTGAATGACCACCAATTCGCCATCGCGCGTGCGGCGAATATCGAATTCGATTCGATAGGCATTTTGCTCAATGGCCGTTGTAAATGCGGCTAGGGTATTTTCTGGCGCATGGCCCATGGCCCCGCGATGGGCCCCGATGCGAAGTGGTTTCATAGGTCATTCCCCCTTAGCGCACGATGAGCATTTTCCTGCTCGTCGCGCCCGTTGGTGTGTGCAAGCGATAAATATACAGTCCCGTGGCCAGTGCCGTGCCGCGGTCGCTGCGACCGTCCCAATGCAGCAGGTGCTCGCCCGCTTCCGCCCACTCCGAAGCCAGCGTCGCCACGCGCTGACCGGCCAGATTAAAGACACTCAGCTGAACGTCTCCTGCCTCGGACAGGGCGAAGCCAATAGCGGTCTCGCCGTTAAATGGATTGGGCGCATTTTGCATCAGGACCGAGTTTCTCGGCTGCCAATCCGCTTCCTCTTCGATTACGGCGGTGTAGATACCGGCCCGTCGACCGGCTACCAAGCGCACGTCGTCGATGTAAAACGTTCCGCGCAAATTGCCCAATATCCGCAGCGACGCAATCGGTCCATCGAGGCGATAAAAGCGCTCGAGTGGAATCTCGACGCGCTGCCATTCGGCTCGCCCCATGTCCACTTCGGCCCCTTCGCCGTCGAATAGCATTACCTGCGAAGGCGCATCGCCGTTGAGCATGACGTTAAAGGCGGGGCGCGGGCCGACGGTCGCACTGCCCGGATGAAAGGCAAAGTGCAGGGCGCGATAGCCGGCCGCTTCGACGGGCTGGATCGGCAGGAACTCAACGGTGAATGCGCTGGCGCGTATGCCCCGCGACAGCGCACCTACTAAGGCATTTTCGCTGGCGTCATACACTTCTGCATTGGACACAAAACCCGAGGCCCAATTGCCGCCAAAGCCTTCGTCAAAGACGACCTGATCCTGGCGCGGTAGCACCACTAAACCATGGCGCACCTGCGACTGCAGCAGACCGGCGTTACTCTGCTGGCGTATGTGCACCGCTATTTCGCGTCGACCATTTACCAGTTCTACGGGCAGTTCGGCACGCAAGCGATAGAGGCCATTGCCCATTTGCTGCAGCGGATGAGCGCGATCTCCACCCAACCCGCTGAGATCGGCCACAACCTGTGGAGCAGCCCCGTCGGCCTCGGTGCTGTAGACGCGCAGGTCTTGCTCCAGCACCCATATCGTTCCATTCAACAGCGTATCGGGCAGAGCGCCCACCCACTCACCGCGCACGTGCGGCGCCGGAAAACGAGCGCTGACGAGTTGAATATCGTCGAGGAAAAAACGGCCGCGCAAATTCCCGAAGAAGGTAATCGACGCGAGCGGATCCTCCAGTGGATAAAATGCCCACAGCGGTATTTCCACCGTCTGCCAAGTCGGCGATTCGAGATCGATGGCGACACCGGGCATGCCCCCTGCCCCCAGCAGCGGCTCTATTTTCCGCGCGTCGCGATTGAGCTGCACGGCAAAGGCCGGCCGCAGCCCTGCCGTCGCCTCGCCGGGGTGGAATGCAAAGCGCAACGCGCGGTAGCCAGCCAAGTCAAGCGGGGCAAATGGGGCGAGTTCAAGGGTGAACGAGCGCGCGTCTACCGCCAGTGCTCGCATCCCCTCGAATGCCACTTTCTCTTGCCAGTTAACCTCTGCATTGAGCACTAAGCGCTGCTCCCACTCTGCGCTCAGCGCATCGCCAGCTACGGATGCATTTACCGGCGGCACGAGCACGACCCTTCGGCTCAGAACCTCCTCGACATCGCCCTGTCGCAGAAGGACCCGCAGCGTTCGTCGTCCAGTCTGTGCCGATGCCTGAAAGTCCGCGTCCAATTCAAATGCTCCATCGTCCAGCGCGCGCAGGGGCTGTCGGACATTGCCTCCCAACTCGCCCAGATCTGCCCACGCCTCGATTGCACCGATTTCTTCCGCCTCCACGGCCAAACGGGCGCGCAGGCGGACCGGCTCGCCTGCGATTAGCGTATCGGCCCATATCCCCTGCCATTGGCCGCGCAGAGGGCCTGGCTGAACGTAAGGCACGTGCATGCGGATAGAGCGGCGGTGGTCGCTGGAGACGATGGCGGCCTCTACGGCCTGACGACCGTAGCGCGTATAGCGGCCGATATCGGCGTCGTCGGTATTGGTAAATCCGCCATTGACTATCTGGCTCCACTTGCTGGCCGGGTCCATCGCATAGTAATAGCGCGCATCGTACCCCACCAAAACGATTAAATGGCCGACGGTGGAAAACCCCCCGTGCACAATGACCGGCTTGCCTGCATCGAGTGCGGCGTGCAGTTCAGCGAGCGTGCCCTGCTCTGTAACCCCATCGCGCACGCGCAGCCCGCGCAGGGCGGCCTCCTCGTCAAATATCTGGCGCAAACCGCCCGTCGACTGCGCAACCGAAGTGCCCCATTTGGCCGAAATCATATCGGGCGTGATATCTTCGGCCCCGTAGAATTTGAGCACCATGGCAACGCAGGTATTTTGACAGGAACCCGACGGATTAATGCGGTTGCTAAATTGGTGAAAGTACGGCATGCCCTCGACGTAGCCGGCACCGGCAGTGCTGGCGACTAGGCCGATAAGAGCGAACGCAGCGTGCGCTTGCACTCGGCGTAGCATAGCTTGATATCAACCCTTTCCAAAGTGATTGTGCATACTGTTTTAAGCGGGCGATGCATCGCGCTTAGGGCACAGCCAGTCCGCCCGATACTGCTCTATAAAACGCCCAAAAAAGGCCTGGGTATCCCCGTCCAACCCGTCCAAATAGCCCTCGCTGAGAAACCAAGGCTGGTCGGAAAAATAGTCGGAGCACGGCGCACTCGCCTTCGTATAGGTCAACATCAGCGTGCGCCGCAGTTTGTCGGTATGATAGCGCCCCCGGTGCAAACCGCAGGGATTAAAGGCGACCGCATCGCCGGCCTGCAGCGCCACGCGCAGCGCGCCCGGCATGGCATTGGAGCGATTGTTGTTGCCCTCGTCGGCGCGACGAATGGCGTATTCGGCCGGCGTATCCCAACGTCGGTGGGAACCGGGCACCACTTCGACATCGTCGGATGGTACGAGGGCAACCTGTAGTTGAATGCTCGTGCCGCCCTGACCAGCGTTGGCGATCATGCGCTTCTCGTCCTCTTCCAGCGGGCAGTGAAACTGCGAGTCGCGATGCCAATTGCCGTCTAGGCTGCGTTCCAGCGGATTCATAAAGAGACTGGTGCAGCGGAACAGCACTTCCTCACCAAGAATGGCGCGACCGACCGACAGCACCTGCGGATCGGCAATGGCGCGCAGTATTTCGCGCCGATCTTCGCCCTGTTGGGCAGAAAAATAGCCCGAGTGGTTGAGATGCCGCATAACCGTTGCGTTGGCATCTCCTCCCGGCTTGCCGTTCTCGGGATTGTTGATGCGCCACTGGTCGAGGACCGATTCGGCAATGGCTCTCAGGCGCGCACTGCGCTCGGCGCCCAACAGACCGCGCACGACGATGTATCCCCGCTCTTGCCACTGAGCGTGCAGCACCGCGCTCACTCCGTACCTGTTCACGTCCAGTTGCGCGGGTCGGGCACCGCCACCCAGGTCCCCCCTTGGGCAATCGACGACTGGCTCGCTAAACCGGGCAAGGTCATGTCCATGGCCAGATCAATGCCGATGGGCGCCGGACGGTTCTGGCGAATGGCGTCGACGAAGTCCTGCACCTCCCACCAATCGCCGCCGCCGTGCCCTGCGCGCGTGGCTTCTTCCGGCGGGTTTCTCCAGTATTCGGGCAGAAATTCCTCGAGCTCGCTCAGCGCTTCCCAGCGGTGTTCTTGCGAACGCGAGCGCAGCCAGATGCGCGGCTCCCCGCGAAAGCCATCGCCTGACTCGTAGCAACCTTCGGTGCCCTGTAGGGCATAGTGCGTCATGTGATGCGGTCGCTCCGATAGCATATCTACGCGAATATTTACCAAACCCCCGCCGCTCATGCGGCACATCATCGTCACCGAATCCTCCATCTGATACTGCTCGCCACGCGGATCCACATAGTGGTGCCCCGTACCCACCGCGCACACCGCCGTCACCCGCTGGCCCGCAAACCACTGCAGGACCGGGCCCAAGCTATGCGTTGGATAGGTCGAGCCGTTGACGCCCGTCTGCCAGCGGCGGCGCCACGGCGTTTGCTCATTTAGCCCTTTTAGCTCGTGAATATAGGCACCCTCTCCGTAGTATAGCTCGCCAAATAGGCCGCGCTCGACCAGCGCGCGCACCAGCACATTGCCCTTCATATAGGTGTAGTTTTCCGCCATCATATACTGGGCGCGCGAGCGGCGCGCTGCCCGCACCAAATCGCGACATTCTTCGATGGAAACGCCGGCCGTCACTTCGCAGAGCACGTGCACGTCGCGCTCTAACGCGGCCAAGGCCTGTGGGGCGTGAAATTGCATAGGCGTGCCGATGACCACGGCGTCCACCCCGCCGGCGTCCAGCATCGCTTCCATATTGTCAAATACGCCCTCGATCTCCAACTCAGCAGCGCTCTTTCGGGCTTCTTCAAGTCGAATATCGCACAGGGCGACAAGCTGCGTGGCCGGATGCGCCGTTAGGGCGCGCACGTAGGAGTTTCCACGTCCCACGGCACCGACAATGCCAAAGCGAATTGCATCCATACGATCTCCTCTCCCACGCGGGGAATGGACGGCACCTAGGGCCCGGCGCCGAACTCATACTTATTCTTTTTTTTGAATTTTTATAAGTTGTTACCCAGCAACTATTTGCGCTCTCTTGCCGACCCCGTCACAACTCGATATGTTAAGCGGGTTGTCCATGCACCACCGCAGTGAATCGCCCGACGAGAGAAAGTGAATTGCCATGAAATTAGACGTCGTACAGCTCACCCGCCAGCTGGTGTCATTCCCATCGGAGAGCCAAACCAGCAACGTCGCAGTAACCGAATGCATCGCCGATGTGCTCGCCCAACTGAATTTCGAAATAGAGCGCTTGCCCTACGTCGATAAGAACGGCGTGGACAAAGTTTCCATTGTCGCCCGCCTGGGCAAGGGCAGCGGCGGCCTAGCGCTGATGAGTCACGACGACGTGGTGCCCGCCCTACCAGAACAGTACAAACCCAAGCGGGTCGGGGGCAAGCTCTACGGCCGCGGCTCGTGCGATATGAAGGGCCCGCTGGCCGCCACGCTGTGCGCGGCCGCCCGCTTTAGAGAAGCCGATCTAAAGAAACCCCTCTTCATTGTCGTGACGGCCGACGAGGAAGTGCAGGCCGTCGGCGCGCATATGGTGACAAAGAAGTCGAAGCTCTTCGCTCAGGCCAGCAGCGGCTACGGCATTATCTGCGAACCGACGCGACTCAACGTCGTCTACGCGCACAAGGGCTCGATGTCTATCGTCATCACATCCAAGGGGCGCGCCGCCCACACCAGCACGCTGAAGGGCACCAATGCCAACATAAAGATGATTCCCTTTCTGCAGGAAATGCGCGAAATCTACGACATGGTCCTGAGCGATGAGCACTTTCGCAACGAGGAATTTAAGCCGCCGCACTCCGAGTGGAGCATCGGCATCAACGACCACAATATCGCCACCAATATCTCCCCCGTCAGCTCGGTCTGCACCATAAACTATCGCCCCATGCCGGGCGTGGACGTCAAGTCGCTCATCAACCGCACGCGCGCCAGTGCGCGCAAGCACGGCCTACAGTGCGACATCCGGCACGTAGGCGAACCGGTGTATACCGATCCGAATTCACCCCTCGTCAAGACCGCCCTCAAAATCGCGGGCAAGCGCCGCGCTATGACCGTACCCTACGGCACTGACGGCATGGCCTTTGGCAAGAAGATGAAGCAGATGGTCGTCCTCGGCCCCGGCGACATCGCCCAGGCGCACACCGTAGACGAGTGGGTTGAAATAGACCAACTCAAAAAGGGCGTTGCCCTCTACGAGCGCTTTATCGATCACGTCTGCGTCCAGGGCAATAGCTGATTTCGGGTGGACTCGAGCCATCCGTTGCGCATTGGCGTAGCCGTCGATGGGGCCGCCGTGCCCGCCTGGATTGCCGCCCTTCTGCACAGCGTCGAAACGAGCGGCGTAGCGCGCATAGAACGCTTGGCATTCCACTCGCCGACCGCGCCCAGCGCACCCTTTAGCACCGCGCTTTACCAGTGCGTTGACCGCATGTTCTTCCCCGTTGCAGACGATGCCCTTCAGCGCGTTGAACTGTCCTCAACCCTGCCCCACTTGACGTTCTTGCCCGCCGAAGGGCCCATCGACGTGCTCCTCCATCTGAGTTCGCAGCCGATTCCCACGGACGAGGCACCGCTCGGCACCTGGCACTTTCACCCCGCTTTCATAGCCGGTTCGACCGGATTGAACGCCGTCGGCCAATGCCACCCCCTGGCCAGCGCTGCGCTCTTTGCCCGCTACCGGGGTACCGATTATTGCATCTACCATGCCAATATCGGCACGCATGCCTTCTCCGCGCGACGCAGCGACCAGCGCCTCTACTGGATGGCACATACCTTTGTCGCTCGTCGCTTGCAGGCGCTGAGCGCCGAGGGGGCAAACGCCTTTTACGCTCGCCATGGCAAGCCCTCAACCGCACCTCCCGCACCCAGGCCCCGGCAAGCGGCCTTCCCACTGGCCCACTTCGCCGCGCGCACGGCCCGCCGCGGCCTGGCCGACCTGCTGCAGCGCACCGAATGGCGCGTCTACTATGGTCCGACAACGGGCGACGACCTTCCCGCTTCCTTTGACGACTTTGCGCCCTGCACCCCTTCGCCACATACCTATTGGGCCGATCCCTTTCCCTTTCGCCACGAGGGAATGCTCTACGTATTTGTCGAGGAATACGACCAACTAAGTGGCAAGGGCCATATCGCCGCACAGCCCTTTGACCAGCGCGGTCCCTCCGGTGAGGCCGTGCGTGTGCTGGAGACCGATCACCACCTTTCCTACCCTTTCGTATTCGCGCACGAGGGCAATGTATATCTCATGCCGGAGAGCAGCGACAGCGGCACCATCGACATCTATCGCTGCCTTCGCTTCCCCGATCAGTGGACGCGCGCCTGCACGCTCTTTGAGGGACTCTATGCCGTTGACTCAACGCTTTTCTACCGCGAAGGCATTTGGTGGCTCTTCACCTGTTTGGCGCCCCATCCCCAATCACCGGCGCGCAGTGAACTCTTCCTCTACTATGCCGACTCGCCGCTGGCGGATAACTGGACCCCTCATCCGCTCAATCCGATTGTATCCGATGTGCGCTGCGCCCGTCCAGCCGGGCGCATCGCCGAGTTTGCAGGGTGTTTGCTGCGGCCCGCCCAAGATTGCTCGCACCGATACGGCTACGGACTGCGCCTGATGGAAATTGTTGAATGGGATACCCAGCGCTACGCCGAGCGCGAGTACAGGCGCTACTTGCCGCAGGGCAACCGCCTGGGTATGCACACGTTTAACCGGGATCTGGACTGGACCTTTGTCGATATAAAATCGCGCGGGCGGCGCTGGTCTGGCTAGGGCCGCACCGGGCGTTCATAGCCCCATCGAGCCAACCACTCGCCCGCTACCGAATGGATCGCCTCAATATCCTCGGCCGACAGCCGCGCAAGGCTCTGGTCATTCATATTGCGAATGGGCGACTCAACCCCATGCACCGTCCAGCGCTGCGCCATGAGCACATCGTCGAGCGGTTCGAGGCCGACAAAGTCCGTTATGCGGCGCACCTGACTGCTCGGATCGGCGACAAACTCCTCGTAGCGCAGGCTCATAAAGCGCTCGACGTTGATGCGATCCCCATCGACGATCCGAGCCGATTCAGCCCACTGGCGCGCACACAGACCAATCGGATATTTGTCTTTGTACTGCGGGTTGCCGCGCTTCCCCGGCTCCGTTTTGCGGCGTATGCCCTCGGCAACCGCATAGCCGTTGCGGACGATGTATACGAAGTAGGCCGGCGCGAAATGCGCTTCGAGAAAGGGCAACTGCACGGCGTTGGCAATCGATTTTTCCAATAGGTTAGGGCGCGGCGGGTAGAGCATGGACCACTGGCGTTTGATGCGCAGAGCGCGGTTGGCATCGCTCGGATCGAGCCGCACCTGGCTCAAACACTCGCACCACATGCGCTGCCAGCCCGCGTCTTCGGGACGCGGTAGGGCATCGCTAAATTTAACGCCTTCACCGGCCAGCACGCCGATGGCGGGATGTTCTGCAAGCAAGTCTTTAAGCAGCGTCGTACCCGAGTTGTAGCACCCTATAATAAAGATCCAGCGCTCGGGCTGCAGGTCGCGCCCCCGCAAAGCGCCATAGGCCTGACCAAAGCGAGAGCGCATGCACTGCTGCTTTACGCGTTTTTTCCACCCAATGCGCTCAGCCACGATGCATCACCTGCTCGAGCGCTTCTGCCCCGCGCTGCACCAGTGCCTCAATGCCGTATTCCCGTCCCACCTTTTCGCGCGCCGCCGCACCCATTTCCCGCGCGCGCTGCGGATCCTTTAGCAAGAAGCGCAGCTTGGCACTCAAATCCTCCACGTCGTCTGGGCGGGCCAACAGCCCGCTCGCACCGTCGTCAATGCATTCGGGGACGCCGCCGTCGGCCGCCGCCAGACAGGGCAGGGCAAACGCCCCTGCTTCTATAAATACGTTGCCCATGCCCTCGCGCACGCTGGGCAATAAAAAGACTGCGGCCGCGCTGTAAAAATCGAAGAGGTCGCTCGACAGCGGCGCCAGCTTTCCGACAAAAACCACGCGATCGCCCCAGCCTAATTCACCGGCCATGCGCTCCAATGCGGCGCGCTCTGGACCGTCGCCCACCACGGCATGCACCATATCGGGAAACTCCTTCAGCAAACGTCCGCTGGCGCGCAGGGCGCGATCGACGCGCTTTTGCGCTACCAAGCGTGCGACGCTGAGCACGATGCGCTTTTCTTTTAGCTCAGGATAGCGCTCCCAAAAACCTCCCTCGTCAAAGCGATAGCGCTGCAGAAGCGCCCCGTCGAATGCCGGTGGGTGCACGAAGATCACTCCTTCGTCCACTCCCTGCGCAACGGCGCGCGCGCGCACAAAGCGACTCACGGCGGCAATGGCGGCAGCGCGGCGGTAGGCGCGGCGCTGTGGAATGCCCTCAATCTGCGCCCCAATTCCGCGAGCGCTCAGGCGCACCGTCACGTCCGAGCCGCGCATTGATGCGATGAGGGGGATGCGCTCCCAGCAGTTAAGCAAACCGGCCACGCGCGTGGCCATGCCATTGGCCGCCCAAACGCAGTCGGGGGCAAAGCGATCTATCTGCTGCTGCAGACGCGCGCGCGCCTGCAAATAGCGCAGGGGGACAAAGGACGATACATTGAGTCGCTCGACAGCCACCTCGGCACGCGCATCAAAGGCCGCATCGCCGTCGCCGGCGGGCGCCAAGACGAGCACTTCGTAGCCGCGCTGCGTCAAGCCGCGCCCCAGGGCATAGGCATAGGCTCCCGTACCCACCGCCTGCGGCGGAAAGCTCATGGCCAAGATGAGAATGCGTTTTGCCATAGAACGAAAGTACAAAAAACGGGCGACGCGAGTAGCCTCCCGCCGCCCGTTGTCGCGCCTGCGTAAGGGGTTAGTTACCCCCGCGCACCAGACCACGCTCGATCATCACCTCGGCGATTTGCACCGCATTCAGCGCGGCCCCCTTGCGCAACTGGTCGCCGCTGACCCATAGATCGAGACCGGTTTGGTCGGGGCGAGATATATCCTGGCGGATGCGCCCCACCAGCACATCGTCTCTGCCCGATGCCTCAATGGGCATGGGAAAGTGGCTGTTGGTGGGGTCATCGACGATGGAGACACCCGGAGCCTGGGCGAGAATCTCGCGCGCTTTCTCCGCGGCAAAGGGCTCGAAAAACTCGAGGTTGATCGCCTCGGAATGGGCGCGCATCACCGGCACGCGGATCGTCGTCGCCGTCACCCCAATCGCATCGTCGTGGAACATCTTCTTCGTTTCGCGGATCATCTTGGTCTCTTCTTCGCAATAGCCGTCCGCCCCGACGGCGGAGTTGTGCGAAAAGAGATTAAAGGCGATCTGATGCGGCAGCTCCTTGGGCTCAATAGCTTCGCCGGCCAGCAGTTGTCGCGTCTGCTGTTCTAACTCTTCCATCGCGCGCGCACCGGCGCCGCTGACAGCCTGATAGGTTGATGCGACAATTCGCTTGATCTTGCGATGTTGATAGAGCGGCCAGACGACGACGTCCATTATGATCGTAGAACAATTCGGGTTGGCGATGATCCCCTTGTGCCATTCGAGGTCGTCCGGGTTAATCTCCGGCACAACCAGCGGCACTTCTGGATCCATGCGATAGGCCGAGGTATTGTCGACGACGATGGCTCCCGCCTGCACGGCGTGCGGATTGAACTGCTTGCTCAGCGATCCTCCGGCCGAAGCCAGCACGATATCGACCCCTTCAAAAGAATCTTCGCGCAGCTCCTGAACGACGAGTGACTGGCCGGCGAATTCGCATTCGCGCCCGGCCGAGCGCGCCGAGGCCAACAGGCGCAGCTGCCCGATGGGAAAGTTGCGCTCGGCCAAGATCTCCATCATGACCTGCCCAACGGCGCCTGTGGCACCCATAATTGCTACGTTAAACTGATCTGCCATGGTTCCTTTTCTCTCGACTAAAGCGGGCGCGTGCCCCGCAGGTATTCCATAAGCCAGTGTCCGTGTTGCACCTGTAAGCTGCCGCCTGCTGCCGCGCCCTCACTGTAGGTCTGCAGGGCATCGGCGACAACGCCTTCACCCCATAGTACAAAGGGCACCGACTCGCGGCTGTGCGTGCGCAGTGCGATCGGCGTGCGGTGGTCTGGCGCCATCAGAATTCGGCACGGTCCCAAGCCCTCCAGACCGGCCCGTATAGGGCCTACCACGCGCGCATCAAAGTCCTCAATGGCCTGCACCTTAGCCTGCGGATCGCCGTTGTGACCCGCCTCGTCGGGCGCCTCCACGTGCACGTAGACAAAGTTATCTCGTTCGAGGACCTGCAGTGCGTGCTGTGCTTTTCCCTCGTAATTGGTATCGAGATAGCCCGTGATACCTGGCACCTCAATCACGTCAAGCCCGGCACTGCGACCAATTCCGCGCACGAGGTCGACGGCGGAAATAACGCCGCCGCAAAAACCAAACTTGGACTCGAGCGAGTCGAGCCGCAGCGCCCGCCCCGAACCCCACAGCCAGATGGCATTGGCGGTCGTCTCACCGCGTTCAGCGCGGGCCACATTTACCGGATGCTCGGCCAGTATCGGCTCGGCCGCTTCCATCAGCTGTCGAATCGCATCCTCGCCCAGACCGCTGGGCAGGTGCTGGGCAATAGACTGGCCCATGATGTCGTGCGGTGGGTAGGAAACCAACGCCTCTGGCCCGTGGTCAAACACCAGCAAATGGCGATAGCCCACGCCGGGATAAAAGCGCAGATCGGGCCGCCCCAACTCACCAGCGATAGCCTCGACCAATTCCCGCGCTTCTTCCGTCGAAATATGTCCAGCGCTGTAGTCGACCAAGGTATCGCCGCTGCGATGGATCGTATTGAGGCGAAAAGCGATGCCATCGGCGCCCAAATCGACGCCCATGCTCGCCGCTTCCAGCGGCGAGCGACCGGTGTAGTGCACCCGGGTGTCGTAGCCAAAAATCTCCAAGTTCCCTATATCGCTGCCCGGATGGCGCTCGGCGGGAATCATCTGCACTAACCCACCGACCCCTTCGCGCGCCAGGCGATCCATATGCGGAGTATGCGCCGCTTCCAACGGTGTTCGACCTCCCAATACATCGAGGGGATAATCGGCTGCTCCATCGGGCACCAACACCAGGTACTTCACTTAGAGGTCCTCCATGCGGATCAGGCGAACGGCTCCCCCCACCGCCTCGACGGCGCCAATCGCCGCAATGGCCCGCTGCATAGCCTCTTCGCGCGCCTCGTGGGTAACGATGATCAACGGAACCGACCCCCCTTCAAAGTCGCGCTCCTTTTGCAAGACCGAGGCGATGCTAATATTTTCGCCGGCCAAAATGTGCGCGATGTGCTCCAACACACCGGGTTGATCGCGGACCTGCATACGCAGGAAATAGCGCATCTGTATGCTCTCGACGGAGGCTACAGGCAGGGCCTCGTCGCCCAGCACCATATCGCCGATGGCCGGGGCAGCACCGGCGGCTTTGCGCTCGACCAATTCGACCATATCCGCTACCACGGCGCTGGCCGTCGGCATTTGACCGGCCCCCTTGCCGTAAAAGACCTGGTTGCCAACGGCTGAACCAACCACTTCGATCGCGTTGAATTCGTCGTTGATATTGGCCAGCAGCGAATCGGCCGGCACCATGGCCGGATGCACGCGCATCTCCACCCCTTCGCCGCTGCGCTTGGCAATGGCCAACAGCTTGATTACATAGCCGAGTTCGCGCGCATACTCAATATCGCTTGTTTCAATGCGCTCAATGCCTTCGCAAAATACATCGCTACCCGTTGCCGTGCAGCAAAAGGCAATGCGACTCAGTATGGCCAGCTTCTGCGCCGCATCGCGCCCGCTGACATCCATCGTCGGATCGGGTTCGGCATAGCCTATTTGTTGCGCATCGGCCAGTATTTCGGCGTAGCTGCCCTCGCCGCGCGTCATGCGCGTGAGTATGTAATTCGTCGTGCCGTTTAAGATGCCGTAGAGGGACTCGACGCGGTTGGCCACCAAGCCGCTGCGCAGCGAGCGCACGATGGGTATACCGCCGGCCACGCTGGCCTCAAAGAGCAAGTCGGCTCCCTTCTCGAGGGCCAGCGCATAGAGCTCTTCGCCGCGCTCGGCCAGCAGCGCCTTGTTGGCGGTCACCACGTCTTTACCGCGCTCCAATGCGCCGCGCACCCATTCATAGGCGGGAGCGGCGCCGGTCAATTCAACGACGAGCTGCACATTGGGATCGTCGAGCACTTCCAACGCATTGTCCGTCAACTTGGCAGCGTCGATCTGCACGGAGCGCGCCTTGTCGAGGTCGCGCACGGCCACGCGCTCTATAGAAAAGCAAACGTGTTTGCGCCGTCGCATGGAAGTGGGTGCGTCTTCCAATAGACGCACCACGCCACTGCCCACCGTCCCCAAACCAATGATGCCGACGCCAATCGCGCTGCTCGCCATGTGCCAACGCTCCTTTGAGCTGCTATTTATCGTGTAAGAGGCTGTTTTTATCGGCGTTGAAGGTACGCGACCAACCCTTTTTCGGCAAGCATATGCCCGGCCCTACTTGCTGGAAAAACACCCGCTCCTTAGTATGGATGGACCAACCCAGAACGGAGAATTATATATGGATTTACAGATGTTTAAAGCATCGATTGAGGGCGATGCGCCACCGAGCGATATCAGCAGTGCACTGCAGGCGCTCTGGCAAGACGCCAAGGGTAATTGGGATGCTGCACACGCGCTGGCGCAGGACGCGCCCGACCCCGAAGGAGCTTGGGTCCATGCCTATCTGCACCGGGTGGAGGGAGACGAGTCCAACGCCGGCTACTGGTACGCGCGCGCCGGCAAAGCGCACAGCCGCGCCCAACGGCAAGACGAGTGGGACGAAATAGCCTCGGCTCTATTGCAAAACTAATCGCTTAGTCTTGCCTCATCGCGCTCATCCGGGCTTCGAGCCGTGCGCGCTGAGCATCTTCGAGGTCGAGTTCCAACGCCGCGCCCAGCGCCGCCCGGGCGCGCTGGCGATTTCCCTCGCCCAAATAGGCATCCACCAAATCGATGTGCGCATCGACGCGGTTGGGTGCCATACGCACGGCGCGGGCAAGCAGCGCTACCGCCTCTTGGCCGCGTCCGTCCCGCAGATAGAGCGCGCCCAAATCGCACAGCGCGTCCACGTCGCCGGCGTCGCGCTCCAGCGCTTGGCGGTAGAGGCGCTCGGCCTGGCCGAGTTGGCCCATGGCCCGATAGCGCCGGGCTAGCAGGGTGCGATGAGCAGCGTTTTCCGGCGCATTATCGACGGCTCGGCGATACCACTGCAGCGCGTTGTCCTCTTTACCAGATCCCTCATAAGCCCGTCCGAGCAGTGCGCAGAACGCGCCGTTGTTTGCATCGAGTTCCACGGCCCGCTCGAGGGCGGCAACGGCCTCGGCAAAGCGGCCGTGCTGGAGGTAGACCCGACCAATATTGGCATAGGAACGGGCACCTTGCGGATCCAAGCGCGCAGACTGGCGAAAGGCCTGTAGTCCCTCCTCTATGCGTTCTAAGCCGACCAGCGCCGCACCGAGATCGTTGTACAGCGCCGCACTCTCCTCCGTTTTGAGCGCTTCCTGCACGCACTCGTATGCCCGCTGCCAGCGGCCGCGACGCAGCGCCTCCCCGGCCAGCAAAGACCACCCCTGCGCAGCGCTCATACCCAGCCGACGATAGACGGCACGGGCCGCTTCTTCGCGCCCTAATCCGGCGTAGCTAGCGGCGAGCAGGCGGGCCAATTCCCCGTCCTGCGGCCAGGCCGACAGCGCCTCTTCGAGCACGGCGATGGCATCGTTGAAGCGCTCCTGAGCGCGCAGTGTCTCGGCCAGCCCACGGTAGCCTGCGCGCAGGTTGGGTTCGCGCTCGAGCGCGCCGCGAAAATAGCGGGCTGCCGAATCGGGTCGACCCGCCTGCAGATGGGCCTGACCCATATTGTATAGGAGCGAGGCATACGCACCAATCGAGGCGGCCTTTTGGTAGTGGATCAAGGCTTGGTCTGCACGCCCCAGTTGCTGGTAGAGGTTGCCCAGATTGTTTTGTGCCGCAAAGAGAACGCTGTCTAAATCGGCTGCCCGCAGCAGGTGTGCTTCGGCAAGTTCGTAGCGTTCTTGGTACATATACGCCGTGCCTAAATTGTAGTGGGCGCGCGCCAGGCCGGGCTGCAGCTCCAGCGCGCGCCGACTGGCTTCAATGGATTCCTCTACTCGCCCCTTTTCGAGCAGGGCCTGTGCCCAATTGACATAGGGCCTGGCCATATATGGACCTTTCCCAACCGCATCGGCCCACAAGGTTTCCGCGCTGTGCCACGCGCTGTTGCGCTGCAGGCAGAGCGATGCCATGCCCACGAGCGCGCACAGCGCCACGACCTTGCTCCGCCGCGTGCGCCCTGCCAGTTCGGCTAAGAACAGCGCCCCGCCGACCATGGGCAAATAGAGGCGATGTTCGTTGACCAACACGTTGAGCGGAACGATGGACGGCGGCAGCAGAGCGATAAAAAACCACCCCGTGCCCAGCAAGAGGACTCCGCGCGCACTGCGCAGGGCGATAAACGCCAGCGAAAGCACAGCAGCCAGAGCCACCAGCACCACCCCCTCGCCAAAGGAGGGGGATAGGCGAAACTGCGGCTCTACGCTTAGCGCAAACGGCGCGAAGGCCTTGTAGACGTAGAACACCAGCGCTTTACTCTGCGTGGCCCATTGCACCCAGTGGGTGCGCACGGGCTCCAGCATGGCCTTGCCGACGATGGCCTGCGTGCCCCACAGATAGAGCCCGCTCAGTGCGGCGCATATATAGAGCGTAGAACGCCCACGCGAATCGCCTACCCTTTGGGGTACGAGGAGCAGTAGAAAGGGAAAGGTGATGGCACTGGATTTGGCCAGTAGAGCAGCAGCGTAGGACGCGCAGACCAACACCGCCGCACGCCCCTGCACATACAGCAAAAACGCCAGCGCCACAAAGCAGGTGACCAACAGCGAGGAACGGCTGCTGATGTAGTTGACCGGTTCGCTCAGCACCGGATGAACGGCAAAGAGCAAAGCGGCGGCCAGGGCCGGTCCCGCACGCACGCCCAGTGCCAGCGCCACCCGCCATACCAGCAGTGCGTTGACCAGATGCAACCCCATATTTACCAGATGGTATCCCAAAGGTGCGTAGCCGCCAAGCGCGTAGTTGAGGGCATAGCTCAGCACGAGAAGGGGCCGGTACATGCGCGCTTCGGCAAGCCCGGAAAAGGTGGAAGAATCGCTAAAAAAGCGCGGCGCGTTGGCCAGCGAACGCAGGTGGGGGTTTTCTAAAATCGAGTGTTCGTCGTCGTAGTGAAAGCTGTTGCCCGGCACGTTTCCATAGGCCAGCAGCACGGCCAGCGCCAGCAGTAGGGCCGCCGGCCAGCGAGCGCTCATCGCTCCCCTCGCACACCGGCAATAGACACATATAGGGCGCGTAGCGCTTGCCGCTGTGTGCGACTGCAGCAGAGCACGGCGCTCAGCGAGATCGCGAACAAAACACCGCCCAAGAACAGCTGGCCCCATGCCGCCACATCGCTCCCCTGAACGACCCAGCGGGCCAGCGCGGCGGCCAACGCACCAGCCAAGGCGAGGTGAAACAGCTCCCACCACGGCAGCAGTTCAGACCAGGACCAGCGCAGGTGCACTCCAATAGCCCCCACCAAAAAGATGACTTGGAGATACGTCGCCATAACCGTGGCCAGCGCCGGCCCTAAAAACGCCCACTGCGCCCAGTGCCCCTGCAGCCAGAAGACCAACCCAACGCTCAGCGCGCCGTTGAGGACTAAATCCCCTAAACTTCCCCACAGAGCCCACGAAGCCTTGCCCATGCCCACCAACAGCGGATTATAGATGGCACAGCGCAGGGGCAGCGACAGGAGAAAGATGCGGAAAACCCACGTCGAGGCTTCGTATCCTGCCGGCAGATACCAGCCGATAAAGAGGTCGGCAAAGGCGAAGAGAAAGCAGAACAGCGGCAACGCCACCAGCGCTAGGCGCGAAACAGCCTGGCGCCACAGCCGCGCGATGGCCTGCATCTGACCGCGCTGATAGAGCTGGCTGACCTCCGGCACCAGCACCGAAACGACGGCGGCCAGCAGGAGGCTAATCGGCACTTCTACGGCGCCAAAATGGTATTCAGCAAAGGTTTCGTGGGTAAAAAAATAGAGGATGACCATGCGATCGACAGAGCGCGATAGCGCGCCGACCGCATCGTTCAGGGCGATAGGACGACTGTAGGCCAGCAGCGCGGACCACCCCTCGCCCGCGCTCCAGCGCCCAGCGCCCAGCGCCCGGTAAACCAGCACGTACCCCATTGCCAGACGCAGCAAGCCCACCAGCGATACCAGCGCCAAGACCTGCTCGGGCGACAGGCCCACCAACAAGCCCAACCCCGCGGCGCCAACCAACCCCAGCGCCGTGCCCAGGCTCAGCAGCGCTTGCCATTGGGCCCGCTCAGCGGCCACCAACAGCGCATCGCACACCCCTGTAGCGACCAGCGCCATCGCGTAGGGAATAAACACCGTCAGCGGCTCCTCCATGCCCGCTGGCAAGCCGTCCTCGCCGTGCAGAACCGACAGCAGCGACAGGCCTAGCGCATAGAGGACTCCTCCCAGAACCAGCGCCGACAGCAGGGCGATGCTCCCTCCCTGCAGCGCCAATCTGCGCACATCCTCTCGTCGGGGAAAGAAATAGAGAACGGCAGTGGGCAAACCCAGCGAAAAAATGGGCACGAGCGCGTTGCTCAACACCCACATAGCCGCGAAGACCTCGCACTGGGCCTTGTCCCACGTGCGCGCCGCCAGCGCATACATGGCATACATGGCCAAGGCATTGGCCGCCCTGCCCAGCGCGACGATACCCACCTTGCGGGTCAGCCGCCCCATGCTAGGATTGCTTATGCGCCAGCATCGCCATAAAGGAGGGCTTGGGTAACAGGCGATTGAGCAGGGCGTCGACAGCGCGCCAGCCGGCATAGGGCCAGCGCGCGCTAAGGAGCGGAAATCCCGCCAACTCCGACAGCTTGTTGGCCAACAGGCGGGTCTCGACCACGTCGAAGCCCGCACCGCGACACAGCGAAGTCAGCACCTCGCGATCAAAGCTATGCAGATGGGCATTGGCCGGCGTCAGCTGATTGCAGTGTATACACAGATGTTCGACGACCTTTTCGCGATAGGGCACGCTGATGAGCATGCGACCGCCTGGCCTGAGCACGCGCGCCGCTTCGCCAAGGGCGGCCGGTATGTCCTCGAGGTGTTCGACGACCTCCGATAATACGAGCGCGTCAAAGTGCCCGTTGGCATAGGGCAGGTGATACAGATCGCCCACGTGATAGACAGCGCTCTGCGGAAAGCGCGCCCTAGCACCGCGCACGCCTTTTAGGCCGATGTCCACGGCGGTAACGGCGGCCCCAGCGCAGCGAAATTGATCGGCCAGCCAACCCGAACCACAACCGATATCCAGTAGGCGCTGTCCTGCTTCTAGGCGCGCTAGGCGAACCAGCAGCTGTAAGCGCCGCCGTTCGGAGGCGTGCCAGTGGGGATTGAGCGCCTGCGGATCGACAATCGCTTCGGCATCCGCTGCATAATGCGATTTGTAGTCGCGCAGTCTACCCATGGCGCTGGTATGCTGTTCTGCCATATATCGTTTGAAAACGCGTAAAAAAAAACCTGCTCGCTACACGGCGAACAGGCGATTAATGGAGACGACAACGGGCTGCTCAGACACCGGCCCCTTCTTCAACGACGGTAGACTCCACAAGTTGCACGCGATCCTGCGTGTCGACATCGGTGATGGGCCGCTTCAAACTATCTTCGAGAACACGCACCACATCGCCCAAGTTGGTGAGCAGTTGTTCTCGTTCTTCAACCTTCAACCGCAGCGCTTCCATTTCCTCTTCGGTCTGGGACACTTTAAGGCGCAGATCATCGATCTCAGGTTGAATCGATTCGAACTTAGCCCGCAGCCCGCGCAGACGCACGGAGGTGAGGAATTTCGTAGCCACCACGCAGAGCATGGCTAACATCGTCCAGATCATAGCTGCACACCCATCTGAAAGAACAGGAACTGATCGCAATATAATGCTTACGACTCTAAAAAGTCAACAACTTACGAGGCATTCGGCAATCGTCCGTCCCCGCCCCATTGCCTCTACGGCAGCGCAGGCAATGGGGATAAATTCTCCCTACATTCAACCGCATAGAGAAAAAATAGCGACGTTCTCCATGCGCAAAGAGAACGTCGCTATTTTTATAAAACAAATAAAATCAAGAATTTAGGAAATTCACAACGCCGGCTCTATGCGCTGGCACGAGCCTTGCTAATTCACAGGCAACTCTGAGTGTTACCCGCTTGGCATTCCTTCGCGGCCAAAGCCCAAAAGGCCGAGTCCGTGGAGGAATGCCATTTTTTATTCGATCACGTCAAAATCATGCATATCTTCGCCAGCGCGGGCCGATAGAATATCTAGCGCGGCGCAGGCGCCATCGCCGGCCGAAATCACGGCCTGTATTTTCTTCAGGCGCGAGCTCCACCCTACTACATAGAGTCCATCAATGGCGGTGCGGCCATTGCGATCCGATACCATGCCCTCTGCGCCCTTTTCGATGCCGAGGCTTTCGGCCAGCGGATTGCTCGGACCCGTGGCCAGAATCAAATAAGCCCCCTCGTGCTCCGTTCCGTCCGCCGCACGCAGGGTGAAGCCCCCATCGACTTTTTCCACGCTATCCACTTCGACATCGAGCAACGCCCCACCGAAGTGCTGCACCTGCTGCCGACCAATCTTCTGGAACTGGCTGCCGGTGATCTCCGGGATGCCCAGATAGTTGAAGACCATCGCCTTGTGCATCAAGGTCTTGTCTAGGCCAAACACTTTAACGCTCATCTCGTTCTTGGCCAAGAAGAGCGCCGCGCTTAAACCGGCCGGGCCATCGCCCACAATTAATACGTCTGCCATATCGTTGCTCCCGAGTTAGTGTCGTTGCCAAACGACGTGGTTCACATCCCTCTATTTCTTGGCCAATTCCGGTCGCCACGGCACAGTAGCAGGCCCGGTTGGCCGCTCAATCATCGCCCGGCGCGGCAGTCGCTCGTACGAGCGATAGGCCACGTCGAGATGAGGCGTCTCGACCCGCACGTGTCCCCGGTGGCGCGAGTCGAGCAGCGCATCGAGCGCGCCGCTGACCAACAGCGTGCGCTCAACCGGATAGGTCGGCTCGCCGGTGATAAATAAGTCCTGCGCGTTCAAGCCCAAAAAGGTAAAGTGCGGATGCGGGTCGCCGTGCAGATAGAACTCACACGAGTGCACCTGTCCCTGCACGCGAGCGGCGTATCCCCATCCCCTGAGCCAACCGCTAAAGCCATTGGCCATCAGCGTTGCAGCCTTAAACCCATCGGCGTATTCGAGCAGGAAAACGGCGGCGCGATCGCTGTTCTCACGCAGACCGCCCTCTCCCTTTGGCTCGATGTGGGCCAGGGCGGCCTCGGCCAGTTCCCCCGACCACAGCCCATCGTCACAGGCCTGCCACACGGCATCCCCTTCCAGACACTGCACGGCGGCGATTCCCGTTTCGCCGCCAGCGCGGCGCTCGACCATGCACTGCAGCGTTTCAAGCCCGTGAAAGCCGTACGAGTCGAGTCCACCATAGGCGATGGAGAGGGCCTCTTCCATTGGCGTTTCGAGCGCGTGTTCGAGCCAGGGACGGCGGTAGCACAGCGGCAGCGAGGATCCGGCCATAAAAGGCACGTCTAAATGGCGCGCGCGGTCGTACATCCAACGCGCATGCTCCCAGTTCCACGACAGGTGCTTGTCAGAAAAAACCGGCACCGAACGACCCGACGCGGCGAATACGCCGCAAATCTGCTCGAAAAAGTAGCGGCGCGGGTAGAGGTGTTGCTCCTTTTCATTCCAAGCGTAATCGCCGTGCTCGCCGATGACCAATACACCGTCGACGGCCAGTTCCTTCCCCCCCAGACACAGCGCCGCCACAATGCTGCCGTAGCGCGGAATGCCGTATTCTTCGGCCAGCGCTAGCCCCACGTCGCGCTCGTGCACTTGGTCCATGTAAAAGGATGCGATATCGACCAGCGGCGCCTCGAGGCCTTCGTCGGTGGGAAACCCCTTGAGGAACTTGGATACGATTACATCTGCATGTGAAAAGGGATAGTACGTCGTGATTATCGCCGCTATTTTTTTGCGCTCGCCCATGCGTGCTCTCCGCGATTTGACCGGTGGTGACTGCACAATCTACGATCATACGGCCGCGCCATCAAACGACTTGACCAGATGCGGCCCGTTGATATTAATTACACTATGTCCAATGAACAAAACCCGGCAATATCCGACGACGCCCTCATCGCCCAATGGAAGGATCAGCCGGCTCCTCTGCTCGGCGTCCTGCACGCCTTCCACGACCGAGATGGCTACCTTAGCGATGAGGCGCTGCGCACCATCGCGCGCGCGCTGCGCACGCCCCTGGCCGACCTCTATGCCACGGTCACATTCTACCATCACTTCTCGCGACAGCCCCCCGGCCAGCAGGCCCCGCGCGTTTGCACGGGCCCCATCTGCTGTCAGCGCGGAGCGCACCAACTGCTAGCCCAATTGGAGGGGGCCAGCGAGATGCCCTGTGCCGGCCGCTGCGACCAGCCCATTCCCGTGCTCATCGGCCATCGGCTACACACAGCGGCACCCGGTGACCCACTCACCCTCCAACCCTCGGCCCTGCCCGTGGCCAATCCCGGCGGCCGCGAAGAATGTCTATTTGCCCACATTCGCGACGGAGAGCGCAATACCATGGAAGGCTACCGGCGCACGGGCGGCTACCTGGCCTTAGGCAAGGCCCTGCAAGATAGTCCGCAGGCGCTCATCCAACTCGTCGGCGATAGTCAACTAGCCGGACGCGGCGGAGCCGGCTTTCCCACCGCGCAAAAGTGGCGCGCCGTAGCCGAGGCACCCGGCGGCCCCAAGGTCGTCGTGTGCAATGCCGATGAGGGCGAGCCCGGCTGTTTTAAAGACCGCGTGCTGCTCGACTACGACCCCCATGCCGTTATCGAAGGAATGATCTTGGCCGCCTACGCCACGGGCGCGGAACTCGGCTTTATCTACCTGCGCTACGAGTATCCAGAAACGGCACGGCGATTGGCAACGGCGCTGGATGAAGCGCGCGCCGAAGGCTTCCTCGGACGCCATATCGGCGGAACCGACGTACCCTTCGATATCCACCTGCGCCGCGGCGCCGGCGCCTATATATGCGGCGAGGAAGGCTCCCTGCTCAACAGCCTGGAGGGAAAACATCCCTACCCGCGCAACCGCCCCCCTTTTCCGGTCACGCACGGCTTTAACGACCAGCCCACCGCCGTAAACAACGTCGAGACGCTGGCCGCCGTCGCGCCCATTGTCGTGCACGGGGCCGCCTGGTACCAGTCACTGGGTCTGGGCGACTTTGCCGGCACCAAGCTCATCAGCCTCTCGGGCGACGTGCAGCAGCCAGGCAATTACGAAGTGCCGCTGGGCCTGCCGCTGCAAACGCTGCTGTGCGATTGGGCCGGCGGTCCGCTCGAGGGACGGCGCATCCAAGCCGTGACCATGGCCGGATTGTCGGGCGGTTTCCTAGCCGGCGACGGCCTCAACGCCACGCTGGACGATCCCTCCATTCGCGCGCACGGATCCTTTCTGGGTGCTGGCGGCATCATGGTCTTTGACGACAGCCGCAATATGGTCGAGATCGCCCACCAGGCCATGCACTTTTTTGCCGAGGAATCGTGCGGCAAGTGCTTTCCCTGCCGCATTGGCACGCAGCGCCTTGCCGAACGCCTCAGTCCCACTGCGCCACTTACCGATCTGGCCGCCTGGCGCGATGAGGTCGAAGACATAGGCGCAACCATGATGGCCACTAGCGCCTGCGGACTCGGCGCGGCCGCCCCCCATATAACCCGCAGCTTGCTAACGCACTTTCCCGAGCAGATCAAACGCCATCTGGCGCAACCATAGGCTTTGTCATGAGCGATACGTCAACCATTACCTTGGACGGCGCAGAGGTCGCCTTTAGCCCGGGCGAAACCCTTTACGAGATTGCACAACGCGCGCACAGCACTATCCCGACGCTGTGCTACGATCCGCGCCTCGAACCCTTTGGCTCGTGCAGGCTGTGCGTGGTTGAGGTGGAAGGAGTGCGCAATCCCGTCGCTTCCTGCACGACCAAGGCGACGGCTGGCATGGTCGTCCGCACGGCGACCACAGCATTAGAAAAACACCGCAAGACGCTCTTGGAACTCGTCGTGTCGGAAAACCGCCAGGTCGACGTAGATCCCCTGCGCGGCTATGCCTCGCAGGAATTGACCAACTGGGTCGACCGCTACGCAGCGCGTACGGGGCGCTTTGCCGGAGCGCAGTCGGGCACTTCGCACGCAGCCGATGACAATCCCTTTATTCTACGCGACTACGATCTGTGCATTTCGTGCAACCGCTGCGTGCGCGTCTGCGCCGAGCGCGAAGGCGACTACGCCATAGCGGCCAGCGGGCGCGGCTTCAATAAGCAGATCACTACCGAATTCGACGCCATTCTCAAGGAGTCGTCCTGCACGTTCTGCGGCCAGTGCGTGCAGACCTGTCCCACCGGTGCCCTAGCCGATAAAAAAGCCCTGCGCGCTGCAGAGTCCGAGGGCGAGATAGCCAAGACGCGTTCGGTTTGCCCGTACTGTGGCGTGGGCTGCGCGGTCGACCTGCTGACCAAGGGCGACCAGCTCGTGGGCATTCAACCGGCGATGGACGGCCCGGCCAACGAAGGAGCGCTCTGCGTAAAAGGGCAGTTCGCCTTTGACTTTGTCCAACACCGCGATCGCTTGAAAATGCCGCTGGTCCGCGGCAGCGACGGCCAGTTGCACGAGACCGATTGGGACACCGCCCTCGACCGAGCCGCCGACGGTTTTCGCAACGTATTCGAAAAGCATGGTCGCCACGCCATCTACGGCGTGGCCTCTGGCCGCACGCCGTCGGAGGCCGACTACTGCATGCAAAAATTCATTCGCCGCGGCTATGGCACACATTATATAGACAATTGCAGCCGTGCCTGACACGCGCCTACGGTGGCCGGTCTGGCCGCTACCATAGGACGCGGTGCCATGTCGAATCCTCTCGCCGACATGGAAAAACCCGATGTGATCTTCTGCATTGGCACTAATATGACGGAGTGTCATCCGGTCGCTGCCACGCGGTTAAAACGAGCGATTGCGCGCGGCGCCCGGCTCATCGTGGCCGATCCCCGGCGCATCGATCTGGCCGACATGGCCGATCTCTACCTGCCGCTGCGCGTCGGGTCGGATGTCGCCCTGCTGCTGGGCATGGCCCACGTCATCGAACGCGAAGGACTGGTCGACCGCGACTTCACGGATGCGCGCACGACGGGCGCGGAAGAATTCCTCGCGCACGTGCGCCAGTTTACGCCCGAATGGGCCGAGCGTATCAGCGGCGTGCCGGCGGCCGATATCGAAACGGCAGCGCGCTGGTACGGCGCGGCCGAGCGGGGTGCTATTTATTACACCTTGGGCATCACCGAGCACATCTGCGGTGTCGACAACGTGCAGAGCCTGTGCAACCTGGCGCTGATGACCGGCCACATTGGCCGCGAAGGCACCGGCATCAACCCCATGCGCGGCCAGAACAACATTCAGGGCGCTGGCGATTCAGGTGCCGTTCCCTCTAACTACCCGGGCTTTCAAGCCGTAGACCGGCCAGAAAACAAGGCCAAGTTCGAACGGCTGTACGGCCGCGAAATGGATGCGGAGAAGGGCATCACCAAGGTGCGCGCACTAGACCTGGCCGGCGAAGATATTTTTGCTATGCTCATCGACGGCGAAAATACGCTGGTGTCCGATCCCGATCGCACCCACTGCGAGCACGCTCTGCGCAGCCTAGAACACCTGGTCGTTATCGATATCTTTCTCACAGAGACCGCCGAGTTGGCCGACGTGGTGCTACCGGCCACGTCGTGGGCCGAAACCGATGGCGTCTGTACCAACACCGAACGCCGGGTGCAGCGACTGCGCCAGGCCGTCCCCCCAGTCGGACAGGCCCAGCCCGACTGGTGGATTATATCGCAAATCGCCCAGCGCCTCGGCTTTGACGGCTTTGACTTTTCCTCTGCCGAGGACGTCTTCAATGAGTTGTGCAGTCTCTCGCCCATTTACGCTGGACTAGATTGGGATCGCATTGAAGGGGGCCAATATCACTGGCCCGTGCCGCATGAGAACCACCCCGGTACGCCCATTCTGCACGAAGGCGAATTCACCAATGGCCGCGGTCTATTTAAAACCATTCACTACCGCGATCCAGCCGAGACCATCAACGACGACTTTCCCATTTGGCTGACGACGGGCCGCCGCCTGCAGTCGTACCACACGCGCACGCAAACCGGACGCGCTCAGGGCATCGAGTATCTGCTGGCCGAAGAAAGTCTAGAAGTGCACCCCGACGACGTGACGGCCTGGGGCCTTCGCGACGGCTCGATGTGCCGCATGAGCAGCGCGCGCGGCAGCGTCGATATTCGCGTGCGCTCGTCGTCCCGTTCGCCCCGCGGCACGGTCTTTGCCAGTTTCAGCTTTAACGACGTGCCCATCAATATTCTGACGGGTTCGGGATACGATCCGATTACGGAAACGGCCGAGCTAAAGGTCTGCCCTGTCCGCGTAAAGGCGCTCTAGTCTCCCGCCTACCAACCCAACGAAAACGGATGTTATGGTGAATGCCGCATTGGAAGGGTATGGCCTCACCCACGAGGCCTTTGACCCGCTGGGCGACGGTATAGGTAGACGATCTTCCGGCCTATCTATCGGGCGCACGTATACGCCTCCGACGCGCCCCGTGCTCACCAACAACCCTATTCCCTCGACGACTTGCGGTGCGCGACCTCGAAACCTCCAGCAAAGTAAAAATCCAGCAGTCGTCCAATACGGAGTGGGCCCAGCACTTGGACTCGTCGAAACAGGCGAATTAGGGATTCCATACCCCGCGTAAAAAGCAGGCATCATGAATAGCAGGGACTACGTATACGAACTCTTCGGCTGCGCCGGGCGCAAGGCCGTTGTAACGGGCGCATCGAGCGGTTTGGGGGCCGAAATGGCGCGCGCCCTTGTACGGGCCGGAGCCGACGTGCTGGCCACGGCGCGGCGCACCGAAAAGCTGCAGGCGCTCGCCGCTGAGATGACCCAAGCCGAAGGAACGCTGCGCATCTGTGCGGCCGACCTCAGCACGAGCGAAGGCATTGAGCGATTGGGGGCCGAGACCGAGACCGCCCTAGGCGGCTGCGACATCCTCGTCGCCAACGCCGGCAGCGGCACCCGCGTGCCGTTACACCGCATGGAAGAGGCCGAGTTTAACGCCATCCTACACCTTAATACGACCGCCCAGTGGCAGCTGTCCAAACGGCTCTTTGATCTACTCAAAGCCTCAGGCAGCGGGCGCGTTATCAACATCGCCTCGGTCTACGGCGTGGGCGCCTCGGTGATACATGGACTCGGCGCCTACACCACCAGCAAACACGCGCTCGTCGGCCTGACCAAATCGCAGGCCGTCGAATGGGCGCGCTACGGCATAACGGCCAATGCCATTGCACCCGGCTACTTCCCCACCGAACTGACGGAGACCGCTCTTGAAGACGAGGCAATGAGTGCGCGCCTGCGCGGTTTTACACCGAACGACCGCTTCGGCGATCCAGCCGAACTGGCGCCGGCCCTGCTCTTTCTAGCCTCGCGGGCCAGCGCCTATGTGACGGGCGCGATTGTCCCGGTCGACGGCGGCTGGATGGCCTGGTAGCCGTCCCAACTCACTCAACAAAAAAATCGGGCGCGCCACGCAGGCCCGCCCGATTTCTTCATTTGCTGCACTCAGTCTATTTTTTTGCCCTGCGCAACGCCTTTTTAAATTCGCTTTCGATCTCGCCGCGCGCGACGATGGCATCTTTCCACACATCGGGAAAGCAATCGAGGGCATAGCCGGAGCCCTTGGGACCCAGTTCGACGACGGTCCACAGCTCCTTTGCGCCACGCTGTGCTTTGATCCATGCCTCCAAGACGTGGCGCAGAAAATGATCGCGCCACGTAATAAAGTCGGGATCCAATTGGCCGCGCCCGTTGGTAATGGGCGTCTGGCAGTGGCTACCCGTAAACGTGCGAAAGTGAATTAACTCGCTCATGGCCAGCAGGTCGGGTCGGAATTCGGCAATGCGCGGCCAGAACGTATTGGGGCGCAGCTGCTTTGTAATGGCCGGGTGTGAGTGGTCAAAATTCATGCGGAGTTTGTCGCCGTAGCGCTTCTCATACTGGGTGGCTAACGCCAAGGCCTTCTCCGGCGTTTCCGTAACCGTATCGCGGTGCCATTCAATCGCCGGTTTCACCTTGTGCTTATCGCCCGCTTCGACCACCGCGCGCGCCACGGTAACGGCCTTCGATATTTCCGTATCGTGGTCGCAGAGCTGCACATTGATGTGCACGGCGCCGGCCGCACTAAATAGCCCCATCTTCTCGTCGGCTTCTCGGACGGTGCCGACGTCGACCCCGCCAACCAGTTGCAGACCGTGCTTGGCACAGGCCTCGGCCACTTCGGGCTGCGGACCGGCGCTAAAGCCCTCAAAGCCGGCATCCTTAGCCGCCTTCACCTTGCGATCCATCGACCACTGCTTCTCCGCCGAAGGATAGTTTGTCAGGGTCCATGCCGCCGCACACAGGCGCAGCTGCGGTTTTTTACTAGCCTTGTTTTTGGCCATATCTCCTCTCCCTTGATATGCGCGATTGTGCGTTTGAGCAGTATCTCACTCTATTATAGGCACATCAGCGCAAATGCGCTCGTGCCCCGCATAGATATTAAAGCTCGCAC
Source organism: Gemmatimonadota bacterium (assembly GCA_038153405.1). Classification (GTDB taxonomy): domain Bacteria; phylum Latescibacterota; class UBA2968; order UBA8231; family UBA8231. The sequence continues at coordinate 39,810 of JAYOYH010000013.1, read as the reverse complement.
CGCGCACAAAACCCACCAGCGTCATTCCTCCGGCCGACGCCAGATCGACGGCCAAGCTCGATGGAGCCGATACAGCGGCGACAAAGGGAATGCCGGCAATGAGCGCTTTTTGCACGATTTCAAAGCTCGTCCGCCCGCTCACCAGCAGCGCGCTTTCAGCCGGCACGCGCTCGCCGCGCAGCGCATAGGCCCCAATAATTTTGTCGACGGCGTTGTGGCGTCCCACATCTTCACAGACCATCAGCAACTCCCCATCGGGCGTAAAGAGAGCGGCCGCGTGCAGCGATCCCGTCTGGGCGAAAACGGCCTGCGCCCTGCGCATTTGCTCGGGCCATGCGCACAGCGTTTGTGCAGGGACGACAAAATGGCCGGCAACGACCCCCCCGCGCGCGGCAACGGCCTCAATGCTGGCCTTGCCGCACACGCCACAGCTCGACGAAGCGTAGAAATTGCGCTTGAGCTGGTCTTGGTCAAAGGCGTGACCGGCCGCCAGCTTCACTTCGACGACGTTCTTCTCGTTGGGTGGATCAGCGCTTGGACAGTAGGAAATGGCGCCGATGGCCGATGGCCCAGAGAGCATGCCCTCGGTCAGCAGAAAACCGGCGGCCAGCGCGTAATCGTCGCCCGGCGTCCGCATAATCACGGCGATGGGCACCGTGCCAATACGCACCTCAAGCGGTTCCTCCACGCTGATCGCATCGCGCTCTTGGGCCACTAGGCCATCGCGCCAGCGCGCGATATCGCGCTCGACCTGCCGCCGATCTTGCACTCGACCGAACAAGTCCACTACATGGGTCCTACGCGCGGTGAACCGCGATCCATCGCCAGCATCGATGCATCAAAACTGCGCCGCATCAGCTCTAATTTGATCGGCTGCGCCTCGGGCTCATCCCACATATTTTCGAACTCCTCTGGATCTTCTTCCAGATCGTAGAGTTCGCCCAAGGCGTGGCCGTGATAGACCACGAGCTTGTAGCGCTCATCGCGATACATCGTCGCAAACGAACCGTCGGGCTCGTCGAGGGCATCGTAGTACTCGCAGCGCACGAAATCGCGGTGGTGCTGGGGTCCGGCATCGCCCACCAGCATCGGCAGCAGCGAGCGTCCCTGCATCCGCTCCGGCGGCTGTATGCCGGCAAGTTCCAGCAGCGTCGGCGTTTTGTCGAGCAGTTCGACCAGCGCCTGGCTGCGCACGCCCTGTTGAAAGTGCTCCGGCCACGAAAAGACCAGTGGCACCCGCACGAGGCCTTCGTAAAAGCGGCAGCCCTTTTGAATCAGCCCGTGATCGCCGAGCATTTCGCCGTGGTCGGAGGTGAAAATAACCACCGTATTGTCGCGCTGGCCCGTTTCTTCAAGCGCCGCCATCATGCGCCCGACCGCGTCGTCAATCAGCTTTATCATCGCACAGTAAGCCGCCTGCAGCACCCGGGCATCGGCCGCTCGGCCTCGTTCTGGACTGAGCGGATCGCCGATGTCCAACGCGTGCGGTTGGCGCACCTGCGATTGAAAGTCTACAGAAGCCAGCGCTTGCTGCTGGGCTACGTCGCTGTCGCGAAACAGCGGTCCGGGCATGGCCGCTGGATCAAAGAGGTCGCGGTAGCGCTGCGGTGGATTAAAGGGCGGATGGGGATCGTAGATGTTGACGCAGGCCAGCCAGGGCCCCTGCCGCTCCTGGCGCATAAATTCAATCGTCTTTTCCGCACACCACGTCGTCTGATGGAGTTCGGCTGGCACACCCTGCGGGTCGTCGGTCAACTCCCCTAACGCAGATCCCTGCTCGCGCACCCAATCGGCGTAGCCGTGTCCAACGGGCCAGTCGTCGCGCGGGGCGTGGCTGTACTCCCAGTAGCGATAGCCGTCATCGACGCGCGGCTCAATGCGTCGATAGGCACTGGCCAAATGCAGTTTGCCGATCAACCCGCAGTCGTAGCCGGCATCGGCCAGCAGCTTGCTGACCAAGGGCGGGTGGTCGGGAAAGGCGTCGTTGCCATTGCCCGTCACGTGAATAGCGCTCGGATACATGCCCGTTAAAAACGACCCGCGGCTCGGCGTGCAAATGGGCGACTGGCAGTAGGCGTGGGTAAAGGCAACGCCCTCGGCTACCAGTTGGTCGACGTGCGGCGTATCTACGTGCGCGTAGCCCAGCGCACCGATCGTATCGTAGCGCTGCTGATCGGTGCAAATCCAAAGAATATTCGGTCGTTGATCGTTCATCGCGGCAGGTATTGCTCCACTTCGGGCGCCCGCCATTCCAGCTGCTGGGCCGTCGTCTCATGTGGAATAAAAGTCTGTGCGACCTCCTCGATACGCGCACCCAACACCTCGATGCGCTCCAGATCACCGACGCCCCATTGCAGGATATCGGCGTAGTGTAGCAGACCCAACTGCATCGGCTCAAAACCCATGGCCTTGCTCATAACGGCATCGACGGCAAAGACGTCGGCCGATGCCGCGGCGGCACCCAGCGCGACCACGTCGGTGCCGCCCGGACCGTTGCCCTGCAACCCCACGGTTCCGTCGACGATGCCAATATCGGCCTTCAGAAACTGCGATAGGCGAATCAAATTGACGTTGAGCACCTGGGCTTCATCGGGCAGGATGCGCTCGGGGTGCGATGGAAAGCCGTGCATCCAGATGCGATCCTCCTTTTGCAAGGTTCCCATGATCATGTTTTTCTGCGCCAGCGTCACCACGCAGACGTCGTGCGTCTTGGCCACCGCAACGGAAATGGTGCAGGGGCAGTCGAGCACCGTCTTGGGCATGCGCACGGTGCGCTCCTGACGGGTAGCAGTATAGATGGTGGTTTCCTCCCACTCGGTCTCCCCATTGAGATCGACCAAGCGAATCGGCACCTCGTACTCCTCCTGCAGGGCATGGTAGCCAAAGTTTTTAAACGCCTCGCCCGAATAGGTTTCGTTGCCCCCTTCGGCGATGACGATCTCGTCGGGCGGGCGCGGGGCGGAGAGCAAAAAGTCGATAGCTCCGCGCATCGCATCGGCGTGCGTTGAAGCGAGCTGGTTTTCGCTGGAGAGAAAATTGGGCTTTAGCAGCACTTGCTCGCGCACCTTTGCCTCGATATCGGCGCGCACCAAATCCATTGCGCGATAGACATTGGCGCGGCGCTCGGCGCCCTTCGCCAGACCGACGCGACTCCTCGTATGGGCCATGTGCACACTCCTTCCATGAGATTACCCAATGTAGCCATTAGGCGGAGGGCGATCAAACGCACCGCCCTATGCCCACCCTCACTCCCCAATGCATTTTGCACTCCGAGTTTAGTCCCTACTGGGCTTGCCGGTTTTGCCGCCGTTCCCTATTAAAGGGGGTGCGCGCACGAGCGATTGGCCGCTTTTCCCGCTAGCAGAGGAACTCTATGAATATCGTTAGCTTATCCACCTTGGACTACGCCCTGATGGGGATCTATATGCTATTCCTGATCGGCATGGGTCTGTATTATCGGCGCTTTGCACAAGAAAGCTTGGATAACTACTTCCTCGGCGGCCGCAAAATGAAGGGCTGGATGAACGGAACCAGCTACGCCGTCACCTGTATGAATGCCGACGTGGCCCCCGCCTACTGCGGCATGACGGTAATTACCGGCACATTCATATGCTGGTGGTATTTGAGTCGATTTGGTCTGGCTCTGCTCATCGGCGGGCTGCTATTTGCCGCCTGCTGGCGCCGCCTGAAGATTTTCACCTCACCCGAATTTTACGAACGGCGCTTCAGCGGCCATGCCGCCTCAACCATGCGCGCTTGGGTATCGCTGCGCAGCGCCTTTATCGCCGTGGTTGCCTGGACCGGCGCCGGCCTACTCGGACTGACAAAGGTATCGGAAGTGCTGCTGGGCTGGTCGCGCGCGGAGACATTCCTGGTCGCCATCCCCATTATCCTACTCTACGTGGTCCTATCCGGCTATATGGGCGTCGTCATGTCCGATATCGTGCAGACGGCCATCATGATCGGATCTTCTCTGGTGCTGATGATCCTCGTCTGGCAGGACTTTGGCGGACCGACCGGGCTCTACCAGGCGCTGGTGACGCAGTTCGGCGAGGGCGTGGTCAGCTGGCATCCGCCCATGAGCCACGAGATGTTGGGCCTGATCGGCATCATCGCCTGGACGGTGGGTACGGCCGTAGGCTATGGGGGCGATCTAGCGCCGATGGCCGGCGCGATGGAGGGCCAGCGCCTGCTTTCCTGCCGCGACAGCGGCGAGGCAACCCGCATGTACGTTTGGACTGAAGTAGTCCTCTTTCTCATGTTAGCGATGCTAACGCTACCCGCGCTGGGGGCCATGGTAAAGTGGCCGGGGCTGCACGACGGCAGCATGGACAAGGAGCTGGCCTATGGCCTACTCTTGGGCCACTACCTGCCCTCTGGCCTCCTCGGCCTATCGCTAGTGGCCCTATTTGCCTCCATTATGTCGACGGTCGACTCCAATATGAACTTTGGCGCGCAGGTCTTTATCAACGATATATACCGGCGCTTTGTCCGGCGCGGTGCTGAAACTGAACACTATATGAACGTGGGCCGCGCGGTCATGGTCGTCATCATGGGCCTATCGTTGGCGGTAGCACTAAGAGCGACCAACGTCATCGATATTGCCGTATTTATGTTGGGCCTTTCCTCTGCTGAGCTGACGGCCAACTGGGGCCAGTGGTGGTGGTGGCGCTTTAACGGACCGGCGCGACTAACCGCATCCTTCGGCGGACCGCTAATTTTTCTTTTAAATAAATTTGTGGTTTTTGCCCACTGGATCGACGCCGGACCGGATGCGCCCTACGTCATCGTGCTCAGCTCGATTGCCATGACCTGCCTGCTGTGGATCGCCGTGGCGCTGTCAACCCAACCGGAGCCCGAAGAAAAGCTGTTGAGCTTCTACGAGGAGGCGCGCCCCATGGGCTGGTGGGGCCCCATCGCCCAAAAGGCCGGAACTCCTTCCGGCGGCGGTGCACCCATCGCCCGCGGCCTGGGAACGGCACTGCTGGGCGCCGTGGCCATCGGTAGCGGCATTATCGGCTTATCGGGCCTGTACGTGGGACGCTGGGAAGTGGCGCTGACAGGCGGCGGTATTGCCCTCGTTCTCGGTCTGGCCTTCCAGCGCACCTACGCGGCCATCGCCCAGCAAAGCGAGTAAACGGCCCAGCGCGCTTCCGGCTATCGACGTATGCGACTCTGCTTCGAAGAAGGCACGTTAGTGCTACGCGACTATGCAGACCAGGAAATTCCAAGCCCCTTTGTCTGGGATGCGCGCGTCGACCTCTACCGGGCCCAGGCTCATTTTTACCGCGAGTCCATGGCGTTTTTTCGCGCGCGCAATCTTGTCGTAGACAACGCGGCCCCCCGCTATCGCACCCTTGACCTTTCCCTCGGACAAACCCCTGCTCTCCATCCCCACCAGCGGGAAAGTATAGACGCCTGGGAACAGCATCGGCGCCGCGGAATTGTCGTTTTGCCCACCGGCGCAGGCAAATCGCTCGTCGCGCTGCACGCCATCCACTCCGTGCAGCGCAGTGCGCTAATCGTCGTGCCGACCATCGACCTGATGAATCAGTGGTATGACCTGCTCACGCAGAGCTTCTCCTGCCCCGTTGGCTTACTTGGCGGCGGCTACCACGAGTTGGCCGCCCTTACCGTCAGCACCTACGACAGCGCCTATATGCACATGGAGCGCTACGGAAACCGCTTTGGCCTGCTCGTCTACGACGAGGTGCACCACCTACCCGGCGAGATGTATAGCCATAGCGCCGAAATGAGCATTGCGCCCTATCGCCTGGGGCTGACGGCAACCATAGAGCGGGCCGATGGGCGACACGTTTTGCTCGACGCCCTCGTCGGCCCCATCGCCTACGAAAAGGGCATCCGCCCGCTGTCGGGCGAATACCTATCCGAGTACCGCATCGAGCGGCGCCAAGTGGATATGGTAGCCGAAGAGCGCGTCGCCTATGAAGCGGCGCGGCAAACGTACCGCGACTTTCTCGAAGAAAAAAACATTCGCATGGGCACGCAGAACGGCTGGCGGCGCTTTGTTCAGCTGTCTTCGAACTCCAGCGCTGGACGCCGCGCCATGCTGGCCTACCGCACCCATCGCCAGCTGGCCTTAGGCACAACGGCCAAGCTCCGCGTGCTGGAAGACATATTTAAGGCCCATCCGCGCGACCGCGTGCTAGTCTTTGCCAACGACAACCAGACCGTCTACCAGATCGCGCGCCAGTTTCTCGTACCGGCCATCACCCATCAGACGCGCACCAAAGAGCGCAAGCACATACTGGAGAAATTCAATCGCGGCGACTACCTAGCACTGGTCACGTCCAAAGTGCTCAACGAGGGCGTCAATATGCCCGAGGCCAACGTCGCCGTCGTGCTATCGGGTTCGGCCACCATCCGCGAACACGTGCAGCGCCTCGGCCGCATCCTGCGCCGGCGCCAGGGCAAGCGCGCCGTGCTCTACGAAGTCGTATCGGCCAATACGATTGAAGAGCGCATGAGCCAACAGCGCAGCCGTCACGAAGCCTACGGTGCGCGCAATGAAGACGAGCCGGCCGCCTAAAATGTGCGTTTTGATGGCTCCATGCTGACATCCGACCTACTGCTCACCCAATCGCGCGGCCCCTATATCGCACCGCGCTATATCGACGTCGATGACGAAAAGTTCATTGAATTGGCCGACGGGCTCATCGCCCTATTTCAAGCACACGAGGGCCGCACGCGCGGTCAACTCAATGCCGCACTCGACGCACATCAGGGCGATCGCACCGACTATCGCATACAGCGCGGTCTCAACAAGCTGCTTTTTGACGACCACTGCGAGTTTCATATCGACGGCCCCATCCCCGCCGACCAGCTGCGCGACGAGGTATTTTCCTTCGCGCGTGAAAACCATCCCATCGTGCGCGAACCGGGCCCCTTATACCCGACCACGGCCGCGCACGTATTGGAGCACATGGCCCTTAAATACCAAGTTTCAAGCGAGGAGATCGAGCGCGGGCTCTATGCGGACCTGACCGAAAATCACCTGCTTTCTACTTTTACAGCCCCCGATGCCAATCGGTTGCTCAACCGCTACAACGTCGCCTTAGCGCAGGCTATGCTCTATCGCTGCGAAATACTGTATCTGAGCGTATTTAAAAACCTGCCACACCGCTATAAGCAGCTCTTTAAGTTCATCAAATTTTACCGCCTTATTCACGCGATTGAGGGCGATGTCGATGCGGGCTACGAAATTGCCCTCGACGGCCCCGTTAGCCTCTTTCGCCACTCGCAGAAATACGGTCTACAAATGGCGGTTTTCCTGCCCGCTCTATTGCTGTGTACGCGCTGGTCGATGCGCGCCGATATCCTGCGCAAAGATGGGCGGCGCCAACAGTTCATCCTCGACGACAAGAGCCCGCTCGTCTCGCACTATCGCGACCAGACGCTCTACGATTCGTTGCTCGAGGAGACCTTTGCTGCGCGCTTTGCCCAATCGAATACGGCATGGCACATGGAGCGCGAGAGCGAAATTATCAATCTGAAAGAGACGGTGATGATACCCGACTTCACCTTCCACCATCCCGACGGCCGCACGGCCCTGCTCGAAATCGTTGGCTATTGGCGCCCCGAATACCTGCGCCGCAAGCTGGAAAAGCTGCGCCGCGCCGGGCGAAGCGACCTGATTATCGCCATATCCAGCCGACTCAACGTCAGCCAAGACGACCTAAAAGACCTATCTGGGGAGGCTTTTTTCTTCAAAGAGCGCATTCAACCGCGCGACGTGCTGGCCTGCTTGGAGCGCATCCCGGCACTACCCGCTCAGCGAGCGGGCGCATCTTTATAGAGACCCGATTTCTCTTCCACAGCGCCGAAAAAGACACCCATTATCCATGCACGCACTCTTGCTCTTGCTCCCGCTGGCCCTCAGCAGCCTCTGCCAGGCCGAAATCCTGCACTTGACGCCGAGCAAGGACAACACTCTCTATGAGAGCAGCGATGGCTCGCTGAGCAACGGTATTGGCTTCTACCTATTTGTCGGTGCTACGGCCGACAACGGCACCCGGCGCACGCTGCTGCGCTTTGACCTATCGTCCATTCCCCGCGGGTCGGTCCTGCGCAGCGCCGAATTGACCCTTTATATGGACAAGAGCAACGCCGGCGAAGTGACCGTTGGCGCGCATGTGCTCCTTGCCGACTGGGGCGAAGGCCCGTCGGCTGGCACGCGCGGCGAAGGGCTAGGCGCGAGCGCGGCCAGGGGCGATGCGACTTGGCTGCATGCATTCTTCCCCGACGCACCCTGGTCGCAACCCGGCGGGGACTTCGTCGACTCGCCCAGCGCCGGCCAAAGAATCGATGGCATCGGCGCATACAGTTGGACGGGCGACCAACTGCGGGACGACGTGCAGCATTGGATCGACCACCCCGCAGATAATTTCGGCTGGATGCTAATCGGCGAAGAAGGGCAGACCTCCACGGCCAAGCGCTTTGTCAGCCGCGACGCGGCCGACCCTCAGCGGCACCCCACTCTCCGCGTTGACTACGCGCTGCCAGCAGTCCCTTTCCCGCGCGGCGATTTCAACGGCGACGGGGCGGTTGACTTCGAGGATTTCTTCGCCTTTACCGACCACTTTGGCCTCCACACGGACGATGCCAACTGGGATTCGACCTACGACCTCGACGGGGATTTTGATATCGATTTCGATGATTTCTTCGTCTTTGCCGATTTTTTTGGCACCCGCAGGTGAATTACCATAACCACCTATCCAACAACTACTTAGTATTTTTTCTCTGCGTGCGCATTTGTATATATCAGTAAATCTTGATATACTTATACGGTCCCCTTGGCCAAGCGCACCTTGCACCGCTTTCACCGCAGCAGTCAGAGAGATCTTTGCTATGTCCTCTTTTCTCGAATACCTACGACGAACGCCCCTGCTCTGCGACGGGGCCATGGGTTCGCTACTGTTTGAACGCACGGGTCGTCTTTCCGAACGCAATCACCTCTACGAAACCTTCAACAGCGACCATCCCGATATCGTCCGCCAGGTGCATTTGGAATATCTGCAGGCCGGTGCACGCATCCTCACCACCAATACATTCGCCGCAAATCCAACCCAATTGGCCGCCCACGACCAGGCAGAACGCGTGGGCGAACTCAACGGGCGAGGAGTGGCATTGGCGCGCGAGGCCATCGATCTCTTCGCAAGCCAAGGACGCGATGACGAACCGTTTTTCGTTCTCGGTTCCATAGGTCCTACGCACGATATGCGCGAAACGCCGCAAGAAGCCCGCAGCATCTATCGACCGCAAATCGAAGCACTCACCGCCGCCGGCGTCGATGCCCTATTGTTAGAGACCTTCTCTTCGCTGCTGCACGTCAGCGCTGTATTGGAAATCGCCCGGGCGTTGCCCGAGCCCATTCCGGTCGTCGTGCACATGGCGCTGCACCAGCGCGCCGACGGCACGTGGAACCTGGACCCGCAGCTCTTTGCCAAAACTGCCGCCGACCTCGGCGCTGACGTTATTGGCGTCAACTGCTGCGCACCCTGGGAAGCGCGCGCCTTCTTAGATGCCGTTGCTGCACTCGAACCCGTTATAGCGCAGCGCATTCAGCTGTCGCTCATGCCCAACGGCGGCGAATTTCAGCGCATCGGCCACCGCTATCTGACCGGTGTCAATCCCGAATTTATGGGTCGCTTCGCGCGCGAGGCTGCCCAGCGCGGCGTGCGGCTGCTCGGCGGCTGCTGCGACGTGCACCCTCCCCATATCAACGAAATGCACAACTATCTGCGCAGTCTCAGCAAGGTACGCGTGCAAACACAGGTAGCATTGGACAGCGCGCTCGAACCAACACCGCGCCAGACCAAGCGGGACAACGGCCCCTTTTCGCGCAAGATTTTCAGCGGCGAATTCGCCATAAGCGTCGAAATGCTGCCGTCGCGCGGCACCGGCGGCCTTGGGGCCCGCCTGTCCTTTGTCGAGGAGCTGGCCGCCTCTGGCCTGGCCGACGCACTCGATTTGACCGACGGTTCGCGCGGTATTCCGCTCATGCCGCCCGGAGATTTCATTCACCTGATTCGCCGTCGACTCGACTGGCGCTCAGGTGATGTGCTCGAGCTCATACCGCACTTCACCCTGCGCGACCTGAATACGATGGGCCTGCAAAGCCGGCTGATTGGCTACTGGGCCAATCAGATACACAACGTCCTGCTCATCACCGGCGATCCGCCCAAAATGTCGCCGACCTACCCGCGCTCCAGCGCCGTCTTCGACATGGACTCAGCCGCCCTCATCCGCTATGTGCAGCACCACCTCAACGCCGGCATCGATTTTGGCGGCCAGCCGCTGGGTACGCACAGGGACCCGCGCACCCGCTTTACCGTCGGCACGGGATTTGAACCCGAGGCACTCGATAGGGAGAGTGAGATCGAGAAATTGCAGCGCAAGCTGGATGCCGGAGTCGACTACATTATGACCCAACCCGTCTTCGACCACGCCGCCCTCGGCGCCCTAACCCCTTTTCGCCACCGAGCGGCCGTGCTTATTGGCGTGCTCGTTCTCAACGGCCTCGACCACGCCCGGCGCATGGCCGCCGTACCCGGCGTAGTAGTGCCGAACCAAGTCTTTGCGCATTTAGAGCGCTATGGGCAGGTAGAAGATCAGGCTGCGGCCGGAGCCGAACTGGCCGCCGAGCAGGTGCGCTGGATACGAAAAGAAGGTTGGGACGGGCTCTACTTGATGTCGCCGGCTTCGCACGGGCGCGTTATCGACGTGCTGCGCAGCGGTCTGGTGTAAAAGGGCCTTATCGAGGCGGAGCAATCAAAGCGCGGTAGCGCTGTCGCACCCACGCGACGGCCTCTTCCCGGCTGTGCAGGGTCCCCTCTAACTGGGCGTCTTCCAACCGCTCTAGCACGCGACCTACCATCGGCCCGGATTCCATGCCCAACGCCAGAAGATCGCCCCCCTTGAGCAAGGGCGGCGGACGCAGCTTCTCCTCGCCCAAGTCGTCCAGCTGCGCCAAGCAATACTCGTAGAGGTCCATTTTGCGATGGCAACCCATGCAGTCGGCGCGGTGCAATTCCAGCAGCTGCGCGAACGCCTCCTGGCGCAGAAAGCGCCGACGCTTGCTCTCGCGCATATCGGGCACGTTGCGGATCCGCATGTGCTGAGCCACCAGTTCGCAAATGCGCGCGCTGCGCGCGTTTGACATGCGAAAGCGCCGGCAGATGCCCTCGGCCATCTGCGCCCCTACTACGTCGTGGCGGTTAAAGCGAATGCGATCGCGCACTTCAAACGTCGGTTCTTTGCCGATATCGTGCAGCAGCGCTGCCCAAGCGAGCTCGGGCGGCGGATCGCACAGCTGGGCCATGACCAGCTGCACGTGGTTCCACACGTCTCCCTCCGGATGAAATTCTGGCGGCTGCTCAACGCCGCGCAGCGCCGCGACCTCCGGCAGCACGACTGCGAGCAGACCGCTGTCCATAAGCAGCTCCAATCCACGCACAATGCCGCCTTCTGTCAGCAGGCGCGTCAGCTCGTCTTCGATGCGCTCGGGGCTGATTGCATCGATCCGTGGGGCCTGGTCCCGCAGCGCAGCATAGGTCGATTCTTCGATGGCAAAGTCGAGGCGGGCGGCAAAGCGCACGCAGCGCAGCAGGCGCAGATAATCCTCGGCAAAACGCGCAGCAGGATCGCCAATGGCGCGCAGCAGACCGCGCTCTATATCGGCGCGCCCCCCGACGTAATCGATTATTTCTCGATGAGCTGGATCAAAGAAGAGGCCGTTGATCGTGAAGTCGCGGCGCAGGGCATCGGCGCGCGCATCGGCTATCTCGACACTGGTGGGATGGCGCCCGTCGCGATAGGGGCCATCGCGGCGAAAGCGCGCCACTTCATAGTGGCCCTCCTCGAGCACGACGACGCAGATACCAAAATGCGCCCCCACCGGCAGCGTGCGCGCAAAAAGTGCCGCCACCTGATCGGGTGCAGCATCGGTGGCGATGTCCCAGTCCTTGGGCGTCTGCCCCAATAGCATGTCGCGCACGCAGCCGCCGGCCAGCAGCGCCCGGTGCCCGGCTCTCCGCAGCGTTTCCACTACGCGCAGGGCCCCGCCGTCAAGCTCCATCAGCGCACCTTAAAGTCTTCCACCGCGCTAACGGAGTTTTCCACGCCCTCTGCGCGCGTGCTGGCAATCACCTTCCAGTAGTAGATTCGACCCGTTTCTAGGGCAGCCGGCTGATTTCCGGACAGGGACCGCCCCCGGAAAACGGCCGTCGTATCGGCCGTCAGATCCATTTCTGAGATCTCGCCGCTCGTGGGCGAAGTGGTAACAATCACGCGGTAAGAGAGGGCATTGGGCACGGGATGCCAGACAAAGGTAGCCTGGGGAGAGGCCAACTCGCCATCGACCGGCGCAGCCAATTGGACGATGGGCAGCGCCACATCACTGGCTCCCACCGAACCGGCGCTTTCCTTGCCGCCGCGATCGTAAGCCGTGACCTGATAGTAGTAGACCGTCCCCACGTCGACGGTTTGGTCGATGTAGCGCGCGACCTCGACTTCGGCGTGCAGCGCTTCGGCCGTCGGCGCAAAATCTTCCTCGGTGGAGCGATACACGCGGTAGCCAAGCAAATCGGCCTCGCTGTTTGCTTCCCAGTCGAGGGCAATCTCCAATTGATTGAATAGGTATATATTGTGAGCTACGGCGCGCAGCGAAGTGGGTGCTAGCGGCGCCAGGTTGTTGAACGGCTGCCCAGAGACCGTGTTTGAGCGCGCACCCTCGCGGCCAAAATTGTCAACCGCCGTCACGTAGTAGGTGTATTCGACCTCGTATTGGAGTCCGCGATCGCCAAATTGCGTGCGAAAGGTCGAGTCGACGGCGGCTACCGGTTCACCAACCACGCTGCGGTAGACCACGTAGATGACATCGCCCTCATCGGCGATGGCACCCCAGCTCAGTTGAATTTCACCGTCGCCGATCTGCGTCACGCGCAGGACCGGCGCCTCTGGCTGCTCGACCGGGTCCGGACCGGCAGCCGATTGGTTGCCACCGCTGCAGCTCGATAGCGCAGCGATCAGCAACCCACACGCAATACAACGCAGTAGATTCATGTATGCCCCCTTTGCCTCGTCAGCAAAGGTACCACGGTCGAGGTTTTTTGGGCAAGCGGCTTGCCCATGCCCAACGACGGGAAATGCCCCACCGCTCGATCTCCATAGCTGTGACAAAGATCAGGTAGGCCGGACGGCCTCCCATTCTCCGCGCCAGTACTCGCCGAGATCGACCGCGCCGCGCAGCACGTCACCCTCTATCACGCCGTGAAAACCGTAGGTCGTCCCCACGGCCTGGTAGTGCATGGGCACGCGCAGGAAAACTTCGCTTCCCTCGACGCGCCCGCGCACTTCGCGCTCCCCATACTGCGAGCGATAGCGCCCGTGTACCTGATCGCCCTCCTGCTCTATCTGCATCGAGTGGGTCGCTTCGCCGCGCACAAAGCGGATATGCACAACCCACGTTCCGTCTACGCTGGCCATCGCCTGCCTCCTATAGCGCTGAGAGTATTTCGTCGAGGCGGCTCGCCACCACCTCGGCTTCGCCGTCCTGCATCATATAGGGCATAACGGAAAACCCTCGCTCGCTGCTGAATACCTCAATGCGCGGCGTTCCATTTGACAGCAGCCCAGCGACTTCGTTTCCGGTGATACCCAGCACCTGTGGATCCCATTCGATGGCCAGCACCGGCGCGACGTTTGAGCGGCCGGGCTGGCGCAGCGCTGTCTGCACTGAGGGATAGTTGCCCACCGCGTCGGCCACCTGCTGGAGGCGCACTTCCCACGCCTTCCACTCAGCCGCATGATCGCGCTCCACCCACCGTTCAACAGCGGCCAACATCCCCATGATTTCCTCCTTGCCCACCTTCATCGGTCGTCCCAGCGCGTGGTGTGGAGCGCCATTGATAAAGGCGGCCTGCAGAAGCGCTTTGCGCCCGAGCACCAATCCCGCCGCCTGGGGACCACGCAGGCATTTTCCGCCGCTGTAGCCGACCGCATCCACTCCCTGCTGCAGATACCAATTGGGCACATCGGGGCGCTCGGCGGCCGCGTCGACAAAGGTCGGCACACCGTGCTCCCTGCCAAACTCGGCCATTTCGCCCACCGAAATCTGACCGCGCTCGGCCGCGTCACCAAACATCAATAGCATGGCCGTCCGTTCGCTCAGGGCCGCTTCCATATCGGCGCGCGTCGTGACTTCAATCAGGCGGACGCCCACCATGCGCACGGCGTGGTCGTAGGTGTGGCGGTGGCTCGACTGGACGATGACCTCGTTCTTCATCCCCGTTGCATCCGGCAGTCGCGCCATTTTCTCCGGGTCACTGCCGGCGACGCAGGCCGCGGTGATTTGGCACAGGGCCGCCGCGCAGCCGTTGGTAACCAAGCCCCATTCACACTGCATGCGTTCGGCAATGCGCGCACCAACGGCCTCCATCAGCTCCTCCATGTGGACATAGCGCTGAGCGGCCTCGAACATGGCCTGGCGCACCTCTGGCAGCATCACCGAGCCGCTGATGATCGTGTAGGTTCCCTTGCAGTTTATCAGCGGACGCACGCCGATGCGCTCATAGGTTGGAACGTTTAATTCGCTCATATCTGTCTCCTAGGTAAGTGCCCCGTTATACCAAGTGGCCCGATATCGGCCCACCGCCCCATCGCCCGCCGCATCTCTTGCTACAAACCTGCTTCCCACTACCTCTAAATGCTGATGGCCTCGCCAAAGGCCTCGCCGGCCGCTTCCATTATCGCTTCAGAAAAGGTCGGGTGCGCGTGCATAGAGTAGAGGAGTTCTTCGTACGTAGCCTCAAGTTTGAGCGCCAGAGACAGTTCGCCTACCAGTTCTGTAGCCTCGGCGCCGACGATGACCCCGCCCAACAGTTCACCGTAGCGGCTGCCAAAAACCAGTTTGACAAAACCCTCGGTCTCGCCTGCAGCGCGCGCCTTTCCGCTGGCGGCAAATGGAAAGCGACCAACCTTGACTTCGATGCCGCGCGCGCGCGCATCGGCTTCACTCAGACCAATACTAGCTACCTGTGGCTGGCAGTAGATGCAGTTGGGCACCTGTTCGCGATCGACCTCCGGCCGCTGACGACCGGCCATAAACTCGACGGCGGCAATGCCCTCTGCAGACGCTACGTGCGCCAACTGCGGCGGGCCAGCCACGTCGCCGATCGCCCAGATACCCTCTACAGACGTGCGTTGACATCCATCGACCTCAATTGCGCTATTCCGCGTGCGCACGCCGAGGGCCTCTAGCCCAAGCCCAGCGCTCTGTGCGCTAACGCCAACGGCCATAAGCACGCGTTCAACGGCAAGCACTTCCTCTTTTTCACCTAGGCGGTAGCGCACCTTCACTCCCTTGGCACTGCGTTGTACATCGGCTATATGCGCGCCTGTAGCGATGCAAATGCCCTGCTTTTCCAAGCTGCTTTGTAGAGCCGCAGCCGCTTCCCCATCTTCGCGCGGAAGGATCTGGGGCAGGGACTCCAGTAGCGTAACGCGACTGCCAAATGCGTTGAAAAAGTAGGCAAATTCTACGCCAATGGCTCCCGCTCCGACAATCGCGATTTCGGACGGAATAGCCTTTAGCACCATTGCCTGGCGGCTGGATAGTATGCGTTCCCCATCGATGTCGACGCCCGGCAGCGACCGGGGCTGACTACCGCTGGCGATGAGAATGTGCTCCGCCTCGAGCACGGCGACGACGTCGTCCTCTGCACTGCGCACTTCGACTTGGCGCAGCGGCGTAATGCGCCCCCGTCCAGCGACGACTTCGACCCCGTTTTTTTTCATCAGATACTGTACGCCGCGCGCCAGTTCGTCGGCGGCAGAGCGCGAGCGCGCAACGATCTTTGACCAATCGAACCGCGCCTCGCCCAGCGCAAAGCCAAATTCGTCGGCCCGCTCCATCAACCGCCATATTTCGGCCTGGCGCAGCAGGGCCTTGGTGGGGATACAGCCCCAGTTGAGGCACACACCACCCAGCTGTTCTCGTTCGACCAGCGCCACCTGCATGCCCAATTGACGCGCGCGGATAGCCGCCGTATAACCTCCTGGCCCGCCGCCGATCACGACGAGATCGTACTTTTTTTCTGCGTTGTTCATAGACTTTTCACTCGATTGACACTAGTGAGAAAACTGATAATTTAGCTAGATTACCCGCCGTGGCAATTTTGCCCAGACACCTCACCGAGGACGCGCGTGACGGAGACGACTATTTATACGGACGGAGCCTGTTCGGGCAATCCGGGCCCTGGAGGCTGGGCCACCCGCATACGCTACGCAGACGGCTGCATCTGCGAGTTGGGTGGCTCTGCCGCCGAGACGACCAATAACCGCATGGAACTACAAGCCGCTATCGAAGGGTTGAAAAAAATTGACAGCGGCCACGGCATCACCGTGGTGACCGACAGCGAATACGTTCTCAAGGGCATTACCGAATGGATCCACGGCTGGAAGCGCCGCGACTGGCGCACCGCAGCTAAAAAGCCCGTTCTCAATCAGGATCTGTGGCGGCAGCTGGACGCGCTCAATAGCCCCTCTGTGCGGTGGAAATACACGCGTGGGCACGCCGGCGACCCCGACAACGAACGCTGCGACGAAATAGCCCAGGCCTTTTCACGCGGCGAGCAGCCAGCACTCAGGGTCGATGCCTGAAGCTCAATCCACTCAGTCAATCCAGCCGCGCAGCGCGTACACGCACCAGCCGACGTACTCTTTTATCGCCACGCTCGACTGCTCGAGCCCGTACGCCGACGGCAGCAGCCCCCACAGGCTAAAGGCCCCATCGACGCAGTTTACATCGGTCGGAGCGGCGACAAACGAGACATCCAGCGCGGAAAAGGCAGCGGCTGCCCGCGGCATATGCGATGCTGAGGTAACCAGCAGAGCATTCTTCCATCCCCTTTCGCGCATAGTCTGAGCGGTATACAGCGCATTTTCACGCGTGTTGCGCGAGCGCTCTTCTAAGACGAGCACGCTATCGGGAATACCCGATTCCAGTGCGAGTGTACGGTACTGCTGGGCCTCGCTCTGATCGACGCCGGTCAGCTCGATGAGATTGCCGCCGCTGAGCAATAGGTGCGGCGCCTTACCTGCCCGAAAAAGGCGCATGCCGTGCAGCAGGCGATCGTAGCTGTCGGCCACCTCTATGTGCACGCGCGGCTTCAGCGCAGGCACCGTCGCCCCGCCCAACACAATAATTACATCGGCAGAAGGGCTATCTTCGGCGCGCATGGCCGGATAGCGCCCCTCCAAATGACTGAGCAGCGCTGCGCCCGTGCACGATGTGCTGAAAAACAGCAGCAGGGAAAAGCCGGTCCAGAGCAAACGCGCACTCCAGCGAGGATATACAAAGTGCGCAATGCCAGCCATTAACCACAGCAGCGCAGCTAGTCCCATCGGAGAAACCAGCGGCGTTAGCAGCTTTGCAATAAGGGGAAACATGGGCAGGGATTTACCGCCTCATTTGTCCAGAGACGCTAGATAGTGGCGCACGCCGTCACCGCGCCCGTCGTCGGGAGCCAGCTCGAGAAAGCGAACAAAATAGGCCTGCGCTTCGACGACCTGCCCAAGGGGCACGATCAATTGTCTCCATACAGCGCACTGGTCTTTTTTTGCACCTGGGCACGCCGCTCTCCAGCAGGCATATCGTCTAAGCACCCCATATCGCGGTAAAACTGCGCGCCATACTCGCGCGTTTTGATCACCACTGGCATGGGTACGGCGTGACCGATGACCAGAGCCTGCTGCTTAGAATCGAGACTCGCCAACACGCTGCGCAAACCGTCGGTGCCGCTGACTCCCGTCAGCACGGCCTGGATATCCTTCTCGTCGTTGAGCAACGCCGTGATCCGCGTGCCGATCTGCGACAGCACTTCATCGTCGATCCCGGAGGGGCGTTGGTCGACGACCAGCAGCGATACGTAGTATTTGCGCATCTCACGCGCAATCGTGCCGAAGATCGTCTGCTTGGCCGCTGAGGGGTTGAGAAATTTATGCGCCTCTTCAATGGTAATCATCAGCTGGCGCGGCTGGTCCTCGGGTTTCTGCGTCGAGTAAAAGCGCTCGCTCTTCTTGACATACATCTCGTGAATGCGCCGCGAAATGATATTGGCGACGAGCAAATAGCATAGCATGCTGGTCTGCTGGCCAAATTCGAGCACGACGTTGATGCCGCGATCGAGGTACTCCATAATACGATCGACGACGTCGCCGTCAGCGTGTCCCTTTTGCACCATAAAGGGAAAGTTTTCCAGGCGCTTAAGCTTGCGGTGCAGCGCGACCAGCGAACCGGGATGGGCGCCAATTTCCTTGGCAAACTCCTCGACGTCGGGCCCCTCCTGCGCCAGCAGCGTGCGCAGCCAGCGGTCCTTGTAAAGCGCATAGACCAAGTAGGCCGATTCGACCGCTGTTGGATTGAGCTTAAGCTCATCTTGCAGCGTAGCCACATCGTCGACGGTGACCTGATCATAGGATATATAGACTTCGTGATCGGGCTGCACGCCGCGCGCGCGCGTAGACTGCGGATCGAGGGAAAAAATCGCCACGCGTTCGCCAAAGAGCTGTTTGAGCCCTTTGACAAACGTCGAATTGCTCTGGCCCGTCTCCTTCATCGCCTTGAAGCCGTACTCGTTATGCATATCGAAAATTAGATTGACGGCTTTGTCAAAGTGAATGAGACCGCACAGCGCTAAGCGCGTCAGAAAGGACTTGCCCGTGCCCGTTTTGCCAAATATACCGTTTGAGCGCTCGGCAAAGCGCACCATATCGATGCAGACGGGCGTGTCCATATCGAGCGGCGAACCGATGGAGAAATACTTCCCCTGCTCGTCGCCCTCGCGTCCGAAGATCTTTGCCACATCGTCTTCCATCGCCTCTTGCACCTGCGAAAAATGGCTGGGGATCGCCTTTACCGGACGTGGCCCTTCGTCGCCGTCGGCATTTTTGGGCATCATCAACATCGGACGCAGCGAGACGATGTTGTAGGTGCTAGTACCGCTGAGCACCTGGCGCAGGAGTTCGTCTTCCTGGCGGGGCGGGTGCAGCAGCACGTCCTGGTTGTTCGCGTCAAGGCGCATATCGGTCACCATGGAGAAAAAATCGTTCTTATCTCCTTCTATGACGACAAATTTGCCCGCCTTCATGTCTTCTATATTCTGCGAGGCGTCCAGCTTCATCTCCAACCCTTCGACCAGCGAACCGCGCGTAATAACGCCGATCTCCTGACCGCGCACAGAGCGCTGCACGCCCTTGTTCCCCTTTTTGGCCATAGCCGCCCCCCTCAGTAAGCCGCCCGGCGCACAATGGAGCTCAGGCGATCGTAGTCGTCTCCCAACAGGCGCGAAAGCTCCTTGCCCATGCGCACTAAATAGGATCGATCGCCCCCATGTGCGCGCAGCGTCTGACGCAGAGCGGCGATCAGCAGTTCATCGGTGGGGACCTTCGACGTATTGAGGATGCTGCGCAGGTAATCGTCGGTCTGCGTAAAGGCGCGCACGTCGTCGTCGCTGCACACGTGGACAAAGCTGTGAATGCGCGCCGGCTGCGGCGGCAGCACCTGCACCGGACCCGTTTCATCGACGTAGCCAATGACCAACGCCTGAAATTCGGTGCGCAGCAGCTCGAAGATTTGCGGCTGTTCCAGGCGCAGCTCGTCCTCCGTCTTGCCGTAGGCGGTGGGACGGCGATTGGGCTCGATCGAATGAGTAAAAACATTGAACACGATGCCGATTATGGGCACTTCGGAATCGACGCGGACAAACTGGCCAAACGAAGGGGCACCGTGCAGCTGGCGCGCCTCGGCAACCAGCTCCGTCGTGCTGCTCTCGACCACTTCGCCCACGTGGGTCTTTTGCGCATCCCAGGCGCCGATAGCACCGGCTTCATCACCTAGGAAACGACTCAGTGGATTCTGTGGTTCTTCAATCGTGCTCACTGCTGCCCTCCCGTAAAAAAGACGCGGCGCGGCGTTGTTCCCAACCGACCCATCACCTCAGATGCCCGCATGGCGTTTTTTAAAGCTCTTCGTCGAGATATTGGCGCGAATGTCGTTCTTTACAAACGTGTCGCGCAAAAAGCGATAGAAGGCCTCGCGATCGGCGCCGCGGACGACGGCGCGCTCGTGCGCCTCGGACAGGGCCACCGGATATCCCTGGCCCTTTTCGGCCTGATCGCAGATGCAGGCGTGCACCAACTCGAGCATCGCCTCGTTCTCAGCCACCCACTGCGGCACTTCTACGCGGCCAATTTCCTGCCCCACGTGCACGTAGAAAAAGTGAATCCAGTGCCGACCATACTCCTCGAGAATCTTTGAAGACGAGCGAAAGACCGGCGTGCGCTGGCCGGGCTGCAGAACGCGACTGAGCAACACCGCGTCGCCTATGCCATCGATCGGGCTACAGGGCACGCGCCCGTTACACAACTGCTCTTGCAGCGCGGCCTTTTCGGCTCCGTCCAAACCAAGCTGGTTTTCCCCCAGCCAGGGACAGCGATCGCAGTCGGCCACCTGCAGGGGACACAGCCCCAGTTTGAGCGCATTGACCAATTCCTGACTTCCCGGCTGGCTGATATAGCCGACGACGGGGATGCCGGCTTCTTCGAGTTGATCAAATCCGCGCAGGGTCTCCTTGAGAACGTGTGCCTTGAAATCCTGCGGCTTGCCCTCTAGGCTCCACTGGATCAGCGTGCCGTCGGAACAGGCCAGCACTCGGTGTCCAGCCTGCTGAGCGGCGATGGCTAAGTCCGCTAATTCGCTGAATTCCATTAGGCTGCGCTTAGTGCCGACCAACTCGCGATTGACAAATATGCGGCGCCCACCCCACTCCTCGAAAATCTCCTCCTCGCGATAGTAAAGCGTCGGCTTGCTGCTCATCAACGGTTTTTCGCCCGTGCCGTAGTGGAGCAGGATGTAGCCTATGTTGATGAGGAAACACGAAGAAATCTCGTGTCGGTCGGGAAAGATTTGCGAACCGTCCGTTGCGGCAATGCTGATTTGTTGCGGACGGCTAGGCCGCTCGTGCAGGCCACCGAGCCCCTCGACCAGCCCGGGCAGCAGCCAAGACGTGCGCGAGCGCGCGACTTTTTCGGCCAGCACCGGCCATTCGGCCTGCCAGTGTCGATATTCGCGCAAAGCGATCTCCAGCTTTTCTCGATAGTCGACTTGGGCACGGCGCTCGTCGGCGACCATCCGGTCAATCTGGTTTTTAACGGCGTATAAATCCAACATCGCGCTTTTCTTCTTTCCCCCAGGTACACTGCGCTTGGCACGCGAGCGACCGCGCCCCATACTCCGGCGCTTTTTTTGCGACCCTCTCACCCCTCAGGATCCGCCTTCCCACGTCTGTCCAGCGTCGCTCGAAAAACGCGTGGCCCCTTCCCAAACCGCAGCATCGAGCACTTCGCCCTCGAGGACTTCGACCGCACATTCGGCCAACACTGCACCCACTGCCCCGCTGCCGTCGGCGCGATTGCTCTCCACCCGCACGGAGCGGATCGGCACTTCAAGTTCTTCACCGACCAGTGCCCACACCCGCTGCATAATGGTGCGCTGGCGGACGCGCAGGCGCTCTGGGCCAATGTCGCTCACGCGCAGCCGCACGCGCAGAATCTCGAGGTCGGTGTCGATATGCAGTCCATAAAAGGTGCCGTAGTCCTCGTTGATCAGGCGCTTAACGCGCGGCATGGCGTCCTGCAGCGGCAGGCGCGGCGCCGGCTCTGACGCCCGTTCTTGGCGCGGCTGTTCTTCTTCAAAACCCTCTAAAGATGGGCCCCAAACCCAACCCTCGACGCGGAAGCGCACCCACTTGCCATCCTGCGCTATCTTTTCGACTTCCACGCCCTCGTCCAGCGTGCCCAGCTTGCGTCCGTTGGGCGCGTCGCGGAAATTTTCGACGCTAGCCCCCACGCGCAGCACACCGGCGCGCAGTTGTTGGGCAAAGACCACTAACCCACTGCAAAGGATCAGAGCGCCCGCCCACGTAAGGTGTATTTTAGAGAATCGAAACATAGTAGTATTGCCGGCCCCCACCGGCGACCGATCCATCGCGCAAGCGACAAACCAGCCCCAACCGCTGCAGCGCATTCAGCCGATTGCAGACGATATTGACGTTTTTTTCGAGCTGATCGGACACTTCTGCCGACGTGGCGCACTTGCGCTCCAGCAGCACGTCGAGTGCCTCCCGCATAGGGCGTTTTAGCGCTCCGAGCAGGCGAATCCCCCCTTCGATATCCTCCATGAGCACCGCCAGGTCGCGCAGTTGCAGCACGGCCTCGAGCGTCTCGCACACCGAATCGTTGGCCGCAACGACAAAGACAAAACGGCTTTTTAACTCGCCGCTGCGCAGGCGCAGCAGTAGCTTGTTAAGCATCTCATCGGCACAGGAGACATCGACGAACTGCACGCGCGAGAAATCGAGCGCTACGGCCGACTCGTCACCGCAGTTGAGTAGATGGGCCATCAGCGCCTCGAGCAGCAGCGCGCCCTTGGGGCGACCACTCAAAATGCCGTGTTCGGCCTCGAAGACAAAGGGCGCGCCCCGATCAATACCGCGCTTCTGCGCAGCGCGCACAGCCGCTTCTTGCATGAACCTAGTCCTCGCCATGGTGGTAAACGCGTTCGCCCCGGCGCCAGCAGCCGGCGCCAGATCTCGTTTAAGCCGACTAGTTAAAAGCAGCTTAAATGAATTCAATTAAAGTAAAGAGTAGAGTTGCCGCGGCCTTCTGTCAAGCGCTTTTGCGCACAGCCAAACGCAAAATAGCGGGCATTGGCAGCCATCTTATAACTATATGTAGGGTTATTGGCTAGCCCGCTCGCTCAGCACCATCAGGGCGCCATAGCCCACGGTTAACACGAGTGCGATGAGCACGGCCAGCAGAATGAGGAGAATGGGTTCGTACTGCGGAGGCTTGGGCGGCCTGTGTCCCTGTCCAAACACGGGGGCCTCCTAGGCGTCGCGCTGATAGAGCGCAATGGCAATCTGCGTTCCCGGGAAGTGCATGGAAACGTGTTCATACTGGCTGCCCCCGCGAATGTAGAGCCTCGTATCCCCCGTGCGCATGTGCAGGCTGCCGCTGTAGCGGTTGCAGATCTGATTGACGATATACAGCCCCAAGCCGCGGTTTTCATCGCGCGAAAAGTGCTGCTTAAGCGAGTTGCGCATCGCCGCGGCATGCGTCCACTCGGCAACGTCGTGGCGCTGGGCCAAGCTGTTTTTAATGCCAATGCCCAGATCCCCCACCCCAATCACCACGTATTTCTTGCGGCTGCGCGGATCGAGATAGCGCTGAGCAGTGGCAAAACCCCAGTTCATACTGTGATCCAATATGTTGTGGCACAGTTCGGCAATCACGTTTTTGAACTGGTTGATCTCCACCGCCGTATACAGCAACTCCTCGGCCAAGATAGCTTCTACTCGCTGGGCTATTTGGGCTAACAGCGATTCAACATCCGCTTGAGCCTGTATCCGCGTTATTTCCATGAGGGCCTCGCTATCGGCCTTCTCCCGAACGGGATCCAACACCAACTCTGGGCCTAGCATGTCAATCCCATCCAGCGCCTGTGCAAAGCGCACCCGTCCCAAATAGCGGCGCAGCGCATAGGCGTTTGGCATCCGATAGTTGACGTGCGGCACCACCGTGCGCGCATAGCGCCCCACTAGGCAGAGCACGATCAGCCCGTATGGGTCGATAAAGCGCAGCGCACTCAGGTCGATTTCCAGCGGGCTATCGGGTGCGTGAACGTGGATGACGCGCAGAAACTCGACGAGCAATTCGTCTGCGCTGCGCGGATTCAAGCGGGTGTTATCTACGTGAAGCGCTATCGGGTGCAAGTTGACTTTTTTCGTGGTTTTTTATTATTTTGTGCTGTTATAATAGGTTTACTGAGCCTACGAGATGCCGATTCGCCGCGCATTTCTCACCGCCAACCAATTCGTGCATCCAGCAGGCGCATGCAACCCCATCGCGCGCGAGTGGATAGTGAATCGAGACGACCTAGCCCAGGCCATCATAGACCTCGAAAACGATCGGGGAAACCCCATTGGCGACGAGCAATTGGCCTATGATCTGGGCTACCACGTCAAACCCGTCGTAGACCAATTGACGCAGGCACAGGGCGCAGCAACAGCACTGAGCGCGGCCGCGGCCAACGCAGGGTCCACCCAAGATAGGGCTGAACGGCTTCGGCGAGCAACCCGCAAAGCGCCCCGTTTCGACGGTCCTGCCCCCGAACTATCTTCGCTCGAACCCCAGGAGAAGGCGCGGTGGATCTTTATGGAACGCTTCATTCCCCTGGAGCAGAACGAAGAA
The DNA here is from genome assembly GCA_038153405.1 of Gemmatimonadota bacterium. GTDB lineage: Bacteria > Latescibacterota > UBA2968 > UBA8231 > UBA8231. The sequence continues at coordinate 15,480 of JAYOYH010000013.1, read as the reverse complement.
ATTCTCGGCTGCCCATTCACCGGCGAAGAATACGCTGCCTACCTCAGCGCCCTCGGGCATTATATCGATAAACTTTTCCTCATAGCAGACGTCGCCAAGGCTCTCGAACAACACGACCTAACCGCACTACAGAAGCGCTTTGCATCGACCATTCTGCTCTTTCGCCACGCGCAGATCGGCGATGGCATGAATAGCAGACTGCCCTGTAATTTAGAGAACCTGCGCGAGCGCTTTGGCTCCTACTTTTACAAGCGACGCACCGTGCCCAACTGGTACGAAGCGCAGCCTTTTTACACGGACGCGCTGGCACAATCGCGCTGGGTACTGTGCGAACTGGACTACCTCAACTGCACCCTGCGTCAGCCGCAGAAGCGCCTGCTGAGCTACGCACACAGTTGGGCACTCAACGATTCGGCTGCCGCGCAAAAAACCGTTTTAGAAGACATTTACGATCGCATTCTTTGCGGAGAGGCGCTTAAAGAACACCGCTTCGAGCAAAACTGCAATTCCTGCACGTCGACGCGCTACAGGAAGGGACAGGGCATGGTGCACCAGGTATACACCGTGCAAAAAAACCAGAAAATAGCCATTCACGGCAAAGTCGGCCTGCCCCACTGGCGCAGATCGCGGCGCCTGTGGCCCGGCCTATACCCCACCCTTGTGCTCTGATGGCATCAGACCACACTCCCGCTGAACACCCGCTGGCCAATACCATCTACCGAGAAGAAAAGCGCTATCTCATCTGCACTTGGGCTAGCCAACTGGTCGAGCTAATTGAAAAGGGCGAATTGCTCAACGAGCGCTCTATCCAATCGCTGCGCATAGCCCGGTCCTACGCCGACGACACACTCGGCACGCGCATCGATCAGCTCCTGCAAGACGCCGACGGCGAAGAAGCGCCACGCGGCACAGAGAGCACCAGCGATCGCACCGCCCTATTGCCCAACGACGATCTCTTTGGCGACGAAGACGAAGATCTGGAGTACGAGGACGATGAGATATTTGACGACGCGTCCGCTCCGGACAGCACGTTATTTGGGCACGAGGGCGATGTAGACGAGGGCCACGTACCGGAAGGAAATTTGCCGGCGCAGAGCGGATCGCTGCAGTCCACGCTCACAGCAGATCTTCCAACCACCGGCGCTGTCGTCGCCACCGGTCAGGCGGCAGAAGAGACAACCGGCTTCGAACCCAAAAAAGGCGAACGCAAACAAAGCAAAGTCGGTAAGAAACAAAAAGGCGAAGAACTATTCACGGAAGAAGAAGAAGAGACAACCGGCTTCGAACCCAAAAAAGGCGAACGCAAACAAAGCAAAGTC